>JAVKFF010000225.1:0-3697 GCA_040226215.1 Azospirillaceae bacterium
CGAAGCGGCGCGCCAGGCAGCGGTAGACGTCTTCCGCCGGATCGCGGCTGACCGGGGCGATGCGCTGTGGCGCAACCGGTGTCCGCGCGGCACGCGGCTGTGCCGCGAGTTCGGCTGACCATGGCCTGTCGTGGCGCGGCAGGGCGCAGGGCCAGTCCGCCAGCGGCAGACCGGCGGCCTCGCGCCGCTCCGCGATGGCATCCAGCCGGCGGATCAGGTCGGCCACCTCCGACGAGAAGCTGTCGTCGGCGCGCTCCATGTAGCGGACCGTGTTGCGCAGCCGTTCCTCGAGCCGGGCGCGGAAGGCATTCAGCCGGCCCATGAAGTCGTCGACCGAGGCGAAGGTGCTCTCGATGTCCGACAGATGGCCCTCCACCGCCAGCCAGGCCTCTGCCTCGTCCGGCGCGAAGCTGGCCTGGACGCACAGTCGGGCGAGGTCCTGTCGCCGCTCCTCGTGATGGCGCAGGTCGTCCACCGTGCGGAGGATTTCGTGCCGGTGATGGTAGGGATGGTCGCTGGTCAGGACGGCGCGAAAGTCCACGATCACCACCCGCTCGACGAACTCGTCGATGAAATGGCGCAACCGGTCCTCCAGGTCGCCGCTGGTCATCAGGGAGCGTTCGACATCGCGCAGCGAGGCGTGGATGGCGCGCAGCCGCCGGACGAAGCCGGTGGCGCTCTCCGCCGCCCGCGGCAGGGCCAGCAGCGACCGCTCCTCGCCGTCGTGGATGGCGCGGACCGCGGTCCGGATCTCCGCCACGACACCGGCGAAGAGCTGCGACAGGCCGGCCTCGATCGCGACCAGTTGCTCCGCCAGCGCCATGGCGGCGGGTGGCATCTCGACCTGGGTGTTGAAGCCGAACGGCTCCTCCACCAGCCAGCCGGTCGCCAGCATCCGGGCATAGACATGATTGCTGCGCTGGCCGATCGGATCGTTGGCCTGGCCGCCCGCAGCCTGCCGCCGGATCCGGTGGCGGCCGAGCCTGCGTGCCGGTGGCGGCAGTTCCGCCAATGTCTCCTCATCCGCCCAGAGCGCAGCATTGCCGCGCACCGTTTCGGCGATGTGGAGCAGGACGTCCTGGCGGAACGGGCTGGCGAAGCTGCTGCCGCTGAAGAACTCCCTGTACAGGGAGGAGATCACGCAGGCGTAGAGATGCCGGTTGCTGCCCGAGAACAGCAGGAATGTGTCCTCATGCAGTCGGCCGAAAAGGGGCATCCGTCGCACCTGCCACGCGTTCGATCATCCGGGTACAGCCGTATCCTGGATCGACAGTTTCGCCGCACTGCATGGCACTCCGCGACCGCGAGATCAACTTCGAAGCGGGCGCCAGGCTGATCTGTCCAGCCGGCCCGCAGGTCGCGGGATCAGTGCAGGCGTCTGCGTCAGATCGCGCCGGCGAACAATGCAGAGATCACCTCACTCAATTCGTTCTTCAGTCGGTCGATCGTTGCTTCGCTTTCCAGGGGGGGCCTGCCAGAGGTTTGTGAAGACGGTTCGCTCGAAGTCCGTGACGGCGCCGACGCGGCCCGGCCATACCTCCACGATCCGCCCTATCGAGGGCGCGATGCTGTCCTATCACGCCGTTGCCGACATCCACACCAACCCCTTCGAGTTCGGCATGGATCGGCTGGTCGACCTCGACGGCGGCTTCGACTTCATCGGCAAGGCGGCGCTGCGGCACATCCGCGCCGAAGGCGTCTGTCGCCGGCAGGTCGGCCTGCGCCTGGACGGCCCGCGCTTGCCGGGGCGAACACCACCTTCTGGCTGGTCCATGACGGTGGTCGGATCATCTGCGAGGTGACATCGGCCGTCCATACGCCGCGGCTCAAGGAGAACAATGCCCTGGCCATGGTCGCCACCGAATGCGCGGCGACTGGCACCGGACTGCAGGTCGAGATGCGCGCCGGACCCGTGCCGGCGCAGGTGGTGGAGAAACCGGTCTTCGCCCCGCGCAAGCGCCTCGCCACCGGGTAGGGCAGGGGCCATCGGCGCTGCGACGTGCCTGCAGGCGGGGACCGGCGATCCGCCTGGCGAGGCAGTCCACCGGCACAGCTACCCCGCCGGTCCCGGCCGCTGCCGTACCAGGACGAAGCGCTGCGCCAGGATCAGGGCGAGGCCCAGGCCGATGCCGGCCAGGTCGGTGCGCCAGCCGCCCTCGATCATCAGCAGGCCGGCCGCCAGCAGGCCGGCGCGCACTACCGGATGGGCGGGGCCCAGCAGCCAGCCCTGCACGGCGGCGGAGAGCAGGTAGACGCCGACGATGGCGGTGGCGCCGACATGCAGGATCTGCGGGATCGAGCCCTGCAGCAGCATCGCGTCGGAATAGAAGAACATGTAGGGCACGATGAAGGCGGCCAGGCCGATGCGGAAGCTTTCCACGCTGGTCTTCATCGGGTCGGAGCCGGCCAGCGCGGAGCCGGCATAGGCGGCCAGGGCCACCGGCGGGGTGATGGCCGACATCACCGCGAAATAGAAGATGAAGAAATGCGCCGTCAGCGGCTCGACGCCGAGATTGATGATGCCCGGTGCGATCACGCTGGCCGCCACCGCATAGGCTGCCGTGGTCGGCATGCCCATGCCCAGCACGATCGACACGCACATGGCGAAGACCAGGGCCAGGAGCTGGCTCTGGTCGGCCAGGGTCAGCAGCGCGGCGGAAAAGCGCGAGCCGATTCCGGTCAGCGCGATGACGCCGACGATGATGCCGGCGGCGGCGCAGACAGCCACCAGCTGCAGGCTCATCCGCGCGCCCATCTCCAGCGCATGCAAGATCAGTCGCGGCCCCATCCGGTGCGGGGTCAGCCAGGAGACGACAACGGCAGTGATCATCGCCAGGGTGCCGCAGCGGATCACCGAATAGCCGGCGAACAGGGCGACGATCAGCACCAGGATCGGGGTGAACAGATAGATCCGGCGCAGGAGCAGGCCGAGCCGCGGCAGGTCCTTGCGCGGCAGGCCGGTCATGCGGTGCTTCTGCGCCGCCAGGTCGACCATGAAATAGACCGAGGCGAAATAGACGATCGCCGGCACGACCGCCGCATAGACGATCTCCAGATAGGGGATGCCGGTGATCTCCGCCATGATGAAGGCGCCGGCGCCCATGATCGGCGGCATGATCTGCCCGCCGGTCGAGGCCGCGGCCTCGACCGAGGCGGCGGTCTGCGGCCGGTAGCCGACCCGCTTCATCAGCGGGATGGTCAGGCTGCCGGTGGCCACGACATTGCCGGCGGAGGTGCCGTTGATCATTCCCATCAGGCCGGCGGCGAAGACCGCCACCTTGGCCGGGCCGCCGCGGCGATGGCCGGCCACGGCGAAGGCGACATTGACGAAATACTCGCCCACCCGGCTGGCCTGCAGGAAGGCGGCGAAGATCACGAACAGGATGATGTAGGTGGAAGAGATGGCGATCGGCGCGCCGAGAATGCCATTGTCGGTGAAGATGTAGGTGAAGAAGCGCTTCACGTCATAGCCGCGATGCTCCAGCAGGCCGGGCAGCCATGGGCCGAGAAAGGCATAGGCGACGAAGATGCCGGCGATCACCACCAGCGCCAGCCCGGCGAGCCGCCGGGTCAGTTCGGCGATCAGCACCACCCCGGCGATCGCCGCCCACATGTCGCCGGGCAGGGCCATCGGCAAGCCGGCGCGCAGCTGCAGCTGGCGGGCGAAGAAGATGATGTAGCCGATGGCGGCGGCGCT
>JAVKFF010000226.1:0-4695 GCA_040226215.1 Azospirillaceae bacterium
GGCCGAACTGTCCGGATCAGCTGCCGCTGCCGGTTTCCTTGCCGGCGCTCAGCACCTCGCCGAAGCGCACCCATTCGGTGCCGTCGAACTTCACGAGCTGCATCTGCTCGATCGGGAAGAAGTCCGTCGCGCTGGTGTTGATGGTGATGCCCGGAAGCAGCATCGGGGCCTGGAAATCCTTCAGGCTGGCCGCCTGCTTGACGAAGTTCTCACGCGTCACGGTATCGCCCATCTGCCGGATCACCTGCGCGATGGTATGGCAGTTGCCCCAGCCATAGGCGTTGAACGTGTCGGTCTTGTCGCCGTCGGCATAGTACTCGTTCATCCACGCCAGCCATTCCTTGTAGTCCGGATCGGCTTCCCATGCGGGATCGGTCGGATCCTTGAGGTAGAGGGCGGAGATCACGTCGACGGACTTCTCGAAGCCGGCCGGCTTCAGCACCGCGCCGACCGAGTTGGAGACCGAGTTCAGCAGGTGCAGCGGCTTCCAGCCGAGATCGGCCACCTTGCGGATCGCCTGCGCGGCGAACTTCGGCGTGGTCACGTTGTAGAACACGTTCGCGCCGGAGTTCTGCAGGTTGATGATCTGCGAGTCGATGGTCGGGTCGGTGACCTCGTAGCTCTCCTCCGCAACGATCATGCTCTCGGCCTTGTCGCCGAGGCCGTCCTTCATGCCCTTCACGTAGTCCTTACCGTAATCGTCGTTCTGGTAGAGGATCGCGATCTTGGCGTCGGGCTTGGTCTCCAGCAGATAGTTGGCGTAGATCCGCCCTTCGGTCTGGTAGTTCGGCTGCCAGCCCATCGTCCAGGGATATTGCTCCGGATCGCCCCACTTGGTTGCGCCGGTGGCAACGAACAGCTGCGGCACCTTCTTCTGGTTCAGATAGCGGTGGACGGCCGAATTGGTCGGCGTGCCGAGGCCGGTCACGACGCCGAGCACCTCTTCGCGCTCGACCAGCTTGCGGGTCTGCTCCACGGTCTTCGGCGGGCTGTAGCCGTCGTCGAGGGAGATGAAGTTGATCTTGCGGCCGTTGATGCCGCCTTCCGCGTTGATCTTGTCGAAGCAGGCACCGACGGCCTTGCCGATGGCCCCATAGGCCGAGGCGGGGCCGCTGTACGGCATCGTATTGCCGATCTTGATTTCCGTATCGGAGGCGCCCGGGCCGTACTCTGCGGCCAGGGCCGGCGTCACGGCCAGTGCTGAGGCCGCAACGGCGGCCATGAGAATCTGACGGGTCATTGGTTGGACTTACCTTCCTGGTTGTTCACTACCTAGTACGTTGCGATGGCTACTTATATGTCAGTGTTCTGGTTCGCTCGCTTCTGATGGCGAGGCCGCATTCGAAGGGGGCAGGCCGCCAGGTGTCAAGCCGTACCTGCCGGTCGCGACCGGATTTGTCCGGGCGGGCCGGAAACGCGAAAGGGGCGGCGCGAACGCCGCCCCTCCCCGATCCCGCGGAATCGGCCGGCCGGGTCCGATCCCGGCGGCCGGCGCAGTCCTGCGATCAGCTGCCGCCGCTGTCGCCGCCGACGTCCAGGATCTCGCCGAAGCGGACCCATTCCTTGCCGTCGAAGCGGATCAGCTGCATCTGCTCCACCGGGAAATGGTCGTCCGGGCCGGTCTTCACCTTGATGCCCGGCAGGACCATCGGCGGGGCGTAGTCGAGATTTTCCGCCTGCTTCAGCATGTTCTCGCGGGTCAGGGTGTCGCCCATCTGCTCGATGATCTTGATCAGGGTCTTGCAGGACGCATAGGCATAGACATTGAACTTGTCGAGCTTGTCGCCCTTGTAGGCATTGTCCATGAACGCCACCCATTCCTTGTAGTCGGGATCGGATTGCCAGACCGGGTCGGTGGGGTCCTTCAGATAATCGGCGGAAATGATGCCGACCGACTTGTCCAGGCCGGCGGGCGTCAGCACCGCGCCGACGGAGTTCGAGACACCGTTCAGGATGTGCAGCGGCTTCCAGCCGATATCCGCCATCTTGCGGATCGCCTGGGCGGAGAACTTCGCGGTGGTGATGTTGAAGAAGACATCCGCGCCGCTGTTCTTCAGGTTGATGATCTGGGAATCGACCGTGGGGTCCGTCGACTCGTAGGTCTGCTCGCCCACGATCTGCTTGACCTTGTCGCCAAGCCCTTCCAGGAAGCCGGTGCGGTAGTCCCGGCCGTAATCGTCGTTCTGGGACAGGATGGCGATCTTGGCGTCGGGATATTCCTTCGCCACCCACTTGCCGTAGACCTGGGCCTCGGTGCGATAGGATGGCTGGAAGCCCATCGTCCAGGGGAAGTCCTTGTAGTCGCCCCACATCGACCCGCCGGACGCGATCAGCAGCTGCGGCACACCTTTCTGGTTGAGGTATTTCCGCACCGAGGCCGAGGTCGGCGTGCCCAGGCTCTGGACCACGGCCAGCACCTCGTCGCTCTCCACCAGGTTGCGGGTCTGCTCCACCGTCTTTGGCGGGCTGTAGGCATCGTCCAGGGTGATGTAGGTGATCTTGCGGCCGTTGATGCCGCCCTTGTCGTTCTGCTCCTGCAGGCAGGCCGCCACCGCCTTGCCGATCGTCCCGTAGGGGGAGACCGGCCCGCTATAGGCCATGGTGTTGCCGATCTTGATCTCGGTCTCCGAGGCGCCCGGCCCATACTCGGCCGCAAGCGCGGTGCCGGCTGTTCCGGTACAGAGCATCGCCGCGGCCGCAAGGCAGACCGCATGTCCGTTCCACGTCATGTCTCTCTCCCTGTGTCAGTGTCGGCGGTGCCGGCCGCTATGGCGCCGATGCCCGTCCAGTCTGGCTGCCCTTTTGCGGGCAGTGCTTATGGTCGCAGGCACTGCGACAACCTGCACGCAGGAGTCTAGCAGAGCAGCTGTCCGCTCGCGATTCGGGAGTTTGCAGCCGCAGCGCAGCCGCCGGGTCGGATAGGAGGGAGCCTTGCGGCGCCCCTCCGTCCACGGCGGTTCATGTGGCGCTCGGCACCCTGGTCCTCTTCGGGACGTAGGGCCCGATCTGACCGGCACGGCATCGGGTCGATTGTCCGTACCCTTGACTCAGCCGATCCTTGCTTCAACACTGATATATCAAAAATATACAAAAGTGATGCGAGAATGATGTCGGAGCCGCAGGATGTGTCCGGCGGCCTCGATAAAACAAAGACTAAATATAAGAACGTCGAAGACGTCTATAAAACAGGGAGAAAATCGATGCCGAACCTAGTCGATATCAACAAGCTGAAGCCGGCCGAGGACGTGGAGTTCGCATCTCCGGTTCCGATCCAGATGATTTCGAACGGCGAGTTCACGCCGATGCCACAGACACCGAAGCAAAGGCAGGTCGAGGAACGGATCAAGGAACTGGCCGATACCCATGGAAGGAAGCAGGGCCTGAGCCGCCGCCGCTTTCTCGGCACGGCCGCAGGACTGGCCGCCGGGTTCGTCGCGATGAACGAGGTTTTCGGCCCGGTCTTCAAGGTCAGCGAGGCCGAAGCGGCAGACCGGGAGATGGCGGACGAACGTGCGGCCGCCCTGTCCGGCCAGTTCATCCTGGACGATCAGACCCATCTTGTGCATGACGGTTTCATGCAGGAGGGCCTCCTGGGTCTGGGCCTGTTCGCAGCGGAGAACTGGAACCCGGCGCTGAACCCGGAAGAGCTGACCCTGGCCTACTACAAGTTCGACAACTACATGCGCCAGATGTTCGTCAACTCGGACACCAAGATTGCGCTGCTGTCCGGGGCCCCGTTCGACGACCCAAGCTGGTGGATGCTGCCGAACGATCAGATCGCGGATACCGTCGCCATGGTGAACAAGATGGCCGGCACGCGCCGCATGCTCGGCCATTTCGTCATCACCCCCGGCCAGCCGGGCTGGATGGAGGCGGCCGAAAAGGCCATGCAGGAAGGCCGGCACGACGGCTGGAAGTCCTATACGATCGGCGATCCTCTGTCGCCCGGCTCCGAATTTCCGTACCGGCTGGACGATGAAAAGCTGATGTACCCCTTCTACGAGAAGGCGCTGAAGGCCGGCAAAAGGAACATCGCGGTCCACAAGGGCCTGATGCCCGCCGACTATGAGACGTCCTGGGCCGGCAAGTGGGAATATAATACGGCCTGGGACATCGCCAAGGCGGCCAAGGACTGGCCGGAGATGAACTTCATCATCTATCACAGTTGCATGCGGCCGTTCCTGGAACCCTCCAACATCATGCTCGACGAGTTCAATGCGACCGGCGAACTGAAATGGGCCAGCGACCTTGCCCGCATTCCCCAGGAGCATGGCGTCAGCAATGTCTATGCCGAGCTCGGCACCACCTTCGCCAATTCCTGCGTCACCGACCCGCGACTTGCCGCCGCGACCCTCGGTATCCTGATCAAGGGCATGGGGGTCGATCACGTCGTGTGGGGCACCGACTCTGTCTTCTACGGCTCGCCGCAATGGCAGATCGAGGCGATGCGCCGCCTGGAGATTCCGGAGGACATGCAGCGCAAGCACGGCTTTGCGCCACTCGGCGCGGCCGATGGCTTCGTCAAGAACGCCATATTCGGGCTCAATTCGGCACGGCTGTTCAATATCAACCTGCGCGCGGATCTGGACCCGATGTTCGACGACGGGATATCGAAGCTCAAGCGCGACTTCGCCGAACTGGACGGCATGCGCGACAATGTTCGCTACGGCTACGTGTCGCCTGCCTGAAACATCG
>JAVKFF010000227.1:0-40626 GCA_040226215.1 Azospirillaceae bacterium
CCCACCCCACCCCCCCGCTGGACCCCCCCCCCCCCCCGGCCGCCGCCCCCCGCCCCCGCGCGGGCCCCCCCCACTTCCGCCATCATGCTTGCCGTAGCCGGCCGACCGACGGCCGCGAGGACGTAAATGGGCTGGTTGCGCTCCCGCTGGAAATCCCTCGTCTTCTTCCTGTGCCTGATCGTGCTCTGGCAGGTGGCCGTCGACACGGGCTTCCTGCTGCGCTTCATCGTGCCGTCGCCGACCGACGTGCTGGGCGAGATCGCCGGCCGCTGGGACCGACTGCTGATGCATCTCGGCTACACGCTGATGATCGCGCTGGCGATCGGCGTGACCATGGCGGTGCTGATCGCCCATTCCCGGTTCCTGGCGGAATCGCTCTACCCGATCCTGGTGCTCTCCCAGGTGGTGCCGACGATCGCCATCGCGCCCCTGCTGTCGATCTGGTTCGGACCGGGCGAGGTGACCAAGCTGATCGTCGTCTTCCTCATCACGGTCTTCCCCATCGTGGTGAACACGACGGCCGGCCTGCTGCAGGTCGATGACGACCTGCTCTACGTGGTCAAGGGCCTGAAGGCCTCGCGCTGGAAGATCTTCGTGCTGATCCGCATGCCAAACGCGCTGCCCAGCCTGTTCGCCGCCATGCGCATCTCCATCACGCTTGCCGTCATCGGCGCCGTGGTGGCGGAGTTCGTCGCCGGCAGCATCGGGCTCGGCTATGTCGTCTTCACCGGCGCGGCGAACGTCAACACACGCCTCGTCTTCGCCGCCGTGGTGATCCTTGGGGCCATGGGCATCGCCCTGTTCACCGCGGTCAAGCTGCTGCAGAGGGTGGCGCTGCCCTGGGCGCAGGGCACCAAGGAGGGCGAGGCATGAACACGGCACCGGTGACGACGCTGCGGGATACGGGCGCGCAGACGGGCCGGCCGCACCTCTCGATCCGCGGCCTGTCCAAGATCTACGAGACCCGCACCGGCCGTGTGGAGGCGCTGCGCGGCATCGACCTCGACGTCGGCTATGGCGAGTTCGTCTCGATCATCGGCCCGTCGGGCTGCGGCAAGTCCACGCTCTTGAAGATCGTGCTCGGCGTGATCGGCTACGAGGCCGGCCAGGCCTTCCTGCACGACGCGCCGATCGCCGGACCGCAGGTCGGCGCGGGCATGGTCTTCCAGCAGCCGGCCCTGCCGCCCTGGCGCAAGGTACTGGGCAATCTGATGATGCCGATCGACGTGCTTGGCCTGTCTCGCCGGGATTATCACGCGCGCGCGCTCGACCTGCTCAGGACGGTCGGCCTCGAGGGCTTCGAGGACAAGTATCCGCGCGAGCTGTCGGGCGGCATGCAGCAACGGGTGGCGATCTGCCGGGCGCTGATCCACGACCCCGAACTGCTTCTCATGGACGAGCCTTTCGGCGCGCTGGACGCCATGACGCGCGAGGTCATGCAGGCCGAGATCATGCGTATCTGGCGGGAGAGCGGCAAGACGGTGCTGTTCGTCACCCACTCGATCGATGAGGCGGTGCTGGTCTCCGACCGGGTGATCGTCATGTCGCCACGGCCGGGGCAGGTACTGCGGGAGATCGCCATCGACCTGCCGCGCCCGCGCCTCGGCGGCCTGCGCCAGGAACCGCGCTTCCAGGCCTATGCCCAGCAGCTGCGCGAGCTTCTGGGTCTGACGGACCCTGGCGCGACCGAATAGGCACGCAAGAGAGAAGGAAGAGCATGGCCGAGATCGTCATCAAGCACGCCACCGTCGTCACCATGGATCCCGAGCGCCGGGTCATCACCGACGGCGCGGTGGCGGTCGACGGCGGGCGCATCGTCGCGGTGGGCAAGACGGCCGAGATCAGCCGCGCCCACAAGGCGACGCTGACCATCGACGCGACCGACCGGCTGCTCATCCCAGGGCTGATCGACGGCCACAACCATCCCTTCCAGTACCTGTCCAAGGGCATCGGCGACGACGTCGACATCATGACCTGGCTCTATCGCCGGGTTTATCCCTATGAGGCGGCGGTCAGCGCGGAGGAGGCCTATACCGGCGCCCTTGGCAACTTCGCCCAGATGATCCGCTCGGGCACCACCTGCTTCAACGACCCCGGCGGCTATCACGCCGACAGCCTGGCCCAGGCGGCGGTCGACATCGGCATCCGCGGCATCATCAACCGCTCGACCCGCGACATCGCGGACGAGGACGTGCCGATCCCCGACAAGCATTTCGAGGAACGGGACGTGGCGCTGGCGGCGTCCGAGGCACTGATCAACCGCTGGAACGGCGCGGCGGACGGTCGCCTCAGGGCCTGGACCAGCCTGCGCTACATCCCGAACTGCAGCGACGAACTCTGCGTCGCGGTCAAGCAGCTGGCAGACCGGCACGGTGTGGGCATCCACACCCATGTCGCCGCGGTGATGGGCGAGAACGAGATGATCGAGGCCAAGTTCGGCAAGCGCTCGCTCCGCCGCTACTACGATCTCGGCCTGTTCGCGCCCAATCTCTACACCGTGCACATGGGCTATCCCAACGAGGAGGAAGTGGGCTGGCTGAAGGCGCATGACGTGAAGGTCGCGCACTGTCCCTCGGCCTCCATGCACGGCTCCTACGGGGTGGTGCACAACCGCATGATGCCGGTGATGGCGGAGGCGGGGATCACCATCTCGCTGGGCACGGATTCCGCGACGGCGGGCCGCTTCCTCGACATGGTGAGGGTGATGTATCTCGCCGCCTGCGCGCACAAGGACGCCTATGCCGATCCCCTGAAGATGGGCGCGGGCAAAGCGCTGGAGATGGCGACCATCGAGGGCGCGCGGGCCTGCCTGTGGGATGACGAGATCGGCTCGCTGGAGGTCGGCAAGCGGGCGGACCTGGTGCTGGTCGACATGACCGGTCTGCACTGGGCGCCCACCTTCGACCCGGTCAACACGCTGGTCTATGCGGCCAATGGCGGCGACGTGGAGACGGTGATCATCGACGGCAAGGTGGTGATGCGCGACCGCACCCTGCTGACGGTGGACGAAGCCATGCTCAGGCGCGAGTTGAACGGCGCCGCCGCGGCGATCTGGCAGCGCGCCGGCATCTCCACCGCGCAGCGCTGGCCGGTGTCATAGTCCGGTGTCGTAGGCCGGTTCTCCCGCGCCGGACATCGCATGCGTGCCTATGGCGGTGGCAGGACACGCGTCGGCTGCGCCACACCGCTTAATTGGTATACTCGCCACATCCGCGATCGCACGGGCCGGCGAATGGTCCGATGCGGCACCGGGCCACACGGGTTCGAGGCGACGCTATGATCAGACCGGGGAGCGGCGGACGGTGTTGAGGATCGGACCCTTGCGGGCGGCGACCGGGATCATGGCCCCGGTGCTGCTCCTCGCTGCCCTGGCCGCAGTGCCGGGACCGTCGCCGGCGGCGGTGGCCGAGGTGCGGCTCGGCAACGTGCTGGTCGACTGCGCCGACCTGCCGCTGCAGATCATCCGCCGCCTGCCGCCCTGCGACGACTACTACAGCGACCTGATCAGCCGCTTCCGCTTCGACATCGATCTTGGCATCGATCCGCTGGTCGAACTGACCAACGGCATGGTTTTCCGCTGCAGCGAGCTTGGCGTGTCGGCCAGGCGCGTGCCCGAATGCAGCGCCGCCCCGCCGCCGGAGGGCGAGGCGGCGCCGCAATAGGGATCACATGGCCCGCCTCGCTGCCGGTCGGGCCTCGGCGGATGCTCCGGTGACGCCGAAATCCGCGAGCTGGGCGGCCACGGCGCGCCGGAAGGCCGGGCGGTCGAGGCAGCGCTCGAGATAGGGGCCGAGCACGTCGTGCGCCGTCACCATCTCGGTATGGCGCAGGATGCGCAGGACCGCCGCCATCATCAGGTCGCCGGCGGTGAAGCGGTCCTCGAGGTAGTCGCGGCCGTCGAGCCTGGCGGCCAGTTCGTCCAGGCGACGGCGCACCATCGTCTCGACGGCCGGCCGCCGCTGCCGGGCCCAGTCCTCCTGCGGGTGGAAGAGGTCGATCTCGGCCAGTTGCTGGATCACGATCTCGATCGAGTTCAGGGCGGCGAAGACCCAGGCCTCGGCCCGGCTGCGCGCCGGCTCCTCGACCGGCAGCAGAACCTCGCTGCGGCGTGCCACGTGCAGCAGGATGGCGCCCGACTCGAAGAGCGTGTGGCCGTCCTCCTCCAGCACCGGCACCTGGCCGAAGGGTTGCTTCCCGCGATAGGCGGCCGATCCCTGGACGTCCGGGTCGATCAGCACCGAGCGGTAGGGCAGTCCCGCCTCCTCCAGGGCCCAGCGCACCCGGAAGTCACGCACCAGGCCCTGGGCGAACTCGGGCACCCATCTGAAGGCGGTCACGGTGATCATTGCGCGGTCTCCCCGGCCTGGCGACCACTTGTCAGGCGATCACTTGCCAGGCGCTCGGCATAGGCCTGCTCGCGGTCGAGGCACTCGTTCCATCCCCCGACATGGCTGTCCCGGGACTCCACGGTGAGGAAGGGCGCCTGGTGGAAGCTCTGCACGGTGTGGCCGTTCTCCTCGCGGAAGGTGACGGTGATCAGGGTGTCGACGCCCGGCTGGTCGCGGCCGTCCTCCCAGGCGAAGGAGTAGACGATGCGGCGGTCGCGCTCGATTTCCTTGTACTCGCCACCCATCCAGCTTTCGCCATAGGCCGCCGACTCGATGCAGGCGCGCCAGCGGCCACCGGGGCGGAAATCCATCTCCAGATGCGTGCAGATGAAGTCCTTCGGTCCCAGCCAGCGGACCATGTGCTCCCGCTCTTCCCAGATGCGGAAGACCAGCGTCACCGGGGCGTCGAGCGTGCGGGTTATCAGCAGTTCGTCGTCGGCCAGCCTGCGGGCCTCATTGGGCGCTGCCATCGCCGTCTCCTTTCGTGATCTGTGCGAGATAGGCATCCATCTTGTCGAAACTCTCCTCCCAGAAGCGGCGATAGCGCTCGAGCCAGCCGTCCACGGCCCGCAGCGGACCGGCGTCAAGCTGGCAGGGCCGCCACTGCGCGGATTTGCCCTTGCGGATCAGCCCCGCCCCCTGCAGCACCTTGAGGTGCCGGGAGACGGCCTGGAGGCTCATATCGAAGGGTGCCGCCAACGCCTTGACGTTCGCCTCCCCCTCACTGAGGCGGGCGAGCAGGGCACGCCTGGTGGGATCGGCGAGGGCGGCGAAGGTCGTGCTGAGCGGGTCGGGGGCGTTCATATTCAACAATCCTGTTGATCAACATATTGATTGAATATAAGCCGGATCCGCGATTGTCAACCACCCGCGGTCGTGATGACGCGCAAGGCCACACCGCGTGTCGGGCTACCGCGTGAAGGGCTGAAGAATGCGTTTGACCTGAAGTTAAGTTGAGGATGTAGACGTGGGTCATCTCCGCGTGCGACCAGGCACGTCGACCGAACCGGCAACGGGAATCTCCGCCAATGACCGCAACGTTCCTGCGCATTCCAAACGTATTCGCCCCGGCCAGCGGGCCGTCCGCGCAACCACCTGGCGCATGGCGCAGAACAGACCTGCGAACGGACGGCCTTTTCTTCCGATATCGGAATAGTTATGACGCCCGAACCGTCGATGCCCGCCACTGCGGACAGCGACACGACCATTCGCCAGCCCTGGTAGCCTGACCATGTTTCGATTTTTCGAGACCCGGATCGACCCGTTTCCCGCCACAGCGCCGACGCATCCGCCGACGGGGCTGTTCGCCTTCCTGCTGCACTATTCGCGGCCGGTGCTGCCCTGGCTGGCGCTGATGGGGCTGTTCACCGGCCTCACCTCGCTGTTGGAGGTGGTGTTCGTCGGCTTCACGGGCTCGCTGGTCGACTGGCTGAGCGTGGCCGACCGCGCCGCCTTCTTCGACACCTTCGGCTGGACGCTGGCGGGCATGGGTGTGCTGGTGGTCGTCGTCTTCCCGGCCCTGGTGCTGATGCAGTCGCTGGTCGAGCACCAGACGATCTTCGGCAACTACCCGATGATCGTGCGCTGGATGGCGCACCGTACGATCCTGCGCCAGAGCATGTCCTTCTTCCAGGACGAGTTCGCCGGCCGGGTCTCGCAGAAGGTGATGCAGACGGCGCTGGCGGTGCGCGAGACGGTGACCAAGCTGGTCGACGTGGTGATGTACGCGCTGGTCTACTTCACCGGCGCGATGATCCTGCTGGGCGGCGCCGACCTCCTGCTGACGGTGCCGCTGCTCGCCTGGCTGGCGGCCTACTGCGCCATGATGGTCTACTTCGTGCCGCGGCTGCGCGACGTGTCGCGGGCGCAGGCGGCCGCGCGGGCGGAGATGACCGGCCGTGTCGTCGACAGCTACACCAATATCCAGACCCTGAAGCTGTTCGCCCACAGCCAGCGCGAACTCGGCTACGCCCGGGGCGCGATGGACGGCTTCATCGAGACCGTGCACCGGCAGATGCGGCTGGTCACCATGCTGATGGTCGGCCTGCAGCTCGCCAATTCGCTGCTGCTGGCCGGAGTGGCGGGACTGGCGATCTATGCCTGGCACCAGTCGCTGATCTCTCTCGGCGTGATCGCCGTCGGCATCGCGCTGGTGATGCGGATCCGCGCCATGTCGGGCTGGATCATGTGGGAAATCGCCGGGCTGTTCGAACATATCGGCACGGTGCAGGACGGCATCAACACCATCGCCCAGCCGGTGAAGACCGTGGACCGGCCTGGCGCCGCGGCGTTGAGCGTACCGCGGGGCGAGATCCGCTTCGACCGGGTCTGCTTCGACTATGGCCGCGACATCGCCGTGATCGACGACCTCTCGCTGACCATCCGGCCGGGCGAGAAGGTCGGGCTCGTCGGTCGCTCGGGTGCCGGCAAGTCGACGCTGGTGAACCTGCTGCTGCGCTTTTATGACGTCGACCGCGGCACCATCCTGATCGACGGCCAGGACATCGCCCAGGTGGCGCAGGAGTCGCTGCGCCAGCAGATCGGCATGGTCACCCAGGACACCTCGCTGCTGCATCGCTCGATCCGCGACAACATCGCCTATGGCCGGCCCGAGGCCAGCGAGGCGGAAATCGTCGCCGCGGCGCGCATGGCCCATGCCGACGATTTCATCCGCGACCTGGCCGACGCCAGGGGGCGCACCGGCTACGACGCCCATGTCGGCGACCGTGGCGTCAAGCTGTCCGGCGGCCAGCGCCAGCGCATCGCCATCGCCCGGGTGCTCTTGAAGAACGCGCCGATCCTGGTGCTCGACGAAGCCACCTCGGCGCTCGACAGCGAGAGCGAGGCGGCGATCCAGGAACAGCTGCACACGCTGATGCAGGACAAGACGGTGATCGCCATCGCCCACCGGCTGTCGACCATCGCCATGCTCGACCGGCTGATCGTGCTGGATGCCGGCCGGGTCGTGGAAAGCGGCGGGCATGAGGACCTGCTGGCGCGCGACGGGCTGTATGCCCAGATGTGGCGTCGCCAGTCCGGCGGCTTCCTGGATGCCGGACCCGACGCCCGGGCGGCAGCGGAGTAGCGGTTTCGTCACCGTCGGACGGCTGGACGAAAGGGATCGAACCAACTAGCCTTTGAGTGGCGATAGCCGCCAGGAATATTTCTTTTGGTTGCGGTAAGGCTCGGTTTTGGTTCGATCCTCCCAGTCGATTGTCGATCTGTTCAAGGATGCCCTCGTCGGTGTCGTGCACGGTTCCCGGGACTTCGAGATCCTCGACGCCAATGATGCCTTCTGCCGCATGGTTGACCGGCCGGTCGACGAGGTGCGGGGCCGCCGCTTCATCGACCTGACGGTCGAGGGGGACAGGGAAAAGAATCTCGACCTGCTGCACCGGCTGCTGGCCGGCGAACAGCGCGGCTTCGTGCTGGAGAAGCGCTTCCACCGCCCCGACGGCGAGGAGGTCTGGGTCTGTGTCAACGTCTCGGGGGTTTTCGATGACGCCGGCGCGCTGACCAGCCTCTGCGCCATCGTCGAGGACATCTCCGAGCGCATCGAGCGCGAGCGTTCGCTGAGGCAGGCCAACGACCTGTTGCGCATCGCCGGGCGGACGGCCAGCATCGGCGGCTGGTCGGCCGATCTCAACGCCGCCACCGTCACGCTCTCCGACGAGGCCTGCGACATACACGGGATCGAGCGCGGCCGGATGCTGACCTTCGAGGACTCGGTCGCGCTCTACGCGCCGGAATGGCGGGAGCGCCTCTACGACGTGATGGAGCGCCTGAATCTGCAGGGCACCCGCTTCGACGAGGAGATGGAGGTGCTGGCCGGAGACGGTGACCGGCGCTGGGTCCGGGTGATCGGTGAACCTGTCCACGACGAGCAAGGCCGGGTCGTGCGCGTCCAGGGCGCGCTGCAGGACATCTCCCGGCTGAAAAAGGCCGAGGCCGACCGCCGCGCGTTCGCGCGGCAGCTCAACCAGAGTCTGGAGAGCATGTCGGACGCTTTCTACCTGCTCAGCGGCGACTGGACCTTCGTCTACCTGAACAATGCCGCCGAGCGGTTGCTGCAGCGCTCGCGCGAGGGGCTGATCGGCAAGTCGGTCTGGGAAGAGTTCCCGGCGGCCCGCGACACGATGCTGTGGAGCGAATACCACCGGCTGATGGGCACCGGCGAGACGACGACGTTCGAGCACTTCGATCCGACCGTCAATCGCTGGTTCTCCGTCACGCCCTATGACACCGGCAACGGCCTCGCCGTCTATTTCCGTGATGTCACCGAACAGCGCAGGGCCACGGCGCAGATGCGCCTGCTGGAGTCCTCCATCGCGCATCTCGAGGACATCGTGCTGATCACCGAGGCGCAGCCGATCGACGACCCGGGTCCGCGCATCATCTTCGTCAACGCGGCCTTTGAGCGTATGACAGGCTACCGGTCGGCGGAGGTGATCGGCAAATCGCCCCGCTTCCTGCAGGGGCCGCTGACCGATCGCGGCGAGTTGCACCGCATCCGGGCCGCATTGGTGGCGGAGAAGCCGGTTCGCGCCGAGGTCGTGAACTACACCAAGGACGGCACGCCGTTCTGGCTGGAACTCGATATCGTTCCGGTGGCCGACGAAACCGGCCGGACCGCGCATTTCGTCGCCATCGAGCGCGACGTGTCGGAACGCAAGCGCATCGAGCTGGCCCTGCGCGAGTCCGACGAGCGCTTCCGGCTGGTGAGCCAGGTCACCAATGACGTTGTCTGGGACTGGGATCTGGGTCGCAACGTCATCTGGTGGAGCGAGGGCATGCGCACCGTGCTGGGACACGACCCGGCGGCCCTGTCGCCCTCCGAGGAAACCTGGCTGTCGCTCGTCCATCCCGACGACCGAGACCGCGTCCGGACCAGCACCCACGGCGCGCTTTCGGGGGACGACGTGCAGTGGGCCGACGAATATCGCATGCTGAAGGCGGACGGCAGCTGGGCGCTGGTGGCCGATCGCGGCTTCATCCGGCGCGACGCCGCCGGAAAGGCCGTGCGCATGATCGGCAGCATGACCGACATCACCGAGCAGCGTGAGATGCAGGAGCGCCTGCGGCAGGCCCAGCGGCTCGAGGCCGTGGGCCAGCTGACCGGCGGTATCGCGCACGACTTCAACAACCTGCTCACCGTGATCATGGGCAATGCGGAGATCCTTGTCGACAGCCTGGAGGAAGGCACGCCGCTGCACGCTCTGGCCCGGGTGTCCCTCACCGCGGCCGAGCGCGGGGCGGACCTGACCGGTCGTCTGCTGGCCTTCGCCCGGCAGCAGGCCCTGAAACCGCAGACCGCCGACGCCAACCGGTTGATCGAGGAGATGGCGCCCCTGTTGCGACGGACTCTGGGCGAGAACATCGAGATCGCCACCCGGCTCGCCACCGGGATCGGCGCGGCCTATGTCGACGTGCCGCAATTCGAGAACGCGATGCTGAACCTCTGCATCAATGCCCGCGACGCAATGCCGGCGGGCGGCCGTCTGGTGATCGAGACCGGATCGGCCCGGCTCGACGAGGAGTACGCGGCGCAGCATGCCGACGTGAAGCCGGGGAACTATGTCTCGATTGCCGTCTCGGATACCGGCACGGGCATGTCTCCGGCGGTGCTGGAGCGCGCCTTCGAGCCGTTCTTCACCACCAAGGCGGTTGGCAAGGGCAGCGGCCTCGGCCTGTCGATGGTCTTCGGCTTCATGAAGCAGTCGAACGGCCATGTGCGGATCTACTCCGAGCGGGGCCATGGCACCACGGTGCGGCTCTACCTGCCGCACGCCCGCGCATCCGGGGCTGGCGATGGTGATATCAGGCCTGCCGAACCAGCCGCCACCGGGCGTGGCGAACACATTCTTGTCGTCGAGGATGACGAGGTGGTGCGGCGCTATGTGACCGGGCAACTCGAAGCGCTTGGCTATCGGGTGACGAGCGCAGCAAACGCCGGTGCCGCGATCGATCTGCTGCACGGGGACACGCATGTCGACCTGCTGTTTACCGACGTCGTCATGGCCGGTGCCTTCGGCGGGCGCGAGCTGGCGGACAAGGCGGCGGTGATCCGCCCCGGCCTGCCGGTCCTGTTCACCTCCGGCTATGCCGAGAACGCGATCGTCCATCAGGGCCGCCTCGATGACGGCGTGTTGCTGCTGCAGAAACCTTACCGCCGCCAGGAACTCGCCGACATGCTGCGTCGGGCCATCGAGCATGGAACTCCCGGCTATCGCGGCGGGTCGATACCGGAGCGGGACTGAGCGGCCAGCCGATGCGGCACCGGATCGGCCGGTACTTCAGCGCTGTCTGCGGGCCCTTGGCGGCTGCGCCGGTTCGTCGAGCAGGCCGTCCTGGCGCAGGCTGCGATGGCCCGTGCGGGTGATGACCAGGTGGTCATCCAGCGAGACCTCGAGCGCCTCTGACGCCTCGATCAGCTGTCTCGTGAAGCGGATGTCCGCCGCTGACGGCGTGGCGTCGCCCGAGGGATGGTTGTGATAGACGAGGAAGGAACGGGCGTCCCAGATCAGCGCCCGCTTGATGACGTCGCGCACCTCGACGGTGATGCGCTCGGCATTGCCGGTCCCGAGATGGTCGTCGTGCAGCATCTTCATCGCGTCGTCGAAGAAGACAACCCGGAATTCCTCCACCGTGCTGCGGCCGATCCGCGCCCGACAATAGGCCACCAGGTCCTCGACGTCGCGGAAGCGACGGCGGTCGCGGAACTCCTGCTCCAGGCAGCGGTTCACCGCCTCGCGCACGAGGGTCAGCAGGTCGACGACCGGGTCGGGCAGGCGGAGCCGGCGGGAGAGGACCTGGCGATCGGCGGAGACGATGCCGGCGAGGCCGCCGAGATGGCCGGTGATCTCGGCCAGCTGGCGGTGGCTGGGCAGGTCCCCGACGGCATGCGACCAGAGCTTCCGCAGCAGGTCGACATCGCGCGGACCGGCCTCCCGGCCGGCCGATGCGACGTCGTCGATGATCGACGCTTCCGGCCCGGTCTCCGGCGCCTCGCCTCCGCGGGAGGGGGCGAGCGCGCAACCGGAGAAGTGCTCCAGGTGCTCGGTGACGTCCACGCGGCCCGGCGTGTCGCCCTCGCTGAGCAGCCGCCAGAATACGAGGCGCAGGGAGCCGGTGGACAACTCGTAGCGGCTGAGCGTGGACGCACGCAGCTGAAGCTGGATGCCGAGTTCGTTCAGGAGCCCGTAGGCGAGCTGCCGCAAGGCGGCGTGGCTGGCCGGCCGGATGATTTCCTCGAGCGAGGAGGCGCGCTGGAGGCTGTAGGAAACCTGCCAGGGACTCGCTTGCGGTTTCGCCTCTACCTCATTCGGGCGCGGCGTCCAACGGTAGGAGGTTCGCCGGACGGAGATGTCCTCCACTGTCACCGCCGCCTCGTCGAAGAGCGGGTGACCGGTGAAGCCGTCGGGCGGAGGGGCACCGGCGCCAGCGTCCGTCCTACCCGCAGCGGCGGGAAACAGGCAGCCGACGAGCCAGGTTTCGGCGGAATCGTGCATCCGGCCGTCGGGCAGGGAGAGCGTGCGTCCGGAGGGCAAGCGCACCGCGGCCTTGTCGGCGCGGGTCCGGGCGCCTCCGTCGCCGCCGAAGCTCGACAACGGGAGCGGTCCGTCGGCGAGAACCGGCAGGAAGGCACGCTGCTCGTCCGTCAGCACCTCCGAACGCCAGCCCAGCACTGGCTGCCTTTTCAGGACATCGTTGTCGAGACAGCTCGCCAGCAGTCCCCAGGACGGTGGCGAGACGTCCCGACGGCCCGACAGGACGAGCAGCGTCGTGCCATCCCGTGCCGGGAGGGAGTCCGCAATGGTGGTGTCGACGGACCAGTGGGTCATTCGCAACAGCGCGGCGGGCGGTCGCCGTTCAGCTCCCTTTCCGGGCCATGGGCAGCATCGTCATGGTGTCTCTCCGCCCAACACCTGATCGACGACCTGCGTCAGATCCTTCCGTCCGAACGGCTTGCGCAGCGTGGCGCGAACGTCGAGAATGTTGATCCAGTTGAGATATTCGCCAGCGTCCACCCGTCCGCCACCGCTCATCGCCACGACGGGGGCGTCGACGCCGAGAGCGAACAGACGCTCGATGATGCTGAAGCCGTCGAGGTCGGGCATGATGATGTCGCAGAAGATGATATCGAACGGCCGGTCTGCTGCGACGATGAGCGCCTCGGTGCCGGTGTCGACGATGACTGCTTCAACTGATAGTTGACTGAGCATCGCCTTTATCGATTGTCCGACAAGTGGATCGTCGTCGATGATGAGCGCGTGCCTGGTACCAGTCGCCGTCACCCGAAATTCCTCGAACCATCCGCCGCCATCCCTTGCGATCCGGCCCGCCGCCGGACGTGGCGACGGCTGGAATGACGGTCTGGGAAGCACAGCCGTATAACTTCAGATCACATAGTTGCGCACGAGGCGCCCGACGATCAACCGGGGACGTCATATTCCTGAAGCTGCCACTATCGGTAATGGTGCGCAATCGATCTGCAATTGAAAATCTCAAGGCCGGCATCTCAACCAAAAGGGCGGGGCGTCGGCCCGGCCCCGGCCGCCGCGCCGACCAGGGGCTTGCCGTGGGTACGGCGATGGCTGCTCGCAGGCCCCGGGGTCAGGCGCTAGATTGGCGGGTGAAACCGCTGTCCGGCAGGGAAGCGCAGCGCGATGAGCCAGTATCGACCGACGAGCCAACTCGAAGACCTCGTGCCCAACCTTGCCGCCGACGATCTCGGCGGGCCGCGCTATCTTGTGCTGGCGCGGCAGCTGGCGCGGGCGATCCGTGACGGACACCTGCCGCCAGGCACCGTGCTGCCGGCGCAACGCCCGCTCGCCGAGGCGCTGGGCATCAGTCGCGTCACCCTGCAGAAGGCGCTGCAGATCCTGGAGGGCGAACAACTCCTGGAATCGCGCCAGGGGTCCGGCACCTTCGTCAGCGACCGGTTGCAACAGCCGATGACGGCGCTGACCAGCTTCTCCGACGACATGCGCAATCGCGGCCGGCGGCCGACCAGCCGCTGGCTCGACTTCGCGTTCGGCCAGGCGACGCCGGAGGAGGCGCTGACCCTGGCCCTGTCGCCCTCGGCCGAGGTCTTCAGGCTGCGCCGGCTGCGGCTGGCGGACGAGGAGCCGATGGCCATCGAATTCGCCTGCCTGCCGGCCGAATCGGTGCACGATCCCGGCAAGATCGGCGATTCGCTCTACGCCTATCTGGAGCGCCGGGGGCGCAAGCCGGTGCGGGCGCTGGAATATCTCCGGGCGCAGAATCTCGAGGCGCCGGAGGCGGCGATCCTCGGCGTGGCGGAGGGCAGCGCGGCACTGTTCATCCGCCGGATATCCTATCTGCCGAGCGGCAAGCCGATCGAATTCACGCGGTCCTACTATCGCGGCGACCGCTACGACTTCGTGGCGCAGATGACGGTGCCGAGCACTCAGCCCGCCGTCGGGAAAAGATGACAGGCCACGGGCCGGCGGCTGCCGTCGGTCAGCGTCCGCGGCACCAGCCCGGGTAGCTCCTGCCGGCAGCGGCCATGCACGGAGACGCAGCGCTGGGCGAAGGGGCAGCCCGGCGGCGGGTTCGAGGGATCGGGCAGTTCGCCCTCGAGCGTGATGCGCTCACCTCTGCCGGCCTCGCCCTGCAGCCGCGGCACGGCGGAGAGCAGCGCCCGGGTGTAGGGGTGGGCCGGCCGGGCGTAGAGCCGGTCGGTCTCGTCGATCTCCACCACCCGGCCGAAATACATCACCGCCACCCGGTCGCTGACGTGGCGCACGACGGAGAGGTCGTGGCTGATGTACAGGAAGGCGATGCCGCGGTCGCGGCGCAAATCGGCGATCAGGTTGAGGACCTGGCTCTGGATCGAGACGTCGAGGGCGGAGACCGGCTCGTCGGCGATGACGAGGTCGGGGTCGAGCGCGATGGCACGGGCGATGGCGATGCGCTGGCGCTGGCCGCCGGAGAATTCGTGGGGGAAGCGGTCGCCGGCCTCCGGGCCGAGGCCGACCGCCGCCAGCAGTTCGTCCACCCGGGCGCGTCGCTGCGCCGGCGTCCCGACCCGGTGCACGATCAGCGGCTCGCCGACGATGTGGCGCACGGTGTGGCGCGGATTGAGCGAGCCGAAGGGATCCTGGAAGACGATCTGGGCGCGCCGCCGGGCCCGCTTCAGGGTGCCAGGCGACAGAGCGAGCAGGTCCTCCCCGGCCAGACGGACGGTGCCCGATGTCGGCTCGATCAGGCGCAGGATGGCACGGCCCAGCGTTGTCTTGCCGCTGCCCGACTCGCCGACCACACCCAGCGTCTGGCCGCGGTCGAGCGTCAGGCTGACGCCGGCCAGAGCGCGTACCCGCCTGGCGCCGCGGCCGAATTCCCGGGTCAGATCGCGGACGATCAGAAGCGGCTCGCTCATCTGCGTGCCTCGGTTGATGCGGCCGGATTGAAGCAGGCGAGGCGCCCGTCGCCATTCAGCGTGGCGAGCGGCGGCCGCTTCACGGCGCAGCGCTCCAGCCGGTTGCCGCAACGCGGCTCGAAGGCGCAGCCGGGCGGGCGCCGGCCCGGTGGCGGCACGGTGCCCTCGATGGTCGGCAGGCGCTCGCCGCGGGGATGGCCGGCGGGGCGGGAGCGCATCAGGCCGACGGTGTAGGGGTGGCGCGGCAGGCGGAAGAGCGCCGCCGCCGGCTGCTCCTCGATCATCCGTCCGGCGTACATGACGCCGACCCGGTCGCAGCGCTCGGAGACCACGCCGAGATCGTGGGTGATCAGCAGGACCGCCATGCCGAGTTCCCGGCGCAGGCCGTCGATCAGTTCCAGGATCTGCGCCTGGATGGTGACGTCGAGCGCGGTCGTCGGCTCGTCGGCGATCAGCAGGCGTGGCGAGCAGGCGAGCGCGATGGCGATCATCACGCGCTGGCGCTGGCCGCCGGAAAGCTCGTGCGGGTAGCGGCCGAGCAGGGCGCGCGCGGCGGGCAGGCCGACCATGTCGAGGAGACGCGTGGTTTCCCGCCTGGCCGCCTCGCCGCGCAGGCCACGATGCAGGGTCAGGCTTTCCGCGATCTGGTCGCCGATGGTGAAGACCGGGTTCAGGCTGGTCATCGGCTCCTGGAAGATCATGCCGATGGCATGGCCGCGGATCCGGCGCAGCCGCCGCGCCGGCACCGTGGCCAGATCCTCGCCGTCGAAGCGGATACGGCCGGAATCGATGCGCGCTGCCGGAGTGGGGATCAGTCGCAGGATGGACAGGGCGGTGATCGACTTGCCGCAGCCCGACTCGCCGACCAGCCCGTAGACCTCGCCCGGCGGGATGGCGAGGCTGAGATCCTCGACCACCGTGTTGCGCCCGCTCGGTCCGGCGAAGCTGACGGTCAGGCCTTCGATGGACAGCAGAGGGGTGGCCATGGCGGAGCGGGACGGTTCTCTACGCAATCAGCCGGCCAGGGCAGCGGGCCGGCTCTCGGTCGGGCGGTTCGGTCGCGGCTGGCAGCGGCGGCCACCGGTCATGGGTTCAGGTACACCGGTCGTGGAAGGAATGGAAAGGGGCAGGCGCCGCAGGGAGCGCACGGCCAGGAAGGCCACCATCTGGGCTTCCAGCGCATCGCCATCCCAGCCCACGGCCTCGACCGGCGCTACCGGGACGCCAAGCCGCTCGGCGAGCCCGCCCATCAGCGTGGCGTTGTGTCGGCCGCCGCCGGTGACCAGCCAGCGCAATGGCGTACTGGGCAGGTGGGCGACGGCGCGGGCGACGCTCTCGATGGTGAAAGCGGCCAGCGTGGCCGCACCGTCCTCGACCCCCAGCGCGCCGACCGGGTCGGCCGGAAAGTCGTTGCGGTCGAGCGATTTCGGGGGCGCCAGATCGAAATAGGGGTTGTCCATCAGCCGGGCCAGCGCCTCGCGATCGACCCGGCCGGATGCCGCGATCGCACCGCCGGCATCGAAGGCCATGCCGCGATGGCGCCAGACCCAGTCGTCGATCATCGCGTTGGCCGGTCCGGTGTCGAAGGCGACGATGGCATCGCCGTCGAGATAGGTGACATTGCCCACCCCGCCCAGGTTGAGCACGGCCACGGGCTGGCGCAGGCTCCGGGCGAGGGCGGCGTGGTAGAGCGGGGCGAAGGGCGCGCCCTCGCCGCCGGCGGCGACGTCGTCATGGCGCAGCCTGTCGATCACCGTCACCCCGATGGCATCGGCCAGGTCCTGGCCGTCGCCAAGCTGGCGGGTGAAGCGCTCGCGCGGCAGGTGCAGGATGGTCTGGCCGTGCATGCCCACCACGTCGCAGGCCGCCAGCGCGACACCGGTTTCCGTGGCGAAGCGGGAAAGGCCGTCCACATGGGCGAGGGTGACCGCCCGATCCTCCTCGACAAGCGGCGCCTTGCGGGCCTCGTCGGGGTTGGCGGCGATCTCCAGCAGACGACGCCGCAGCGCCGGCTCGTAGGAGTAGGAGCGGGTGGGGCCGAAGCGCGACACGGTCTCACCGTCGGTCTCGATGAAGGCGATGTCGAGCCCGTCCATGGAGGTGCCGCTGATCATGCCGATCGCGCGCCGCATCCCTGTCTCGACCATCGCCATCGCCTCCCCCGTCATTCGTTCGCGTCTCCCTAGCATCGACATATAGCCCAATACAAGTCCAATTACGTGCCTAGGGCCAACCAGATTCTATGGCCGCGTAGTCAGAAATTCGTATAGTCCATTGATAATATGCGTATTACCACAGAGACTCCGTCCGGGGACAAAGGGATTGACCAGTTCCGATGGCTGGCGATAAGCTTGAGGTGCTGAAGTTTCAGCATACCAATTACAGACCGTAACGCCAACAGATCGCCCGGGAGGCTGCCATGACCCTGATCTCGAAATTCCTGTCATCCGGCGCGGTCGGCGCGCTGGTGCTCGCCACCGGCGTCGGCGCGGCGGCCCAGAGTCTGGAGATCGCGACCGATGCCTCGCCGGTGGGCCTCGACCCGCATGTGGCGACGGCTTTCTCGACCATCCTCGTCAACGGGCCGATCTACGAAGGCCTCACGGGTATCGCCGCCGATCTTTCGGTCATCCCGGTGCTGGCGGAGGACTGGAGCGTATCCGACGACGGCCTGACCCTGACCTTCGACCTGCGCGACGGCGTCACCTTCCACGACGGCTCGGCGATGACGGCCGAGGATGTGATCGGTTCGATCGAGCGGGTGCTGGATCCGGAGACCGGCTCGCCCTATGCCAGCCGCATCGCGGCGATCGGCGGGCTGGAGGCACCGGACGACGACACCGTCGTGATGACGCTCACCCAGCCCTCCGCGGCGCTTCTGAGCCAGCTCGCCTATGTCCGTATCGTGCCGTCGGACCTCGCCGAGGACGTCGACCTGCAGCGCCAGCCGGTCGGCACCGGACCGTTCGCCTTCGCCGAATGGGTGCCCGACACCTATATCGGCCTCACCGCCTTCGACGGCTACTGGGAGGACGGCCTGCCGCTGGTCGAAGGCATCCGCTTCAACATCGTGCCCGAGGCCTCGACCCGCCAGGTGGGCCTGTCGACCGGCACCTACCACATGCTGCCCAATGTCGACTCCGCGACCGCGCTGACCCTGCAGGGCACGCCGGGTGTGGCGCTGCTGGAGACGGCGGATCTCGCCTATTCGCTGATCGGCATGAACGTCTCCGAGCCGCCCTTCGACGACCCGGCCATGCGCCGCGCCGTCAACACGGCGATCGATCGCGATCAACTGGTCCAGGCGGTCTATTTCGGCCAGGGCCAGCCGGGCGGCCCGCTGTCGCCCTCGCTCGAGAACTGGGCGCTGCCGGTCTCCGATTTCGACTGCTATTCCGGCGGTGCGGAGGCGGCGCAGGCCATCCTCGCCGAAGCGGGTTATGCGGAGCCCGTCGCCTTCACCATCAAGGCGCTGGGGACGGTGCAGACCGTGGTCGACGCAGCCCAGGTGGTGCAGGCCCAGCTCAATGCCGCCGGCTTCGACGTGACGCTGGAGGTGCAGGAGCAGGGCACCTTCGTGCAGGACTGGCGGAACTCCAACTTCCAGGCCTTCGCCTCGCTCAATGGCGGCAACCCGGACCCGGACGGCTATCTCTACCGCACCTTCCGCACCGGCGGCTCGACCAACGTCTTCCTCTATTCCAACGAGGAGGTGGACGCGCTGCTGGACGAGGGGCAGGCGGAGACCGACATGGATGCCCGCTACGACATCTATGCCGACCTGCAGCGCATGCTGGCCTGCGAGGGGCCGATCGCGCATCTTGCCTACGGCACGCTTTATACCGCCGTCAGCGACACCGTGACCGGCTACGAGATGGTCGGCGACCGCTCGACCAGCTATCTGCGCCAGACCGGCCTGGAGTAGACCCGCGACCGGCCGCCCCGTCGCCGATCCCGAGCGGTCGGGGCGGGGCGGCCGTCTCTTCTCGTCCCGGCGCCAGGGGTTCTCCCGCGTGGCTCGCTATCTCGCCATCCGCCTCAGCGATCTCGCCATCGTGCTGTTCGGGGTCTCGGTCATCGCCTTCCTGATGATCCGGCTGATCCCGGGCGACGCGGTGGAGATCATGCTGGGCGCCAATGCCGAGGTCACAGACGAACAAATCGCGCTGCTGCGCACCCGCCTCGGCCTCGACGAGCCGGCGATCAGCCAGTATTTCGCCTGGATCGGCGATCTCTTCAGGGGAGATCTCGGCACCTCGCTGTGGACCGGCGTTCCGGTGACCCAGGAGATCGGCGGCCGCATCTGGGTGACGCTGGAGCTCAGCCTGCTGGCGCTGCTGCTCTCCGTGGTGCTGGCGGTGCCGGCCGGCTGCGCCATGGCCTATTTCCGCTCCTCGGCCGCCGACTACGTCATCCGGGTGATCACCATCGCCGGCGTGACGGTGCCGAATTTCTGGCTGGGCGCGCTGCTGATCTTCCTCTTCTTCGCGCTCTTCCCCAGCTTCCCCTCGGTCGGCTGGGTCGACTTCAGCGTCGATCCGCTGGGCAATCTGGCGCGGCTGCTGCTGCCCACCATCGCGCTCGCCGTGCCGGTGCTGGCGACCCTGTCGCGCATCGCGCGTTCGGCCATGCTCGACAGCCTGGGCCAGGACTATATCAGGACCGCGCGCTCGAAGGGGGTCAGCGAGCGGGCGGTGGTCTTCAAGCACGCGCTGAGAAATGCGCTCATCCCCTTCGTCACGGCGCTCGGCATCTCCGCCGGCTACCTCTTCGGCGGCGCCATCGTGGTGGAGCAGGTCTTCGCCCTGCCGGGCCTCGGCCGTCTGATGATCGGCGCCATCGCCGAGCGCAACTACCCGCTCGTGCAGGCCTCGATCCTGCTGGTCACGGCGACCTTCGTGTTCATCAATTTTCTGATCGATCTGGCCTATGCCGCTCTCGATCCCCGGATCAGCCTCCGATGAGCGCGTTGGCCAGCGTCTCGCGGCTGGGCGCCCGCCTCGGCCTGAACGCCCGCACGCTGAGGCGCCAGCCGATGGTCTGGGTCGGCGGCGGGCTGATGCTGGTGCAGGTGCTGCTGGCCCTGGGTGCCCCCGTCCTCGCGCCCTACGACCCGCTGGCCCAGGACATCCTGGCCCGCCTGCAGGGGCCGAGCGGGGCGCATTGGCTGGGTACCGACCAGTTCGGGCGCGACGTGCTGTCGCGCATCATCTACGGCTACCGCTCCTCGCTCGCCATCGCCGCCAGCGCCGTCGCCATCGCGCTGGTGATCGGCGGTTTCCTCGGCGTCATCGCGGCGGTGAAGGGCGGCTGGATCGACCGGATCGTCATGCGGCTGATGGACATCCTGTTCGCCTTTCCGATCATCCTGCTGGCGATCGGCATCATCGCCATCCTCGGCCCCGGCCCGGTCACCACGTCAGTGGCCATCGGCGTCGTCTACATCCCCATCTTCGCCCGCCTGCTGCGCGGGCCGACGCTGGTCATCGCGGCCTCGGAATACGTCGCCGGCGCGCGGGCGATCGGGGCAGGGACCTCGCGCATCATCGTCAGCCACATCCTGCCCAACCTGATCAGCGTGATCCTGGTGCAGGCCAGCTTGTCATTGTCCACGGCGATCCTGGTGGAGGCTTCGCTGTCGTTCCTCGGCATCGGCACCCAGCCGCCGGACCCGTCGCTCGGGCGCATGCTGGCGGAGGCGCGCGGCTACCTGCTGCTGTCGCCCTGGGATTCGATCTTCTCCGGCGCGGCCATCCTGCTCGTCTCCTTCGGCTTCAACCTGTTCGGGGACGGGCTGCGCGACGCGCTCGATCCCCGGCTGCGTGGCAGCGACTGAGCGGGTGAGCGGCGAGGTTTCCGAGGCGGCGGCGGGCCGGCGGCCGGCGGGTTCCTCCCTGCCGCGCGGGGAAGGGGCGGGTATTGTCGCCTTCGTCGTGGCGCTGGGTTTCGCCGGTTGCATGGACGCGCTGGTCAAGCTGGTGGGCGACCGCGCCGGCCTGGGCGAGGTGATGGTCTGGCGCAGCTTCGGGGCGCTTGCCCTGCTGGCGCCGGTCTTGATCCTCGCCGGAAGGTGGCGGCGACTGGTTCCGAGGCGCTGGGGCTTCGTGTTCCTGCGCGGGGCGCTGCTTGGCATCGGCACGGCGCTGTTCTTCTACGGGCTCGGCGGCCTCACCCTGCCGGTCGCCTATACCATCACCTTCACCATGCCGCTGATGTTGAGCGCCATGGCCGTCGTCTTCCTCGGCGAGCGCCTGGGGCGACGCAACCTTGCGGCCATCGCGCTCGGCTTCCTCGGGGTGATGGTGGCGCTCGACGTGCGGCCCTGGGATTTCGACGACAGCGTGCTGAGCTGGCACGCCGCCGCTGCCCTGCTGGCAACCGCACTCTACGCGGCGGCGCTGATGCTGGTGCGCATCGCCGACCAGGAGGAAACCACCGAGGCCATGGTGACCGGCGCGCTGCTGGCCGGTGGCGCGGTGGCGCTGGTACTGCTGCCATTCGATCCGCTCACGTCCTCGGCGCAGGGTGACTGGCTGCTGCTCGCCGGCATCGCGCTTGCCGCGGTGCTGAGCCAGCTCGCCGTCACCCAGGCCTTTCGCTGGGCACCCGCCACCAGGCTGGCGCCGTTCGAGTACACGGTGATGATCTGGGGCATCCTGTTCGGTGTGCTGATCTGGGGCGACTGGCCGAGTCTCGGCGCCTGCCTTGGCGGCGGCCTGGTGATCGTCGCCAGCACCATCGCCGTGCACCGCTGACGGCAGCGGCCCGTTGCGCCGCTCCGGCATCTTTGCGGACCATGTGCGCCCGGGCTCTCCTAAGCTGCCGATCCGAAAGTTGATCGACTCGCCGGGAAATCTATTATGACGCGTCTTAGCCTGCTCGCCGCCTCTGCCGCCATCGCCACCCTGGCCGGTGGCGCCGCGTGGGCGCAGTTGCCCGAGACCCTGGTGATCGCGACCGAAGGCGCCTACCCGCCGTGGAACGCCACGCTCAGCGGTGGCACGCTGCAGGGCTTCGACGTCGACCTCGGCGTCGCCCTGTGCCGGGAACTCGCCATCGACTGCACCTTCGTGGCGCAGGACTGGTCCGGCATCATCCCCGCCCTGCAGGCCGGGCGCTACGACCTGATCATCGCCTCCATGTCGATCACCGAGGAGCGCGAGGAGGCGGTCGACTTCTCCAACCCCTATGCCGACATCTACCGGCGCTTCGCGGTGCTGGCGGACAGCCCGCTGCTGGAGCACGCGACCTGGGAGGAGATGCTGCCGGAGCTGCAGGGCGTGCCGGCCGGCGCGAACCGCCGCCACCCGACGGCGGATCAGCGAACCGATCGCCTCGCCGATCCGGCCGTCGCTCTCGACATAGTAGGGCATGTAGGGCAGGCGCGAGGCGGCGAACAGCAGGCGCATATTGGCATCGATCTCGAAGATGATCGGCCGGCCGTCCTCCAGATAGCCGAAATCCATGCCGCAGATGTCCACACCTGAACACGCCAGCCGCTCGGCGAGCCGCTGCCGCACCGGCTCCGGGACGTGGTTCTCGAAATCGAGCAGGAAGGCGCGGTCCTCCTCCAGGAAGCGCCGGTCCTTGACCAGCACGTCCTGCCGATAGCGGTCGTTGTTCGGGCCCGGCCCATGCGTGGTCCAGGACGGGAAGCGGAAGGAGGAGACCGGCAGGACATCGCCATCGACCCAGACGACGCGGTAGGCGACGGCCCGCCCGGCCCAGTCGGGACGGCAGGGATGGTACTGGATGGCGTAAAGCGGCGTCCCGGGACGGCTGGCGAGATCGGCGGCCAGCGCCGCGCGGTCGGCAAGCAGTTCCGCCCCCAGGCCGCGCTGAGAATTGGTCGGCCGGATGATGACCGGGTAGTCGAAGCTGGCCTCGATCCGGTCGATCGTCTCGTCGATATGGCCGGCGTAGCCGGCGATCCGTTCGGTGCGCGGAAAGACGACGTCGTCGCGCCCGCCATGGATCCGGTAGTTCGCCTCGCGGCTCAGCGCCAGGGTCTGGCGGGGATGGTTCAGGACCGCGCAGGAGGCGTCCGACAGCAGGCGGTCGAGTCGCTCGAGAAAATCGGCGGGCCGATTGTCGTTGAAGGCGAAATTGCACAATACGGCGTCGGGCTGCGCGTCGCGAAACGCTTCCGGGAAACTCTGGGCATTAAAGATGCCATGCGAGAGGGCGATCCCGGTGAGATCGAGCTGGCTTGCGTAGTTGGCGCCGCCCAGCGTGTTGGCGACGCTTGGCTTCTGCATCGCCGGGATGCTGTGCGACATGAAGTCGGTGAGCGCGAGCAGCCTCAATTCCGCCGCGTCGTGGGGGTCGATGGCGATGATCGGAAAACGGTTGATGGCGGCCAGCGTTACCCGGCGCGCTTCCTCGCTCCGGCCGACGGCGTTGAGCCGGGCGCTCGCCTCCACCAGCAGTTCCACGTCAGGGTCGCCCGCATTGACCAGGTCGACCAGTATGGCGGCGGCTTCGGACTTGGCGCCGATCTCGTGCAGGATGTGGCCATGGTGCGGCGATGCGCGGCGGTCGCCCGGCCGCGGCTGAGGCGGCGCCAGATCGCGTCATGAGACGGCATGCTGGGGAGCCGTTTCAGGGCCAGGCCGAGCGCGATGCTGTCGCCCAGGTCATGGCGCAGGTTGAGGATCGCCAGCAGCACCTCGACCACCATCGGCCGGTCGTCGAGCAGCCTGGCGGCGCTCTGCTTGGCGCGCAGCAGGCGGAAGTCATGCGGCGCGGCGGCCAGATGCCGGTCCAGCAGCCCATAGGCCTCGACTTTCCGGCCCCGTCCCGCGGCGGCCAGGGCGCGCATGGCGACCAGATGAATGTCTGCGCCCGGCAGATCCTGCAGCAGCGCGTCCGCGTCGGCGTGCCGGCCTTCCAGCAGGGCGCGCCGGGCTTCGGACCGGAGATCGACTGCCGTCCAGTCCCCTTGGGCCGTCACGCCATCTGGATGCATCGCCACCGTTGTCTCCGCCAACTCTCGCGATCTCCCCCTCACGCCTCACGCGCCCCAGGTCGCCACCCAGGTGGACACTCGGCCCGCGGGCGCGCACTGGCACCGGATAGGCCGATGGAACTCGCGCGCCACTCGGTTGTTACTCGGTTGTTACAGGGACGCCCGATCCGTCTTGTCGGTCCATCCCGCCGGGCCCAGCCTCATGTCCGAGCCGGATTTGGTTCCGAGGCGGATCATAAGCCAGATCGCGCCGGATGGCGAAGCCACGCAGGACCGACCCCGCTCGAGGGCGGGTCATCCCGGCCACATTGGCGCTCAACTTGGCCGATAGCCTTCGGCTGAATTTCGCCTAACCAGGCGCGAGAAGGAAGGATGATGAATATGCACTCAATCGCCATCGCGGCGCGGCTGTCGAAGCTGCGGAACGTTCTGCTGGCGGGCGCCGCCGTGAGCCTGGCTGCCGCCGCTCCCGACACTCGGGCGCAGGACGAGGACTGGAACCCACCGCTGGCGATCATCGTCGACCTGTCCGGCAGCATGCGCCTCGACGCCCCGGCGCGCGGCCAGGGCGGCACGCGGATCGAGCGGGCAATGGAGATCGTCGGCGCGCTGGAGGGGGACTGGCCGTCTGACCGGCCGCTGGGCCTGCTGGCCTTCGGCAGCCAGGACCGGCGCGATTGCGGCGACATCTCGGTGCTGGCCGATCCCGAGGCGGCGGAAAGCGCAGCCTTCGTCGATCTCCTCGACCCGCTGACGCCGATCGGCCGCTCGCCGGTCAGCAACGCCGTCCGGCAGGCCGCCGAAACCATCGACTGGCGTGACGGCCCTGGCGACCTGGTGCTGATCACCGACAGCATCGACACCTGCGCCGCCGATCCGTGCCGCTTCGCCGACATGGTGGCCGACCTGAACGAGGACGAGGACGGTGCCAGCGATCTGACCATTCACGTGGTCGACCTCGGCGTGCCGGCGCAGGACGCCGAGGCGGTCGCGTGCCTGGCGCAGTCGACGGGCGGTCTCTACCTCGACGGCTATGACAGCCGCACGGTGCCGGAGCTGCTGACCGCGATGGTCGAGAAGGCGGCGCCGGAGACGCCGGAGGCTCCGGCGCCCGAGCCGGCGCCGAGCTTCCAGGTGTCGGTCAACGCGCTGGGGGCCGAGACCGAACAGCCGCTTGGCGGCACGGTCGCCTGGCGCGTGGTCGACGCCGACAGCGGCGAGACCCAGAACTTCCCCTCCGACGACGCCTCCCTGACGCTGCCGCTGACGGCGGGGCGCTACATCGTCAGCGCCGTGCAGGGTGAGGCGCGCGGCACGGCCCAGATCGATGTGGGCGAGGGGACGGCCACCAGCTTCAACCTGATCGTCCAGCCACCCACGCCTTCCGCCCGACTTTCCGCTCCGACCGAGTTCCCCGCGGGCTCGTCCGTCCAGGTGGTCTGGGAAGGACCCGGCGATCAGGCCGACCGCATCACCCTGGCGCGGATCGGCGCTCCGGCTGAGGAGTGGCTGACCTCCGCACCGGTCATGGCCGGCAGCCCGCTGCGCCTGGAGACACCGCCCTTCGCCGGCGCCTACGAGATCCGCTACTTCGGCGGCAACAGCCGCAATATCCTGGCCAGCCTGCCCGTGGCGCTGACGCCGGCGACCGAACAGGTCTCGCTGAACGCGCCGGGCTTCGCCTTCGCGGGTAGCGACCTGACCGTCGGCTGGGAAGGCCCCAACCGGCAGGGCGATCTCGTCACCATCGTGCCGGCGGGTGCGCAGGATGGCCAGCGCGGCCCCTATGTCGCCGATGCCGCGCAGGGCGGCCCGGCCGTCTTTCCACTGCCGACACAGCCCGGCCAGTACGAGGTCCGCTATCTGGCATCCGGGCACGGCCGTACCCTGGCCTCCTCGCCGCTGACCATCTCGCAGATCGCCACCAGCCTGAACGTGCCGCAGGGCACGGTGAGGCCGGGCCAGAACGCCCAGGTCACCTGGCAGGGCAGCGCCCAGCCCGGCGACTACATCTATATCGTGCCGCAGGGCCAGGGCATCGACCAGGCGGTTTCCCGCGTTCAGGTCGGCCAGGGCTCGACGGCTCAGATCCCGCTGCCGCAGCAACCCGGCGAGTACGAACTGCGCTATGTCGACCAGCAGTCCGGGCAGATCCTCTCCGCCCTGCCGGTGATCCTTGGCGCGGTGGCCGGTGGCATGGCGCTGATGGAGGGCGACTCCGGCGACAGCGACGCCGCGGCCTCGACGACCAGCGAGGCGGCGGCGGAATCCGACGCCACCGGCACGCAGGCCGAGACCGCCGCGGAAGCCGAGGCGGAGGCTGAGGCACCCCCCGCCGAGGAGAGCACGCCCAGTGCGGAGGCGGATGAGGCCGAGCCGGCCGAGGAGGCGCCGATCGAGGATGCCGAGACGGCGCCCGCCGAGTCCGGCGAGGAGCCGGTGGCGGCGGAACCTGCCGAGGATGCTCCCGAGGAAGAGGCTCCGGCTGAGGCGGCGCCTACCGAGGATACTCCCGCTGAGGCAGAGGCTGAGGCCGAGGCCGAGGCAGAGGCCGAGGCAGAAGCAGAGGCAGAGGCAGAGGCAGAGGCAGAGGCAGAGGCTGAGGCTGAGGCTGAGGCTGAGGAGGCTCCAGCTGAGGAGCCGCCCGCTGAAGAGGCTCCGGCCGAGGAGGCACCGGTAGAGGAGACGCCTGCCGAGGAGGCTCCGGCCGAGGAGGCGCCGGTGGAGGAGACGCCTGCCGAGGAGGCTCCGGCCGAAGAGGCGCCGGTGGAGGAGACGCCAGCCGAGGAGGCGCCCGCTGAGGACGCTCCGGCTGAGGAAGCACCGGTAGAAGAGACGCCTGTTGAGGAGGCACCGGTAGAGGAGGCTCCGGTAGAGGAGACTCCAGCCGAGGAGGCTCCGGTCGAGGAAGCGCCTGTCGAGGAAGCGCCGACTGAGGTGGCGCCCGAGCTCGGCCTGACAGCGCCGTCCAGCGTTGCCGCCGGGACGACCTTCCCGGTCGAGATCAGTGGTCCGCCGGAAGGCGCCACCGGCACCATCGTGCTGGCGCCGGCCGGTGGAGAGCCGATCGGCTCCGCCGAGATCACCGGCGGCGGCGCCTTCCAGCTCGGCGCGCCGACGCAGCCCGGTCAGTACACGCTGACCTATCGGGGCGCCGACGGCACGGAAGTCGCCGTGGAACTGACCGTCGAATAGGGACGACGGCGCTAGAATAAGAAAAGGCGGCGTCCCTAGGGTCGCCGCCTTTTCCTTGTACGCCAGCCGGATGGCGTGTCAGGTCGCCTGCGCGTCCAGATCCCTGAGAGCCTGGTCGATCGACTTCAGGAGATCGTCCCGGGCGCCACCCTCCCCAGGCTGGTCGCTTTCGCCCTTTTCGCGGTCGGGTGGCAGGCTGCCGCGGATTTCCTTGCGCCAGGCGGCGAGGATCTCGCGCTTCTGGCCGACGTCGAGGGTGGGGGCGCCCAGAACCTCCGCCGGCGATCCGAAATCGCCGGACAGGTAGAGGCGCGTGCCGTCCGTCAACCGCGATTCGTCGATCCTGTCCTTGTTGGTCATCCTGACTCTCCTTAGCGCTGCCGCATTCGGCGTTGCGCCACGTCCCTCCAGTTTGGACGCGCGCATCGCGAGTCAAGCAGCCTTTGTCGGTTGGGTCCTGTCGGGCATCGCCCGTCGACCCGTCAAACACACCGGCGCGACGGCAGGTTCCGCATGCCCGTCCGGCGCCGACGCCCAGGGAACAAGACGACCGCTTGATGCGTTGAATCCGGCGTTAAGGAGGTGACCATGACACGCGCACACCGCAGGGCCGTGGGCCCGTGGCGTCGGTGGTATTTCCGCGGCTGGATCGCGATGACGATCATCGTCGCCGCGCTCGTCGCCGTCTTCGCGCCGTTCACCACCGACGGATCCGGCGGCACGACGACCGTGGGTGTCGTCATTCCGCCGCTGCTGATCATCGGGGTGGGTTTCGGCATCGCCTGGCTTGTGGCGCTGATCCTGTCCCGGCGCAAGGACCCCACCACGCCCGACACCTGAACCCGATCGAAAGGAAAGAAGGGCAACGCCATGATGAGCCTGAGCCAGGAAGCCGATGGCGATGTTATTCGGCTCGACGTTTCCGGCACCCTGACGCGCGAGGACTACGACGCGATCCTGCCGTCGCTGGAGGCGATGCTGGACGCCGAGGACAGGAGCCGCATCCTCATCGTGCTCGACGATTTCGAGGGCTGGGAGGTGTCCTCGCTTTGGGAGGACCTGAAATTCGATCTCCGTCACCGCAAGAGCTTCGAGCGCATCGCCGTGGTCGGCGAGGGCGCCATGGCGAAATGGGGCACCGAGCTGTCGGGCCTTCTCTTCAGTGGCGAAACCGCGTTCTTCGATCGCGACGAGCTCAGTGAAGCCCGGCAGTGGCTTGCGCCGCGCAGGGCCGCCTAGGAACACGGCGGATAGGCGAGACTCGCGGCCACGGCGGGCCACAAGTGCGGCGTTGACATTGCCTCGGCACCTTGACCATTCTTCGATAAGTATCCAACGGGTTACTTTTAGCAGTTGAGGAGGAGGCAATGATGAAGCGCGTACTTCTGATGTCCGCCGCGATCGCCCTGGTGCCGTTCACGGCGCACGGTCAGTATTCCTGGCAGCCGGACGAGCCGGTGACGATCATCGTGCCCTGGGCGGCCGGCGGTTCGACCGACAGCGTGACCCGCGTGCTGGCGGGCGAGCTGGAAGAGGCGCTGGGCCAGACCGTCGTGGTGGTCAATCAGCCGGGCGCCTCTGGCTCGGTCGGCACCACGAATGCCTGGCAGGCCGACCATGACGGTCTGACCTGGACCGCCGGCGCGGCCATCGACCTTGGCGCCTACCAGGTGCTGGGCATGCTGGACGTGCCGATCACCGATTGGAACCTCTACCTGCACATCGCCAACGTGGCGGTGGTCGGCGCCAATCCCGATGCCGGCTTCGAGACCTTCGACGACCTGATGGCGGCGATGGAGGCCAATCCCGGCGAGGTGACGGTGGCGACCGCGGTCGTGAGCTCAGGCGGCCACAACGAAATGGAGGCGATCGCACAGGCGACTGGGGTGGAGTACCGGCACGTCACCTATGACGGCGGCAACCCTGCCGTCTTGTCGACCGTGGCGGGCGAGACGCAGGTAACCACCCAGCTTGCCTCCGAGCAGGCTGAGATGATCCGCGGCGGCCGTATCGTGCCGCTGGCGGTGATCGCCGACGCGCCGCTCGACCTCGAGGGCTATGGCGAAATCCCGCCGATCACCAACTGGATCGAGGACCTCGAGACCGCGCCGAACTATTTCGGCATCTGGTCGCCGGCCGACGTGCCGGCCGAGGTGACGGAAACCATGCAGGCGATCTGGTCGGACGTGATCGCCGACTCCGAGGCCCTGCGGGAGTATGCCGCCAATCGCGGCGCCTTCTTCAACCCCTCCTCGGGCGAGGAGGCGCAGGACCGCGTGGCGGGCGCCGTGACCCAGCACGTCTTCCTGCTTTATGACGGCGGCCAGGCGGCGACGGACCCGGCCGAGTACGGCTTCGAGCGTCCGTAATTCCGCGACGCCGGACTGACGAAGCCCCTGGCGTCGCGCGCGTCGGGGGCTTTGTCATCCGTTCCGGCGGTTCCCTCGATCAGGCAGGAACGATCTCCAGGCCTTCATGGACGGGCTGATCTCCTTTCTTTCCGCGCTGGGCGGCATCGTCACCAGCTTCGCCATCGTCGACGTGATGTGGGCAACGCTGCTTGGCATCATCGTGGGCATGATGCCGGGCCTGACGGCCACGCTGGGCGTCGCCCTGATGACGACGCTGACCTTCAACATGGAGGCGGATCGGGCGATCCTGATCCTGATCTGCATGTATATCGGTGCCATCTATGGCGGCAGCCGCAGCGCCATCCTGCTGAACATTCCGGGCACGCCGGCCAATGCCGCGACCTCGCTGGACGGCTTCCCGCTGGCGCGTGCCGGCAAGGCGGGCTCGGCCATGGCGATCGCCACCACCGGCTCGGTTGTCGGCAGCATGATCGGCATGATCGCGCTGGCGGTGGTGGCGCCGATGCTGGCGGAGTTCGCGCTCTCCTTCGGTGCCTACGAATTTTTCTGGCTGGCTGTATTCGGTGTGCTGGTGGCGGGGCAGCTGACCGCGCTGGATGATCCGATCAAGGGCTGGATCGCCGGCTTTCTCGGCCTCTTCGTGGCGATGATCGGCCAGGAAGGCATCCACGCCATCCCGCGCTTCTCCTACGGCTCCACGGACCTGGCCGGCGGCATCGGCCTGCTGCCCGCCATGGTCGGCGCGTTCGGCTTCGCCGAGATCCTGTCGGTGATGCGCCACGAGGCCTATCACGTGGTCCGCAGCAAGATGGACAGCGTGCTCAGCGGCATCAGGGACGCCGCGAAGTACAAGGTCACTGCGGTGCGCTCCGGCCTGATCGGCACCTTCATGGGCCTGGTGCCCGGCGTCGGCGAGGACATGGGCTCCTGGGCCTCCTACGCCGCGGCGCGTCAGTCCTCGAAGCGCAAGGACGAGTTCGGCAAGGGCTCGGTCGAAGGCCTGCTGGCGGCGGAAACCGGCAACAACGCCGCCGTGCCGGGCGCGCTGATCCCGGTCCTGACCCTGGCCGTGCCCGGCTCGGCGCCGGCGGCGGTGCTGCTGGCGGCGATGGTGATCCACGGCATCCGGCCGGGTCCGCTGATCATGATCGAGTTCCCGGACTTCGTCTTCTCGGTCGTCGCCATGGTGTTCGCGGCCACCATCGCCATGGGCGTGCTGGGCCTGCTCCTGACCCGGCCGCTGCTGCTGGTCCTGCAGGTCAGCCGCGAACGGTTGATGCCGATCATCTTCGTGCTGTGCACCGTCGGCGCCTTCGCCATCGCCAGCCGCATGTTCGACGTCTGGATCATGATCGTCTTCGGCGTGCTGGGCTTCATCCTGCGCGAGCTGAAGTATCCGATGGCGCCGCTGATCCTCGGCATCGTGCTGGGCGACATCCTGGACAAGAGCCTGCGGCGCGGCCTGGTGCTGTCCGACGGCGATCTCACACCCTTCTTCACGCGGTGGATCAGCCTGGTGCTGTGGCTGTCGGCGCTGCTGTTCATCGTGTTGACCATGCCGTCGGTCAGGCGCGGGATCATGCGGCTGATGCGGCGCCGGCGCGGGGCGGGAGAGGAGCCATGAAGCCGTCGCGCATGGACAAGCTCGACTTCGTCTCGGCCATCGTGCTGCTGGTCTTCGGCATCGGCGTGCTGGTGGAAAGCCTGCGCATGCCACGGCTGGAGGGGCTCGACATCAATCCCTACACCGTGCCGGGGCTGGTGCCGGGCATCCTCGGCGTGGCCATCGCCGCCTGCGGGCTGGCGATGCTGATCCGCGCGCTCATCCGCGGCGCCTGGCGTCTCGGCCTGACCGGGGAGGCGGCGACCGGCTGGCTGGCCAGCGCGGCCGTGCGGCGCGCGGTGGTGACGCTGCTGCTGACGCTGGTCTATGCCGGGGTACTGTTCCCGCTGGTGCCCTTCGTCATCGCCACGCCGATCTTCGTCTTCGCCTTCACCCTGACGGCGGAGTGGATGGCGCTTGGCCACCGGCCGCCGCCCCGGTCGCTGGTGATCGCCCTGGTGATCGCGGTCGTGGCCGGGATCGCCATCGGCTACGTCTTCCAGAACCTGTTCTTCGTCCGCCTGCCGGGAGGCTAGCACACCGATGATCCTCAGCCTCTGCAACGAGGTGCTGCGCGAGCACGATCTCGCCGGGCAGTGCCGCATCGCCGCCGCGCTCGGCTATGGCGGGCTGGAGATGGCGCCGTTCACCCTGACGGACGATCCGACCACGCTGACTACCGCGGACGGCGAGCGGGTGCGGGCGATCGCCCAGGACCACGGCCTGGTGATCACCGGCCTTCACTGGCTGCTGGTGGCGCCGGAAGGGTTGTCGCTGACCCCGGACGATCCGGCCCGGCGGGCCCGGACGCTGGGCCTGCTGGAACGGCTGATCGACCTCTGCGCGGCGATGGGCGGCACGGTGCTGGTGCACGGCTCGCCGGCACAGCGCCGGCTGGACCATGCGGCGACGCCGGAGAAGGCGCGCGACAACGCCGCGGCATGCCTCGCCCAGGCGGCCGCGTGGTCGGCCAAGGCGGGCGTCACCTATTGCATCGAGCCCCTGAACCCGGGCCAGGCCGACTACGTGACCACGGTGGCGGAGGCCGTCGAGGTGGTGGACCGCATCGGCTCACCGGCGCTGCGTACCATGGTCGATACCTCTTCGGCCGGGCTGGCCGAAGCGGAACCGGTCGCCGAGGTCATCCGCCGCTGGTGGCCGACGGACAAGCTGGCGCACATCCAGATCAACGACACCAACCGCCGGGCGCCGGGCCAGGGCAACGACCAGTTCCGCCCCGTCTTCGAGGCGCTCCGCGACGTCGGCTATGACGGCCCGGTGGCGGTAGAGCCTTTCGTCTACGAGCCGGACGGGGCGACCACCGCCGCCGTCGCCGCCGGCTATGTCCGTGGCATCCTGGAGGGACTGGCATGACCGCGCCCACCGTCCGTGTCGTCGACAGCCGGGTCGTCGTCCGAAATGCCTTCACCAGACTGCCCTTCCGCTTCGGCGTGGTCACCATGGAGGCCTCGCCGGTCGGCATGCTGGAGGTCGAGGTCGCCTTCGCGGACGGCAGCCGCGAGTGGGGCGTGGCCGCCGATTTCCTGGCCTACAAATGGTTCGACAAGCGCCCGGAGAAGACGCCGGCCGACAACGTCGCCGACCTGCTGCAGGCCCTGCGCACGGCGCGCGCGGTCTACGGCGCGGCCGGTGAAGGCACGCCCTACCGCCTCTGGCTCGACACGCGGCAGGAGATCGAGCGCCGGGCGCTCGCCGACGGCTTCAACCGGCTGGGCGCCTCCTTCGCCGCCTCGATGCTGGAGCGCGCGGTGATCGACGCGGTCGGCCGCCATACCGCTCAGTCCTTCGACCGCATGGTGCGGGAGAACACGCTGGGCCTGCGGCCCGACGCGCTGCTGCCGGAAGTCGACCTCCATGACGTGCTGGGCGCGCTGCCGGCGGCGCCGCTGGAGCGGGTGGCGCTGCGCCACACCGTCGGCCTGGTCGACCCCATCACCGCGGCCGACAAGGGACCGGACGCGCCCAGGGACGGCTTCCCGGTGACGCTGGAGGAGTACATCGCCGAGGACGGCGTGGACTATCTGAAGCTCAAGGTGTCCGGCCAGATCGACGCCGATGTCGAGCGGCTGACGGCGATCGCCGGCGTCATGGAGGCGTCGGGCCGGCGTTTCCGGACGACCTTCGACGGCAACGAGCAGTACAAGCGGCTCGACGACTTCGTTGCCCTGGTCGAGCGTATCCGGGCGACGCCGGCGCTGGCCGGGCTCTGGGACTCGGTGCTGTTCATCGAACAGCCGCTCGACCGTGCGGTGGCCATGTCGGGACCGCTGTCCGACGACGCCCGCCGGGCGATCGGCAAGCCGCTGCTGATCGACGAGGCCGACGGCTGGGCCGAGGCTTTCCGCGACGCCATCGAGCTCGGCTATCAGGGCGTCAGCCACAAGAACTGCAAGGGCGTCTACCGCTCGCTCATCAATGCCGGCCTGGCGGCGGTGCGCAACCGGGCGGCCGGCGAGGCGCGCTTCTTCCAGTCGGCGGAGGACCTGACCAACCTTGCCGTGGTGCCGCTGCAGGCCGACCTCGCCGCCGTGGCGACGCTGGGCATCAGCCATGTGGAGCGCAACGGCCATCACTACTTCTGCGGGCTCGACCACCTGCCCGCCAGGGAGCGCGACGCGGCGCTCGCCCACCACCCGGACCTCTACGAGCGCAAGGGCGACACGGTCGCGCTGGCGATCCGCGACGGCATGCTGTCGATCGGCTCGCTGCAGGTGCCCGGTCTCGGCGTGGTGGACCGTCCCGATCTGGATGACGGGGTTCCGGAAGCGGAGTGGCGCTTCGAGATGCTGGAGAGATAAGCAGATGGACGAGTGGCCGCAGGCCTTCGCGGACGAGGAGGCGCTGGAGGAGTTCATGACCCGGCCGGTGCCGGGGCTGAAGGAGGACCTGGCCAGGGCGCCGGGGGCGATCACCATCCTCGGCATCGGCGGCAAGATGGGCCCGACCCTGGCCCGCATGGCGAAGCGTGCGGACCCCGGCCGGCGCGTGATCGGTGTCGCCCGCTTCTCCGACCCCGAGGTCAAGGCGGCGCTGGACGATCAGGGCGTCGAGACGGTGGCCTGCGACCTGCTGGACGAGGCAGCGGTGCGCCGGCTCGAGGTCACGGAGAACGTGATCTTCATGGCCGGCATGAAGTTCGGCGCCACCGGTAACGAGCCGCTGACCTGGGCGATGAATTCCCACGTGCCGGCCCTGGTGGCCGATCACTTCGTGTCGAGCCGGATCGTCGCCTTCTCGACGGCCTGCATCTATCCCTTCGTCGACGTGCGCCACCAGGGCGCATCGGAGGACGTGCTGCCCACGCCGCCGGGCGAGTACGCCAATTCCTGCGTCGGCCGGGAGCGGATGTTCGAGCACTTCTCGGCCAGGCACGGCACGCCGGGGCGGCTGTTCCGGCTTTCCTACGCCATCGACATGCGCTACGGCGTGCTGCACGACGTGGCGCAGACGGTGCTGGCCGGCGACCCGGTGCCGCTGGCCATGGGGCATGCCAACGTGATCTGGCAGGGCGATGCCAATGCCTGCGCGCTGCGTTGTCTCGCCCACGCGACGACGCCGACCAGCGCGATCAACATCTCCGGCCCGGAGGTGATGAGCATCCGCGCCGTTGCCCACGCCTTCGGCCGCCGCTTCGGCAAGACGCCCGTTTTCGAGGGCGAGGAAGGACCGACGGCCTGGCTGGTCAACACCTATGAGCAGCAAAGACTGTTCGGATATCCAACCGTGCCGCTCGCAAAGCTTGTGGACTGGACCGCAAGTTGGGTATCGGAAGGCCGGGCGAGTCTCGGCAAACCGACGCATTTCGAGGTTCGCGACGGCAACTACTAGGATCACATGACCGCATCACCGCAACGCACCCGCAATCGCGAGCGCACGCGCCAGCAGATTCTCGACGCCGCGACCGTGGAGTTCGCCGCCAAGGGGCTGGAGGGCGCGCGCACCGACGAGATCGCGCGCCGGGCGGGGGCGAACAAGCGGATGATCTATCACTACTTCACCAGCAAGGACGGCCTGTTCCAGGCTGTGCTGGAGGAGACCTACGCCAACATCCGCGGGGCGGAGAACGCGCTCAGACTGGCCAGCCGCGACCCGGTCGAGGCGATGTCGCAACTCGTCGCCTTCAGCTTCGACTGGTTCGTCGACCATCCCGAATTCATCTCGCTGCTGAACGAGGAGAACCTGCACCGGGCCGAGCACGTGCGCAGTTCGACCCAGGTGCAGGCCCTGAACATGCCGCTGGTCGACACGATTTCCAGCCTGCTGACGCGTGGTGCCGCCAGCGGCCAGTTCCGTGCCGACGTGGACCCGGTCGAGCTGTACATTTCGATCGCCGGCGTCTCCTACTTCTACTTCTCCAACCGGCTGACGCTCTCGGCGATCTTCGGCCGCGACCTCACCTCGCCGGAGGAGACGACCAGGCGCCGCGAGCATGTGGTCGACGTGATCCTGGGCTATCTGCGTCCCTGACCGGCAGGCCGATTGACGGCCGGATGTGATCTGCGATAAGTAACCACCGAGTTACTTGCGGGGATTCTCAATGCAGATCGGCGACATTCCATCCACGACACTGACGGCGTTCCGCAAGGGCGGGGTGATCCCGGCGCACCCGCTGGCGCTCGACGCCGACCGCAGGCTTGACGAGCGGCGGCAGCGGGCGCTCAGCCGCTACTATCTCGATGCCGGCAGCGTCGGCCTGGCCGTCGGCGTGCACACCACCCAGTTCGAGATCCGCGATGTCGGCCTGTTCGAGCCGGTCCTGCGCCTGGCGCGGGAGGAGGCGACGGGCTGGGTCGACCGGGAACCCTTCATGGTCGCCGGCGTGATCGGCCGTACGGCCCAGGCCGTGGCGGAAGCGGAGCTGGCCCGTGATCTAGGCTATCACGCGGTCTTGCTGAGTCTGGCTGCCTGGAAGGGTGCCAGCATCGACGACCTGATCGCGCATTGCCGCGCGGTGGCCGAGGTGATGCCGTTGATGGGCTTCTACCTGCAGCCTGCGGTTGGCGGGCGGGATCTGCCCCGCGACTTCTGGCGGCGCTTCGCGGCGATCGAGAACGTCGTCGGCATCAAGATCGCCCCCTTCAACCGCTACCGTACGCTGGACGTCGTGCAGGGCGTCGCCACCGCCGGTGCGCGCGACCGGGTGACGCTCTACACCGGCAATGACGACCATATCATCGGCGATCTGCTGACCCCGTTTCCGGACGGCCGTGGCGGCCCGGCGATGCGCATCGTCGGCGGTCTGCTCGGCCACTGGTCGGTGTGGACCCGCACGGCCGTGGAACTGGTGGAAAAGATCGTCTCCATGCCGGAACGAGGGGCCATCGACCGGGGCTGGTGGGGCCGCGACGCCGCGGTTACCGACACCAACAGCGCCTTCTTCGACGCCGCCAACGACTACAAGGGCGTGATCGCCGGTCTGCACGAGGTCTTGCGCCGGCAGGGCCTGCTGGCGGGCATCTGGTGCCTTGATCCCGATGAAACGCTGGGGCCGGGCCAGGCGGCGGAGATCGACCGCGTCTACCGCGCCTATCCGGAGCTGAACGACGACGCCTTCGTCGCCGCCAATCTCGAGCGCTGGCTCGGCGGCTGACGCGGACCCGGGGGCCGCGGAAGGTTGCCCTGGAGGACGAAGGGCAGACCCGACGACAATCGGCTTTTCCGGACTGTCCGCGCGCGGCTAATGAAGGCGATGACCAATTCGGCGCTGACAAGTTACTGACTAGTAGGTAATATAGCGAAAAATGACTGGCGGCGCGGCATTCCGGCGCGGCCCGACAACCAGAGGAGAAGGCCCATGGCGGACAGGAAGATCGGCATCATCATGCACGGCGTGACCGGGCGGATGGGCATGAACCAGCATCTCATCCGCTCGATCCTGGCGATGCGGAACGAGGGCGGCATGCCCTTGCCCGACGGCAGCCGGTTGATCCCCGATCCGATCCTGGTCGGCCGCAACGCCGACAAGGTCGAGCGGCTGGCCAAGGCGCACAGGGTGGAGCGCTGGACGACGGACCTCGACGCCGCGCTGGCCAACGAGGACGACGCGATCTTCTTCGACGCGGCCTCCACCCAGCTGCGCGCGGAGCTGCTCAAGAAGGCGATTGCGGCGGGCAAGCACGTCTATTGCGAGAAGCCGATCGCCGACCGCCTGGACGTCGCCATGGACCTGGTGCGCACGGCGGAGGCCGCCGGCGTGAAGAACGGTGCGGTTCAGGACAAGCTCTGGCTGCCGGGTCTGCTGAAGCTGAGGGACCTGAACGAGACCGGCTTTTTCGGCCGCATCCTCGATGCCCGCATCGACTTCGGCTACTGGGTGTTCGAGGGCGACTGGACACCGGCCCAGCGCCCGTCCTGGAACTACCGCAAGGAGGAGGGCGGGGGCATCATCCTCGACATGATGTGCCACTGGCGCTACGTGATCGACAATCTGTTCGGTGAGGTCGGGGCGCTCGCCTGCCGCGGCGCCACCCACATCCCCAGGCGCTGGGACGAGGCCGGCAAGGCGTATGACGCGACCGCGGACGACGCCGCCTACGCCATCGTGGAGCTGAAGAACGGCGCGGTGGTGCAGATCGCCTCGAGCTGGTGTACGCGGGTGCGGCGCGACGACCTCGTGACCTTCCAGGTGAACGGCACCAACGGCTCGGCGGTGGCGACGCTGACCGAATGCCGCATCCAGTCCCGCGAGGCGACGCCGAAGCCGGTGTGGAACCCGGACGAGAAGCAGACCATGAACTTCCTCGACGATTGGCAGGTGATGCCCGACCGCACCCCCTACGACAACGCCTTCAAGGCGCAGTGGGCGCTGTTCCTGAAGCATGTGGTGCTCGACACGCCCTTCCCCTGGAGCTTGCGCGAGGCGGCCAAGGGTGTGCAGTTCGCCGAGCTGTCGCTGAAAAGCTGGGAGGAGCGCCGCTTCGTCGACGTTCCGGCACTGGAGGGCTGACCCGATGGCTTCCGTCAAGCTGCCGACCGCAGACGGCGCGGTCGAGGACTACACGCTCACGGGCGAGCCGGTCGAGATCCCGGCCGGCGGTGGCGCGCGCAACCGCATCGCCTACGCGGCCGCGCACATGGTCGCCGACCCCTTCGCGGACAACGATCCCTGGTTGACGCCGGCGATCGACTGGGAGCGCACCATCGCCTATCGCCGCTATCTCTGGGATCTCGGATTCGGCGTGGCGGAGGCCATGGACACCGCCCAGCGCGGCATGGGCCTGCACTGGAAGGAAAGCCTGGAGCTGATCCGGCGCTCGCTGGAAGCCGCCGGCCCGGACGACGTCATCGCCTGCGGCTGCGGCACCGACCATCTCGACCCCGCCGACGCGCACAACGTCAACGAGGTGATCGCCGCCTACGAGCACCAGATCGAGGCGATCGAGGGCGTCGGCGGCCGGCTGATCCTGATGGCCAGCCGGGCGCTGGCGCGGGTGGCCAGCGGTCCCGACGACTACATCCATGTCTACGACCGGCTGCTGTCGCAGGTGAGGGAGCCGGTGATCATCCACTGGCTGGGCGACATGTTCGATCCCGCGCTCGCCGGTTACTGGGGCTCCGACGATCTCGACCAGGCCATGGCGACGTGTCTTGGCATCCTCAAGACGCATGCCGACAAGGTGGACGGCATCAAGATCTCGCTGCTGGACGACCAGAAGGAGATCAAGATGCGCCGCCTGCTGCCGGACGGCGTTAAGATGTATACCGGCGACGACTTCAACTACCCGGCGCTGATCGCCGGCGACGAACACGGCTACAGCCACGCGCTGCTCGGCATCTTCGACGCCATCGCGCCGGTGGCGGCGGCCGCGCTCGGCCATCTGGCAGACGGCAACCGCAACGACTACGACCGCCTATTCCAGCCGACCGTGCCCCTGTCCCGGCACATCTTCAAGGCGCCGACCCGCTTCTACAAGACGGGCGTCGTCTTCATGGCCTATCTCAACGGCCATCAGGATCACTTCACCATGGTCGGCGGGCAGGAGAGCACGCGCTCGACCCGGCACCTGGGCGAGCTGTTCCGCCTGGCCGACAAGGCCAACCTGCTGGTCGATCCGGAGGACGCGGCGGCCCGCTGTGGCCGGGTGATGGCCGTGCACGGGGTCGCCTGATGGCGGCGCGTCCGATCACCGACCACTCCCGGCTGTCGATCAACACCGCCACCACGCGCGAGCAGTGGACACTGGCCGAGGCGATCGACGGCTATGCCCGGCTCGGCGTCGCCGGCATCAGCCCGTGGCGCGATCAGATCGCCGAGATGGGCCTGGCCAACGCCGCCCGGGCGATCCGCGAGGCCGGGCTCGCCGTCACCGGCGTGTGCCGCGGCGGCATGTTCCCCTGGAGCGACGCGGCCGGCCGTCAGGCCATGTTGGACGACAACCGCAAAGCCATCGAGGAGGCGGCGACGCTTGCCGCCCAGTGCCTGGTGCTGGTCGTCGGCGGTCTGCCGAAGGGCTCCAAGGACCTCGCCGGCGCCCACGCCATGGTCGGGGAGGCGATCGCCGCGCTGGAGCCCGAGGCACGGGCCGCCGGCGTCAAGCTGGCGATCGAGCCGCTGCATCCGATGTACGCTGCCGACAGGGCCTGCGTGAACACGCTTTCCCACGCGCTCGACATCTGCGACCGGGTGGGCGGCGATCTCGGCGTCGCGGTGGACGTTTACCACCTGTGGTGGGACCGTGACCTGAAGGACCAGATCGCCCGCGCCGGCAAGGCGCGCCTGCATGCCTTCCACGTCTGCGACTGGCTGGTGCCGACCCGCGACCTGCTGCTCGACCGTGGCATGATGGGCGACGGCGTGATCGATATTCCGCTCATCCGCTCCTGGGTCGAGGAGGCCGGCTATGACGGCTTCCACGAGGTGGAGATCTTCTCCTCGCTCGACTGGTGGACCAGGCCAGCCGAGGAGGTCGTGGAGACCTGCAAGGCCCGCTGCCTGACGGCGGTGTAGGCGGGGGCCTGTCTCGAGGGGACGATGCCCGGCGGCAGGTCCCTTATCTGCGGCGCATCACCGCGTGCTGCGCTGCGCACGGGACGACAGCAATAGTCAAGTAGCTTCAACAGCCTGCATCGTTCCGGACTCGATGCGGCGCGACGTGCCGCTGCGCGGATCCGGGACCGGCCGTCCGTCCTCGCCATCACCGGCGCCCGGTCGCGCGAGGTTCCGCATCTCCGCTTCGCTGCGTGCGGAACGACGGATAATTTTCTCATCATTTCTTCGTCGTTCCGGCCGACCGCAGGGAGAGCCGAAACCTCGATGGGCTAGGCTGGGACTTCGACGATGACGGGCGCGAGGTTCCGCATCTCCGCTGCGCTACGTGCGGAACGACGGATAATTTTCTCATCAATTCTTCGTCGTTCCGGCCGACCGCGGGGAGAGCCGGAACCTCGCGCGGCCTGGCGGCGGCGGATGAGAAGACGACCTCGAGGTTCCGCATCTCCGCTGCGCTCCGTGCGGAACGACGGGTTTCCATTTCACAAACCATCCACCGTCGTTCCGGCCGACCGCAGGGAGAGCCGGAACCTCGCGCGGCCGGGCTGCGACTCGGGCGAAGACGGCAGGGCGGTCCCGGGTCTGCAGCGCATCACGACGTGCTGCGCTGCGCACGGGACGACGGGGAAGTTCCCAGAATAAGCAAGGCTGTCGTCCCGGGCGCGATGCGGCGCGTAGTGCCGCTTCG
>JAVKFF010000228.1:0-4748 GCA_040226215.1 Azospirillaceae bacterium
CGATATTCACCGAGTTCTCGCCGGAAACGAAGCCGATGGTCCCCGGCTGGAACAGGCGCGTTTTCACCGATACCGACGTCCGGAAGGGCGATGCGATCCAGTGCGATTTCGCGACGGGGGCGATCGCCCTGGCGCCCGGCCTGTACCACATCACCGGCATGTCGATCGCCCCCTATTTCAGCGTCGACGATCCGCCGGAGATGACGACGATACGTGCGCCGGCCTCGGCGGGGTACAGCCGCCTGCGCAGCTTCGACCCGGACTTCGTGTTGGCGCCGGGCCTGCGCGGGATCGAGAACGACGATCCCAGCATCATCTGTGTCGGCAGCTCGACGACCGCCAACCTCACGCCGAGCCTGGTCGAAGCCTATTTCGAGCCGCAGAAGACGGCGCAGATCATCCTGGAGTACCAGTCCGGCTCCAAGCCCGACGGAATCTACCTGCGGGTCCATAGCGAGAATTCCAGGTGGCATGCGATGGCCCGGATCTGCATCCGGCGGATCTGACGGCGCGGCGCCGGCGGCCGGCCCCGCCCGTGGGATTCTCTTGTCCGGTTTTGTCCACTAGACTGCCGGCCGTCGCCTGGATCTGCGGGGACCGCAGGCGGCCAAAAGGGGAGGGGGAAGCAGGTGACCCAGCGTGCCGTATTCTACTACATCTCGGTGATCGGCGTGATCGCCGTCGGCGTGGCGGGCGGGGCCTGGCCCTGGGTGTTCTGGCTCTTGATCCCGATGGCCCTGTACATCGCGATCGGCCTCTACGACATCCATGTCAGCCGCGCCAACGTGCTGGCCAACTATCCGGTGATCGGGCATCTGCGCTACATGTTCGAGTTCGTGCGGCCGGAGATCCAGCAGTATTTCATCGCCACCAACCTGTCCGGCCGGCCGTTCAACCGCGAGCAGCGCGACCTGGTCTATCACCGGGCCGAGCACAGCCTGGACACCCTGCCGTTCGGCACGCAGCAGGACATCTACGACATCGGCTACGAGAGCACGGTCCATTCCCTTTCGCCGAAGAAGCTGAGCGAGGAGGATGGCCGCACCACGGTCGGCGGGCCGGATTGCAAGCATCCCTACAACGCCTCGCGCCTGAACATCTCGGCGATGAGCTTCGGTGCGCTCAGCCAGAATGCCATCATGGCGATGAACCGCGGCGCCAAGCTGGGCGGCTTTGCCCATAACACCGGCGAGGGCGGGCTCAGCCCCTATCACCTGGAGCATGGCGGCGACATCATCTGGCAGATCGGCACCGGCTATTTCGGCTGCCGCACCAAGGATGGCGGCTTCGACGCCGACGAGTTCCGCAAGAAGGCGGCGCTGGCCCAGGTCAAGATGATCGAGATCAAGCTGAGCCAGGGCGCGAAGCCGTCCCATGGCGGCATCCTGCCGGCGGCGAAGGTCAGCGAGGAGATCTCCCGCATCCGCGGCATCCCGATGGGCGAGGATTGCATCTCGCCGCCGGCCCATACCCAGTTCGCGACGCCGAAGGCGCTGCTGGAATTCGTGGCGCGCCTGCGCGAGCTGTCCGGCGGCAAGCCGGTCGGCTTCAAGCTCTGCATCGGCGTGAAGAGCGAGTTCATGTCGATCTGCAAGGCGATGCTGGAGACCGGCATCACGCCGGACTTCATCACCGTCGACGGCGCCGAGGGCGGCACCGGCGCGGCACCGGTCGAGTTCACCGACTATATGGGCCTGCCGATCAACGAGGGGCTGGCCTTCGTGCATTCCTGCCTGGTCGGCGTGAACCTGCGCAACAGGATGCACGTGATCGCCAGCGGCAAGGTGACCAACGGCTTCGACATGGTGACCAAGCTGTCGCTGGGGGCGGACATGTGCAATGCGGCGCGGGCGATGATGTTCGCCGTGGGCTGCATCCAGGCGCTGCGCTGCAACGACAATACCTGCCCGACCGGGGTCGCGACGCAGGACCGCAACCGGGGCCGTGCGCTGGATGTGCCCACCAAGTCGGTCGGCGTGAAGAACTACCACAACGCGACGGTGGAGAGCTTCCTGGACCTGTGCGGCGCGATGGGCATCGAGCATCCCGACCGGCTGGGCCCGGACCATATCTTCCGCCGGGTCGAGAACGAGACGATGAAGACCTATTCGGAGATCTATCCCTATCTGCAGCCGGGAGAATTGTTGGGCGACCAGGTCAATGCCGGCTATGCCAGGGACTGGGCGAAGGCAAGCGCGGCAGCGTTCTGACCGGCCGGTCCGTGCAACACGGTCACGGGGCGGTACCAATTCCGCCATAGCAGTGGCGGCATAACTCCTGCGATGCGCGACGGGCGATACGACGGCCCGGTCGCGCAAGGCCTGCCTGGGCTCGCCGGGAGTCCGGGGGCGGGGCTGTCCCGGATGGAGGTGGCGGTGGCTGCTTACGATACCTACGAGTTCGTCGCGGACGATATGCGCTTCTCCGACGACGAGATCCTGTCGTTCCGGGTCATGGAAAGCGTCTCGGGGCTGCGGCACAGCCTTCTGGAAACCCCGCCGATCTTCGACATCAACGGCGCGCCTGCGCCGGCCGAGGCGCTGTCGCCCTTCCAGGTCGAGAAGTTCGTCCATATCGAGCCCAGCCTGGGCCTGAGCGAACAGACCGAGCCGCCCTGTTTCATCTGGATCCGCGTGCAGAGGGCCGGCATCCGCAACCAGATGCGGGCGGAGCGGATCCTGCACCGCAAGGCCAGGTTGACGGTCGGGCGGGAGCAGGACGCGCGGGTCTTTCATGGCGAGATCTTCCGCGCCCGGCATCTCAGCGGCTCCTACCAGGCGAAGGCGGTCTACGACCTGTTCATCTATCCGTGGGTCTGGTACCTGGCCTTCAATCGCAAGTCCCGGGTCTGGTCGGGCAGCATCGTCGACATCTTCGCCAGGATGGTCGCCGAATACCCCCCCGCGATCAGTTCCAACGCGGTGCTGGACAGCTCCAAGCTGAAATCCCTGCCGCCGCACCGGGAATGCCTGATCCAGTACAACGAAAGCGACTACCAGTTCATCCAGCGCAACCTGGAGCGCGAGGGCATCTTCTATTATGTCCAGCACGAGGAGGCGGGCTACCAGATCGTTCTGGGGCAGGACAATTCCAGCTTCCGCTCGGCCGCCCTCCTGGCCCGCAGGCTCGCTTTGTCGGAAGGCGAGCAGGAGACCGGCAACGAGCCGGCGGACGTAATCTCCGACCTGGTGTACGAGGCGCGCACGGTCCCGGAACAGTACGTCACGCGGGACTACAATCCGCGCAATGCCGGCGCGCATCTGCAGGGCAAGGCACCGGCCGTGGATCATGCCCTGAAGGTCTACCACTATCCCGGCATGTTCGACGACATGTCGGACGGCGCCGACCGCATTTCGCCCCGCCGGTTCAAGGCGCAGCGGGCACAGAAGCTGCTGGGGCTGGGGGCCTCGCGCTCGCAGTTCATGGCGGCGGGCGAGGAGGTGCAATTGCCCTTCGACCTGGAATGGGGCACGCCCAGCGAGTTCGCCGGAACCTCCTTCGTGGTGCGGCAGGTCGTGCACGACATGGTGCGCCATCGCCGCGACGGGATGGAGGTGCCGGATTTCCGGAACGTCTTCGAGGCGCAGAAGATGGACCATGAGTACAGCCCGGCGCTGCTGAGCCCCTATCCCGTGCTGAACGCCCCGCAGATCGCGGTCGTCGAGACCTCCAGCCCGGGCGAGCAGGTGGTTGTCGACCAGTTCAACCGGCCCCTGGTCTCCTTCAAATGGGACGACATGCACAGCAAGGTCCGCGTGCGGCTGGCGCAGGGCTGGGCCGGCGCCAGCCATGGCATGCAGGTCCTGCCGCGGGCCGGCGACGAGGTCCTGGTGGCGTTCATCGACAACCATCCCGACCGGCCGGTGATCGTCGCGAGCCTCTACAACAGCCGCAACAGGATGCAGTTCGAGCCGACCCGGACCAGCGAGTTCTCGGCGCTCGGCCGGGCCAGCGGGCCGAACCGGCGGTTGACGGGCCTGCACGATGCCGGCGGCAACCAGCTGCTGCTGTTCGACGACGAGGATGCACAGCGCCTGGTCACCACCGCCGGCAAGGATCGCGACGACCTGGTCGCCAACCTCTGGACGACGGCGTCCTACCAGACCGTGGAATATGTCCACGATGCGAAGGTGGAGCAGGTCGGCGGCAGCTACACCCTGACGATCGGCGGCAATACCAGTGTCGTGATCAACGGCGATGTCGACGTGAAGATTCTCGGTTCCTTCAAGTTCACCCACGAATGAGCGGCGGCGGCGAGGACCCGGCGGAGCGCGTGGCCGCCCTGCGCGAGGCGCTGGACGCCGCCGACCAGCATCTCCGCCGCGGCCGGCTGGACGAGGCGGCCGAGGTCTATCGCCGGGTCCTCGAACTCGACCCGCGGAACTTCGAGGCGATGACCGGCATCGGCGACGTGCTGATCGCGCGCGGCCAGCCGGGCGATGCGCTGATGGTCTATGGCAATGCGCAGAAGCTGCGCCCCGAAGGCTCCGCACGGCTGTACATGAACAAGGGCGGCGCCCTGGCCGCGGTGCAGGAGGGCGAAGCCGCGATCGCCAGCTTCCGCAAGGCGCGCGCGCTCGAGCCGGGCAATGCGGAGATCCTCTACAATCTCGGCGGCATGCTGGTCGAAGCGGGCGAGGCGGCGGAGGCCATGGCGCTGTTCCGGGAGGCGCAGGCGCTGCGGCCCGACGACCCGCGGGGCCGTTTCTACATGGCGCGGGCAGTGCTGGCGGTTCCGGAGGAGGCCT
>JAVKFF010000229.1:0-9985 GCA_040226215.1 Azospirillaceae bacterium
ACGGTCCCGCGTTGGACCTGCGGCATCGAGAGGGCCCCTTGGCCGGGGATCGGTCGCTCGGCTACTGCCAGGTCCAGCAGCAGACGGAACGCCTCCTCGCCCATTTCGCGCGCCGGGATGTGCACGGTGGTCAGTGGTGGCACCTGGAACTGGCTGGCCGGCAGGTCGTCCATGCCGACAATGGAGAGCGCTTCCGGTACCGCCAGCCCGGCTCCGGCCGCCGCCCGCAGGGCACCGATCGCCAGACAGTCGGCGACGCAGAGCACCGCTGTGAAATCGCGCGGACGCTCGGATAGCCGGGCGCTCAGCGCCGCCTCGGCCTCCGCCGCCAACCAGTCGTTGCAGGTCAGCACGCGGTCGGCCCCGCAGGCGAGACCGTGATCGCGCATCGCGTCCTGCCAGCCCTCGACGCGCTGGTGGATGGTTCGCCGGCCAGGCTTCTGGATGACGATGATGTCGCGATGACCGAGGGCGATCAGGTGCCGCGTCGCCAGTTCCGCCGCCCGCCGGTTGTCGGGCGCGATGCTGGTCAGCCGCATCGCCGGGTCGTCGCCGTTGACCACTACCGTCGGCAGACCGATCGCCAGCGCCCGGTCGAAGACCCGCGCATCGTCCACGGTGAGGACGAGAAGGCCGTCGGCATCAGCCCGTTCGATCGCCTCGGCCAGTCCGTCGGACCCCCGGCCGCGGAACGGGTATGGCACCACCGTGATGCCGTGCAGTTCCGCCGCCCGGGTGACGCCGTCGACCACGTGCCAGGTGAACTGGTTGCGGTCGTGGTCGTCCATCGCCGCCTCGCTGAGCGCCAGCACGACCCGCTTGAGGTCGAACGGCACGGCGCCCGGCATCAGGCCGGCCTGCTCCGCGGCGGCGAGGATGCGCATGCGCAGATCGGGACGTACGCCCGGCTTCCCGCTCAGGGCGCGCGAGACGGTGCTGAGCGAGGTGCCGCAGCGACCCGCGAGGTCCTGCAGCCGCACCCGCCTGGGGATTTGTGTGGTCTGGTCCATCCGCTCCCGCCCCGGTTTCCGCCCTTCGCTCCAGATGAAAATTTTTTGCAGTTTTGCAGTTCTTGACAGGAATTTTCAACCGGCCAATCATCGCGGGGAACGGGAGGAGCGCGAAACAATGCGCATGGAGGATGGCTGGCTGACCGTGCCGCAGGGGACGGGCGCCATCGAGCACTGGCAGGTGACCGACACCGTCGCGTCCCCCTACGATTCGCCGGCCGAGACCATGGCCGGCGATGTCGACCCGGCGTTTTTCCGCACCCGCGACCGCAACATCATCCCGCACGAATATCCCTGCCGCCGGCACTTCGCCGCCCGCCATCGCGACCGGGCCCCCGAGCCGCCAGCGCCCGGCATCTGGTCCGGCTGGTGGTTCCCGCACAACGGCCCCCGGGTCGACCGGTCCGGCTTCTGGTACCGGGCGACCAGACTCGGCTGCTGGGCCCGCACCTGGGTCGTGACCGGCGAGGCGCGGCGCCTGACCCTCGAACTCGCCACGTTCGGCGCCGCGGCCCTGTTCGTGGATGGCGCGCGGACGCACTGGCTCGCCCCCTACCGGCGCAATGACGAGCGGCGGACGACCATCACCCTCGACCTCGCCGCCGGCCGGCACGAACTGGCCGTTTGGTTCGGCGACCTCGCCGAGCGCGACACACGGTTCGCCATGTCGCTGGCGCTGGTCGAGGGCGGTCCGGTAACCGTTTCCCTGCCGCTGCCAGTGCCGCCCGAACGGGCGACGGCGCTCGCCGACCTGATGGACGGCCTGCGCTTCGCCGCACCGACGATCGAGGGCGGCGCGCTGCGCCTGCTGCTGCCCGCTCCCGCCCCGGTCGATCTGACCGTCACCGCTGAGGCCACGGGCGATGGCATTGCCGGCCACAGGGCGGAGACGGCCGTCACCGCCGCCGCCGGGGCGACGACCGTCATCCTCGGCCGGGCGCGCGACTTTCCGGCCGGCTTCGTCACCATCCGCGTGCGCCTGGAAACGGACGGCTTCGCGCTCGACCGCGCCCTGCCGGTGGAGATCCTGCATGACGTCGTTTCGCCGATCCCGGCGGCGACGCTGCGGGAGCGGGCCGGCCAGGTCCTCGACCGCATGGCCCTCGGCCCGCCGGGGCTGGCGCGTGCCCTCGCCCTGGGCGCGCCGGGCGGCGGCGACACGATGGCGCCGCTGATCGAGGCGGCGCTGCCGCCGGTCGAGGCCTGCCACGACTGCGCCGACTTTCTGCTCACCCAGCTGCTCTGGCTGCGCGCCGATCACGCGGATGCGCTTTCGGCGCCACTGAAGGCCCGACTCGACGCCGCGGCACTGGGCTTCCGCTACTGGCTGGACGAGCCGGGCGACGACGTCATGTGGTACTTCAGCGAAAACCACGCGCTGCTCTTCCACACCTGCCAGTATCTCGCCGGCAGGCTACTGCCGGATGGGCGCTTCGCGCGTAGCGGCCGCAGCGGCGCCGAGCAGGCCGAACTCGGCCGGGCCCGGCTCGACACCTGGTTCGACGCCTTCGAGGCGCACGAGCTGGCGGAGTGGAACAGCGCGCCCTACTTCCCCATCGACCTGCTCGGCCTCGCCGCGCTCCTGCGTTTCGGTGACGACGCGCCGCTGCGCCGGAGGGCCGGGAAGGCGATCGGCCGGCTCCTCGAGATCGTCGGCCGCGCCGGTCATCATGGCTTCCTCACCGCCTCCCAGGGACGCAGCTACGAGCACAGCCTGCGCGCGCCGCGCTCGCTGGAGGTGAGCGGCATCGCCTGGCTGTGCTGGGGCAAGGGCGCGCTGCCCGATCACGGCTACGCCCTCGCCCCGCTGGCGCTGCTGGTGCGCGACGGCGCGCTGGTGCCCGATGCGGCGCCGGCGGCCGAACCTGCCCCCGGCGAACTCCGGGAATGGCGCTACGTGCAGGGGCCGGACCGGCTCGCGGCCCTCGCCCACGTCAAGGGCCCGGACTACGCGATCGGCACCGCCGTCGGTTACAAGCCCGGCGGCTGGGGCTATCAGGAGACCCTGCTGCATGCCCGGCTCGGCCGCGACCCGGACGCACAGATCTGGATCAACCAGCCCGGCGAGGTGCTGATCGGCGGCTATGCCCGGCCGTCCTACTGGGGCGGCTCGGCGACGGTGCCACGCGTTCACCAGCATCGCGGCCTGGCGGTTGCCCTGTTCGAACCTCAGCACGGCACCCTGCCGTTCAGCCACGCCTGGTTCCCGCGCGCGCGCTTCAAGACGCTGGCGCTCGACGCCTGTTCGATCGCCTTCTGCGTCGACGGCGCCTTGGGTCTGCTGCGCACGCTGCATCCCATCGAAGTGGTCGAGCGCGGGCCCACCGCCGGCGTCGAGCTGCGCCAGGGCGGCGACCGGCAGCTCTGGATCCTCAGGCTCGGCTCGAAGGCGGATTTCGGCAGCCTCGCCGATTTCGTGTCGGCGATGGCGGAATTGCGGGTCGACCTGCCGGGTTCCGACGGACGGCTGACGCTCGACGATCCCTTTTACGGCACCCTCATCGGCCATCCCGACGGCCGGCTGGAGACCCCGGACGGCACCGTCGATCCGGCCACCTGGACCGTGGCGGGAAGCCTCGTGACGGTCCCTACAACCGATACCATCCCCGATCGCCCGCGACAGTCGGTCGGATAATCAAGGTCGGGTTCGCAAAGCCCCGACCAGCATGAGAAAGGGAGGACTTTTACCATGGCGTACCGCCACCTGAACCTCGCGCTGCCGCTGCTTGCCGGCACGCTGCTGGCCAGCCCCGCGCTGGCCCAGACCGAGATCCGCATCATGTGGTATTCCGACGGCAACGAGGGCGAGGTCGTCGCCGACCTGCTGGAACGCTTCGAGGCCGAGCACCCGGAAATCGACATCGTCCTCGACGAGGTCGCCTACCAGACCATCCAGGAGAACCTGCCGGTCCAGCTGGAAAGCGGCCGCGGCCCCGACATCGCGCGGGTGACCAACCTGCAGACCCTGAACGAGCACTGGCTCGACCTGCGCCCCCATCTCAGCGATCCGGCCTACTGGGAGGAGAATTTCGGCAGCTTCCTCGACTGGATGCGCCCGGCTGGCTCCGACGCCATCCCCGGCTTCGTCACCCAGCTGACGGTCACCGGTCCCTTCATCAACGCCACGCTGTTCCAGCAGGCCGGCGTTGAGGTTCCCGAGCAGGGCGCGACCTGGGAGGAATGGATCCCGGCCCTGCGCCAGGTCGCCGAGGCCACTGGCGTGCCCATCCCGCTGGCCATGGACCGCTCCGGCCACCGCTTCTCCGGACCCGCCATCAGCTACGGCGCCCAGTTGATCGACGACGAGGGCAATCCGGTCGTCCCCGATGACGGCATCCGCGCCATGGCGGAGAACATCGTCAATTGGCACCAGGACGGCACCATGGCGCAGGAGCTCTGGGGCGGCGTCTCCGGCACCACCTATGTCGGCGCCAACCAGGAGTTCGCCAACGCCGAGGTGGTGATGTACTTCTCCGGTTCCTGGCAGATCGCCCAGTTCGCCAACCAGATCGGCGACGCCTTCGACTGGTGGGCGGTGCCCAATCCGTGCGGCACGGCGGCCTGTACCGGCATGGCGGGCGGCGCCGGCCTGGTCGGTATCGCCTACACCGAACATCCGGAGGAGGTGGCCACGGTCATGGAGTACCTGGCCTCCGAGCCGGTGATCCGCGAGTTCACCGCCCGCACGCTGTTCCTGCCGGCCCATGCCGGCCTGGCGTCGAGCGGTGTCGACTACGTCTCCGACGATCCCAACGTGGCCCGGGCGCTCGACGTATTCCTGGCCGAGGTCGGCCGGCTCGAGCCCAAGGCGATCGCCATGCAGGCCTACCGCTTCAACTCCATCCTCTACGGCGCCATCATCACCCGGCTGGGCCAGGTCGTCGCCGGCGAGCTGACGCTGGACGATGCGCTGGCGCGCATGGAGGTGGACATCGCCGACCAGATCGCCGAGGCGAGCCGCTGAGCCACCGGCGTGAGGTGTGCCGGCCGGGGTCTACCTCCTTCCCGGCCGGCATCCCGCCGCCCGCCGCGCCACCAGGCGAAGATCACCAGCGATGACTGACGAAACCGAACGCCCGATCACCAGCACGCCGTTGGCGAGCCTGAGAGCTGCCGCCTTCTGGCCGCTGCGCCTGGTCATGAACCTGATCGACCGGCCGCTGACCTGGCTGCAGGCGACGTTCGGACAGCGCGCCATGATCGTCTTCTTCCTGCTGCCCAACATGGCGATCTTCGGCATCTTCGTGATGCTGCCGCTGGTCATCAACGTCATCTATTCCTTCACCGGCGGCTCGGCCCTCTTCCTCGACGATCGGGTCGGGGTGGGGTTCGAGCAGTACCAGACGCTGTTCGACTGCCGCGATTTCACCGATCCCTTCAGCTGCCGCCAGGACGCCTTCTGGGCCGGCGTCTACAACACGCTCACCTTCATGCTGCTGCAGGTGCCGGCGGTGGCGCTGACCGCGCTGGTAACCGCCCTGGTGCTGAACCGCGAGATGCGCGGCCGCGGCTTCTGGCGCGCGATCTTCTTCTTCCCCGTCCTGCTCTCGCCCGTCGTGGTCGGCCTGATCTGGAAATGGATCCTGGAGCGCAACGGCCTTCTGAACGCGCTGCTGAACGGGCTCGGCCTCGAGGGCACCGTGTGGCTGGGCGACAGCTTCTGGGCCATGTTCTGGGCCATCTTCGTGTCGACCTGGGCGCATATGGGATTCTACACGCTGATCCTGCTGGCTGGCCTGCAGTCGATCCCGCGCGACCTTTACGAGGCCGCCGACATGGACGGCACCAGCCGGCCGCGCGCGCTCCTGCGCATCACCCTGCCGCTGCTCTGGCCGACCATGCTGGTCGTGCTGATCCTGGCGCTGATCCGCGCGGTGCAGATTTTCGACGAGGTCTACGTGCTGACCGGCGGCGGTCCCGGCACCTCGACCCAGATGCTGGTGCAGTACATCTACCAGACCGGCTTCGCGGCGCTCCTGCGCAATCTCGGCCTGGCGGCCGCCGCCTCGATCCTGATGGGCCTGGTGCTGATGGTGCTGACCCTGCTGCAGCTCGGCATCGCCGCCAGACGGTCGCGGGAGGTGGCGGGCTGATGGGTGCCATCCGACGCTTCATCTTCCGACGCCGCGGCGGCGATCGCTGGCACTGGACGGACGTGGTGGCCTGGACCTGGCTGATCCTCGGCCTCGTGCTGATGCTGGGCCCGGCGATCTGGCTGACGCTCTCCTCCTTCAAGACGCGCAGCGCCCTCAACGAGTTTCCGCCGACCCTGCTGCCACTGACCACCGAGACCCGGGCGGTGGAAGGCTTTGACGAGCCGCTGGAACTCTACCGGGTGACGCTGGAAGACGGCGAGGAGCGCGTACTGGCCCAGGTCCGCCGCGTCGGCATCGTCGCCCAGATGGTGGACCCCGACGACCCCGGCGAGCGCATCGAGGTGCCGATCGCCGACCGCGTGCCCGTGCGCACGACGGAACTGGCGACGGAGAACTTTACCGAGCCGCTGGAGCGCTTCGCCTTCCTGACCTTCTTCTACAACTCCGTCTTCGTCACCGTGATGGCGACGGTGATCACGCTGATCGTCAACTCGATGGCCGCCTTCGCCCTGTCGAAATACCAGTTCCGCGGCCGCGGCACGGTGCTGATCTTCATCCTGGCGACGCTGATGGTGCCGCTGCCGGTGATCCTGGTGCCGATCTACGTGGTCATCAACTACCTCAACCTGTTCGACAGCCTGTGGGGCGTCATCCTGCCCACCGTGGCGACGCCGACCGGTGTCTTCCTGCTGCGCCAGTACATGCTGACCATCCCGGACGAGCTGATCGAGGCGGCGCGCATGGACAAGGCCTCGGAATGGAAGATCTACTGGCGCATCATCCTGCCGCTGACCGCGCCGGCGCTGGCGGTGCTGGCGATCTTCTCGGTGATGTGGCGCTGGAACGACTTCCTGTGGCCGTTGGTCGTGCTCTCCCAGCGCGAGCTCTACACCCTGCAGGTCGGCCTCAACGCCTTCGCTGGCGAGCTCAACGTGCAATGGCACTACGTGCTGGCGATGACGGTGCTGACCATGCTGCCCGTCGTCGTCATCTTCGTCTTCCTGCAGCGCTTCATCACCAGCGGCGTGGCGACGACGGGCATGAAGTAGCCCGGCGCCCAGACCAACGGAGACCACCAGCCCATGTCCGACCTCGCCCTCGCCTCGGTCGTCAAGCGCTTCGGAGACGTCGCTGTCCTGCATGGCATCGACCTCGAGGTCCGCGACGGCGAGATGGTCGTGTTCGTCGGCCCGTCCGGCTGCGGCAAGTCCACCTTGCTGCGGATCATCGCCGGCCTGGAGAAGGCGACGGAAGGCGACATCCTGCTCGACGGCAGGCGCGTCAACGACATTTCCGCCGCCGACCGCGGCCTCGCCATGGTGTTCCAGTCCTACGCGCTCTACCCGCACATGTCGGTGCGCCAGAACCTGGCCTTCGGCCTGGAGAACAGCCGCATGCCGCGCCGCGAGGTCCGCCAGCAGATCGAGGAGGTAGCGCGCCTCTTGCGCATCGAGCCCCTGCTCGACCGCAAGCCGCGCCAGCTCTCCGGCGGCCAGCGGCAACGCGTCGCCATCGGCCGGGCCATCGTCCGGCGGCCCGGCATCTTCCTGCTCGACGAGCCCTTGTCCAACCTTGACGCCGAGCTGCGCGTGGTGATGCGAAGCGAGCTGGCGGCCCTGCACAAGCGGCTGCAGGCGACCATGGTCTACGTGACCCACGACCAGGTGGAGGCTATGACGCTGGCCGACCGCATCGTGGTCCTGAAGGATGGCCGGATCGAGCAGGTCGGCAGCCCGCTCGAGCTCTATAACAATCCTGCCAACGCCTTCGTCGCCGGCTTCATCGGCTCGCCGCGCATGAACTTCCTGGAAGGCCGCGTCGCCGGGGTCGGCGGCGCCAGCGTCGCGGTGGCGCTCGGCCCCGGAGACACCACCAGGCTCGACATCCCGATCGAGGGCGACGACCACGGGGTGCGGCCGGACGACAAGGTGAGCATCGGCATCCGGCCGCACGAGATCGTGCTGACCGACCATGAGGGCTTCCCGGTCAACGCCGAGCAGGTCGAGCAGCTGGGCAACGAGACCATCGTGCACACCAAGGCGGAAGACGGCAGCGCCCTGCTGATCTGCCTGGACGGCCAGCACCCGATCGGCGAGGGCGACCGGCTGGGGCTCGACCTCGCCCATGCCAGCCTCCACCTGTTCGATCCGCAGGGCCGGCGTCTCGGCGGCCAGGTCAAGGTCGGCCGCAGCGTCCGCCCGGCGACGGAGGCGACATCGTGAGCGATGCCCCGCCGCCGCGCTTCGCCGTGATCGGCATCAATCACAACCACATCGAGGGTATGGTGCGCTGTCTCGCCGAGGCCGGCGGCACCCTCGCCGCCTGGTACGCCGCGGAGGACGACCTCGCCACCGATTTCGCCGGCCGGCACGGGGCCGAGACCCGCGTGACGGATGTCCGGGCGATCTACGAGGATCCGGCCATCGACGTGGTGCTGTCCGCCGCGATCCCGAACGCGCGCGCAGGCATCGCCGTTGAGGCCATGCGGCACGGCAAGCACGCCTTCGTCGACAAGCCGGGCGTGACAAGCGCCACCGATCTCGACCGCCTGCGCCGGGTGCAGCGGGAGACCGGCCGGCGCTTCGTCGTCTTCTTCACGGAACGCTACGAGGTGCGCGCCATGCAGCGCGCCGGCGACCTGGTGCGGGCGGGGGCGATTGGCCGCGTCTTCCACACCATTGGCCTGGGACCGCACCGGCTGGGCGTGGTGCCGCGCCCGGCCTGGTTCTTCGAGCGGCGGTGCCATGGCGGCATCCTGGTCGATCTCGCCAGCCACCAGATGGAACATTTCCTGCACTTCACCGGCTCGACCACCGCGCAGGTGGCCGCCGCCCAGGTCGGCAACCGGGCCCACCCGCAATATCCGGAACTGGAGGATATCGGCGAGGCCATGGTGACCGGCGACCGGGGCAGCGGCTATTGCCGGGTCGACTGGTTCACGCCCGACGGACTGCCCCACTGGGGCGACGGGCGGCTTACGCTGCTGGGTACCGAGGGCACGATCGAGATCCGCAAGAACGTCGACCCGGGCGGCCAGCCGGGTGGAGACCATCTGATCCTGGTCGACCGCAAGGGCGTCCGGCGGATCGACTGCCGTGACGAGCCGTTGCGCTTCGGCCCGGACCTTGTCCTCGACCTCGCCACCGGCAGGGAGACCGCGCAATCCCAGGCGCAGTGTTTCCTCGCCTGCCAGCTCGCCCTCGAGGCGCAGGCCAAGGCCGCCACCCTGCCCCCCTTGTCCGCGGACCATCATGCCTGACCGTCTCAGCGTCGCGATCGTCGGTACCGGGATCGGCCGCGACCACCTGCTGGGCTTCCGCGCCCGCCCGGATCTGTGGACCGTCGCCACGGTCTGCGACATCGACCGCGGCCGGGCGGAGCGCCTGGCGGCCGAATTCGGCGTTGGGCAGGTGGCGACGGATCTCGCCGCCGTGCTCGCCGACCAGACGGTCGACATCGTCGATCTCTGCACACCGCCACACCTGCACTACCAACAGATTTCCGCATCGATCGCTGCCGGCAAGCACGTGATCTGCGAGAAGCCGCTGGTCGGCTCGCTGGCCGATATCGACCGGCTGAAGGCGCTCTGCCGCGACGCCCCGGTGCGCCTCATGCCGATCTTCCAGAAGCGCTTCGGCGCCGGCCTCTACCGTCTGCGTCACCTGATGGCGCAGGGCCTCGCCGGGCGACCCTTCGTGGCCACGGCGGAAACCCACTGGCGGCGCGCGGCGGACTATTACGCCGTGCCGTGGCGCGGCAAATGGGCGACAGAGATGGGCGGCGTGAACCTGACCCAGGCGATCCATGCCCACGACATCGTCACCCATGTGATGGGGCCGGTGGCGCGGGTCTTCGCCGCCAACCGCACGGCCGTCAATC
>JAVKFF010000230.1:0-17692 GCA_040226215.1 Azospirillaceae bacterium
CCGCCGGCGGCGGCGCGAAGGTATAGCTCAGGCCGGCCATCACCGCGTGATTGCGGGTCTCGTCCGCTTCGTAGGCGGTGACCCCGTCGACCCCGGTCCACGAGAGGTCCGTCGCCTGGGTGTAGCGGTAGTCGAGGGTGAGGCTGAGATTGTTGGTGATGGCGAGCGCCACGCCGACGATGCCCTGGAAGGCGAAGTTCCAGCTGTCGTCGTCGACCAGCAGCGTGCCGCCGGCATCGAACAGTTCCATGGCCGTGTTCGCCGCGCCGACGCCGATGCCGATATAGGGCGTGAAGCGGGTCGGGTTGCGCAGGTCGAGCAGCACGTTGCCCATGATGGTGACCGTGTCGAGGCTGCCCCTGGTGGCGCTGGTCGTGCCGTCCGCATTGTCCAGTTCGCCGATGTCATTGCTGCGGTAGCCGGTTTCCAGCTCGACCCGGAAGCCCGATTCGAAGCCGTATCCGGCGCTGCCGAGCACGGCCCAGCCCTCGTTCACGTCAAGACCGCCGGTCAGCGTGTCGTTGATCCTGAGATCGAGATCCTCGACGAAGTTGCCGCCGCCGGCCACGCCGAGATACCATCCGCGCGCCTCGTTCCCCGGATCGACCTCGAACAGGTCCTGTCCGAGCGTACCGGCGGACGTTCCCGCCAGCAGCGACGCGGCCAGCGCGCCAGGAATGGCGGATCGCCGGGCGACCCCAATAGCCCGTCCCCACATGTGACCTCACCTCCGCAAGAAAACCGCTTCAACATTAGAAGGTTATGCAAAAAGCTTCAAGCAACAACTGATCACATCTATGCCAAATGCGTGTGTTGAACGCATATTGTTTCTTGTATTTCGATGACCACAAGATATTCGCCCAAGGCGATATTGTGGGGCCGCCGACATCCCCGCCCCCAGATGTTGTTAGTTCCACGCCGTCCGACGCGCATGGCCGGTCGGCGCGCGGGCCTGCCGCTTGTGCCGTGACGGTCCCGCGCGATCATGCTACCGCGAAGCCATGCCCGACACGCCAGCGCCGCCGCCGCCCCGTACAGTCCTGAAACTGGCCTTCATCCTCGGCGCCGCCATGGCGACGACGCCGCTGGCGGTCGATATGTACTTGCCGACCCTGCCGACGATCCGCGAGGATTTCGGCGCCACCGAGGGCTCGACCCAGCTCTCGCTCACCGCCTTCTTCGTCGGCCTGGCCATCGGCCAGATCATCTACGGGCCGATCGCCGACCGGGTGGGCCGGCGCCTGCCGCTGCTTTCCGGCATTCTGCTGTTCATCGCCGCCTCGGTGGCATGCGCGCTTAGCACATCCATCGAGATGATGATCCCGGTGCGCTTCCTGCAGGCGGCGGGCGGCTGCGCCGGCATGGTGATCAGCCGTGCGGTCGTGCGCGACCTGTTCGACCGGCAGGGCTCGGCCCGGATGTTCTCGCTGCTGGTGCTGGTCATGGGCACCGCGCCGATCGTGGCGCCGCTGCTCGGCGGCTATCTTGCCGCCGCCCTGGGCTGGCAGGCGATCTTCTGGTTCCTCGCCGCGGTCGGCATCGCCACCTTGGTGGCGGTCTGGCTCGCCCTGCCGGAGACCTTGCGCCCGGAAAACCGGCGGTCGCCGGGTATCGGCAACGTCGTCGCCACCTACCTGCTGCTGCTGCGCGACCGGCGCTATGTCGGTTACGCCGTCGCCGGCGGTGTCGCCCAGGCCGGCATGTTCGCCTACATTTCCGGCTCGCCCTTCGTCTTCATCGAGGTCTTCGACGTGCCGGCCACACTCTATGGCTGGCTGTTCGCGATCAACGTCATCGGCCTGGTGACGATGTCCCAGGTCAACCGCTGGCTGCTGGCGCGCTGGGAGTCCGAGCGCATCCTGCGGGTCGCCAACACCGCCGTCGCCCTGTTCGGCCTTGCCGTGCTCGCCGCCGCGCTCAGCGGCGTGCTGGGCCTGGTCGGGCTGATGATCCCGCTGTTCGGCTATATCTCGCTGCTGGGCGTGAACATGCCCAACGCCATGGCCGGCGCGCTGGCCCAGCACGCCCCGCGGGCCGGCGCGGCCTCGGCGCTGATCGGCACCTTCCAGTTCACCGCCGCCGGCGTGGCGGGAACCCTGGTCGGCCAGTTGCACGACGGCACGCCGCTGCCCATGGGCGTGGTGGTGGCGCTGTGCGGGGCGGCGTCGTGGATCGGCTTCCGGCTGCTGGTACCGGCACCGCCGCGCTGAGGCTCAGGCCTTCGCCACGCCCACCATGGCGGGGCGCAGCAGGCGGCCGTTCAACGTGTAGCCGAGCGCCACGGTTTGCACCACGGTGCCGGCCGGCTGGCCGGTGCCCGGCACCTCGAACATGGCCTGGTGCAGGTTGGGATCGAAGCTCTCGCCCGTCGGGTCGACGGGCTCCAGGCCGTGGCGTTCGAAGACGCCCGCCAGTTCCTTCTCCGTCGCCTCGACACCGTCGATCAACGACTTCACCGCGTCGGGCAGGCCCTCGCGCTCCGGCGCGGCCTCGAGCGCACGCTTCAGATTGTCCGCCACGGTGATCAGGTCGCGGGCGAATTTGGAGATGCCGAAGCGGGCCGCGTCCTCGCGCTCCCGATGGGCGCGGCGACGGGTGTTCTCGGCATCGGCCAGGGCGCGCATCAGCTGGTCGCGCAGGGTGGCGTTCTCGTCCAGCGCCTTGCGCAGCTCCGCCTCCAGCGCGTCCTCGGCGGCATCGAAGCCCTCCTCGAGGTCGGCAACGTCCTCGGGTGTCATGTCGGTGGGCGCCATGTCGCCGGGCGTCATGTCCCCGGACAATACGTCATCGGGCAATACGTCCCCCGGCAACTCGTCCCCCGGCAACTCGTCATCTCGCGCCCCTTCCTTGCGGCGGGCCTCCGTCTTGCCCTCCGCGGCGGGGTCCTCCGGCACCTCGCGCGACACCTCTTCCGGCGTCTCCTCGTGCTTGGCTTTTCTCTCGCTATCGGTCATGCGGCTTCGTCGCTCTTGCTCCACAACAGGCGGCCCACGACCTTGGCCGTGTAGTCCACCATCGGAATGATTCGGGCGTAGTTCAGTCGGGTGGGACCGACGACGCCAATGGCGCCGACGATCTGGTCCCGGGTGTCCTTATAGGGCGCGATGATCACGCTGCAACCGGAATGGGAGAACAGGTCGCTCTCCCGGCCGATGAAGATCTGCACGCCATCCGCGCCCTGCGTCGCCTCCAGGAGGCGGACCATGGTCTCGCGGGTCTCCAGGGCGTCGAACAGGGCCCGGATGCTCTCCAGGTCCTCGACCGCGGCGATGTCGTTGAGAAGCTTGGACTGGCCGCGGATGATCAGCGTGCCGGCGCCGAAGGCGTCCGTCTCCGACGACGGCAGGGCGATGCCCGCCTCCACCACCTTGGCGGTGAGCGCGTCCAGCGCCGCCTTCTGCGCCTCGATCTCCCGCAGGATGTCGCTGCGCGCCTCGGCCAGGGTGCGGCCGACGAGATGGGCGGACAGGAAGTTGCTGGCCATCACCAGGGCGGAGGGCGGCAGGTCGATCGGCACGTCGAGCACCCGGTTCTCGACGATGCCGTCCTCGGTGACCAGGACCACCAGCGCGCGGCCCGGGCCGAGCGAGACGAACTCGATATGCCTGAGCGGCCGGTCGATCTTCGGCGCGAAGACCAGGCCGGCGCAGGACGACAGGCCGGACAGCGCGCGTGTCGCCTCGTTCAGCACGTCGGGCAGGGATCGCCCGGCGCTGCCCGCCTGCGCCTCCAGGTTGTTGCGATCCTCCTCGGACAGGTCGCCGACTTCCAGAAGGCCGTGCACGAACAGGCGCATGCCCGCCTCGGTCGGCAGCCGGCCGGCCGAGGTGTGCGGCGCGGCCAGCAGGCCCATGTCCTCGAGGTCGGCCATGACGTTGCGGATCGTCGCCGGTGAGAGCGACATGCCGAGCTTGCGCGACAGCGTGCGGCTGCCGATCGGCTCGCCCGTCTCGACATAGGCCTCGACGACATGGCGGAAGATCTCCCGCGAGCGCTCGTTGAGCGCCGAGAGGCTCTCTCGATAGGACATAAAGAGCTGCGTTCTCTGATCCATGCCGTCTTACTCTTCCCGCAGCGATATGTTGGAGGAGACGCCGGCGCGTTCAATGACCGCACGCCTGCAAGTTTCGCCAGGGCGTCAGGCGACTGGACCGCCACCCGCGTAGAGGATAGCTTGCCCGCCGCGGAACCCGAAGCGCCGAACGGCGCCGGACTCCAGAATTCCCCCGCAGACCCGAATGGGAGACAGACCATGGCTCGCCCCTCCGGCCGTGCCGCCGACGCCCTTCGCCCCGTCAGCCTGGAAACGGGCGTCAACCGATATGCCGAGGGCTCCTGCCTGGTGAAGTTCGGCGAGACCCACGTGCTGTGCACCGCCTCGGTGGACGAGCGGGTGCCGCCCTGGCTGAAGGGCCAGGGACGCGGCTGGGTGACGGCGGAGTACGGCATGCTGCCGCGGGCCACGGACAGCCGCATGGAGCGCGAGGCCGCCCGCGGCAAGCAGTCCGGCCGCACCCAGGAGATCCAGCGCCTGATCGGTCGCTCGCTGCGCGCCGTCACCCGGCTTGAGGGCATGCCGGAGGTGCAGATCAAGGTCGACTGCGACGTGTTGCAGGCCGATGGCGGCACCCGCACGGCGGCGATCACCGGCGGCTTCGTGGCCCTGCACCTGGCGCTGCAGCACCTGCGCGCGGTGCGTGCCATCGCGGAGGTCCCGATCCTGGCGGAGGTCGCCGCGGTTTCCTGCGGCATCGTCGGCGGCGACTGCGTGCTCGACCTCGACTACGCGGAGGATTCCACCGCCCATGCCGACGCCAACTTCGTGCTGACCGGCGATGGCCGCGTCGTCGAGATCCAGGGCACCGCCGAGGACACGCCCTTCAGCCGCCAGGAATTCGATCGCCTGCTGGACCTGGCGGAGACGGGAATCGCCAGGCTGGTCGATATGCAGCGCCAGGCCCTCCGGCTCTGACGCCGCGCCGGTTCGATACGCCTCGCTCAGTCCCTGAGATTGACGATCAGGCTGGAGGTGTCCCAGCGGTTGCCGCCCTTGGCCTGGATCCCGGCGTAGAACTGGTCGACCAGTGCCGTCACCGGCACCCGCGCGCCGTTGCGCCGGGCCTCGTCGAGGACGATGGCGAGGTCCTTGCGCATCCAGTCGACGGCGAAGCCGAAGTCGAACTTGCCTTCCAGCATGGTGCGGCCGCGATTCTCCATCTGCCAGGACTGGGCCGCGCCCTTGGAGATGACGTCGAGGACCTGATTGCCGTCGAGACCGGCCTTCTGACAGAAGTTCAGCGCCTCCGACAGGCCCTGGACCAGGCCGGCGATGCAGATCTGGTTGACCATCTTGGTGACCTGGCCGGCGCCGGCGTCACCCAGCAGCACGCAGGACTTGGCGAAGCAGTCGATGGCCGGCTTCACCCGGTCGAAGACCTCCCGGTCGCCGCCGCACATGACGGTGAGCTGGCCGTTCTCCGCGCCGGCCTGACCGCCGGAGACCGGCGCGTCGATAAAGCCGATGCCCTTGTCCTTCGCCGCGGCGTAGAGCTCGCGCGCCACGTCGGCCGAGGCCGTGGTGTGGTCGACGAAGACGGTGCCCGACGCCATGCCGGCGAAGGCGCCGTCGTCGCCATAGGCCACCGAGCGCAGATCGTCGTCATTGCCGACACAGGCGAAGACGATCGCCGCATCCCGGGCGGCCTCGGCCGGGGTCGGCGCGGCGGCACCGCCATGGGCCTTGACCCAGGCGTCGGCCTTCGCGGCGGTGCGGTTGTAGACGGTCACCTCGTGGCCGCCCTTGGCCAGATGGCCCGCCATCGGCGCGCCCATCACCCCCATCCCGAGAAATGCAACCTTCATGTCGGCTCCCCGCCCTTGCTGGCTGTTCCGTTCGTCGCGCCCGAGGATAGCGGCTGAGCGCTTGAGGGCAAGACACAGCCGATCTGCGTCGGCGGCGCTTTGAACCGGAGCGGCCGATTGCTATCTCAAGCGCCACGTCGCCGAGCACATTTCGAGGAGCGGACCATGACCGAGACGCCGCGCGCCTTCACCGGCGACACCCTGCTGATCGCCAGCCACAACCAGGGCAAGGTGCGGGAGATCGCCGATCTGCTGGTCGGGCACGTGGCGCGCTTCCCCTCCGCCGCCGACCACGGCGTGCCGGAGCCCGAGGAGACGCAGGGCAGCTTCACCGGCAACGCCGTCCTGAAGGCGCGGCATGCGGCCGAGGCCACCGGCCTGCCGGCGCTGGCCGACGACAGCGGCCTCGCCGTGGCGGCGCTGGACGGCGCGCCCGGGATCTATTCCGCGCGCTGGGCGGTGCGGCCGGACGGCAACCGCGATTTCGGCCACGCCATGGCGCGGGTCAACGACGCGCTCGGCGACGCCGCGGATCGGCGCGCCCGCTTCGTCTGCGCCCTGGCGCTCGCCTGGCCGGACGGCCATGTGGAGTGCGTCGAGGGCACGGTCGACGGCCGGCTGGTCTGGCCGCCGCGCGGCGACCGGGGCTTCGGCTACGACCCGATCTTCGTGCCCGAGGGCCACGCGCTCACCTTCGGCGAGATGGATCCTGCCGCCAAGCACGCCATCAGCCACCGGGCTGTGGCCTTCGCCCGGCTGATCCAGCGCTGCTTCGACCCGCCGGAGCAGCGATGAGCGACGACGGCACGCCGGGCTTCGGGCTCTACGTCCTCTGGCCGTTCTGCCGGGCGAAATGCCCCTATTGCGACTTCAACAGCCATGTCCGGGCGGCGGTCGACCACGACCGCTGGCGCCGGGCGCTGCTGGCCGAGCTCGACCACATGGCGGCGGAAATCGGCGGGCGCCGGCTAACCTCGATCTTCTTCGGCGGCGGCACACCGTCGCTGATGGAGCCGCGCACGGTCGCGGCGATCGTCGCCCGGGCAGCGGAGATCTGGCGTCTCGACGACGGCATCGAGGTCACGCTCGAGGCCAATCCGACCTCGGTCGAGGCCGGGCGCTTCCGCGATTTCGCCCTGGCCGGGATCAACCGGGTGTCGCTGGGCGTGCAGGCGCTCGACGACGGCGATCTCGCCTTTCTCGGGCGCGAGCACGGCGCGGGCGAGGCGCTGGCGGCGGTCGACCTGGCAGCCCGCCACTTCCGCCGCTTCAGTTTCGACCTGATCTATGCCCGGCCGGGGCAGACCGTCGCCGCCTGGGAGGCCGAACTCGCCCGCGCCCTCGACCACGCGGTGGGCCACATCTCGGCCTACCAGCTGACCATCGAGCAGGGCACGCGCTTCCACACGCTGCACGGCCGCGGCGCTTTCGTCCTGCCGGACGAGGATCTGGCGGCCGACCTCTACGAGGCGACGCAGGAGATGCTCGCCTCAGCCGGACTGCCGGCCTACGAGATTTCCAACCACGCGCGGCCCGGCGAGGCCTGCCGGCACAACCTGACCTATTGGCGCATGGGCGACTATGTCGGTATCGGCCCCGGCGCGCATGGCCGGCTGACCCTGGACGGGACGGTCTGGACCACGCGCACGCACCGGGCTCCGGAGGCCTGGCTCTCGCGGGTGGAGGCCGGCGGCTGTGGCGAGAAGCCGCGCTGCTGGGTCACCCCGGACGACGCCGTCGCCGATGTGCTGATGATGGGCCTGCGCCTGGCCGAGGGCGTGCCCAATGACCGCGTCGCCGAGGCCGCCGGGGCGCCGATCGACACCGTGATCCCGCCGGCGCGGCGCGACTGGCTTCGGGCGAGCGGCGATCTGTCCGCTCACTCGGACCGGCTGATCCTGACGGCGCGCGGGCGCCAGCGGCTGAACGGCGTTCTCGGAATGCTGCTGCAATCAGCCTAGAAAAGCGATCCTTTAGCCCGGCACGTCGAGGCGCGCCCCGCCGGTCGATGGCGAACCGCCCCATCCCCGTGAGCAGCGCAGATCCACGCGACCGGACCGACCCCGCGACGGCGCGCCCCCGCAATCGCGATCCGGGCCTAGGGGAAGCACGTCTCGTCCGCATTGGCGACGGATATGTCGTCGAAATCGACGCTGACCGTGAAGGCGCCGCCGCCGAACTTGTCGCAGACCATCGCCGGACCGCCGGTCAAGTCGAAGGTGTTCCCGGTTCCCGAGACGATCGTCGTATCGCCGCCGCCCGAGAAGACGAACAACAGCGGACCGCCGACCGTGCCGTAGATCAGGTTGTCGTTGATCGCGATGTCCTGCGCGCCGGTGCTGATGGAGAAGACGCGGTCGCCGATATCGGACAGCATGTTCATGTTGATGTGAATGTCGGTGCTTTCCAGGCCGACCTGCACACCATGCGTGGTGACGTTCGAGATCTTGTTCTCGAGCACCTGGACATTGCTGTTCTCATTCCCGATGACGATCCCCAGCCCGGTATTGTCGATGACGTTGTTCGAGATCACCGCATCGCCAAGCGCCGTTCCGTTCGCCAGGACACCCGTGTTCACGCCCGCGAGCGTGAAGTTCAGGATCTCGTTGTTCGCAACGGTGAAATCGGTGGCGATGAAGGCCTTGTTGGAGGCGATCACGATGCCATTGGTGCCGCGCTGCCCCACCTCGCCTTCGCTCAAGGCGTTGATCGAGTTGTTGGTGACCTGCACGTTGCTCGAGCCGAAATCGATATAGATGCCGTTCAGGTTGAGGGCGTTGTCCGAGAGGCCCAGAATCCGGTTGGAATCGACCACGGCATCGGTGGAGTTGGCCTGGATGTAGACGCCGTTCCGGACGGACTCCGAGATCGTGTTGCCGCGCACGATCGCGCCGGTGGAGCCCGCCGCGAAGGAGATGCCCTGCCAGCCTGACCGCGCCACGACATTGTTCTCGACGACCACGTCGGTGCTGTTCGTGCCGACACCGATTCCGTTATTGGCGAGCACGACACTGCCGGAATCGGTGATGGTGTTGTTGGCGATCCGGATGTTTGTGGAGTCGTTGTTGATCTGGATGCCGGAGACGCCCGACTGCGCGACAGTGTTGCCGATGATCGTGGAGTCCGAGGCGCTGGCGCCGAGGCCGATCCCGTTCTTCGCCGCCTCGGTGACCGAATTGCCGCTGATCAGGATATCGGAGGAGCCGGTGAATGTGCCGATGCCCGTGCCGCCGACGCTGGAGACCGTGTTGCCGAAGATGCGAAGGTCCGAGACCGATGCGCCACCGAAGATGCCGTCGCCGGCGACATCGCTGACACTGGTCTGCTGAATCGAGACATTGCTCGAGTTCGCCAGGACGAAGACGCCTCGGCCGGCGGTGTTGCCCGTCACGGTGAAGCCGGCCAGATGGTCGTTCGACTGCACCCGGATGGACCCGGCCCCGAAATCGCCGCTGACGGTCGCGGCGGAGCCCGGCCCGGTATAGGCGAACGTCATGCCGGTCGAGGCGCCGGTCAAGGGGATGGTCGCGCCGCCGGACAGCCAGGTCTGGCTGTCGTTCATGAGCGCGCCGGCCGGGATCGCGCCACTGTCGCCGTTGACCAGCACCAGGGTGTTGGCGCCGAAGGAGTCGACCGTTCCCTGAAGGTCCGGCGTGCTGGCGTCGACCTCGACCCATTGGATGAGCATGACGCCGGTCTCCGGATCGACGAGCATCTCCTCGCCGCCGGTTGCACCGCCGACCACCAGCGGATTGTCCCGACGATAGAGCGGGTCCTCCATGCGGCGTTCCAGATCGGTCAGCTCGCGGGCCCGGTTCGCGGTCAGGCCGTCATCGCCGAGCGTCTGGTTGAGCGCGAAGCGGACATGACCGCCGACGAAGAACTCCTCGTCCGCGTTCTCCTGATCGCGGATCCCGGCGTAGGCGGTGAAGCGCGAGCCATCACCCAGGACCGGCAGATCGTAGGCGCGGTATTCGAGCCGCGCTTCGACCCCCAGCACCTCGTCGATCTCGTCCTCGTCGAAATAGAAGGCGCCGCCGAACACGCGCAGCTCACCCTGGGTGGCCGGTTCGAGGATCGGCAGGCGATAGCCGATCTCGGCGTCCACGCCATGCATGGCATGCTCCTGCCCGCCCACGCCGCGCAGCTGATTGCCGGGAAGCAGGGCGACCTCCGAGAAGATCGGCGCGGGCCGTGGATCGGTGAGGGGGAGATAGAGGTTGCCACGCGCCTCCAGATCCTCCGTCATCACCTCCGCGCCCAGACTGGCGTGCCAGAAGGTGTTGTCGTTCTCCGTCCGGCTGACGCTGGCGAAGGCGTTGGCGCCCCAGACGATGCCGGCATCCCGGTCGATGCGCCGGTAGATCGCGCCGATATCGCCCACGCCGTAGTCGTCCTCCCCGGCGATGCCCCTTATGTTGAGCATGGTAAGCGCGCTGTTGTCCTGGATGATCGGAACGTAGAGATCCGCGGCGCCGAAGTCGCGTCCCTGCGACGCCCGGCCGCCGATATCCACGTAAGGCTGCCAGAGCGGCAGGTCCTGCGCGTTCGCGCCGACGGCGAGGCCCGCCATCGCCAGTGAGAGGGCAAGCACGGATGCGCCATGGCGCAGCTGTGACTGGACAGTGCGAGTCATTGAGTCCCCCGAAAAGCCGTTGCGCGAAACGCGATATCGTGCGCGTCGCGCGCTCATATACTTTTGTTAAATGACTTCTTAACGGATCAGCGACCGTTCGTCATCTCACGAATGAGCGAAACGGGAAAATCCATTCGATAAACACGCGAATTTCGCTAAAAGCCGACCACCGCCAGGCGATGAAGTCGCCGTTCGCCACCATCCCGACGCCGACTCCTGGCGATCCGCATCAGGGCATTTTCGCGCAATCGATCGAGCCCTGGTCGACGCCGCCGATCTTGCCGGTCAGGGTGAAGCCGTCGCCCAGCAGGTTGCCGGCACCGAACAGGTTGCAGATCTCGCGGCCGGGCGGCAGGGCAAGATCGACGTCGAAGGTGTTGTCGGCACCGAGGGCGCCGTCGACGTCGGTGTCCACCGGCGTCATCATGTCGTCCTCGAGCTGACGCCAGACAAAGGCGATGTCGCCGAAGACCTTTCCGGCGATGTGGTTGGCGGTTACCGAGACGTCGGTCTGGCCCGAACCGATGACGATGCCGCCACCGTCATTCTTCAGCGCGGTGCCGACATTGGTGATCAGATTGTTGTCGACGGAAACACTGACGGAGTTCGCGTTCACCGAGATGCCGATGGCGCGGACCGTGTCGTTGCCCACCACGTTCGACACCTCGTTGTTGGAGACCGTGACGAACGCGTTCTCCTCGCCGACGACGATGCCGAAGCCGGCGCCGTCGACGATGTTCCCATCGATCAGGCCGACATCCATTGCCGTTCCCTTTGCCGCGACATTGGTCTGGATACCGGCATTGGTGACGTTGAAAACCTTGTTGCCGGTGATCGTGAAGCCGATCGAGGAATTGCCGTTCTCCGAATCGAGCAGGATGCCGTTGGAATCCGCCCCCAGCGCGTTGGAGATCGTGTTGCCGGTGATCGTGGTGTTCGTGGCGCCGGCGATGACGACAATGCCGTTTCGGCCGACATCGTCGACGATGTTGCCGGAGATGATGGCGTTCGTGGAATTCTCCAGATAACGGATACCGTTCAGCCCGACATCGCTGAGTTCGTTGGTCGTGACGGAAACATCCGTCGACCCGGCGCCGATGTCGATACCGTGACCCGAAACGGTTGTCAGTTCGTTCAACGCAATCGTGACGCCCTCGGCGGCGTCGCCGAAGCTGATGCCGAATCGTGTATCGTCGCCATCACCAATATCGGACAACGTGTTCTTCGACACGGTCACCGATTTCGCGTTCGTGCCGAAGGAGATGCCGAAGCCGGTGATGTCCACCGCCGTATTCTCGGACACCGTCGCCATCTCGACGTTGTTGCCGATCCGTATCGCCGAGCCACCGATCTCCATCAGCGTATTCTTCGAGATGACGACCATGCTCGAGTCGTTGTTCACGATGATGCCCTGGCCAGCGACCATGCCCAGGCCATTGCCGGATACCGTGGCGTTGGTCGCGCCGGAATCGATACGAATGCCGGCACCGCCGACATTGGTCGCGACATTGCCGCTGACCGTGGCGTCCTGACTGTCATTGTCGACGAAGATCGCCGAGGCCGTCACGTCGTCGATCATGTTCCCCTCGATCGACAGCGACTTGGCGTTCGCGCCAACGCTGACCCCGATCCCCTTGGCCATCATGATGATGTTGTCGTTGATGGTGACCCCGTCAGAGTCGACGTCGATCTCGATGGCAGACGCGCCGGTATCGACGATGGTGTTCTTGGAGATGGCGATCGTCTTCGCGCCGGTCCCAAACTGGATGCCCTTGGATCCGACAGCGCTCATTTGATTTTGATCGAGCGTGACGCCGACCGCATCGTTTCCGAAGGTGAAGGCGGTAAAGCCGATATCGCTCAACATGTTGCCCATGAGGGTGACGGACTGAACGCCATCTCCCATGGAGACACCGTCACCGGTGACCTTCATCAGGGCATTGCCGGAGATCGTGCCAGTATCGAGCGAGCCGGAGAAGAGCAGGCCGGTACCGCCGACGGTCGCCCACCCATTGCCGGTGACGGTGACCTTGGCGGCGCCGTCGCCGAAGCTGGCACCGTCGCCGCCCAGCGACTTGAACATGTTGGTCGTGATCTCGACACCATCGGCGTTGAGGCCGACGACGACGCCTGATTTGCCGGCGGTATCAACGATGTTCATCGAAACCGTGATCGTCTTGGCACCGTCCCCGAAGGCGAACGCCGATCCGCCGATCGTCGCCAGGGTGTTGTTGGAAACCGTGATGTCATCGGCGTTGGCGCCGAACTCGACACCGTTCTTGAAGACGTCGCTGCCGACTTTGGTCAGCGTGTTCCCCGAGACCGTGACACCGCTGGCGGTATCGCCGAAGAGCACGCCAATCCCGTCGACCTCCTCCAGCACGTTGCCGGAGACCGTCACATCGGTCGCGCCATTGCCAAACCGCACACCCGCCGCGCCGATGCCGGTCAGCACGTTGCCTGAGACCGCGACGGTTTCGGCACCATCGCCGAACACCACGCCCTGACCGCCGACGGTACCGAGAATGTTCCCCGTGACCGTGGCGTCGTTGGCGCCATCGCCGAATCGAATGCCGGCGCCCGCGATGTTCATCAACTCGTTGAACAGAACATCGACGTTATCGCCGGCGTTGTCGCCGATGACGAACCCGTCCACCGCCATCGTGACGAGGTTCTGCTGGATCAGCAGGTTGCTGGCGTCTGCGCCGACAATCGCCGCCGCGCCGCCGACGGTATCGAAGGCATTGACGACGATCTTCACGTCATCGGAGCCGTCCCCGATTGAAACGCCATTGGCGCCCCCGGAGATCGTGTTGTCGTGGATGAACACCCCGCTCGCCATCGCGCCCAGCGCGATCGAGTTACCGAGGGAGTCCTCGATGACGTTGCTGACGATGGTAATCGCGCTGGCGCCATCACCGAAAAGCATACCGGCCGCCGTTCCAGCCTCGAGCTTGTTGCCTGAGATCAGCACGTTGGACGCGTTGGTGCCCATGACGATGCCGACCGTGTCGACGGCGGTGAAGGTGTTGTCGCGGATGCGGATGTCGTCGAGATCGTTCAGACCGCGCAGTCCGTCGGCCGTGATCGTGTCGAAGGTGCTGAGCTGAACGGTGCTGTTCGATGATCCCGAAGCGATCGTCACGCCAACGCCGACGGCGTTGTTGGCGAGCGTGAAGCCCGCCAGATGGTCGTTCGACTCCATGGCGATGCTGGCGATCGCGTCGCCGCTGACGACGGCCGGCGTGCCGGGGCCGGTGTAGTTGAAGGCGATGCCGCTCTCGTCGCCGACCAGCGGAATCGTGGTGCCGCCCGACAACCAGGTCTGGCTGTCGGTCATGTCGAGACCTGCCGCGAAGTCGCCGGCGGCGCCACTGGCCAGGACCAGCGTGTTCGGCCCGAACTGGTCGATCAGCGCCTGCAGGTCCGGCGTCGCGGCGGAGACCTCGACATATTGCGTCAGGCGCACGCCGGTCTCCGGGTCGCGGGTGAACTCGTAGGCACCGAGCGGCCCGCCGAGCACCAGCGGATTGTCGCGGTGGCGCCACGGATCCTCCATCCGCCGCTCCAGCGCGGTCAGCGGCCGCGGTCGGTCGGCATCGGCGTCGGCGAAGATGTTCTGCAGCGGGATGCGCACCCGACCGCCGGCGAAGAAGACACCGTCGGCCAGTTCGGGGTTGTTGACCGTCGCCTGGTCCCGGTCGTCCTGGGTGAAACCGGCGAACAGCGTCAGCCGCGATCCGTCGCCGAGCCAGGCGAGGTCGTGGGCGCGATATTCCAGTCGGCCCTCGTAACCGGTGATGTCCTCGATGTCGCCGTCGCCCGCGAAATAGTAGGCACCGCCGAAGACACGCAGTTCGCCGTCCATCCACAAATCGTCGAGCGGCAGGCGGAAGCCGATCTCCGCGTCGCCGCCGGTCAGGCCCCGATCCTCACCGGCCCGCATGCGCAACTCGTTGCCCGGCAGGAAGTAGAGTTTGGAAAGCTGCGGCGCGTCCGCCTCATCGGTGAAGGGATAGTGGAAATTCGCCCGGACTTCCCAGTCCTCGGTCATCACCTCCGCGCCGACGGATCCGTGCACGAAGGTGTTGTCGGACTCGGTCACCTCGATATTGCCGAAGACGTTGCCGCCGAAGATCACCCCGGTGTCCCGGTCGATGACGCGATAGATGATGCCGGCATTGCTGACCGCGTAGCCGTCGTCACCGGCAACGCCGCGCAGATTGGCGTAGATCAGGTCGTCATCGCTCTGGTGCAGGCCGATATAGGCGTCCGCGCCACCGAAGCTGTGCAGGTCGGAATACTGGCCCTCGCCGTCGAGGAAGGAGCGCCAGAGCGGCTGGGTCGTCTGCGCCAGGACGCCCGATGGCGAGCCCGCCAGCGCGGATGTCAGCGCGAATACCGAGCAGCCATAGACAAGCCGCCCCCGACGCGAATCCCTCATGTGCCCCCCAATGCTCAGAACAACCGCGCTGTCGCTAACTTTGGTTAGCTGGTCGTTCTAGCCCACTCTTCCGGGAAGGTCACGTCACGAAAACGCGAAAAATGGTCAAGCCTTGCGGCCGGCGCGGTTGTGTCGCGCCGGCCGGCACTCTCGAGGCTGCGAATCCCGCAGGTCCGGGCTGGCTCAGAAGATGGGGCCGCCGAAGCCGCTCGGCGCCGGGTCGATCACCTCCGCCCCGTTCGGGGTGATCTCGAGAATGGCAAAGCCGCGCTCCACGAGGCCGTTCTGGCCGAAGCGGAAGATGCCGTCGAGGCCGTTGAAGCCGGACGGATCGGTCAGGGCCTGTCTGCCGAAGCGGCCGGGCATGGTGTTCTGGGCCAGCGAGGCGGCGAGCGCCACGGCGTCATAGGCCAGCGTCGCCAGACGCGGCGGCGCCACGCCATAGTCCCGCTCGTAGCGCACCTCGAAGTCGCGGCGCAGGCCCGGCGGCGGCGCGGCATACCAGGCGCCATGCAGCGCCGGCTCGATCTCCACGCCCGCACCGTCCCACAGCCCTGTGCCGACGATCTGCTCGTCACGCATGTAGTAGTAGGGGATCAGCGGCGCCACCTGGCGCAGGCGCAGGCCGACATCGGGCAGCATGATCGCCTCGAAGGAGCCCGACGAACCCTGGATCGCCTCGACATACTGGCCGTAGTTGTCGGCATCCTGCGGGTAGAACTGGGTGACGGCGACATTGGCGCCCAGGCGCGGCCCGGCCTGCTGCATGGCCGAGGCGATGAGCTGGCCATAGGTGGTATCCGGTGCCAGCACGGCATAGTTGCGGATACCGCGATTGGCGCCGAAGGCCATCACCCGCTCGACCTGGGCCTGGGGCAGGATGCCCATGACGAAGGCATTGCCGCCGGCGGTGTTGGCGTCGGTGGTGAAGGCGACGAGATTGACGTTGTAGGGCGCGGCCACCTGGGTGGCCGGCCGGACGGAGCCGCTGAACAGGGGACCCAGGATCAGCTCGGCGCCCTGCTGGACGGCGGTCTGGGCGGCGATGCGCGCGCCGTCCGCCGTACCGCCGGTATCGAGGGGGATCAGCTCGAAATCGCGGCTGGCGATCTCGAACAGGGCCATCTCCGCGGCGTTGAGCATCTGCTGGCCGAGCTGGCCGGTATCGCCGGAGAGCGGCAGCAGGATCGCCACCCGGGCGGCGCCGGGGGCCAGCTGGCGCCCGAACTCGTCGACCAGGGGCCGGTCCGGTCGCGGCAGGTTGAGGCCGGTGGACACGGGCGACGGGCCGAACACCGGGGCGCCGCCCTGGCCGCCGCCGACATTGACCCCGGAACCGCAGGCGGCCAGCGTGGCGACGCCAAGCAGGACGGCCAGGCCACGCAGTGCCGTCCGGTACCATGGCCGCCAGGGCCGATCCATGCCATGCTCAAGCGTTGCCACGATGTTCACTTTCGCATCTCCCGAACTGCGCCGCCGCGAAGGATCCCGCACGACAATGCCCCGCCGCGCCAGCAACCCACAAGGTCGTTCAAGCCAACCGGATACCGATGGCGGCGATGAGGCGATTTCCGGGCAGCAAGGTAGTGGCCTCGCCGGACGGACGCAACTCTCGGGCGCCGAGGCGGCAGGTTCGGCATCGCCTTTGGCGCCCGGCCTCTTCATCGTGGCGACGCCGATCGGCAATGCCGCCGACATCACGCTGCGCGCACTCGACACGCTCCGCCGGGCCGACCGCATCGCCTGCGAGGACACGCGGGTGACCGCCAAGCTGCTGGCCCGCCACGGCATCCGCCGACCCCTCACCGCCTATCACGAGCACAATGCCGAGCGGGCGCGCCCGGCGCTGCTCGCCGCGATCCGCAAGGGCGAGGCGGTGGCGCTGGTCAGCGACGCGGGCACGCCGCTCGTCTCCGATCCCGGCTTCAAGCTGGTGCGCGAGGCCAGAAGCGAGGGCCTGGCGGTGACCACGCTGCCGGGACCGGTGGCCGCGATCGCCGCCCTGACCCTGTCGGGGCTGCCCAGCGACCGCTTCCTGTTCGCCGGCTTCCCGCCGTCCAGGGCCGGGCAGCGCCGCGCCTGGTATGCCGCGCTCGCGGACACCAGGGCCACGCTGCTGGTCTACGAATCGGCGGGGCGGCTGGCCGCCTCCCTGGCCGATGCGGCGACCGGTCTGGGCGATCGCGAGGCCGCCGTGGCGCGCGAGATCACCAAGCTGCACGAGGAATGCCGGAGCGGTCGCCTGCGGGCGCTGGCCGGGCACTACGACGCCGCGGGACCGCCCCGGGGCGAGGTCGTCCTCGTCATCGACGGCAGCCCGCCTCCGACCGACCCCGGTGCCGCGGACACGACGCTCGACGATGCGCTGGCGCAGGCGCTGGCGAGCGGGCTCCGGCTGCGCGACGCGGTCGACGCGGTGGCGACCTCCCTTTCCCTGCCGCGCCGCAGGGTCTATGCCCGCGCCCTCGAATTGCGCGACGGCGATGGCTAGCCTGCCGGATGGCGCGCGGCGCCGCCTGGCCGAACGGCGCGGACGCCGGGCCGAGGGCGTGGCGGCGTTGTGGCTGCGCCTGAAGGGCTACCGCGTGCTGGACAGGCGGGTGCGCACGCCGGTGGGGGAGATCGACCTGGTGCTGCGGCGCGGCGGAACCCTGGTCTTCGCCGAGGTCAAGCGGCGGGTCGCCCTCGCCGACGGCATGGCGGCGGTCGGCCCGGCGCAGCGCCGGCGCATCGGCCGCGCGGCGGAATGG
>JAVKFF010000231.1:0-117111 GCA_040226215.1 Azospirillaceae bacterium
GGCGCTCTCCCGCCGCAATCTCCTGAGGACGGGCGGCACCTTCGCCGCTGCTGCGGCGCTGATGACCGATCCCTTCCATCAGGCGCTGGCCCAGAACCGCGGCGGCCACCTCATCATCGGCCGCAGCCAGGGCTCGGACACGATGGACAACCAGAAGGCGGCGCTGGTCGCCTCGTCCGAGGTCCAGGCTCACATCTACGATCCGCTGGCCGTGATCGATCCGCGCACCGGCGTGGTCCATCCGAGCCTGGCTGTGTCCTGGGAGTTCGTGAACGACAACCGCTCGATCGTGTTCAACCTGCGGCCCGGCGTCACCTTCCACGACGGCACGCCGTTCAACGCCCAGGCCGTCGAGGCGACGGTGCGGCGGCATCTCGATCCGGCGACCGGTTCGCCGACCCGCTTCATTCTCGGGCCCATCGAATCCGCGGTGGCCGAGGACGAGATGACAGTGATCTACAACTACACCCAGCCCTATGTGGCGGTGTGGGTCGGCTTCCTCATCCCCTACGCCTCGCCGCACAGCCCGACCGCCGTCGAGCGCTATGGCGACGATTTCGGGCGCAACCCCGTCGGCACGGGACCGTTCCGCTTTGTCAGCTGGGACGCCAACGACGTCATCACGCTGGAGCGCAACCCGGACCGCGACTGGGCCTCGCCGGCCTATGAGAACCCGGGCGCCGCCTGGATCGACAGCGCGGAGTATCGCACGATCCCCGAGGCGCAGACCCGCGTCGCCTCGCTGATCAGCGGTGAGATCGACCTCATCGCCGGCTCGAACGCGGTGCCGCTGGAGTCGATCCGGCAGCTCGAATCCACTCCCGGCTTGCGCGTCGTCTCGCAGCCGGCGCTGGGTTCCCACGGCGTGGTTTTCTCGCAGAACCGCCCGCCGATGGACGATGTCCGCGTGCGCCGGGCGATCAGTCACGCGCTGGAACGCGAGAAGGTGCTGGTGTTCGCGCTCGACGGCAACGGCCAAGTGGCCACCAGCCCGCTCGCCTCGTCCTACGCCCAGTACGATCCTGCGACGGCGGAGTATGGTCACAGCTACGACCCTGACGCGGCCCGCGCCCTCCTGGCGGAGGCTGGACATGGCGAAGGGCTGCAGCTCACCATGCTCACGCTCGACAGCGAGATTCCCCGCACGCTCGCCGAGGTGCTTCAGGGCGATCTGGCGGCGGTGGGTGTCGAACTGGAGATCGTCTCGCTGCCGAACGCGGAGTACGGTGCCGTTCGGAACCAGGGCGAGTACGATCTGGTCTACATGAGCTACAGCTACTCCGACGCCGACATCGTCAACTTCCTGTTTGCGCATGGTTCGGCACTCAACCTCGGCAATGTGGAGAACGAGCGCCTTGACCAGCTGGTGCGCGAGCAGCGCACCGAGTTCGACCCGGAGCGACGTCGCGAGATGATCCACGAGGTGCAACGCATCACAGTCGGCGAGGCCTATTGGCTGCCGGTTATCGAGGCGAACATCGTCGCCGCCATGCGCGACACCGTCTCGATCAACATGACCGCTGCGGGGACCCTGATCCTCAACGACGTGCAGATGGAAAGCTGAGCCGTCGTCCGGCGCGCCGCGTACCGCCGCGGCGCGCCCACGACGCATCGACCGTTGGCCCGTTGAGGTCGTCAGGCATTGTGGTCAGGCAAAGGTGATCCGATCCAGTATCGATGAAGCGCTGACATCGGCGAGGCGCGCGGACGCGCCAGGGCTCGTGGCCGGTCTGGCGATCGCCGGCGAGATCGCCTGGCGCGCCTGTGCCGGCCTCGCCAGCATCGAGCACGGCGTTCCGCTAACTCCCTCGTCGCGGCTGCGCATCGGCTCCGTGTCGAAGCATTTCGCCTGCGCCCTCGCGCTCCTGATGGCCGATGAGGGTGTGCTAGATCTCGACGATCCCGTGGCCCGGCACTTGCCCGAGACGCGAACGGAGTGGGGCGAGGCGGTGAGACTTCGCCAACTCTGCGACAACACATCGGGTGTCGCCGACTTCCTGGAATGCCTGCATCTGTCCGGTGCGGGTCTGATGCGGCCGATCACCTCCGGCGAGTGCCTCGATCTAATTCTGGCGCAGCCGCTCAACGCTGAACCCGGCACTCGGCTGATCTACTCCGCCGGCGGCTTCCTGGCGTTGTCGGCGGTGCTGGAGCGGATCGGCGGACGGCCGATGGGTGAGCTCTTGCGGGAAAGGCTATTCGTGCCCGCCGGCATGGCCGCGACCGATCTCGTTGCGTCCGATCGCGCGGTGGTTCGCGACCTGGCGACGCCCTATGTGGTCTCGCCTTCCGGCGCGCTCATGCGTGGTGGCTGGGGGCTCGAGCTCAACTGCGAGGGCGGCATCGTCTCGACCCTCGATGACATGCTCGCCTGGGGAGGCTGGCTGCTCGCCGACGGCGTCGGGCGAGGCCTGCTCGACCGGCTCTCACGGACATCGACATCTGGCAAAGGCGTGGAAGGCCTCTACGCCCTCGGCCTGTCGCGCCAGCCCCATCGCGGCCTGCCGCTGGTCAGCCATGGCGGCCGCACACCCGGTTTTGGCACCGAGCTGATCCTGCTGCCCGATCGCGGCCTCGTCGGCGTGGTCATCGCCAATGATGGCCGCCTCGATCCGCACGCGCTGGCCAGGGACATGCTCGACCGGCAGCTCGGGCTTGCCGAGCGCGAGGACGGGGTGTCGGACGGCGTGGCGACCCCGCCCGGCATCTTCGTCAGCGACCGCGAGGGTATCGCCATCGAGCTCGCCGGCAGCGGGACCTGCGACACGGTAGTCACCAGCAGCGGCCGATACGGGCTTCAACGGGAGGGGTCCGAGACCTGGCGCGTCCGGTCGCCGGTCTGGGACGCCGTGGTGGCACCGGCGGCGGGTGGCGACATTGCGCTTGTGGACTCCGGCGCCCCGGTCGCGCTCAGACGGTGCGAACGACCAGGTGACTCGCTCCTCGCAGAGATCGAGGGACGCTACGTGAACGAGACGCTGCAGGCGTCCTACACGATCGACGCGACGGCGCGATTACGCATGCAGGGGGTCCGGGGATTCCAGGACTACCGCCTCGACCCGGTCGACGAGCGGTTGCTGATCGCCGAGCCGGTCGGCCCGTTCGCCAGCTTCCACCGGCCGCGACTGCATCTGGAGCGTGAAGGCGGTCGGATCGCCGGCTTCACGGTGTCGACCGAGCGGACCCGGGGTGTACGGTTCCGGCCAGGCGAGGCGCGCACGTCCCGGCCTGCGAACCGACTCGAAACCGTCGGCACGGCCTAGGAACGGCAAGGGCGCATGACCACGACGACGGTAATCCGCAACATCGACTGGGCCGTGGTCTGGGACTCCATCCACGGCCGCCAGGCCTATGCGCGCGACGTCGATCTCGCCTTCACCGGAGATCGAATCGTCCATGTCGGTCGCCGGTTCGCCGGAAAGGCGGACCGGGAGCTCGACGGCACGCGCTGCGTCGTCATGCCGGGCCTGATCGACATCCACGCCCACCCGACGCTGGAGCCGATCCATCGCGGCCTGACCGAGGATGTCGGCAGCGACAAGCTCTATGGCTCGAGCCTCTACGAGTTCAACACCGCATTCCGGCCCGATGTCGAGGGCATGGCCTCGGCCATGGATGTGGCGATCGCCGAGGCACTGTCGAGCGGCGTCACCACACTGGTCGACATCAGCGCCGGCGTCCAGGACGAGGCGACCGGCCGTATGGTGGATAGCGGCATCCGCACCGTCGTGGCACCCGGCTTCCGCTGCGCCCGCTGGCGCAGCAAGGACGGCCACACCGTCGACTACGACTGGGATCTCGCCGCGGGACGGAAGACCTACGAGGCGGCGCTGGAAGGCATCGCGCGCTGGTCGGCCCACCCAAGCGGTCGGGTCAGCGGCATGCTGGCGCCCATGCAGATCGACACGGTCAGCCCGGATATCCTGAAGGAATCCCATGCCGTGGCGGTCGCGGAGGGAATTCCCTGGCAGATCCACGCCGGGCAGAGCGTCTGGGAGTTCCAGGAGATCACCCGCCGCACCGGCCTGACGCCGGTGCAATGGCTCGCGGACCTCGGCGCGCTCGATCCGACGACGATCGTCGGCCACGCCATCTTCCTCGACCACCACAAGACGTCCAACTGGCCGACGCGCTCGGATCTGGGCCTGCTGGCGGAGGCCGGCGCCAGCGTCGGGCACTGCCCGACGATCTTCGGCCGGCGCGGCTTCACGCTGCAGCATTTCGGCGCCTATGTGGAGGCCGGGGTCAATGTGGCGATCGGCACCGACAGCTATCCGCACAACATCCTGGAAGAGGCGCGGCACGCCGCCGTCTACGGCCGCATCGCGGCGGGCTGGGTGCACGCGCTGAGGACAGCCGACATCTTCGCCGCGCTGACCGTCAACGGTGCCAGGGCGCTTGGCCGCGACGATCTGGGCCGGCTCGCGGCTGGCTGCCAGGCCGACATCGTCATCGTCGATGCCGGCCATCCGATGATGCGACCCCTGCGAGATCCATTGAAGAGCCTGATATTCAGCGCCGCCGACCGGGCTGTGCGCGACGTCTTCGTGGCAGGCGAGGCGGTGCTCGCCGGCGGACATCCCAAACGCATCGACGTCGAGCGGTCGGCCGGGGAACTGGAGCAGGCTCAGCGCCGCGCTATCGCGCGCACGCCGGACCATGACCGTCTCGGCCGCACGGCCGAGGAGCTGGTGCCGCTGGTCCTGCCGCGGCTGGACGTGACGGAGGGCTGATGGGAGCCTACCTCGTCCGCCGACTGCTGCAGGCACTGCTGGTCATCGCCGCCGTGGTGTTCGTCGTCGCCATGCTGGTCAAGCTGGTGCCGGGTGACATCGTCGACATGATGGCCATCGGCAATCCGGCCTTCACCGAGGAGGATGCCGAGCGGGTGCGCGAGGAGCTCGGCATGAACCGCTCGGTGGTCGAGCATTTCGTCGTCTACACGGCCGGCCTGTTCGAGGGCGAGCTTGGCAACTCCATCCGCCACCGCCAGCCGGCCGCGACGCTGATCGCCGAAAGGCTGCCGGCGACGATCGAGCTGACCGTCGTCGCCATGATCTTCGCGCTGGTTCTGGCGATCCCGATCGGCGTCATCACGGCGATCAAGCAGGGCAGCGTCGTCGACCAGGTCGGCACGGCCCTGGCCACCCTCGGCGTCGCCATACCGGGCTTCCTGCTTGGCATTCTGATGATCATGCTGTTCACCGTCGAGCTCGGCTGGCTGCCGCCCTCGGGACGGTCCGGGTCCGTCGTCGTCGCGCTCTACCACTCGGTTGTCGAACTCGACCCCGGCATTCTCTGGGAAAGCCTGCGCTACTTCCTGATGCCGGCGGCGGCGCTGGCGGCCTCGATCGTGGCGATCAACTCGCGGCTGATTCGCTCCACCATGCTCGACGTCATCCGCCAGGACTACATCCAGTTCGTGCGCGCCAAGGGGGCGCCGACGCGGGTCGTCTACATCCGCCACGCCCTGCGCAACGCGTTGATCCCTTCGGTCACCATCCTCGGCCTGCAATTGGGTTTCCTGATCAGCGGTGCTTTCATCATCGAGAACGTCTTCGCCTGGCCGGGGCTGGGACGTCTCGCCGTCGAGGCGATCCTCTGGCGCGACTTGCCGCTGATCCAAGCGACGGTGTTGGTCTCCTCGATCATCTTCGTGGCGCTCTCGATCACGGTCGATCTCGTCTATCGCTTCCTCGACCCGAGGATCGACTATGCCAGGCGGTGACAGCACACACATTCCCGCCGCCGCGGACGTCGTCGAGGCACGGCCGTCCTTCCTGGTGCGATTCTTGCGGGACCTGGTGCGCAGCCCGAAGGGCATGGTGGGCTTCGTCATCATCGTCATCCTGCTCGCCACCGCGGCCCTGGCGCCGCTTCTGGCGCCGCACGATCCGACACTGCAGGTTCTGACGGACCGTTTTCTACCGCCCTTCTATGCCGAAGGCGGCTCCGTCGACCACCTGATCGGCGCCGACAACATGGGCCGGGACCTTCTCAGCCGAGTGATCCTGGCGACGCGAACGTCGGTCACGGTCGCCCTGATCGTGATCGTCATCATCATGGTCTTCGGGTCGGCCGTCGGACTGCTCTCGGGCTATTTCGGCGGCATGGTCGACTCGCTGCTGATGCGGCTGGTGGACTTCCAGCTCTCCTTCCCTTTCATCCTGCTGGCACTGCTGCTGCTGGCGATCTTCGGCCCGGGCTTCTCCACGCTGATCGTGGCGCTGTCGGTCGCCTTCTGGGTCAATTTCGCGCGCCTGGTGCGCTCCGAAACCCTCAAGCTGCGCGAGGCGGAGTTCGTCCAGGCGGCGCGCAGCATCGGCGTCTCCCACGCCGCGATCATGATCAAGCACATCCTGCCCAACACGCTACCCTCGATCATCGTGCTGGCCACCCTGGACATCGCCGTGATCATCATCTCAGAGGCGGCGATGAGCTTCCTCGGCCTCGGCATCCAGCCGCCCACACCGTCCTGGGGGATGATGATCAGCGACGGCCGAAACTACCTCTATGACAGCTACTGGATGGTGCTGGGACCGGGCTTCGCGATCGTCGTGACGGCGGTCGGCATCAACCTCTTCGGCGACTTCCTGCGCGACACCTACGACCCCCGGCAGAGCCGGCTCTAGGAGCGATGATGAGCGACGCCTTGCTGACCATCAGCGGCCTGGAGACCCGCTACCGCACGAGCCGCGGCGACTTGCGGGCCGTCGACGGCGCCAGCCTGACGGTGCGGAGCGGCGAGGCGGTCGGCCTGGTCGGCGAGAGCGGCTGCGGCAAGTCGGCGCTGGGCCAGTCGATCATGCGCCTGATCCAGCCGCCCGGCCGCATCACCGGCGGCCGCATCGAGTTCGCCGGCCGCGACCTGCTGACGCTTGGCGATCGCGAGATGCGGCGGCTGCGCGGACGCGAGATCGCCATGATCTTCCAGGACCCGATGGCGACGCTCGACCCGGTGCAGCGCATCGGCGACCAGATCGCCGAACTGCTCGAGTTCCACACCGATCTCGGCCGGGCGGCGATCCGCAAGCGCGTGGTGGAGATGCTTGAGCAGGTCGGGATCCCGCAACCCGCGGCACGCTATCGCAACTACCCGCACGAGTTTTCCGGCGGCATGCAGCAGCGCGCCATCATCGCCGCGGCGCTGATCCTGCAGCCGCGCCTGGTGATCGCCGACGAGCCGACGACGGCCCTCGACGTGACCGTGCAGGCGCAGATCCTCGACCTGCTGCGGCGCCTACAGGAAAGCCGGACCAACACCGCCATCATCCTGGTGAGCCACGATCTCGGCGTGGTCAGCCAGCTCTGCGACCGGGTCTGCGTGATGTATTCCGGCGAGGTGATCGAGGAGGCCTCGACCGGGGAGATTCTGGCCGATCCCAGGCATCCCTACACCGTCGGCCTGATCGCCTCGATGCCGCGCCTCGATGTCGAGGGACAGACGCTGAACCCGATACCAGGCAGCGTGCCGGACGCGATCAACCCGCCGCCGGGCTGCAAGTTCGCGCCGCGCTGCCCGCGCGCCATGGACCGCTGCCGGGTCGAGCGGCCGGTGCTGCGCGACCAGGGGAGTGGCCGCTCGGTCGCCTGCCATCTCTATGACTGAGGCGGCGCCCCCGGCATGCAGCCGCCCCCTGTTGCAGGTCGAGGGCCTGGTAAAGCTGTTCGCGGTGCGTCGCGGCCTGCTCGAGGCCTTCAGCCGGCCCCGAACATTCGTGCACGCCGTCAACGGCGTCGACTTCACCATCGCCCGGCGGGAGAAGTTCGGCCTGGTGGGCGAGAGCGGCAGCGGCAAGTCGACGACCGGCAAGCTGGTGGCCCGCCTGCTGGAGCCGACCGGCGGCTCGGTCAGGCTTGACGGCGAGGACTGGCTCACCATCAGCGGGTCCGCGCTGCGCCGGCGCCGGCGGGACGTGCAGGTGATCTTCCAGAACCCGTTCCTGTCGCTGAACCCCCGCTGGTCGGTGGAGAGCATCGTTGCCGAGCCGCTGGCGACTCACCAGGTGCTGCCGCGGCACGAGGTGCGTGACCGGGTCGTCACACTTCTGCGCGAGGTCGGCCTCGACCCCCGGCAAATGAGGCGCTACCCGCACCAGTTCTCCGGCGGGCAGCGTCAACGTATCGCCATTGCCCGGGCGCTCGCCCTCAACCCGATGCTGCTGGTCGCCGACGAGCCAGTCTCGGCGCTCGATGTCTCCGTGCAGGCGCAGATCCTCAACCTTCTCGCGCGGGTGGGTGCCGAGCACGATCTTGGCATGCTATTCATCTCGCACGACATGAGCGTCGTGCGGCATCTCTGCGACCGCGTCGGCGTGATGTATCTCGGCCGCCTGGTCGAGGTCGCGGAGACCCGCGCGATCTTCCGGGAACCGCGCCATCCCTACACCCGATCGTTGCTCGCCGCGGTGCCGGTGCCAGGCAAGCGGCAGCGCTTCGAGCCGCTGCAGGGCGAAATTCCGAGCCCACTGGCGCCGCCGTCCGGCTGCGTCTTCCATACGCGCTGCCCGATCGCCACCGAACGCTGTCGGGTGGAGGTGCCCTTGTCGCGGGAAGTGGCCGGCGGGCACCGGGTCGCCTGCCACCACGCCTGACCAGATGGAGCAGAATGCCGTGCCGCAAACCACACTCATCCGGAACGCCGACTGGATCGTCGCCTGGAACCAGCAGACCGGCCGGCATGAATACAGCCAAGGTGCGGATGTCGCGTTCTCCGACGGCCGGATCGACTTCGTCGGCAAGGATTGGCGCGGCGAGGCGGAACGGGTGATCGAGGGCAAGGGCCTGGCGGTGCTGCCGGGACTGGTGAACCTGCACTGCCATCCCGCCCTGGAGCCATTCTTCCGTGGCATCCGCGAGGATCACGGGGTGCCGGAGATGCACATGACCGGGCTCTACGAGCGCGGCCAGGCCTTCCGGCCCGACGTCGAGGACATGGCGGCGGCGGCCGAGGTCGCCTATTGCGAGCTGCTGTTGAGTGGCACCACCTCGGTCTGCGACCAGATGTGGCCCTGGCCGGGCTGGTTCGACCTGATCGCCAGGAGCGGCCTGCGTGGCTTCGTGGCGCCCGGCTTCGCCTCGGCCCGCTGGAAGATGACCGCACGCCATCGCCTGGAATATTCCTGGGACGAGTCTAAGGGCCGGCGGGACTTCGCTGCGGCGCTCGACCTTCTCGACGAGGCAGGACGGCACCCATCCGGCCGCCTCTCCGGCGTTGTCTTCCCGCTGCAGATCGACACCTGCACCGAGGAGCTTCTCCGCGATGTGGTGGCCGTTGCCGAGGAACGGGACCTTCCGGTCACGACCCACGCCTCGCAGAGCGTGATCGAGTTCCAGGAGATGGTGCGTCGCCATGGCCTCTCGCCGGTCCAATGGGCGCACCGCATCGGCATTCTCGGCCGTCGCATGACGCTGGGCCATGCGATCTTCCTGGACAGCCACTCCTGGTTGCACCATTGGACGCGCGACGACATAGGCATCATGGCGGAGACCGGCACCTCGGTGGCGCACTGCCCCAGCCCCTTCGCGCGCTACGGCCATGCGCTCGAGGATTTCGGGCGCTATGTCGAGGCGGGAATTAACATGGGTGTGGGCACCGACGTCGCGCCCCACAACCTGATCGAGGAGATGCGCCTGGCCATCGTCCTGGCGCGGGTGGCGGGCGGCGACATCCGCGCCGCCGGCCCGGCAACGTTGTTGCACGCGGCCACGGTGGGCGGGGCCGACGCACTGTTGCGGCCGGATCTCGGGCGGCTGGCGGCCGGCGCCTGCGCCGATCTCGTACTGGTCGATCTTAACCACCCGCTGATGCGCCCGGCCCGCGACCCGGTGCGCACGCTGATCTGGAGCGGCGCCGACCGGGCGGTCAGGGACGTCTTCATCGACGGCGAGCAGGTGGTGGCGGACCGCACGGTCGTGCATCTCGACCACGGGGCGGCGCTCGACCGTCTCACCGAGGCGCAGGCGCGCATGGTACGAGACGTCCCGGCGCGCGACTATCTCGGCCGGCAGGCGGAGGAGGTGGTGCCGCTTAGTCTTCCGCGGGCAGGAAGCAATACTGGGGGAGGGCGCGATGAGCGGATTTGACCGGTACGAGGAGTTCGACGCGCTGGGCCTCGCCGATCTCGTGCGGCGCCGGGAGGTGACGGCGGAGGAGTTGCTGGACGCCGCCGTCGAGCGCTTCGAGGAACGCAACCCCAGCATCAATGCGGTCAACGCGACCTGGGTCGACCGGGCGCGCGAGGCCATCCGGAAGGGCCTGTCGGACGGGCCGTTCACGGGAGTGCCGTTCCTGATCAAGGATCTCGGCACACCGGTCGAGGACACGCCGCTGACCAACGGCTCGAAGTTCTTCGAGGGCTTTCGGACACCCGCCGACAGCGAGCTGATCGCGCGCTATCGCAGGGCCGGGCTCAACCTGTTCGGGCGTACCGCGGTGCCGGAGCTCGGCTTTGGCATGGGGAGTTGGCAGCGTTTCGGGGGCATCACCCGCAATCCCTGGAACCTCGACCATTTCCCAGACGGCTCAAGCGGCGGGGCGGCGGCGGCGGTGGCCTCGGGCATTCTACCAATGGCGCACGGCTCGGACGGAGGCGGTTCCCTGCGCATGCCTGGCAGCTGCAACGGGCTGGTCGCCCTGAAACCGACGCGTGGACGAAATCCGGTCGGTCCCAAGGGGCTGGAGAGCATGGGCGGCATGGGCGTGGAGCACGTGTTGTCCCGCAGCGTGCGTGACAGTGCTGCTGCGCTCGACGCGACATCGGGTCCGGATGTCGGCGCGCCATACTATGCACCGCCGCCGGACGAGCCCTTTCTCTCCGAGGTCGGGGTTGATCCGGGGCGCCTGCGCATCGCCCTGTCGGTGAAGGCACCAGGAGGCCGGCCCGTCGACCCGGAGTGCATCGCCGCGGCGCGAAACGCTGCCACCTTGTGCGCCGAGCTCGGCCATAACGTGGTCGAGGCCGATCCGGACATCCGGGCCGACCTTCTGGCGCCGGCGGTCGTCGACGTCATGACCACCGGAATGGCGGGGCTCGTCGCGGCGCATGCGGCAGCCCGCGGACGTCCGGCCGAGCCGGACGAGTTCGAACCCACCCAGTGGGCGTTGATCGAGGAAGGGCGCCGCATCCGGGCCACGGATTTCGCCGCGAGCCTCGCCACCATGCAGCTGGAAGGCCGGCGCATCGCCGGATTCTTCGAGGATGTCGACATCCTGATCACGCCGACCTGTCCGACGCCGCCACCCGCCTTCGCGGCTCTCGGCGACAAGCTGCTGTCGGCGCGCGATCTGAGGGAGAAGTTCTTCGACTTCGTCCCATTCACCATGGGCTTCAACGTCTCAGGCCAGCCTGCGGTGTCGCTGCCCCTGCACTGGACACCCGACAACCTGCCAGTCGGCGTTCAATTCGTCGGCCGATATGCGGCGGAGGACATGTTGTTTCGCCTCTCAGCCCAGATCGAGGCCGCCAAGCCTTGGTTCCATCGGCGGCCTTCGACATTCACCGCAGAAAAAAATTAAGGGGTAACTTAAGCAGAAGGTCAGTTATCCGCACTGGCTTTGAGCAGATTCACGATCCCTGAATCCTTGAATGAGTTCACTGATCCAGAACGTCTTGTGCTCTGTTGCGAAAGCTCAGGGAGTACCTCTGAAACGCTGAAGCGTCGAAATCATGAAGCGGCGAGGAATACTACGCGCCCGGGTTGCCACTGCCCGGCACTTGGCGGTGATCATGCACCGGATGTGGATGGACATGACGGAGTTCTACGAGAGCCGTAACGACGGCGCGCTCGCGATCTGCGAAAGGAAGGAACACTACGAGATCCGCTGCAGCGGATGCGTGCGAAGGCAGGTAGCCCCACGACATCGACCAATGTTCTGTCGCCTGTGCCGAAAACAACCCAGAGCAGCAATCTTCATAGATTGCTGAGTCAGCCCGATCCGGCCTTAGCTTGTGGCAGTCATAGCGCCGACGGCTGAGCGAAGAATGAAGCCTGCCAGCGCACGAAAATGCCAATGCGGAAACTTCCTGAGAGGATTTGCGCCAACCAACCCGATTAGCAGAAAAAGTTAGGATCCCAGCTCCTCACCCTCGAGCCTGCGGACTCCTCTTGGCGGCGTTTGATTCAAGCTCCTTTGATGGAGGCCTGCGAACTGGCTGTTGGGTCGTAAAACTTCCCTGTTTTGACTTGGTGAATTCCCTGTTCGCCATCATAGGGAACTTTCGGTTAAACTACTGATAAATAGATATTATTCTTTCTCGTGGGCTCTTCCTACTGGCTCAAAATGCAGGATTTCCCTGTATATTCCCTGATTATCAGGCAGCTCGTCCAGAGAGACGGGTTCGCTCCAGCCTTCCTGTACAGCCAGCGAGTCCACCGACATACCCGAAACCGCGGTTGCTCTCCAGGCGCCGACCAGGAATGGCGGCGTGCCGCGCGGCACAGCCGGTGACGGATCACCTTGAGGAAGTGGAGACGCGCTGAAGTCGGCCACGATGGGCGCGATTCGGACCATTGGTCTCATGCTCTGCCAAGGACGTGCAGCTGATCAGTCGGGCAGGAACCTGCCGTTCTCATCCGCCATGCGTTCCAGCAGAGGCGACAGCCGCCAGCGCTCGCCATCGGTTTCTGAGAACCGCCGGCATGCGTCGCCGATGGCCGAGGCACCAAGCCTGTCCGCATGATGGAGCAGTCCGCCCTTCTCGCGCGGAAAGCCAAACCCCAGCAACCACATGACGTCGATGTCGGATGGTCTGAGCACGATGCCTTCTTCGAGCACGCGTGCCGCTTCGTTGATGCAACCGAAGAGACAGCGTTGCTCGATCTCTTCATCGGAGATGGGGCGGCGGGTTATCCCTGCCTGCCGGGCATAGTCATCGATAACGCGCTGCATCTCCGGATCCGCCTCGGGAGCGCCGGCCGCGGTATAGCGATACCATCCGAGGCCGTTCTTGCGTCCGAGCCGGCCGATCTCGACCAGACGGTCTGCCAAGTGTGGATAGCGTTGCGTCCCTGTTCCGGAGCGGCGGTTTTCCCTTCTGATGCGCGCGCCGACGTCGAGCCCTGAGAGGTCGGCCACCTCGAAAACGCCCATTGGCATGCCGAAGGACCTGAGAACACGATCGACATCCTGCGGCCAGGCGCCGTCCTCTACCAGAAAGTGCGCCTCGCGGATCATCGGCCGCCGGGTTCGATTGGCGGCGAATTCGTGGCAGTCGCCGACGAGCACGCCAACCTTGCCGATCCGTTCGGCCAGGGCAATGCCGCGGGCTATCGCCCCCGGCGCGCTCTCCTTCGTCCGGACAATTTCAACGAGCCGCATGACATGCGCCGGGCTGAAGAAATGCAGGCCGATGACCATTTCCGGGCGGCCGCTGACCGTGGCCAGCTCCGCGACGCTGAGCGAGGAGGTGTTGGTCGCCAGCACGGTGCCGGGAGGCAGCACCCGGCCCAGTCGGCAAAACAGATCCAGCTTGGCGGCGCGGTCCTCGAACACCGCCTCGATCACCAGATCGACCTCACCGATCCCGCTGAGGTCCGGCACCGGATCGATCCGTTGCTCCGCCCGGTCCCGTTCGTCAGTGGACAGCTTTCCGCGCGTTGCCGCGCTGTCAAGAATGTCCCGGACCCGGCCAAGTCCTGCTTCGAGGTCGGCCGGGCTCGCATCCGCGACCGTCACCGAAAGCCCGGACATGGCGCATCGGGCGGCGATGCCGCTGCCCATCGTTCCCAGGCCGACAATCGCCACGCTGCAGAGTTCGCCCGGTGCATGTCTGGGAATATCGGGGACCTTTCGCGCCCGACGTTCGGCGAAGAAGGCGTAGCGGAGCGCACGGCTCTCGTCGCTGCTTTCCATCTGGCGAAAGATTGCGCTGTCGCGTTGCACCGCCTCATCGAACGGGGTGGTTAATCCCGCGGCCACGCTGTCGATTGCGGCTGCTGGCGCAAGCCGCCGTGGCCAGCGCCTGGCGGCGGTCGCCCTGGCTGCCGCGATCGCCGCTTCCGCCGCGTCCGACTGGCCTATCCCATCCCAGGGCAGGCAGCTGCGGGGAAGGGGCTGCCCAGATCGAGCCCAGGTGCGCGCAAGCTCGAGCGCCCGTTCCAGAGGGGGTGAGCCCACCTCGTCGACGAGTCCGATCCTCAACGCCTCCCTTCCCGAGACAGGGGCGCCGGAAATGATCAGGTCGAGCGCCGGCCCGACGCCGATCACCCGGGGCAGCCGCTGGTTGCCGCCAGCGGCCGCCATGAGACCCAGCGTGACCTCTGGCAGCCCCAGCCGCGCATCGGGGGCGGCAACGCGGCCGTGGCAGGCCAGCGCGAGTTCCAGTCCGCCACCCAGCACCGCGCCTTCCATCGAGGCGACGACGGGCTTGGCGCTGCCGTCCAGGCATGCGCAGATCCTTCCGATCGAAGGTCCGGCGCGCGCCTGGCCGAACTCTCGCATGTCCGCGCCCGCGATGAAGCGGCGATGGGCGCCCTCGATGACAACACCCAGGGCCTGATCGTCGAGAAGTGCCGTTTCAAGGGCATTCAGCAGCTGCAGCCGGACGCGGGCGCCGAGCGCGTTGACCGGTGGTGAATCCACCGTGATGATGGCGACCTCATGTGCGAGGCGTACGTGGACAGCGTTTCCAGCCCCGGCGTCCCGCAATTGTTCGGCAGTCTTCGAGCCTGCGCTGCTCGATGTGTCTGTCCGACGCTCAGTCACCGGCCGTGTTCTCGCTGATCTGGCGCGCCGCGATGTACCCGAAGGTCATGGCCGGGCCAAGCGTGATGCCTCCGCCCGGATAGCTTCCGCCCATGACACTGCTGGCGTCATTGCCGACAGCGCAGAGTCCAGGGATGACCTCTCCCTGCTCATCGAGTACGCGGGTTCTGGCATCCGTCTCGATTCCCGCGAAGGTGCCGATGTCGCCGGGCTTGATCCTGACGGCGTAGAACGGTGGCTTGCTGAGTGGCGCCAGGCATGGATTGGGCTGGTGGTCGGGATCGCCCTGGAACCGGTTGTAGGTGCTCGAACCCTTCCGGAATTCGGGATCCTCACCTCGTGCGGCCGCTCTGTTGAAGCGTTCCACCTGATCTGTCAGCGCATCGGCGTCGATGCCCACCACGCGCGCGAGGTCGGCCAGTGTCGAGCCGCGCTTCAGATAGCCTGACCGCAGATACGCGCCGAGGGGAACGGGGAACGGTTTCACGATCCCGAGGCCATACCGCCGCAACGCCCTGTGATCGGCGATGAAGAATGCATCGGTGACGCCGCGGCTGGTCACGGCGGCAAGATAGCCCTGGATGAAGTCGTGATATGACGCGCTCTCGTTGGTGAAACGCCGCCCATCCGACATGACGGCGATGATCCCCGGCTTGCCCCGGTCGATGAAGTGCGGGTAGAGGCCGATACTGCCATCCCGTCTGTGCACCTCGGATACCGGCGTCCATGCCGCCGGATTGCTGAGGCTCGATCTCCACGCCGCGCCGACCGCGCGTGCCATGGCGAGACCGTCGCCGCAGTTCTCCAGGGGGGCAAGCGAGTGATGAGATATTCCCTGCCCGACATGGGGGTAGAGCTGGTGCCGCAGCTTCTCGTCGTGGGGAAACCCCCCGCTGGCCAGTATGACCGCCCGGCTGGCCCGAACCTCAATGGCCACGCCTTCGCGCTCGGCTTCCACCCCGGTGACCCGCCCGGCCCGGCTGAGCAGGGCACGCGCGGTGGTGCCGGTCATGATGCGGACGCCGAGATCGAGCGCGGATCTGAGCAGGCGGGCGGCGAGCGCGTTACCGTTCAGAAGTCGCATGCTTCGCCGGTGAAGCGCGAGATCGCGGGCATGGCGCACCATCCGTCCGGCGACGAACGCGGCGGATCGTGCCGATCTGGAGGCATTGGTGAAGTGCCGGACATCGCTGCCCGACCCAAGAGTGAGGCCGAGGAATGTGAGTTCACGCAGTGGCGGCCGGAGCATCGCCAGGTTATTGCCGAGCAGGCGTCCATCGAAGGGACGGGCCAGAATGGAGCGCCCGCCACTCACCGCGCCGGGGAGATCGGGGTGATAGTCGGCGAAGTGTGGCGATGGATCGAACTTCACCACCGTCTTCGCCTCGAAGAAACGGATCATTTCCGGTCCTGCGGCCAGGAAGGCGTCCACGCGCTCCCCATCGAAATGGTTGCCGGCCTCTGTCTGGATATATGTCCGGGCGGCATCGACACTGTCCCGGGCGCCGGCAGCCTCCGATACCGGATTGCAGGGTATCCACAGAAATCCACCGGAAAGCGCCGTCGTGCCGCCGATCAAGGCCGATTTCTCCATGAGCACGACATCGAGGCCGGCATGCCGCGCGGTGACGGCCGCCGACATGCCGGCGGCACCCGAGCCGATGACGAGCACATCGCAGGTTGCGGATTGTGTATTCATGACTCCGTAGATCGACGCGGCGAACAGGGAGGTTGAGCGTAGCGCTTCCTCTTTAAAAAACAAACAACCGTTTTATAGTGGGGTAATCGATGGGGCGGGAGCAGTCGGATGCCAATGGACGTGGAGACATTCGAGCAGTTGCGAACACTGGTTCGCCGCTTTGTTCGCGAGCGGCTGGTCCCGCGTGAAGCCGAGGTCGCGCTCTCGGATCATATGCCTCCGGCGATCCTCGAGGAGATGCGTGAAATCGGATTGTTCGGGCTCTCGATCCCGCAAAGCTACGGCGGTCTCGGTCTGTCACTCGAGGAGGAGGTTCGCCTGACACTCGAGCTCGGTTGGACCTCGCCAGCCTTTCGATCGACGTTTGGCACCAATGTCGGGATCGGATCGCAGGCGATCATCGTGGATGGGACGCCGGAGCAGAAGGCGCGCTATCTGCCAGTGCTGGCCTCCGGCCGCGTGATCGGCGCATTCGCTCTGACAGAGCCTGACGCTGGAAGTGATATTGGCAGCCTCCGCACGCGTGCCACGCGGGACGGCGACGACTACGTCATCAATGGGCGCAAGCGTTTCATTACCAACGCACCAAGCGCAGGGTTGTTTACGGTCTTCGCGCGGACCGATCCGTCGAGCAGCGGAGCCAAAGGTGTTTCCGCCTTTCTGGTCGACGCTGACACTCCGGGCCTGCTCGTCGCCAAGCCGGATCGAAAAATGGGTCAGCAGGGCGTACACACTGCAGACGTCGTGTTCGAGGATTGCCGTGTTCCATCATCGGCGGTGATCGGTGGAATCGAGGGGGTTGGATTCAGGACGGCCATGAAGGTGCTGGATCGCGGCCGCATCACGCTCGCGGCCGGTGCGTGCGGTCTCGCGGAAAGGCTGATCCATGAAGCGATCGGTTATGCGACCGAGCGCAGACAGTTCGGGCGCCCGATCGCGGAATTCCAGCTTGTCCAGGCCATGCTCGCGGATTCGCGGGCGGAGGCATATGCCGCGACGACAATGGTCCTCGATGCCGCTTCCCTGAAAGACAGCGGCGCCGACACGACGATGGCGGCGGCCTGCTGCAAGTACTTCGCGACCGAGATGGTCGGGCGGGTCGCCGACCGGGCGGTCCAGATATTCGGCGGCGCTGGCTATGTCAGTGACAGTCCGGTCGAGCGCTTCTACCGCGATGTGCGTCTCCTGCGCATCTACGAGGGCACCTCGCAAATTCAGCAGCTCGTGATCGCGCGAGAGATGCTGAAAAAAGCAGGTCCGTGAGCCAGAAACTAACGGCTGTTAGTTTTTTCTTGCCAGCATTCCAGCGGCGGTGCGATAGTCGGTCGAACGCACTTGCACAGGATATGGCGAATGTTTCGGCGCGGCCTGCTGAAGGAGAAGCGGATCTTGGTCACCGGTGGAGGTTCCGGCCTCGGCAAGGTGATGGCCGAAAGATTTGCGGGTCTCGGTGCCGAGGTCGTCATATGCGGTCGGCGGCGTGAGGTTCTGGAAACGGCGGTTCAGGACATCGGCGCGAAGGCGGCGGATGGGGGCAGCGCCTCCTTCATTCAGCTGGATATCCGCGACCCGGAAGCGGTCGAAGCGCGATTCGATGAGTTGTTTGCCACGCGGCCGCTAGACGCGCTTGTCAACAATGCGGCGGGAAATTTCCTCGCGCGCACGGAGAAGCTGTCTCATCGCGCTCTGGATGCCGTGCTGCAGATCGTCGTTCACGGGACGCTCTACTGCACCCATGCCTGCGGGCGGCGCTGGATCGCCAACGGGCAGGGCGGCGCCGTCGTCAGCATTCTGGCCAGCTACGCCCATCACGGCTCGCCCTATGTCGTTCCGTCCGCCATCGGCAAGGCCGCGGTGAAGGCGATGACCCGCAGCCTCGCCATCGAGTGGGGAAAGTACGGCATCCGCCTGAACGCGCTGACCCCGGGCCAGTTTCCGACGCCCGGCGCGACGGAGAAGATCTACCCCGTACCGGGCTTCGTCGATCAGATCGTCGCCGACAATCCGCTTCGGCGGGCGGGCGAGATGTCCGAGCTCGGCAATGCCGCCGCCTTCCTGCTCGCCGATGAGGTGGCCTTCATCAATGGCGAGGAACTGGTGATCGACGGAGGCCGATGGCTGCAATGGGCCTCGGTGTTCGGCAGGCTTCTTGATATGGAGGAAGAGCGATGGCAGGCGGTGGAGCAGACCCGACGCTAGGTCCGCCACTGCAGGGCGTCCGGGTGCTCGACTTCACCGAGAACCTGCCTGGGCCATTTGCAGGCATGATTCTCGCCCAGTTGGGCGCGACGGTCGTCAAGATTGAAAGGCCTGGCGGTGATCCGATGCGGGGTCGCCGGCCGGGTGGCTTCGCAGCGATCAATCAAGGCAAGCGATCGCTGACGATCGACCTTAAAGACCCTGCGGGTCAGAAACGGGCCCTCCGGATCGCGGCGCAAGCAGACGTGCTGATGCAGTCCTTTCGGCCCGGGGTCATGGCCAGGCTCGGGCTTGGTTACGATCGGGTGAGGGAGGAGAACCCGGGGATCATCTATCTCTCGATGTCGTCCTATGGCAGTTCGGGGCCCCTCAGCACGCGGGCCGGGCATGACCAGGACGTCGCGGCGCTGGCCGGGCTGGTTTCACTGTGTGGTCGGCCGGGAAGCGATCCTTCGTACCATGTCGGTATTCCCACATCGGACAATGCGACCACTCTGTACGCCGTGATCGCAATTCTCGGCGCGCTACTTCAGCGCCGTCAGCCGTCCCGGGGCGGGCAGCATCTCGATCTGGCCATGGCGGACGCCCTGCTCGCCGCCATGACACCGCGCTTCGGCGATCTGCATGACCGACCGGAACTCGACCGGCGCGACTTCGTGCGTCCGGGATCCGGCGTCTATCGCTGCGATGACGGGACGTACCTGGCGGTCGCGGCGGTCGAGCAGCACTATTGGACGCGGCTGATGAAGGCCCTGGTGCTGACCGAGATCGAGGATCTGTGGTCGGCGGGATGGCAAGAGCGGATGGGGGCGTTTGAGCGCATCGACCGCGCACTGGACGGACGCTTCAGGCAGGAGAGCCGGTCATACTGGCTGAAACTGCTGGACGATGCCGGCATTCCCGCCTCGCCGGTCCAGACCTTGCCCGAGGTCGTGCGCCATGAACATTTTTTGGCCCGCGGCAGCTTCGCAGATCAGCCATTCATCTCCCCCCGTTTCCCGGTCCGGCTGGAAGGCATTTCCGATATCGCCGAAACGGCCCGGCCTTCCGGCTCGTCACTGACCGGGAAGGAGGAGGCGTGGTGACCGCGCCCGCCGCCCCGGCAGTCGACGAGGAGACCTTCCAGCTGATGCTGCAGTCGGTCCGCCGCCTTGTGGACGAGCAGCTCATTCCCGCGGAAGTCGAAGTCGAGGAGACGGATGCGATCCCGCCACGTCTCGTGGAGGCAATGAAGCAGATCGGTCTCTTCGGGATTGCGGTGCCGGTCGCGTTTGGCGGGCTCGGCCTGAACATGGCGGAGGAAGTGGATGTCGTACTCGAGCTCTGCCGCGCTTCGATCGTCTTCCGCTCGCTCATCGGCACGACCAACGGCGTTGCGGGAAAAAGCATCATCTTCGACGGCACCCAGGCGCAGAAGGAGGCCTATCTCCCGCCGGCTGCGCGCGGTGACTTGATCATCTCGTTCTGCCTGACCGAAGCCGATGCCGGGTCGGACGCCGCCTCGTTGCGGACTACCGCCAGGCGGTCCGGGACGGGGTGGGTGCTGAACGGGACCAAACGCTTCACGACAAACGCGCCGGAGGCCGGCCTCTTCGTCGTGATGGCGAGAACCGGGGAGGCTGCGAGTCGCGCCCGTGGGATCTCCTGCTTCCTGGTCGAAGCCGGGACGCCGGGGATAACAGTCGGTCCGCCGCAGAAGAAAATGGGGCAGCGCGGAGCGCACACCGCCGACGTCATTTTCGAGGACTGTCTCGTCCCCGGAACCGCGCTACTCGGCGGCAAGGAGGGGCAGGGCTTCATCACCGCGATGAAGGTGCTCGATGAAGCCCGTCTGCACATGGCGGCCGTTTCCGTGGGGCTGTCGCGCCGCCTGATCGATGACGCGGTCCGGTATGCCCTCGACAGGCAGCAGTTCGGACAACGGATCGCGGACTTTCAGCTCATCAAGGCGCTGCTCGCCGACAGCGAGGCAGACTATCTGGCGGCGCTGTCCATGACACGGGCGACCGCGATGGACCGCGTTCGGGGCCGAGGCGTCACCAAGGCCGCCTCCTGCTGCAAATATTTCGCGACAGAGGCGGTCTGGCGGATCGCGGATCGGGCGCTCCAGATCCATGGCGGTTATGGCTACACCGCCGAGTATTCCGTGGAGCGCCTGATGCGGGATGCCCGCCTGCTAAGGCTTTACGAGGGCACCTCGCAGATCCAGCAGCTGGTGATCGCGCGCGAACTAATGAAGGAGTTCGACCGATGAGTCGAGACGGCGACGCAGCCATTCTGCTGGAGCGCGACGGCGCGGTTCAGACGCTGACCCTGAACCGTCCCGAATCCCGAAACGCCCTGACCGGTGGACTGAAGGAGGAACTGCGCGACCGGCTGCACGAGGTGGAACGCGACGACGAGATCAGGGCGGTGGTCATCCGAGGCGCCGGCAAGTCGTTCATGGCAGGTGGAGACGTCAAGTTCTTCGACAAGCTCAAGCACGAGCCACCAGAGATCATCCGCCGGACCTTTCTGCAGAGGATTCACGATCTCCACCCGATACTGTTCGCGATCCGGCGCATGCCGAAGCCCGTTATCGCCTCCGTTCATCACGCAGCCGCCGGCTTCGGCACCAGTCTCGTGGCGGCATGCGACATGGCGATCGCCAGTGACGATGCCTTCTTCGTCATGTCCTACATCCATCTCGGTGTCAGTCCGGACGGCGGCGGATCCTTCTTTCTTCCACGCGCCGTCGGTGCGCGGCGCGCCTTCGAGATGGCGGCGCTTGGCGAGCGGTGGGACGCCGCGCGCGCGGCGGAGGCGGGCCTGATCAACCGTGTGGTCCCGGTCGCGGACCTGGAGGCGGAAACCCGCCGCCTGGCGCATAGGCTGGCGAGCGGCCCGACGCGCGCCTATGCCTCGCTCAAGCGCCTGATGGATGCAGCACCCTCTGCGCAGCTTGCAGCCCAGATGCAGGCGGAGGCTGAGGCGTTCGCCGAGTGTGCGACGACCGAGGATTTCAAGGAGGGCGTCGGCGCCTTCAACGACCGCCGTACACCCGTCTTCAAGGGGCGCTGACGATGGAACCGGCGTCGCTCGGCGAGGAACTGGCCATCGTCCTCTCACGCGAACTGCGGGACGGGGAACGAGCCATCATCGGCACCGCCTCTGACATCCAGGTCGGCGCGGCCAATCTCGCCCGCAAGCTCCATGCGCCGGGTCTGTGGTGGGTCTCGGGGCCGGGGGGAATGGTCAATCCGTCGGAGCCGGTCATCCGCTCCACGATGGCATTCGAGAACACCGCCAGCGCCGAGGCGATGCTGGAACTCTCCTATATGATCGATTTCATCGACTGGCGGCCTCACTTCTTCGATTTCGCCATTCTGGGCGCGATGCAGGTCGACCGCTTCGGCAACATCAACACCGTATGCATCGGCGATCATGCCAGACCGCGCGTGCGGGGGCCGGGGATCGTCGGCATCAGCGCTCTCTGCGGTCTCTCGCGCCGCTTCTACATCCTGCTCACACGCCACGACCGTCGTGTCTTCGTGCCCCGGGTAGACTTCATCGCCGGTGCCGGACACCTCGAGGGCGGCAGGTCGAGGGCGGAGCGGGGGCTGCCGGAGGGCGGGCCGGCGCTGGTGATAAGCCCCTTGGGCACCTTCGACTTCCACCCCGAAAGCAAGGCCATGCGTATCCGCACGGTCACGGCAGGGGTGACCGTCGAGGAAATCCAGGAGCGAACGGGCTTCGAGCTGATTGTCGAGGGCAATCCGCCAAAGACGACACCACTCGCAGAGACCGAACTCGTGACGTTGCGGTCGGCTGTGGACCGGACAGGCGTGCTGCGCCGCAAATACCCTGCAATCGCTGCGAAAGGCATCTGAAATGACTGCTGAGATGGCTCCGACCCCAGGCGACGATGCTCCGTCACAGGCACGCGGACGGTACTCGCTGACGCCGGAGCACGAGGCTCTGCGCGCATCGATCCGCAAGCTGGTGGATCGTCACGTGCGCCCCATCGCCGAGGAGATCGACGAAACCGATCGCTTCCCGGAGGAACTCGTTCCCATCTTCGGCGATATGGGCCTGCTGCAGATGTGGGTGCCGGAAGAGTATGGCGGTCCTGGCGGCGACCTGACCTCCGTGTGCATCGCGCGCGAGGAGATCAGCCGCGTGTCGGAAGCCTGCGCGCTGCTTGCGGGACAGAACTCCATGGGGCTTGTCCTTCCGCTCATCACCTTCGGGACCGAGGAACAGCGACGCACCTACCTGCCGGAGGTGGCGAAGGGTCGAACGCTCACCGCGGTCGCGATCACCGAGCCGGAAGCCGGGTCGGATGTCGCCGCCATGAAGACGCATGCGCGCCGCGACGGGTCCGACTGGGTCATAAGCGGACAGAAGATCTACATCACAATGGGATCGGTCGCCGATTTCATTCTGGTTTTCGCCAGGACAAGTCCAGGCAAGGGCTATGACGGCATCTCCGCCTTCATCGTCGACACATCGCTCAGGGGATTCCAGCGCGGTCGCGAGGAGCGGAAAATGGGTCTCAAGGGCTGCCCGAACACGCAGCTCTTCTTCGAGGATGTCCGCGTCCCCAAGGAATGCCTGGTCGGCGAGGAGGGAAAGGGCTTTCGCGGATGCATGCAGATCCTTGACCTGAACCGACCAACCGTTGGCGCATGCTCCGTCGGTCTCGCCGCTGGCGCGTTCGAGTACGCGCTCGAATTCGCCAAGGAGCGCAAGCAGTTCGGTCGCCGGATCGCGGACTTCCAAGGCATCCAGTTCATGCTCGCCGAGATGGCGACACAGATCGAGGCTGCCCGTTGCCTGGTCTACGAGGTCGCGCGGGCAGGCGACAGTGGAGAACGCGGCGATTTCGGGGCCCGCGCCTCGATGGCCAAGATGTTCGCCAGCGACGTCGCCATGAAGGTCACAACCGACGCACTGCAGGTTCTCGGAGGTGCCGGCTACATGAAGGACCACCCGTTAGAACGCTTCATGCGCGACGCCAAGATCAACCAGATCTTCGAAGGCACCAACCAGATCCAGCGCCTGATCATCGCGCGGCATCTGGTTACTTGAGCGCTACCATGGCTCGTCCGATCCCAACCTTCATCAGCGACGACGAGGCGGCGGCGCTTGTGCCCGATGGCGCCGTGATCGCGCTCGGCGGCTGGGTGTTTCATCAGCAGCCGATGTCGCTGGTTCGTGCCCTTGTCCGTCGATCCGCGCGTCATCTCACGCTCATTCCGGCTCCCGGCTCGATCGCGCCCGATCTGCTGATCGGGGCCGGTTGCGCCAGCGCGCTCCAGGTCATGTTCATCAGTTTCGAGGAACTCGGTATGGCGCCGCATTTCCGCCGTGCGGCCGAGGCTGCCAGTATCGCGATCACCGAAATCGACGGCCCGGCTTTCGCCGGTGGTCTTCGCGCGGCCGCATCGGGGCTGCCGTGGATGCCGATCCCGGATCTCGGAACCGACCTTCCCCGGGTCAGCCCGCAGGTCTACCGCCGGCTCGACGACGGTTCGGGACTGCTCTCTGTGCCTGCCATTGTACCCGATATTGCCCTTCTCCATGCTCAGCAGGCCGATGAGCAAGGCAATATCCAGTATTTCGGGGGGACGGCCTTCGATATCCTGATCGCGCAGGCCGCCCGCACGACGATTGTGTCGGTCGATCGGGTCGTCAGTTCGTGGGAGGCGGCCCAAGCCACGCACCTGACCCGGCTGCCTCGCGCCTTCGTGGACCATGTCGTTGCCGCGCCCTTCGGCGCGCACCCGACCTCGAGCGCGGGGCTGTATCGGGCGGACGAGGATGCGCTGTCCGCATACTGTCGCGAAGCAGCCAGTGCGGATGATCCGCGTGAGCAGACCCTGGCCTGGGCGGGGTCGTCGGCAGATGACTATACCGACCGGATACCGGGGGCCAGGCTGGCGGCGCTGACCCAGCGCGACGGTATCGAACGGACGGTCTCCGCCTAGGCGACGACGGCAGCATCCCTGAGCCTGGTGATGGACTCCGGCGGCAGGCCGAGTTCGCCCAGGATTTCGTCTGTATGTTCCCCCAGCCGCGGTGGCGGCGATGAAGGGCGAGGCGGAAGCCCGTCAACGGCGAAGGGCGCGCTCAGAATGTTCAACGGATGCGCGACCCCGTCGACCGTCATCTCGTGGAACAGGGGACGCTCGACCAGTTGCGGGTGTTCGAGCGCTTCCGGCACCGTGCGCACCGCAGCTGCAGGGACGCCTGCATCCCCGAGCATCCGTTCCCAGTCCCGCGCGTCTCGCTGGAGGAACGCATCGGCGAACTGCCCCGCGATGGCGCTGCGATCGATATTGTTGGGATCGAATTCGACCGTGGTCGCTTCCGCGACCAGATCGGGTCTCTCGATGGCCGAACAGAGCTGGCGCAGCTGTTCGCGGGTGTTGGCCGCGACCATCAGCGTGCCGTCTCGGGTCTTGAACAGGCCGGAGCCGGGACTTCCGGAGAGCGCCCGATTGCCGGTCGACCTTGGCTGACGTCCCGTCGCCAGGGCGCCCGATGTGACCACGTTCATCGAGAACAGGGCTGTGTGAAACATGCTGACGTCGAGCCACCGTCCACGGCCGGTCACGGCCCGGTTCGCGAGGGCGGAAACGCAGGCGAATGCCGCCCCCTGACCGGAGACGAAGTCGACCACTGGAAAACCGGCCTTGAGTGGACCCGTTTCCTCGGTTCCCGTGACGCTCATCATGCCGGCAGCGCCCTGCATGATGTGGTCATAGGCCGCGACGCCGCGATACGGTCCGACCTGACCGTAACCCGATATCGAGCAGTAGATGAGGCCTGGATTGACTGCGCTCAGATCCCCATAGCCGAGGCCAAGACGGTCCATGCTCCCGGCCTTGCCGTTCTCGATGAGGATCGCGGCTCCCTTGGCCAGGGTTCGGGCGATGGCGTTGCCTTCGGGCTTGCCGATGTCGAGCGCGATCGATCGCTTGCCGGCGTTCGCGTAGAGGAACGATGTGCCCATCGCCTGGGCCTTCAACTCCGGGTCGACGCCACTGTTGCGCACCGGATCGCCCGACGGTGGGCGCTCGATCTTGATCACATCAGCGCCGAGAAGCGCGAGCAGATAGCCGCAAAGCGGACCGGTGATGTTGGTCCCGAACTCGATGACCCTGACGCCGCCGAGCAGTGAATCGGGTGACGTCATCGGTATCGCCTAGATGGGGTCACCGGCCTGCAGCAGGGCGTCCAGCGCGACGGCGCCCTGACCCTGGCCCAGGACGAGGAAGGGATTGATGTCGAGCGACACCAGGCTGTCCGAGTGCGCCGCGGCAAACTCGGAGACGGCAACGAGCGCATCCTCGATAGCCGCGATATCCGCGGGTGGGTGTCCACGAAAACCGCGGAATATTGCCGCCGACCGCAGATCGAAGATCATGGCGCGGGCCTCTGTCCTGTCGATCGGGGCGCGTCGGAACGTGACGTCACCGAGCAGTTCCGCCATCACGCCGCCGAGTCCGAACATGACCATCGGCCCGAAGACGGGGTCGCGGTGGACTCCGATGATCGTCTCGAGGCCCGCCTGCGCCATCGGCGTCACCAGAACTCCCTCCACCCGTGCAGAAGGCGCGAACCGGGACACGTTCTCCCGGAGCGTCGCGAAGCCGGCCGCGACAGCCTCCGCCGACGAAAGGCCGAGAAGGACACCGCCGACATCGGTCTTGTGAGCGATGTCCTGCGAGACCACCTTGATGGCGACCGGTAGCCCGAGAGCCTCGGCGGCGTCCACCGCCTCTTGCGGTGACGTGACGAGACGCCGGCGCAGGGTGGATACGCCGATACGGTCCAGCCAATCCAGCGACTGTGCCTCGTTCATGGTTCCGTGTGGCAGGTCGGGACCTCGTTTCTCTTGCGGTGGTCTCCGACGGGGCCGCGCGAAGCCGGCGGCGATCCGGGAGGCTGCGGCGGCGGCCCTGACGGCCCTCGTCGGCTCTTCGTAGATCAGGATGCCGAGCTGCGCGAACTTCTCGAGCGCCTCCGGCGTCACCTTTCCGGACATATAGACGGGCGTGTCCGGGTACCTGCTCAAGGAGTGGCGCCAGGCATCGAGCATCAGCTCGCAGCGCTTCTCAGACAGGCCGACGATACTCTCGAAGGTGATGAGCGCGTCGTATCGGCCGTGATCCAGCATCTCGTCTATGAAGGTGCCGTAGAGCGAGAAATCGCTGGCGATCTGGCCGGTTATGTCCATCGGGTTGCGCACCGCAGCGAACGGGACCAGGTCGCGCAGGCGACGCTGAGAGGCGTCCGGCATGGGTGCGAGGTCGAGACCGTATTCTTCCGCGGCGTCCGCCATGAGTACCGCGGCACCGCCCGATACGGTCACGACTCCGGCGCGATTGCCCGCTGGAAGTCTGCCGGTCGAGCAGGCGTAGCCGACATCGAACAGTTCGTCGATCGAACGAGCCCGATAGGCGCCGTATTGCTTCAGGACGGCGTCGTATGTCGCGTCACTTCCGGCAAGCGCGGCGGTATGCGACGCTGCCGCCTGGGCGCCCACTTCCGTGTGGCCGACCTTCATGAGGATGACGGGCTTCTGTGCCTGACGGGCAGCCTCCAGCGCCCCGACCAGCTTCTCGCCGTCTCTCACGCCTTCGAGATAGCCGAGGATGACCGACGTCGAGGGATCGCTGGCGAGGAAGGTGACAATGTCGGCAAAGTCGACATCCGCCTCATTCCCGGTGGAGACCCAGTAGCTTACCGGCAACCCACGATCGCGCGCCATGATGAAGCAATAGGTCCCGAAAGCACCGCTCTGGCTGACGATGCTGATCTTGCCTGGAGCGGGCAGTCCCAGGTTGATGCTCTGGCTGAAGGTGGCGATCGTGCCGACGCCGAGGTTCATCATCCCAAGACAGTTCGGGCCGAGGATGCGCATACCCGAACTGCGTGCCAATTCGGCCATCTTCATCTGTTCGGCGTGGCCGGCCTCGCCGGCCTCCGCGAAGCCGGCGCTGAACACGATGGCGGAGCGCACACCAGACGCCGCGCAGGACTGCAGCGTGGCCAGCACCTCACGCCGGGGAATCGAGACGATGGCGAGGTCGACGGGGCGGCCGATCTCCTCGACGGAGGCGACGGCAGGCAGGCCCTGCACCTCGGGCTCACTCAAGTGAACCGGGATGATCTCGCCGGCGAAGCCATAGCGAAGCAGCGCCTTCAGGACGCGGCCGCCCGGCTTTTCTGGTTTCGAGGAGGCACCGATGATGGCGATCGAGCGTGGCCGGAAGAGCGGCGCCAGGGCATCCTCGATATCGCCCGAAGGGCAGGCTTGCGCAGTGCTATCCATGAAGCTCTCTGATATCGGAGAGCTTCATCACCTTGCAGGTCGGATGAGGGGAAGTGGACGAAAGCATCCACCGGAAAGTCATCACGCCCTCGCTGTGTCCCGCCGTGTCCAGCCAGTTTGGCACACCCGGGTCGCTGGCCGCGATCACGAACGTAACACCGCCGTCATTGTTCCTGACGGCGCGGGCCGCATTGATGTTCACCTGGTGGTACCGGTAGTCGAGCGACTGGTTCCAGAAATTGCACAGGTGGAAGTTCCAGTATCGTGCGTCTGGCGGGATGGCGTCGACGACGAGCGCCTCATCGGGCTCCAGCTTGAAGTAGCCGGTCAGGTAGATGTTGTCCGGGGTTGCCATGACGAGTCCGCTGCTTTCTCCCGGCTGCACGCTGAACTCGTTCGGGCGTCGTCGCAGCGCGCCGGCGACGCGGGCCCAGATGGCGACCTGGTTGTTGACCTGCCAGGCGGTCTTCTTCAGCGCCCTTGCCATCACTTCCGGTGATAGCGCAGGGGGCGCGGCGGGGGCGCCCAGGCGTTCGATCGCGTAGCTGGCGGGCCGTTCGGTCTTTCGATCGAGGAAGTATTGCCGGATCGTCACCGACGTGGCGGTCTCGTCGATGACGACCCAGTTGCCTTTGTAGCCGTCGGGCTCAGGATCGGGGCTGAGGGTCACCTCGAATTGCCCGTCATCGCCGACGCGCAGCTCGGGGTCCGAAAGATGGGCGACATAGCGGGCGCCGCCCTGTCCGCCCGTGCTGCCGGCATAGACCGTCAACCCGACATAGTGAACGGTCCCCCGCCGGCCGATGATGCGGTAGGTTCGGTCGCCCTTGATCAGTGTGGACTCGTAGTTGGCATCGGGGTTGTCGATGCCGAACTTTCGCGTCGGTGACATGACGGGAAAGAAGCTGGGGAAATCCGGGTCCGGCCTTTCGACAACGCTGTCGATCGCCAGGCTCAGGAGTTCGAGAAGGTAGCGGAAACCCTCGGCGCGATCGATCGGTCCGTCCGGTGCCTTTTCATGCGTGATTCCGCGCCCCGCCTCTTTCAGCGTGTCGCAGAAGTCATCCCATGCGGAGCCGGACATCACTGCCGCAGGATCATACCTCGACCTATCCGCCATCCGATGCTCCGCCTGCTGATGCGGGGGCGGCGAGACCGATCGCCCACCCCGACCCGCCACTCGCCAATCAACCCGCTAAGCCACTGACCTAGACCCATTTCATGACGATTAAAAAAACGGTTGATAGTTTTTTTGTCAAGCCCATACTGAGGCCGTAGCGCGGAAGAGGAGTGCGCGGATGCACCGTCCCTACAAGGGCATCAGAATTGTGGACCTGACACACTTCCATGCAGGTCCTCTGTGCACTTACGAGCTTGCGCTGCTGGGGGCCGAGGTGATCAAGGTCGAGTCGCCCGAAGGCGGCGACATGCTGCGCCGCGTCACCCGTGACAAGGGGCTGCGGGCCGCGGGGCTGGGTGCGCTGTTCACCGGCCAGAACGCGAATAAGAAGTCCGTTGTTCTCGACCTGAAGCAGGATGAGGGCCGGGACGTCTTCCGTCGTCTTGTCGCGACGGCGGATGTCGTGGTCGAGAACATGCGCCCCGGGGCCATGGATCGGCTGGGTCTCGGATATGCCGATCTCAGCGCAATCAATCCAAGGCTGGTCTATTGCGCCCTGTCCGGCTTCGGGCAGACGGGGCCGCTCAGCGACCGCCCTGGATTCGATCATTGCATGCAGGGATTTGCGGGCATCATGTCCGTGACGGGAACTCAGGAGTCAGGACCGCTCAAGGTCGGATTTCCGATTGCCGATTCCGGCACGGCGCTGATGGCCGCCTTCGCGATCTCAAGCGCGCTTTACGAAGCGAAGGTGACCGGCAAGGGGTTGCTGGTCGACGTGTCCATGCTCGAATCGTGCCTGGTGCTCCAATCACTCCTCGTCTACCGCTATCTCAACGGCGGTGAGGAGCCGCAGCGGATCGGCAACGACGCGCTCAGCGTCGCCCCGTATGTCGGGACCTTCGAGACCAAGGACGGCATCATCCTGCTCAATCCGAGCGTGTTCAGGCATTTCCGACAGCTCTGCACCTCGATCGATCGCGAGGATCTCAACACCGATCCACGTTGCGAGAACGAGAGCGCGGCTGTGAGGAACCGGGTATGGCTGCGGCAGGAGATCCAGAACGCGCTCAACGCCCGAGATGCCGAGGAATGGGAAGAAATCCTGAGCCGGGATGGCGTGCCGGCATCACGGGTAAGAACGATTCCGGAGGCGCTCGCCGAGGCGCAGACGAAGGCGCGGTCGGCGGTGACCCATCTGCGCGATATCGAAGGTGCGCCGGACGGTGTCCGCACCCTCAATGTCGGTTTCCGACTGGGACAAGAGGCGCCCGCGCCCGAGCGATCGCCGCCCCGTCTGGGCGAGCACACCCTGGAGGTCCTGGAGGACATCGGCCTCGACCGGGATGAGATCGCGCGCCTGCTCACCGAGCGGGTGGCGGTCGCTGCCGCGCCTCTCTGATCTGTCTGGTGCAGCCGGGGTGGTTCGGGATCCGCCGGCCGCGACGTATGGTTGTGCGGCTTGGGGGTTGGCGGTGGAACCACGATGGTCTATTTCCCGCCTATTGTGGTCCGGGACGATCTGAGCGGGGAAGGTGAATGAGGACGGCTGGTTCCAACCGTGAATCCACGATGGCGGCAATTTCCGAGGCCGGTATCGACCTGATCTTCCAGTACGGATTTCCGTCGACCACCTTGCGCATGGTCGCGAAGAAAGTCGGTATGCAGGCTGGCTCCCTCTACAACTACTTCGAGGACAAGCAGTCATTTCTCTATCAGATCATGAAGCGTTCGCGTCAGGATCTGCTTGCGGAACTCGATCGAAAGTTGACCGGAAACGCCGACCCGGTCCAGGCCCTCAAGGCCTTCATCGAGGTGCATATCGAGTTCTATACCGAACGGTCGAAGGAGATGTTCATCGGCCGGATGGAATTGCGCGGACTGACCGACGAGCAGTTCCGGGATATCAACGCGCTCAGGGACCGGTATGAATGGCAATTCACGAGCATCCTCGAGAATGGGCGGCGCACGGGCGATTTCGTCGTCGATGACATCAGGCTGACGACCTACGCCATCCTGGCGATGCTGACCGACATCAGCACCTGGTATCGCCCCAGGGGAAGAATGACCAAGGGCCAGCTCATCGAATACTACACGAACATGGTCTTCCACATTCTCCGCTGCGAGCGGCCGGATGCCATCGGCGGAAGCGATAATCCGGCGGACTGAAGCGCCGCCGGGCGGGGTCGCGGTCAGTCAGGAGCCGCCCCGGCATCCGCTTCTGGACGCCTGCGTATCAAGGTCACCCACACACCCGATTGCACGACCACGTCGGACTGGTTGACGACCTCTATTCGACGTTTGACCACGCCGCGGTGCGGGTTCGACGTTCCCGATTTTTCCAGTACGGTCTCGCGGACATGGATGGTGTCGCCCGGCATGACGGGCGCGTGGAAGCGCCACTCCTCCATGCTCAGAAAGGCGATCGCGGTGCCATGCAACTCGCCGCGGCGCTGGGTCAGGCCGGTCGCAATGGAGAGGGTCAGCAGCCCGTGCGCAACGCGACCGCCAAAGGGTGTCGATGCAGCGAAAACGGCGTCTGTATGCAGCGGGTTGAAATCACCGGAGATCCCGCAGAACTGGACAATGTCGGATTCTGTCACCGTTCGGGCCTCCGTCTCGCGGACGGCGTCCACCACGAAATCCTCGAAATAGAGCGGCATCCATCCTCTCCGAAGTCACGCGGCGCTGCCAGCGGAACAGGCGCCGAAGAGCGGCCCATCTTCGTATTGCAGCACCACGAGTTCCATTGCGCAGTCCAGAGCCGGCGCCGGATCGCCGACGAGGCGGGTGGCGATGCGAACCTTCTCCGCAAGATCGATGATGCACACGGCGTAGGGCGCCTCCTCCGCGAAGCGTCCCGGTGCGGCGTGGATCGTGGTGCGCGAGTAGAGGCTGCCGTGACCTGACAGTTCGATCCACCCCACCGGGCGATGCCAGCACGCAGGACAATGCTGTTTCGGCGGAAAAGCGATATCACCGCAATTCGGGCATTGCGTGGTGGTGAACCGGCCCTTCTCGAGTTCGTGCCAGAAGGGTTGCGTGAAGGCAGAGATTCTAGGGGGATAGGCGCGGCGCCGGGGGATTCTGATTATCCGGAGCGTCATTGCATCGCCTCGAAAACATGCACGAGAGCGGCGTTGTAGTTGCCGAGTTCGCACGTTGTGACGCCCAATGCGGCCCCGTCGACCTGGCGCCGTCCGGCGCGGTGGCGCAACTGCTCCGCCATCTCGACAAAGCTGTAAAGGGGTGTGATGAACGGTGGGTGTCCCCGGGACAGCAGGCCGCCGGACGTGCAGATCGGGATGCGTCCGCCGAGGCTCGTTTCGCCCGCCGCGCAGGCGCTGGCGCCTTGTCCGTCCGCCACCAGACCCAGTGCCTCGCTGACGAGCACCTCAACGATCGTGCACGGTGCGTAGACCTCTGCAAGATCGATGTCCGCCGGCTCGACCTCCGCCTCGGCAAAGGCGATGGCGGCGGCGCGTCGAGCGGCATTGAAGTCGGTCATCCTGTTCGGCCGCTCACTGATCTGGTGCGCGCCTTCGTGGTGAAAGCCGGAGCCACGAAGCTTTACGTACGGGCGGCCCAGGGTTCGGGCGAAGTCGACGCTGCTGAGAACCAGGCAAGCCGCGCCGTCGCTGCGTGGCGGCACTTCGAACAGTCCCAGTGGCTCCACGATCGGGCGCTGATCGAGCACTTCCTCAAGCGTGATCGGCTTGCGGAACTGGGCGAGGGGATTGAGGCAGGCATGATGGCGGTTCTTGACAGCCACCTGGGCGATTTCGGCCCGGCCTACGCCATGGTCGTGCATGTAGCGGGTCGCGTCCATGGCGTACCAGGAGATCGGCGTGAAGCCGAATGAGGAGTGGAAATCGACGTCTCCGGTCGCCCGCATTGACCGGTTCATGTGGACGGTTGCGGAAACGGCCGTCTCGAAGTTGACGCCGAGTGCGAGGGCGACCTCGACCCGTCCGCCTCTGATCTGCTGCGCTGCCTGCTCGAGGGCCAGGCCTCCGGTCATGCCGTTGCCCACGACCTCCATGACCACGCCGTCGCATTCGAGGCGGAGCTGTGCGGCCATGAACGTGCCGAAATACAGCTGCTTGGTATATGCGCGCGGATAGTTGAGGACCATCGCGCCGATCGCCGACTTGTCGATGCCGGCATCCGCGACGGCGTCGATGGCGACGCCAGCGAGAACCTCGTGCTCGAGAGTCTGGATCTCCTCCTCGTCACGCGATTGATGGCGCCCACAGGGAATGGCGGCGGCGCCGATGATCGCAATCTCCGTCACTCGTCGGCCTCCCAAACAAACGAACGACCGTTTTTAGGGCCTCGATCCAAATTGTGCAAGCTGTCGCGCGCCTGAATTTCAGATTTATCAGGAAGTTGCGCGAATTCTGCGGCAGATCGGTCGCGCGCCATCAACCGAATAATGAACGAATGACCGTTTTTTTGTAGCCGGCCTATGCCAAAGCGGGCAGAATATGAGGGGGAGACAACACCAAAAAGGGAGGAGACGAAATGTCGATCTGCTGGAGAACGATTGCGTCAGCCGCCGTTGTCGCGACGAGCGGAACGGCCCTCTGCGCCACGGCGCAGGCGCAAACCCTGCTGACGGCCGAGGCCGCCAATCCGGGGTCGTCATCTTACATCGCGTTGGTGTCCTTCGGGAACGTCACCCGACACCACGCCGGTGTCGAACTTCAGGTAAACGCAGGTGCGACGGCGACCAGGTCGATGCTCGATGGTGCGAGAGGAGACCTCGACATCTACACGATCACCTACACCGCGACCAACTGGATGGCAGAGCAGTCGCAGATGTACGAGGCGATCGACGATGCGCCGGAGGCCGCACAGAACCTGCGGGCGATCTTCAGCTATCCGGGCGGTGCCTACCAGATGGTCGTCTTTGAGGATTCCGGCATTCGCTCGATCGAGGATTTCGCGGGTCACTCCGTTTTCATCGGCCCGGCGGGAGGATCAGCCGCTTCCCAGATGGCAATTCTGATCGAAGGGATCGCGGGGCTGGTCGCCGACGAGGACTACGATGCCATTTCCCTCGACTGGGGTGGCGGACAACAGGCCTTCCAGGACGGCCAGGTCGATGTGTTCATTCGCCCGACCTTCATCGGCGCCGCCAACATCGAGCAATTTGGGCTGGCGAACGAAATCAGGATCATCGGCATTCCTGACGACATGCTCGACAACGAGGCGGTCGCGGAACTGACCAATCTGCCCGGTCGATCGATCGACCGTGTGCCGCCGGGTACCTATTCGAACCAGACCAATGAGGATGCGGTGAACGCGCTTGGCTTCTGGCTTGGGATCGGTGCCAGTCGAGAAGTGCCGGAGGATACGGTCTATGAGATGACGCGGTCGCTTTGGGAGAACCTGGACGAGTTCCAGAGCGCCGGCGCCTTCCTGCGGGCGGTGACGCCGGAAAACGCCTTCAATCACATGAATATGCCGCTGCATCCGGGCGCCTACCGGTATTACCAGGAGCAGGGCTTCGATGTGCCGGAGGAATTGATCCCACCTGAAGCGATGTAGCCGACCGAGTGCATCGGCAGAAGGTGCGTTCGATCCAAGGCTATGGACTGAGTGAGGATCCACGATGGCGCGGGTTACCTCAGAGAGCGGTTCCTCGATGAAGCGCATGATGACGCTGTTGGCCTTCATCTTAGGTCTCGGCGTGACGGCGAGTGCCATCTACACCTCGGGCTTCGGACTTCTGGATCCCCAACTGCACCGAACGGCCGCCGTCGCCGTCTCGGTAGTCATCGTGGTCCTCACGTCCTCGCTCTACTATCTTCGCAAGCCGCGCACCCGTGCGGTGGCGGCGGTGGTGGTCATGATCGACCTCGCCATTGTCGCCGTCACCGTCGCCTCGCTCGGCAATCTCGTCTCGATCCGCGACGCGATGGAGACGGGACTCTACGATTTTGATGCCCTCGATCAGTTCCTCGGGTTCGCGGGAATGGCGGTGCTTCTGGAACTCACCCGCAGACTGTGGGGCCTCCCGCTCTTTCTCTTCGGGTTGATAACGCTCGCCTATGCATTCCTCGGGAATTACCTCGTCTGGATCTTCTACCATACGGGATTTTCCCTCGATCAGATCGTTCGGTCCATCTGGTACAGCTATCACGGCGTTTTCGGCTCGCCGACCGCCATCGTCATCGGAACGGTCTGGATCTTCATCATCTTCGGCACGGTGCTCGAGGGCACGGGGGCCGGAGCGGCGCTGCTGCGCGTATCGCTCTATCTCACCGGTCGGCTTGCCGGCGGACCGGCGCACGCGGCCATCGTCGCCAGCGGACTCTTCGGCACCATGTCCGGCAGCACGGTCGCCAATGTCGTCGGAACGGGCACGTTCACCATCCCCATGATCAAGAGCAGAGGTTTCAGTCCCGCCTTTGCTGGCGGTGTCGAGGCAGCCGCATCGACGGGTGGACAGATCATGCCGCCGGTCATGGGTGTCGCCGCCTTCCTGATGGCCGAGTTGACGGGTATCCCCTACCTGTCGATCGCTGTCGCGGCGCTTCTGCCGGCCCTGTTCTACTACGGTGCGTTGTTCGTCACGGTCTATCTGGAGGCGGTTCGCCTCGGCATCCGCGCCACGCCGCGCCACGAACGGGTAAGGCTTGACCGGTCCGATATTGTCAAGTCGCTGATGTTCATCGGACCGATCGTTGTCATCGTGATCGTTCTGATCATGGGACGATCACCCGCGATGGCAGGCTTCTTCGCCGTCATCACGACGCTCGCGCTCGGAATCCTCAATCCCGAGATCCGGCGGCGCCCGCAGAAGCTGATCACCACCCTGGGGCGCGCTGGCGAAGCCTGCGCCCGGATCCTGGTGGCGGTCGGCACGATCGGCATCATCATCGGTGTCATGAACATGACCGGGTTGGGGCTTCGCTTCGCCAACGTCATCGAGAGCGTCGGCGAGGGCTCGTTGGCGCTGTCACTCCTACTCTCGATGGCCGGTTGCCTGGTTCTCGGCATGGGCATGCCGACCCTGCCGGCCTATCTGATCATCGTCCTGGTCATGGGGCGCGCGCTCGAGATCCTGGGGCTGCCAGTGCTGGTCACGCACATGTTCGTTTTCTACTTCGGCGTGCTGTCCGCGATCACACCACCAGTCGCCTTGGCGGCGTATGCCGCGGCGCCCATCGCCAATGCAAATCCGCTGACCACGGCGATGATCGCGCTCAAGCTGGCACTGCCCGGGTTCGTGCTGCCGTTCATATTCGCCTTCCAGCCCGAGCTTCTGCTCGTCCTGGGGTGGGAGCCTTTCCACCTTGGCTGGCTTCTGATCCGGATGTGTCTGGCCGTCTGGCTGTTCTCGACGGGGGCGATCGGAGTGAGGATGTCGCTTTGGCAGAGGGCGGCGAGGCTCGCAGCAAGCGCGGCGGTGGTCTGGGACAACCCGGCTGTCCATCTTGCCGGCATCGTGCTGGCAGTGGCCGTCATCGCCTACAATCGCTATCTGAACCGCCGGTTGGCGGCCGTGAATAGTGGCTCTGCCTGATCAGACGGTCTCAAGCAAGGCGGCTGCGCCCATGCCACCGCCCACGCACATGGTCACAACAGCATAGCGTGCGCCTCGGCGACGGGCCTCGATCAGCGCGTGCGCCGTGCATCGCACGCCGGTCATGCCATAGGGATGGCCGATCGCGATCGATCCGCCCGAGACATTGAGCCGCTCGTCAGGAATGCCAAGACGATCGCGGCAATAGATCACCTGGACGGCGAAGGCCTCGTTCAACTCCCAGATCCCGATATCCTCAACGGTCAACCCATGCCGGTCGAGCAGCTTTGGCACCGCGAAGACCGGACCGACCCCCATCTCGTCGGGCTCGCAGCCCGCGACGGCCATGCCACGCCAGATGCCAAGCGGGGAAAGGTCACGCCGCGCGGCTTCCTGGCTGCTCATCAGGGTGACAGCGGCCGCGCCGTCGGAGAGCTGGCAGGCATTGCCAGCGGTCACCGTGCCACCATCCCTGACGGGCGGCAGTGCCGCGAGGGCATCGCCTGTCGTTTTCGGACGGGCTCCTTCGTCCCGATCCAGCCTCACGGTGCGCGGCACGGCGGTGTCATCTTTCCCCTCGGAATGCAGCTTCGTTGCCGTCACAGGCACGATCTCATCGCTAAAGTGCCCGCCGGCCTGCGCCGCCGCGTGCCGCTGCTGGCTTTTCAGGGCGTAGGCATCCTGAGCACCGCGCGTGATGCCATAACGCCTGGCCACGTTCTCGGCCGTATCGATCATGGCCATGTAGATGCCCGGATAGCGTTCCGCCACCCACGGATCGCGGGCGCGGTGGCTGTTCACATGAGGCGTCTGGACAAGGCTGACGCTTTCGACGCCGGCAGCCACGCACACATTCACACCGTCCATCGCGATGCGCGCGGCGGCTGTCGCTATGGCCTGCAGACCGGAGGCACACATGCGCGATACCGTGGCCGCGGCCGTCCGGACCGGCAGCCCGGCGCGCAAAGCGGCAATGCGGGCGACGTTCTTGCCCGTCGTGCCCTCAGGGATGGCAACTCCCGCGATGAGGTCGTCGACCTCCTCCGGCATCAGGCGCGCCCGTTCAAGCGCGGCGCCTATCGGGTGGGCCGCGAGTTCCGGCGCCGTGGTATCGTTGAAGGCGCCGCGATAGGCCCGACCGATCGGCGTGCGCGCGGCTGACGTGATGACGATCTCTGTCATCAGGCTGCCTCTGTCATCAGGCTGCCGTGAAGTATTCGAGCGCCCCGGCCGCCCCCAGCCGGGCGTCGGCGCGCCTGCGATCCGTATCGTCGAGAGCCTCGTACTCCGTCCGCAGCCCGTCCAGGCATTTCGCGGGATAGACGAAGGACCGCTGCACCAAGCGATGCCCCAGAATTTCCGCTTCGACCGTGTCCGAACCACGCTCCCGCGCCGTCGCCTGGGCTTTCAGGCAGGGAAGATGTGTCTCCGCGGCGAGCCGCAACAGATCTGTGACCGCTCCTTGCAGGTTTTCGTTCGGGCTGCGCCACGGCCCGGGCTCGATCCCCGACAGGTCGTCCATTCGAAACACCCACTGATAGGACCGGGGGGCCCGCTGTCGAAGAAGGCGCATCGGCACGGGGTCGAAGGACATGGTGTAGAGCTGCCCGAAGATGCCGAATTCGGCGAGCGACGGACGCTCGCCGAAAAAGAACAGACCGGTTGCGAGGGCATTCTCCATCGTGCCGAGAAAGCGGTCGAGATAGACCTCCCAGAGAGGCGCGTTTACGGCGCCGGCGCCGAGATCATCGATCTTCCCGCCCATCCGTGCCGAGAACTTTTCAGCGATCTGCCTCGCCCTGTCGTCGCTCACTGCCCAATCGTGCTCACGCGCGGCGGCTTCGAGAACGAATGGCAGATCCTCCGGATAACCCCAGCGATAGTGAAACAGCGCCTTGTTCAGGAACTCATCGGCTGCGTCCTCGATGATGTGCGCCAGAAGGCGTTCCACCGGGTCGTCGGGCAGGATCGAGCGTTCGCCCGGATGTCGTTCCTCCAGCCGGTAGGCGAGGGGTGTCGAGTCGACATGGTAGGAACCGTCTTCGGGCATCTGGAGCACGGGAATGATGCGCGGTCGAACTTCTGATATTTCAGAATTGACCTCACGATCGCGGACCACCCAGACGAAGTCGAGCCGCCGGTAGCGCATGATTGCCCGCAGCTTCACCGAATAGGGAGACAGGGTCGCGCCGATCAGGCGATAGGGATTCATGTGCCGCCTTCACCCGCCGCCTGCGAAAGCTCCGCATCGTCGTCCAGGAAGATGTCGAGCCCCGGAGGGGTGTTCGGATCGAAGGCGTACTGGCGGAAATCGGTCATTCCCTCCTGCCGCAGAACCTCCTCGTCCAGATAGAAATTGCCGGTGCAATGACGTGCGTCCCGGACGAGAATCGCGTGGGCGGCGTCGGCGACGATTCCTGGATGCCGCGACCGGGGAAGGCGGTCAGGCGACAGGTTCGCGACAGCCGCCGTCGCGATGGGCGTCTTGGGCCAGAGTGCGTTCACCGCGATGCCGTCGCTCCTCAGTTCCTCGGAGTGGCCCAGGACGCAAAGGCTCATGCCGTACTTCGACAGCGTATAGGCGAGGTGGGGCGCGAACCATCGCGGGTTCAGGTTGAGGGGCGGTGAGATCGTCAGGATGTGAGGATTAACTCCCCGTCTCAGATGCGGCAGGCAGGCGCTGGTGCATGCGAATGTCGCCCTGACATTGACCGAATGCATCAGGTCGAACCTTTCAATCGGCGTGCCGGCCGTTGGCGCCCGAAAGATTGCCGATGCGTTGTTCACCAGGATATCGATCCCGCCAAAGACAGCCGTGGCCGCCTCGACCATGGACGCGATCGCGTTGGCATCCCTCAAATCGGTTGCGATTGGAAGAGCCTGCCCGCCAGCGCGCTCGACCTCCTCGCTGACGCTGTAGATCGTGCCATCAAGCTTTGGGTGCGGTTCTTGAGTCTTGGCGACGATCGCGACCTTGGCGCCGTCCTCAGCCGCTCTCAAGGCAATGGCCCGGCCGATCCCGCGGCTGGCGCCCGTGACAATCAGCCGCTTGCCTTGCAGATTCGACATCTTCATCGTTCCGCGATTATAACTAACGACCGTTCGTTTCTAACTGGTTATCCCGGCACTGTCGAGACTTGTCGCGCTGAGCTGTCGAACGCGGTTTCCGTGGATGAGTGCGGACCAAGGTGGGTTCGGTTTAGGAGGCTGACGGCGTCGCCAATGGCATGGACGCTGGCACACCACGTCGCGCTGGCCTCGTTCGCCGTCTCGATCCAGGCGTCGGATCATCGGCCTGTTCACGCGCCTTCGCGCCGGATCAGGGATCGCCCATCGCTTCAGCAGCCAAAGTATCTGCTGGGCACGCCACATCGCCGAGCGGATCGTGCTGATCAATCTCCGGCGCGTGTGCCGGTCGGTTGCCATCCGGTCGGTCGCCATCCGGTCGATGCGGCTGATCGATGTCAATGCCACCCAAACTCGGCTGTCTCTTTGGTGGAGCGAAGGGGCTGGTCGTCACCCCTATGAGCCAAAATCAGCCAGCGCCCGCGACCCATGTTTCCGCCAACTGATATATCAATTGACGAGCCGGATTCTCGATCGTAATCTGATATATCAATAAATATCAAAAACGGGAGGATGCGATGAAGTCGACTAGTCTGACTCTCTGTGCGTTTGGCGCTCTGGCGATTGCCTGGTCCGTGCCCGCCGCGGCGCAGTGGCCCGAGCGGCCGGTGACGATCATCGTTCCGGCGGGAGCGGGGGGTGGAACCGATGCCACGGCCCGGTTGCTGTCGGTCCATCTGGAAGAGATTTTCGGCCAACCTTTCAACGTGGTGAACCAGGGCGAGGGGGGCGGCCTCGTCGGTATCCTCAACACCGCCAACGCCGATCCGGATGGCTATACGCTCGGCATCGTCTACAACTACGCCCACTACGACCTGCTCGGTCAGGCCGAACTTTCCTGGGAGAGCTTCACACCGATCGCGCAGTACAATTTCGACCCGGCCGGGTTCAACGTCGCCATGGACTCTCCCTATCAGACGCTGGAAGAGGCGCTCGACGCCATGGCGGAGGATCCGTCATCCTTCGATGTCTCCTGCGGCGGCAGTTGCGGAACCTCCTGGCATCTCGCCCTGGCGAGCCTCCTGCTCGAGCGCGGGATCGATCCGATGGCGCTCAACATGGTTCCGGCGCAGGGAGCCGCGGCCGGCCTGCAGGAGATGGTCGCCGGCAATGTCGATGTCGTCCCATGCTCCGTGCCGGAGGCCGGCGCGTTGATCGACGCCGGACGGGTACGGGCCCTTGCCATCCTGAGCGATCAGCGCCTGGGGGCGTTTCCCGATGTGCCGACCGTCGTCGAGGAACTCGGGATCTCCGTCGAGGGCGGCGCCTGGCGGTCGATGGCGGGTCCGGCCGGGCTGCCCGAGGATATCGTCGCGCAGCTGGCCCAGGCGATGGACGAGATCGTCCATGATCAGCGCTTCGTCGACGCGATGAACGAGCGTGGGTTCGGCATCCGCTATCGCAACACGGAGGAGCTGATCGAGTTCATGCAGCAGCACGAGGCGGATACCGCCGCCGCGCTTGAGGGTATTGGCGCCATCTGAGTGTCGTTGGGGTGCCGGCGATGATGGATCGATCAGCAACACGCGAAGGCATCGCCGGCATCCTCACCGCCCTGCTCGGTGGCGGGATCGTCATTGAATCCTGGAGCATCCCGACGGTCTTCGGATTCAATTACGGTCCCGGCTTCTTTCCCGGGCTGATCGGGATCGGTCTGCTGATCGCCGGGATCGTGCAAGTCGCGACCGCAATCGTGCGTGGAGCTCCGGCGCCCGTGCCGGTTGCGGGAGTCGGCGAAGGGCAGGATACGAGACGCTGGCGGCGGCCGATGCTCGTGCTTGTCATCATGCTGGCGCTTACCATGGCGATGCCGCATCTGGGGTTCCACCTGACCGCTCCGGTGGCGCTTGGCCTGCTCCTCGTCATCTTCAGCCTGCGCTGGAGAACCGCGATTGTCATGGCGGTCATCATGACAATGGTCATGGACGCGGTCTTCCGGGCCCTGCTGCTGGTTCCGCTGCCATGGGGCGTGCTGACTCCGTGGACAGGAGTGCTGGCATGGAGGTTCTAGGAGAGGCGATGGGGCTGGTCTTCAGCCCCGACACGCTGCTCGCCATCCTCGGTGCCAGCGCCTTCGGACTGCTGGTCGGGGCCATTCCCGGCCTGACCGCCTCGATGGCGACGGCGCTCCTGATCCCCTTCACCTTCTTCATGGATCCTGTGCCCGCGATCGCCACGATGGTGACCGTCACCGCCATGGCCATATTCGCAGGCGACATTCCCGGCGCGCTTCTGCGCATTCCGGGAACCCCTGCCTCCGCGGCCTATGTCGACGAGGCCTATGCCCTGACACGGCGGGGTCGCCCGGAACTCGCTCTCGGCACCGCGCTCTTCTGCTCGGCGTTCGGAGGGCTGTTCGGCGCGATCGTTCTGATCGTGGCGGCACCGACCCTAGCCGAACTCGCCTTCGCCTTCTCCTCCTTCGAATATTTCTGGCTCGCCTGTCTCGGCCTCACCTGCACAGTGCTCGTGTCGCAGGGGCCGGCACTCAAGGGGCTGGTCTCGCTGATGATCGGCCTGATCATCGCCACGGTCGGCCTCGATCCGCTCACGGGTCAGATGCGCTTCACCTTCGGCATGCCCGAACTGTCCGGCGGCTTCGGCATCGTGCCGGTGCTGATCGGTCTCTTCGCCGTCGGCGAGGTTCTGCGGTTCGCGCTGAATCCAGTGGAGGTCAAACCACCGGCACGGACGCCCATGCGACATATCCTGAAGGGCTTGATGCCGGAGCTCTGGCGCTACCGCGCTTCGGTGTTGCGGGGCAGCGCTCTCGGCTCGGGTATTGGTGTCCTGCCGGGTATCGGGGCGGATATCTCGCCCTATGTGTCCTACGCCCTCGCCCGACGCCTGTCGCGAACCCCGGAAAAGTTCGGAACCGGCCATGTCGAGGGTTTGGCCTCGGCGACAGGCGCAAACAATGCCAGTTTGAGCTCGGCCTACGTGCCGACTCTGGTCTTCGGCATACCCGGCGACTCGCTGACTGCCATGATTATCGGCGTCTTGTACATGCAAGGCCTGGACCCGGGGCCGACCGCCTTCGTGCAGCAGCCGGCCGCCATCTACGGCATCTTCATCGTCTTCATCCTGGCCAACCTTCTGATGATCCCGTTCGGCCTCGCCGCGATGGGGATCCTGAGGCGCGTGCTGGACGTACCTCGCCGCGTCCTCATGCCGATCATCCTGCTTTTCTGCATGATCGGGTCCTTCGCGGTCGAGAACACGATGACGGCCGTCTACGTGACCATCGGCTTCGGCATTCTCGGCTTCGCCCTTGAGAGTCTGCGCTATCCGCTGGCGCCGGTGATCCTTGGCATCGTACTGGGACCGCTGGTCGAGGATCGCTTCATCACCTCCATGCAGTTCTCCCGCGGCGACCTGCTCGGCTTCTTCGAGCGGCCGATTGCCGGGGTTCTCGGCGTGGTGACGCTCGCACTTTGGGCCTTGATGCTGTGGAGCATGGTAAGGGATGCGATCAGGCGCCGGCAGAAGAACGGCGTGCTCGATCAAGGGGTTTCGTCATGACACCTTCCGCTATCGATCTCTCCTTCCTGACGCTCGACCAGCCGGAGAGCCTGGCGGAGCAGGCGCATGCCCGGCTCGAGCACATGATCGTCACCCTGGACATAGAACCCGGCGCGCGCCTGACCGAGCAGGCCCTGTGCGCCATGCTGGATCTCGGCCGAACGCCGGTGCGCGAAGCCATTCTGAAGCTCGAGCACGACCAGTTGATCGAGATCAGACCGCGATCCGGCATAAGGGTTACGCCCGTCAGCATGAGCCAGCACCTGCAGACCACGGAACTGCGCTTCGTCATCGAGGAACTGATCGTGCGACGCGCCACGAAACTCGCCGAGCCGATCGAGCGCCAGCAGCTTCGCCGGCTGGCGACCGAGATGCAGCGGGCCGCGCGCGAGGGCAAGCTGGAGCGCTTCATGGCGATCGACGATGCCTTCAATCGCTTCGAGGCCAAGCTCGCGCGCAACGTACCGGCGGCGCGCGCGATCGCGCCTCTGCACTCGCTCGCCAGACGATTCGGCGCGCTGCATTTCCGGACCTTCGGCAAATCGCGGCTGATCGGTTCGGCGGACCAGCATGCCCGGCTGATGACGAACATCGCCGCGGGCGACGAGAAGGGCGCGGTCGAGGCGCTGGCCGAACTCTTCACCTACTCGAACGAACTCGCCATGGAGCTGATCGGCGCCACGGGTGAGGCGAACGACAGCCCCGCACCGAGGGCAAGCAAGAGACAATCAACCGCCAGAGGCGCTCAGCGATGAATGAAGTCCTGCGATCCGATCGTGGCCTGACCGCGGATGAAGTCAGTTTCTTCCACGACAACGGCTACCTGGTCGTGCGCAATGTGGTGCCGCGCGATCTGCTCTCGCGTCTGCGGGTGGAAACGGCCGGGTTGGTCGAGAAGTATCGCGACTACCGCAAGGAGCCGCACATCTACTACGCAACGGTCGAGGCGAAGAGTTTCGAGAGGATGATGGAGCAGGAGGAATCGGCGGACCCGGCAAACATGCTCCTCTGGCGTATCGACAAGCTCGACGGGCGCCTGGCGAGCATCGACGACCTGCGCGCCTTGCCGTTCGTTCGCAAGGCCATGGCCGGACTGCTCGGTGATGACGTCATCCACTACAACGAGTCGTTCGTCCTCAAACAGCCGCATCGCGCGCCGCCCGTGCCGTGGCATCAGGACCCGTCGTTCAAGACGCGGACCTATGACGACCCGATCTCGACCATGGATGTCTATCTCGACGACGCGGACGAGGAGAACGGCTGCATCTGGGTGGTTCCGGCCTCTCACAAGCGGGGGACGATCAATACCGACGCGTTGATGGCGCGGCACGGCTTCGACATCCCGGGTGCCATCCCGGTTCGCATGCGGGCGGGCGACGTTGCGTTTCACAACAATGGTTGCCTGCACGGCAGCCGGGCGAACCGCTCCGAGCGCATGCGCCGGATCATCTACCTGGCCTTCCAGACCCGCCGTCAGGCCGCGGCGACCGGTCACTATTCCGCAGAAGACCTCGAGCAGTTCCGGCGCCGCTTCGAGACGCTCGGCGGCGCCAAGTAACCGCGATGCGGATCGTCGCGCTCGAGACGCTCTATCACCGCAGCCGTCCCAACGTAGTCTACCTGCGTCTGGAGACGGATGACGGGATTGTCGGACTGGGTGAAACCTTCTACGGCGGCGAGGCCGTCGCGGCGTATGCCCATGAGGCCATCGCGCCGTTGCTTCTCGGCGTCGATCCGCTGTGCAGGCAGGCGATCAACCACACGCTGCTTCCTTATGTCGGCCGGCGCTCGGCGGGCGTGGAGATGCGCGGCGTCTCCGCCGTCGACATGGCCCTGTGGGATATCGCCGGACAGGCTTCCAGCCAGTCCCTGGTGACGATGCTTGGCGGCGCCGCCAGAGACCGGGTGCCGGCCTACAACACCTGCGCCGGGGACGACTACGTCCGCGCCACGCAGCGCGTCGATGCCAGCAACTGGGGTTTGCAGGCTGGCGGAAGGTACGACGATCTGCGGGGATTTCTCGAGCGACCGGGGGAGCTGGCGGCCAGCCTCGTCGAGGACGGCTTCCATGGCATGAAGGTCTGGCCATTCGACCAGGCCGCCCGGGAAGGCAACGGACAGGATATATCGCGCGGTGCGCTGAAGGCCGGATGCGGCATCCTGGCGGCGATTCGCGAGGCGGTCGGCGACCGCATCGAACTGCTTTTGGAAATGCATGGCCTGTGGAGCCTGCCGGCGGCCTGCCGGATCGCCGAGGCGGCGGCCGAGTTCCGTCCCTACTGGTTCGAGGATCCGATCCAGCCGGACAACGCCCGGGCGCTGGCCTCCTTCCGCCAGCACGCGCCGTCCTGGACAGCCGCCAGCGAGATGCTGACGGGCGTCCCGGCCTACCTGGAGTTCATGGCCGCTGGTGCAATGGATGTCGCCATCGTCGATATCGGTTGGTGCGGTGGGTTGACCGAGGCCGTGAAGATTGCCGCCCTGGCGGAGGCGCACGCGATCCCGATCACGCCGCATGACTGCACCGGCCCTGTGCAATTGTGCGTCGCCGTGGCCTTCAGCGCGACACAGCGCAACGCGCTGGCGCAGGAGATGGTCAGGGCCTTCTATCGCGGCTGGTATGCCGACTTCGTCACGGATCTGCCGCCGTTCGAGGACGGCCACCTGACGCCGCTCTCCGGACCGGGTCTCGGCACCGCGCTGTCCGAGCAGTTCCTTGCCGATCCACAGGTCGTTCGACGCCGGAGTTGTCTCCAGCGATGACGGGCGGCAGGCATATCGTCCTCTACGGCCGCCCGGTGATCGGCCGGGCCGGCTGGCTGGAGCAGGCGCTCGGTCCGGCCTGGTCGATCGAGACGCTCGACTACGCCGCCCCGCGTGCGGCGAGGGAGGCTGCCTTCGTGCAGGCCGACGCGGTCGTGTGCGTCCGCTACGACGCGTCGGTGCCGCCCGCGCCCCGCCTGCGTCTGGTGCAGGTTCCCGGCGTCGGCACCGACGAGATCGATCTCGAGGTGCTGCCGGGAACCGCGACGCTGTGCAATGTCCGGGGGCATGGCCCGGGCGCCGCTGAGTTCGTGATCCTGCACCTGCTGGAGTGGCGCCAGCGCAGCCGCGACGCCGAGGCGAGCTTCCGGAAGGGCAGCTGGGAGGCGTCCAGTCGTTTCGGCGCGCCGCCGCGCGGCGAACTGTTTGGCGCGACTGTCACGCTGATCGGCTATGGCGAGATCGGCCGGGCGCTTGCCGACAGGCTGGAGCCCTTTGGTGTTCGCCTGCGCGTCGCCAACCGCTCGGCGCTTGCCGACGCCGCGCGATTCGATCGCACCGGCGGTCTTGATCAGGTCGCCGAGCTGGTCGACGGCGCGGATTTCGCCGTGGTCTGCGTCGCGTTGACCGCGGAGACGCGGGGGCTGGTCGGTGAGGACGTTCTGATGCGCCTCGGTCCAAACGGCGTGTTGGTCAACATCGCGAGGGGCCCGGTCGTCGACGAGGCGGCGCTTTATGCTGCGCTTCGCGAGGGCCGTCTCGGTGGCGCGGTGATCGACGTGTGGTACCGTTATCCCGAGGCGGAGGACCCGGACCAGTCACCGGCGCATCACCCCTTCGGCACGCTGGGCAATGTCGTGATGACACCCCATGTCAGCGGCTGGACCGAGGGCACGGTCGCCCGCCGCTGGGCGGACATCCTGACCAATCTCAGGCAGCTCGAGACGGGGGGCGACTTCATCAATGTGGTTCGCCGGGCGCGCCCAGCATGACGACCGCGACCGGCGACGGCGGCATCCATCCCGTGCTCTACGCCCTGTTCGACAGGCAGGGCGAGCTGGACCGGGGCGCGATGCGCGCGCAGGCGGAGATCTGCCTGTCGATGGGGGCGGCGGGGATCGTCGTGCTCGGCCTGGCGACGGAGGTCCGCTCGCTTGCGCCGGCGGAACGGCATCGGCTGGTGGAATGGATCGGCGCCGACATCGCCGGCCGGGTGCCCTTCGTCGTGACCATCTTCGAGAACGCGCCCGAGGCGCAGCTCGAGGCCGCGCGTCATGCCGCCGATCACGGTGCGGACTGGGTCGTCTATCAGCCGCCAGGGCAGAGCGATCTCCCGCTGGAGCAAGCGTTCGACCGGGTTCTCGCCCGGTCGCCACTTCCCGCGGCGATCCAGAATGCCCCGGGCTTCATTGGCCGTGGATTGGACATCGACCAGATCCTTGCCCTTGCGTCCCGCCACGCGGCTTTCCGTCGGATAAAGCAGGAGGTCTCGGCGGTGGACACCGCCGAACTCATCGACCGGCTCGAGGGCAGGCTGGCGGTCTTTTCCGGGCGTGGCGGCATCGAGTTGATCGACTGCTGGAAGGCCGGAACCGTCGGCCACGTGCCGGCGCCGGAATATGCCGACCGGCTCATCGGCATCTGGCGCCTTCTGGTGGCAGGGGATGAGGCGGGCGCGATGGACGAGTATGAGCGCGTCCTGCCGCTCGCCACCTTCGTCCTGCAGTCCATCGACAGCCTGCTCACCTACGGCAAGCTGCTGTTGTGCGCCCGACACGGGCTTCCCTATCATTTGCGCCAGCCGCAGCTGCGCATTACCCGCTTCGGGCTGGACCGTCTGACAGCGCACGCGGCGCGCGCCGGTATCGCCGTCGACCTCGAGCGCGCGATCACGGATCCGGTCCGATGACGTCGCTGCCGATCGGCATCCAGGCGAACGGCATTCGCCACCGCGCCAGCGATCCCCCGCCCGATATCCTCGACCAGTTCAAGATGGTTCGGGATTGCGGGCTGTTCGACTATGTCGAGAAGACACCTGGGCCGGACGAGGTCGACAGCTATCTTCGCGCGGCCGACCACACCGGCATCCCGCTGCGCTGCGGCGGCTGGTACTACACCCTTGGCCGGGACGAGGGTCTGTTGCGCGATCATCTCGATCTCGCCGGGCGGTGCGGTATGGCTTTGCACAACATCCAGGTCCTGGCCACCGACGCCGCCGGGCGGCCGGTCGACGACGCGCGCCTCGTGGAGGCCTATGTTCAGGCGATGGATCGGGCCGCCGATATCGGCGTCGAGATCGCTTTCGAGGTGCATGTCAACATGTGGTCGGAGGATTTCCGCCGCGTCGCACCCGTGGCGCGGGCGGTCGAGGCACGTGGCCGCCCGTTCCGGCTCACCCTCGACCACTCGCATGTCATCTTCAAGATCGACCACCCCGAGGAACAGGAGGTGGGCGGTATCCGGGAAGATGTCGAGGCGGGGAAGCTGGTGCTCGACCCCGATCTCCCCGGTGCCGTCACCACGCAATGGATCGAGGCCAATTGGGTCGCGCACGCCCATGCCCGCCCGGTCATCCCCAACAACCCACGGAACTGGGCATTTCTCGATGCCGATGGCCGGCCGGGACGGGGCATCCAGTATCCCTTCGCGGCCCCGCCGGACGGTGCGTTTGACGGGCCGTGGCAGGGCGACCGCCTCACGCCGTGGAAACGCGTCATCCGGCAGCTTCTCGACTGGCACGCGCAGAGACCCGACAGTCCGCTGGGCCAGATCACCACAGAGTACATTCCCGGTCCCGATTACGGCGCTGGCACGCGCTACTCGCTGTTCGAGCAATCACAGGCCTGTGCGGCCTGGCTGCGGGAGGAGTGGCGACTTCGCGCGGCGGACGGCACGGATGGCTGAGCCCGGCCTCATCCTGGTGGACTGGGGAACGAGCCGGCGCCGAGCCTGGCTCGTGACGCGGGACGGGGAGACCCTCGATCGGCGCGAGGACGAAGCCGGTATGCTCTCGCTGCCACCCGATGGCTTCGCCCCTTCCTTCGACGGGCTCGCGGCCGGCTGGCCCGCCTGTCCCGTCCTGCTCGCCGGCATGGTCGGCGCCCGCCAGGGCTGGGTCGAGGCGCCCTATCTCGACTGTCCAACGACCCTGTCTGGCCTGGCCGAACGCCTGACGCCCGTGCCCGGCCGCGACCATGCGTGGATCGTCCCCGGCCTGCGCTATCGCGATGGCGCGGGCGGGATCGATGTCCTGCGTGGCGAGGAGGTGCAGGTGTGCGGCACACTCGCCTCAGCCCAGGCCTTCGACCTGCTGATCCTGCCCGGAACCCATTGCAAATGGGTCGAGATCGACGTTGGCCGTGTCATCTCGTTCCGAACCTACATGACGGGCGAGTTCTACGACCTGCTGATGAAGCACGGCTCGATCGGCCGTGCCGCCGACGGGCAGCGCGACGATGCCGCGGCGTACGAGACGGGACTTCGTCTCGGCGGTGCGACCGGCGACACGCTCGGTCGTCTCTTCGCGGTAAGAGCAGCCTGCGTCGGGGGCGACCTGGTGCCGGCATCCGTCGCCGCCATGCTGTCCGGATTGCTGATCGGCCGCGAGGTGGCGGATGCCCTCGACGGTAGCCATCCGACAGGGCGCGTCGCCATCATCGGACGTGGGGATCTCGCCCGGCAGTATCGACTGGCGCTGGAGAACCGGGGTATCGATGCGGCTGTCATCGATGGCGAAATCGCACGCGACGGCCTGCTGGCGATCGCCCGGGAGCGGGGAATGCTGCGATGAGCCGGGACGCATTCCGATCGGCCTTCGCCGCGATGCCGGTCATCGCCATCCTGCGCGGAATCCTTCCCGACGAGGTGGTTCCGGTGGTCGCCGCCCTTGCCCGGGCCGGGATTCGCCTGGCCGAGATTCCACTCAATTCCCCCGATCCGTTCGAGAGCATTTCCCGGGCGGCCGCGGTCGACGAGATCGTGGTCGGCGCCGGAACGGTTCTGACCGCGGCGGCGTTCGAGACGGCGTTCGATACCGGCGCCGCCTTCGTGGTCGCGCCCAACGCCGATCGCCGCGTGCTGGCCGCGGCGCGCGCGAAGAGGCTGCCGGCACTGCCGGGCGTCGCCACGCCGACGGAGGCGTTCGAGGCCATCGAGGCCGGCGCTTGGGGGCTCAAGCTGTTCCCTGGCGAAGTGATCGGGCCGGCGGGCCTCAAGGCCTGGAAGGCGGTCATGCCGAGCGCGATCCCGCTGATCGCCGTCGGCGGGGTTGATCTGAAATCAGTGGAGGCCTGGCGGGCTGCTGGCGCGGATGGCATCGGCGTCGGCGGCGCGCTTTATCGGCCCGGGGCAACGCCGGCATCGGTCGAGCGCGCTGCCCGCGCCCTGATCGGCGCCTGGCAGGAACTTTAGGGGAGAGCGAGGCGATGGCGGCGACAAGGCGACGGTCTCAGGCCTGGTTCGGTGGCCTGAACAAGGACGGGTTCATCCACCGGAGCTGGATGCGCAACAGCGGCATCCCGGAACACGCCTTTGACGGTCGGCCGATCATCGGCATCTGCAACACCTATTCCGAGCTCACCCCGTGCAACGCGCATTTCCGTGGGCTCGCGGAGGCGGTGAAACGCGGCGTGATCGAGGCTGGCGGCTGGCCGCTCGAGTTCCCGGTCTTTTCCTGCGGGGAGTCGAATTTGCGGCCGACCGCCATGCTGTTCCGCAACCTCGCCTCGATGGACGTGGAGGAGGCGATCCGCGGCAACCCCCTCGACGGCGTGGTGCTCATGGTCGGCTGCGACAAGACCACGCCCTCGCTGCTCATGGGCGCGGCGAGCTGCGACGTGCCGACCATCGCCCTGTCAGGCGGTCCCATGCTCAACGGGCGCTATCGCGGCCGGGTACTCGGCTCCGGCACCGATGTCTGGCGGCTGTCGGAGGAGTTCCGCGCGGGTACCATCTCCGCCGAGGATTTCTCGGAGGCCGAGGCGGCCATGAGCCGCTCGGCCGGACACTGCATGACCATGGGGACCGCCTCCACCATGGCCTGCGTGGTCGAGGCCCTGGGCGTCGGCCTGCCCGGCAACGCCGCCTATCCCGCGGTTGATGCGCGCCGCGCCGCCCTCGCCCACCAGGTCGGGCGGCGCGCCGTCGCGCTCGTCGAGGAGGATGTCCGGCTGTCGCGCATCCTGACCCGCGACGCCTTCCGCAATGCCATCAGGACGGTGGCGGCCATCGGCGGGTCGACGAATGCCGTGGTGCACCTGCTGGCGATCGCTGGCCGCATCGGCGTCGAGCTCTCGCTCGACGACTGGGATGCCTGGGGGCGGGATGTGCCGACGCTCGTCGACCTGATGCCCTCTGGCCGGTTCCTGATGGAGGAGTTCTGCTACGCCGGCGGCATTCCAGCATTGCTGAGGCGGCTGGACGAGGCCGGGCTGCTGGCCGGCGATGCGCTGACGGTCAGCGGCCGGACGGTGGCCGAGAACATCGCCGCAGCGCAGGTGTTCGATGACGAGGTCATCCGCCCGCTGGACAAGCCGCTGGTCTCCGACGGCGGTCTTGCCGTGCTGCGCGGCAATCTCGCCCCGGACGGTGCCATCCTCAAGCCGTCGGCGGCAACGCCGGACCTGCTGGTGCATGACGGACCGGCGCTGGTCTTCGACTCGGTCGAGGAATTGCGCGCGCGCCTCGACGACCCGGACCTGCCGGTGACCATGGATACGGTCCTGGTGCTGCGGAATTGCGGGCCGAAGGGATATCCGGGCATGGCCGAGGTCGGGAACATGCCGATCCCCGGCAAACTGCTGAAGGCCGGCGTACGCGACATGGTCCGGATATCCGATGCCCGCATGAGCGGCACCGCCTACGGCACCGTGGTCCTCCACGTCGCGCCGGAGGCGACAGTGGGCGGACCGCTGGCGCTCGTCCGAACCGGCGACCGGATCCGGCTCGACGTGCCCGCGCGGCGCCTGGACTTGTTGGTCGACGAAGCGGAGCTGGAAGCCAGGCGCACTGCGTGGCGGCCACCGCCGCCCGTCGCGGTCGGCGGGTACCAGGGTCTCTACGTAAGACACGTCCTGCAGGCCGATCGCGGCGCCGATCTTGACTTTCTCGTCGGCTGTCGCGGCGCGGAAGTACCACGGGAGTCGCATTAGCGCCCGTGCCGGATGCCCGCCGAATTCCCGGGTGGGACGGATGCCACGAAAAAGCGCCCGGGCAGGCGCATCACTACCTTCGACCGGAGTGGCGTCGTCCTGGGAAACCGCCCCGCCGCCGTGTCGGCATCGGGGCTTCTCCAGTCAGACATTCCGATCGGATTTCTCGGTGCAGTCCGATCCGACCGGAATGACTTCCATGCTGACCTTGCGCCCGGTTGTGTGATGCGGGCGCGCTCGTGCTCACCAGAACGTGTCACCGAGATCGATCTGGCTCGGATCTGTGAGCACGCCGGTCGCGCCGCCGACAGCGCCGCCGATCGCGGCACCGGCGAGCGGCTCGCCGACGATCACGCCGCCGACCGCGCCGGCACCGGCACCGATGGCGGCCCCTGAGAGACCGCGATCGAGGTCGGACTCGCCACATGCGCCAAGAACCAGTGCGCCGAAGATCAGCGCACCCACCGCGATTGTAGTGTGAGACATGAGTTTCACTTTCATGTTATTGATTGACCCGAGAAACGTAGGGCTTCTTTAATCAAAACTATTTCAGAAACCTGAAGCAGACGTTCCGAATTTTAAGATCACCAATTGTTATAACTGTTCTATATAGGTGGGTTCGGAGAGCGCCAAGTGTCAGGCTCGGAATATACTCATCAGGCACAATAAAAAATCACGCGTAACCCGGTGGCGCCTGGAAATGGGCCGATGCCGTTATCGACCGTCGATGAAGAATGGCCGGCCGACATCGCAGTGGACGGTTCCCGCGACAGCCGGTCTTCAGCTAAGTTGCCGGTGAACGGCAGAGAATGGACAGGGCATCAATGCCCCGAAACCGCTACTCCTCGCGCAGGATCACCAGGATCACCAAGTGACAAACCGACTGCAGGAGACCTCGTCGCGCGCTCCGGATTCCGGGCCGGGAGACCTGGTGGTGGTCGGCATCGGGGCATCGGCCGGCGGGCTGTCCGCCTTCCAGAGGCTGTTGGATGCGATGCCGCCGGACACTGGCACAGCCTTCATCCTGGTTCAGCATCTCGATCCGACGCACCAGAGCATGATGGTGGATCTGCTCTCCAGCCACACGTCGATGACCGTGCTTCAAGCCGCGGATGGCATGCCGATCGTTCCCGACAGGGTCTATGTGATTCCGCCTGGCGTCTACCTGTCGGTTCGCGACCGATCCCTTCGTCTGACGGAACCGCGGAACCGTCACGGCTCCCGCCTGCCGTTCGACTTCCTGCTGCACTCGCTCGCCGCCGAATTTGGGCCGCACGCCGCCGGCATCGTTCTCTCCGGCACCGGCGCGGATGGCAGCGTCGGGTTGCGATCCCTCAAGGACGCGGGCGGCCTGGTCATCGTCCAAGACCCCGCCGAGGCGGATTATGACGGCATGCCGCGCAGCGCCATCGCAACGGGCACGGTCGATCAGATCCTGCCGGTGGCCAGGATGCCGGAGGCGCTGGTCCGCCTTCGCCGGAGCCTGCCGCGCGCGCGCCCGGTCGACGACGATGCCACGCCGCCGCAGGATGCGCCGGCGGACTGGCTGACAGCGATCGTCGGCATTCTGCACGACCAGACCCTTTACGACTTCACGCAGTACAAGCGCGGCACGCTACAGCGCCGGATCGAACGGCGGATGGCGATGGCCGAGATCGCCACGAAGGATATCGGAACCTACCTTGAACGGCTGCGCGATGATCAGGGCGAACGCGACCTCCTCGCCAAGGATCTGCTGATCAACGTCACCGGGTTCTATCGCGATCCCAAGGTCTTCGACCTGCTGGCGACGGAGGTGATTCCGGGCCTGGTTGCGAGCCACCCTGCCGAAGATGCCTTGCGTGTCTGGGTGGCCGGCTGCAGCACGGGAGAGGAAGTCTATTCCCTGGCGATGCTGCTGATGGAGCAGATCACGGCGACGAGGCAGCGTGTCAAGCTGCAGATCTTCGCATCCGACGTCGACCCGGATGCCGTGGCGACGGCGCGCGAAGGACACTATCCCGGGACCATCGAGGCCGATGTCTCGAGCGACCGCCTTGCCCGCTTCTTTGTCCGGGAAGCCGATGGCTACAGGGTGACGCCCGAACTTCGCGCGACGGTCGTCTTCACGGTGCAGGACCTGCTGAGCGATCCGCCATTCTCCCGCATCGATCTGATTTCGTGCCGCAATCTTCTGATCTATCTGCAGCCGGAAGCGCAGGCGAAGGCCATCTCGCTATTCCATTTCGCGTTGCGCGAGGGAGGGCTGCTCCTGCTCGGCAACGCCGAAACGATCGGTCATTCCGATGACCGGTTCGAAGTCGTCAGCGACTCCGGTCGTCTGTTCCGGCATGTCGGTCGACGCCGGCCGGGGGGGGGCGGTTTCCTTATGCGACCGGACGGCGTTACCAGGGCCGCCCAGATCGGATCGGGGACGGTGCCGTCCCGCCTCAGCGCCCTGACCGAGCTGAGCCAGCGCCTGGTGGTGGCGCGCCACGCTCCGGCGACGACCCTGGTGAGCCCCGCGCATGAATGTCTCTACACTCTGGGGCCGATCGACACCTATCTGCGTGTTGGTGCCGGACAGCCGACAAACGATGTACTCGTCATGGCACGGGAGGGCGTGCGCGCCAGACTTCGCATGGCGATCGACAAGGCGATCGCCGAAGACGGCCCCGTCTCGATTACCGGTGGCCGGCTACGCCACAATGGCGAAACGCTCGCCTTCCGCATCGATGCGGAGCCGGTGATCTGCGACGGCGAGACCCTGCTTCTGATCTGCTTCCTCGAGGAGCGGGGTTCGCGTACGCGGCGGACGCGCAAGGCTGACTCGGTGCGCAGCGAGCGTGAGGTCGAACTGCAGGAGGAACTCGACGCCACCAGGCTGGAGTTGGAAGGCGTCGTTCGCGACCTCGAGCGGTCGGTCGATACCCAGAAGGTCATCGCCGAGGAGACGCTGTCGATCAACGAGGAGTTCCAGGCGACCAACGAGGAACTGCTGACCTCCAAGGAGGAACTCCAGTCCCTGAACGAGGAACTCACCGCGCTGAACAGCCAGTTGCAGGAGACGCTGGAGCGCGAGCGCACGGTGTCCGACGACCTGCAAAACATCCTCTTCAGCACCGATGCGGCAACGCTGTTTCTCGACGCGGACCTGAACATCCGCTTCTTCACACCGACCATCCAGGCGCATTTTCATGTCATTCCCGGCGACATCGGACGTCCGATCGCCGATCTCAGCTCGCTGAACGCGGATCGCACGCTGCTGGACGACGCCCGCGAAGTGCTCGGCAGCCACCAACCGACGGAGCGTGAGATCGAGACGCGGGACGGCGTCTGGCATATCCGCCGGATCCTCCCCTATCGCTCACGCGACGAGTCCGTGGGCGGCGTCGTGGTGACCTTCACCGACATCACCGAGCTGAAGCAGACGGCGGAGGCGCTGCAGAAGGCCCGGCGCATTGCCGAACAGGCCGATCTCGCCAAGTCGCGCTTTCTCGTCGCGGCCAGCCACGATCTGCGCCAGCCGCTGCAGGCGCTTGCCCTGATACAGGGCCTGCTGGCCGACACGGTGAAGGGAGAGGATGAAAAGAAGCTGGTGGCCCGGCTCGGCCAGACCAGCGCGGCGATGACGGCCATGCTGGACACGCTGCTCGATCTCAACCGGATCGAGGCCGGTGTCGTGCGCACCGAGATCGGTGCGATCGAGGTTGGCGCGGTGTTCGAGCGATTGCGCGAGGAGTTCACTTTCCTCGCCAGCGCGCAAGGATCGGTGCTTCGGATCGTGCCGTGCCGCCAGCGGATCATGAGCGACCCTGCCCTGCTGGAGCAGATGCTCCGCAATCTGCTGTCCAACGCGGTGCGTTATACGGCGCATGGCAAGATCTTGCTGGGCTGCCGGCGACGTGGCCAGCAACTGTCGATCGAAGTGTGGGACACCGGGATCGGCATTCCCGAGCATGAGACGCAGCGAATATCCGAGGAGTTCTTCCAGATCGACAATCCCGCGCGCGAGCGGGGCGGCGGTCTCGGACTGGGCCTGTCCATCGTCCAGCGCTCCGCCCATCTGCTCGGCCACAAGATCGAGGTGCGCTCCAAGCCCGGTCACGGCTCGGTCTTCGCCATCGTCGTCAGCGGCGCATCCGAGCTGGCGGAAGGGCCGGCAGCGCCAGTCCCGACCAGTCCTGGCCATGCCGTCGACACCGGAAACGCCGTGGTCCTCATCGTCGAGGACGATCCCGACATCCGTGAGTTGCTTGTCCAGTCCCTGAGTTCGGATGTCGTGCGCGTGGTCGTTACCACAAGTAGTGACGGTGCGCTGCGCGCAGTGCGCGAACAGGCGGTCCGGCCCGACATCATCGTCACCGACTACAACCTGCCCAATGGCATGAACGGACTGCGGCTGGCGAACCGGGCGCGTGAGATGCTCGGCAGCCGGGTGCCGGTCATCATCCTCACCGGTGACGTCTCGGCCGAAAGTCTCGCCGCAATCGCCGATGAGGATGTCACGCGGCTCAGCAAACCGGTGAAGCTCGAGGACCTGACACAAGCCGTTCACCGCCTGCTGTTCCAGGTCGGGCGCGAAGCCCGCACGCCCGGGTCACAGGCGCTTGGCCGATCCGAGGTGTCCGACAGTCCGATCATCTATGTCGTCGACGACGATTCCAGCGTCTGCAGGGAGATTGGCCACACGCTGGAATCGGTCGGCTGGACGGTCGAGACCTTTCCAAGCGCCGAGACCTTCCTGGCGGCCTTTCGGCCCGGTCGTGTCGCCTGTCTGTTGATCGACGAACTGCTGCCCGGAATGGACGGAATGGCGTTGTTGAACCACCTGGCGGGCGTCGACGACAGGCTGACGAAGGTCATGATCACCGGTTACGGGAATGTCGACATGGCGGTCCGGGCGATGAAGTCGGGCGCGCTGGACTTCATCGAGAAGCCGATCGAGCGCTCGGCACTGATCGCCAGCGTCGAACGGGCGCTGGCGCAATCGGTCGGCGGCGACAAGCGCCTGGCCGTGCAGCGGGAGGCGGAAAAGGTCGTGTCGGCACTGACGCCGCGGCAGCGTGAGATCTTCTCCCTGATCGTCAGGGGCACCCCCAACAAGATCATCGCGGCGGACCTCCAGCTCAGCCAGCGCACGGTGGAAAACCACCGAGCCGCGATCATGAAGAAGACGGGCGCGAAGACCCTGCCAGACCTGGTGCGTCTGTCCCTCTCCGCCTCCCGCAGTCAGGTCGCTGACAAGGGCGATAGCTGACCTGACGGACGGCACCCTTTCGGGGGAAAATCGCCCGCTCTTTAGTAATCTGACGCATCTGCCCGCACCCCCTGAAGCGCGGGATGCTTCCGCCGATCGCTCGCCCGGGCCCGGCGCCGGGAGCGACAGGGCAGGGCAGACGAGGGCCGACCTGCCGGCGCCGCATGGTCGGGTCTCTACCTGATGTGAGTAGATTCCGATGCTCCCCGGCTACCCCGTTACTTTGTTACATTGGCATCACTGAGCGCGGAAGGAGATTGCCAAGAACAGGCATCGTTCTCCGCCGCGACGATAGAGGTGATATTTGCCGCCAAGCAGGCAACGAGAAGCGTCCTTGGCGGTCCCGGGAATACTGCGGAGGGAAGATCCAGAAGGTTTAGGCACCGATACCGACACCGAATACCGCGACCCGAGAAGTGGGCGCGGTCGTGGATCCGGCGCGCTCGTGGCGCGCGCCGTGGAGGCGCCCGGAGTATGATCAACAGTTTGATCGGGGGACCGGGCGCCTCCTCTTTTTTTCGCAAGGCGCGCCGGATGTCCGGCGAACCATGAAGCATGTGGGCATAGCCCGAAGGCGAACGTCATGCCATCAGTCCAAGCCGCGTCAACCATCCATGCAGCGGACAGGGCGGGAGATGTCGGACTGCGGTTCGTCTTCAGTGACGCCCTGATCTCCCTCGATGTCGCGCCCAGCGCGACCTACCAGGATTTAGCGCAGCACCTGTGGCACCTGTCGCAACGGCACTTCGGCGACACGGTCGCGGTCTACGCGACCATCGAGCCGGAGTTTCCAAGGCTGGGCAATGGCGGGGCGGAAGTCACGGCCTCGAGCCATTCGTCTCGAACGCCCCCGAAAGGAAAGCGGGGCAGGTGGGCCATGTCGTCGTGAACAGGCGCACACCGGTGACCGGTCAACATCAAATTTGCAATCGAGGATGAACAAATGACCTTGGGAACCATACTGATCATCATCGCGGTGATCATCCTGATCGGAGTCCTTCCCGTCTGGCCACACAGCCGGTCGATGGGATTCGCCCCCAGCGGCGTGGTCGGGCTCGTGCTGGTCGTCATCCTCGTACTCCTGCTGCTCGGCCGGATCTGACACGAGTGAGAACGGAGCCGCTGCTCCAGCAAAGCGAGAATTCGCGACCATGTCCAAGGACACGCTGCGTCATTTCCCAAGATCGCCACGCAATGACGAGCGACCCTCTGAACAATCCCAACGCGCTTCGCAGGATGAGGACATGCCCTCCGATCACGTGCCGTGCATCTCCGGATCGTTCCCGCTGCCCGCCAGCGATAACGGCGCACCTTCGTCGCTTTGGATAAATCGCTGGAGAGTCTCGAAGACCTGAAACCGAATGACGTCGGGGAACATAGATGGCCCGCGCTGACTTGTACGCGCAGATCGAGGACTTGATACCGCAGTTGATGGCCCACGCTCGCCGCATCACCCGCAATGGCGATGGTGCCGAGGACCTGGTTCAGACCAGCCTGGAACGGGGATTGCGCTGTCTTGACCAGTTCAGGCCTGGCACGAACCTGCGTGCCTGGCTTTTCACCATTCTGAGAAACACGCACATCAACGAGATCCGCCGCGCCCAGCGCTGGCAAGGCAGTGTGGACGCCGGCGACTGCGAGCACCTGTTTCCCGTCAAGGCGAACCAGGACGCGCATATCGAGCTGGCGGAACTGGCGTGCGCGCTCGAGCGGCTGTCCGACAGTGACCGCCGTGTGCTGGTCATGGTCGGCGGCCGCGGCCTCAGCTATTTCGAGGCGTCGGCAGAGCTCGACGTCGCCGTCGGCACTGTCCGCTCGCGCCTGTCGCGGGCGCGCGCCAAACTCTCGGTGATTATGGATTCCGATCGCCGGCTGGCCGCCTGACCCACGGCCGCCCGGCCACAATCCGTCCCGGGCGCATCGACGTTTGCCGCCATATGTCCACGCCATCAGCCCGTCCGCCGCACGCTGACGTCGATCTGCATGCCGCGAAAGGTACCGGCGCCGCGGAAGACGCCGCTGACGGGGAGCGCCTGCATCTGCGTGCGGGTTGCCGCAACGCGCAGGAGGTTCCGGCCGGCGACGATCTTGTTGGTCGGGTCGAACTCGATCCAGCCGATGCCGGGGATGAACACATCGGCCCAGGCATGCGTCGAACCGCCTCCGCGCAGCGCGTCGTCCGCGCCGCTGTCGCTACCCGGATCGTAGAGATAGCCCGTGACGAACCGCGCTGCGAAGCCGAGGAAGCGCGCCGCCTCCATGAAGAGCACGGCGAAGTCGCGGCAGGTGCCCCGGCCGATGCGGATCGTCTCTGCCGGCGACTGTACGCCGCGCTCCTCCCGCCGGCCGTAGGCGAACCCGAAATGGATGACGGCGGCGAGGCGATCGAGAATGTCGGTGCTCCTGTCGGGCAGATCCGGCATGGCGGAGCCGAGCCAGCCCGCGAGCGCCGGACGATCCCCGGGGAACTGACTAGCCTGGAGCGGCGCCAGGTCGATCGACTCGTCGGCGTCGTACTGAACGGGGTAGGAACCCGCGTGTCGCGCCAGTCGCGGCAGGGGTTCGTCGAGGCCGTAGCGGCGCACCGTGAGTTCGCTCTCGATGACGAGCTCGTCGGCTGTGCTGTCGAACGACAGCAGCGCCACGGAATTGCCGAAGGCATCGAATGCCCACCGCACCTCGGCCGCCGGGCTGAGGGCAAGGCTCGATTCCAGGATGCGCATGTCATGGCCGTCCCGCGGCCGCAGCATCAGGCGGTGTGGCCCGAACGTCACGGGCTGGTCATAGACATAGCGCGTGCGATGACGGATCCGGAAGGTGGTCATGGGCTTGGGCCGTGCTGCATGCGGACTCCGATGCATGAAGGCGAAGGCTGCGGGCTCGCACCTCGCACGAGTGAGCGACCGGAACTGGAATCTCCAGTCCGGGCGCACGATGTAATGTAGTCACTGGAACACGAAAGGCAGCGATGTTCATTCGCTTCGGCTTCGAAATCGTCATCGACAGCCCTGCACCGACACCGTTCATCCTGGCGCTTTCGCCGCACCCGTCGGTCGGCGGTCGTGTCGTCGGATCGGCGATCCGGGTGGAGCCGGACGTGACCCTGATGGAGTTCATCGATCCGTTCGGGAATCTCCGGACGCGCCTCGTCGCGCCGCCCGGCCCGCTGCGGCTTTGGTCCGATTGCATTATCGAGGACGACGGAGCGCCCGATGTCTTCAACTGGAACGCGCACCAGCACGAGATCGTCGACCTCCCGCCGGAGACGCTGCCATTCCTGACGGCGAGCCGCTATTGCGACTCCGACGCGCTCATCGATCGCGCCTGGGCGCTCTTCGGCGGGAGTCCGCCCGGCTGGGCCCGCGTCCAGGCGATCTGCAATTTCGTGCACAATCACATTACCTTCGGCTACAAGTTCGGGCGTCCGACGAAGACCGCCGGCGAGACATTGCGGGAGGGCACCGGCGTTTGTCGCGACTTTGCCCATCTCGCCATCGCGCTGTGCCGGGCGATGAACATCCCCGCCCGCTATACGAGCGGATATCTGGGCGACATCGGCGTCCCACCCTCCGGTCCCGGCGATTTCTGCGCCTGGTTCGAGGTCTTTCTCGCAGGACGCTGGTACACCTTCGATGCGCGCTACAACACGCCGCGCATCGGCCGCATCCTGATGGTCCGCGGCCGCGACGCCGCCGACGGCGCCATGATGATCTCCTTCGGAAGATATGAACTGAGGCGCTTCCGCGTCTGGACGGACGAGGTCACCGGCGTGGCTTCCGGCGACGACCTGACGGCGCTCCTGCAGGAGATGCCCGATACGCCCGCCCTGACACTGGCTTCGGCCGGAACGGCCTGACACGCCGGTGAAGGGGCCCTGAATCTCGAAGCGAAGACCACGATCCGACGGCCGGCTGAAATGCCCAGAGCCCCGCTCCTCAGTGCAGGGAGAGCCTGGCCACCGCCATCGCCGCCAACGCCTGTTCCTTCGCGTGATAGTCGCCCCGGAATGCGCCATCCACCGTGACCTGCCAGATCCCGTGATTTTCCTGCATCTGAACCCTGCCGGGCTTCAAGGTGGAGCGATCCGGTTGCTGGTGAGTGACTGTGGACACTCTTGGAGAGGTCCCGCGCGTTCGCAGTTCGGCCGAAGCGGGATTGCTCCCTTCTCCGAGGAGCGTGACGGCACGGATGAATTCCTCGGCGAAATCATCGATGTCCCTGTAGTCGTGCTCGTGCCGCGTCATCTTCATGGGCTCGACGAAACGGTCCCACAGATGATCGACAAAGCGTGGCTCGGTTCTGGACATATAGGCGATGAGCGACTGAAGCACGCGCTCGTGGGCCAGAACGCGTCGTTCCAGTTCGGTGGCTTCGGGCGGCTTCTGCGATGCCGCAGCGCTGGTCATGACCGGGCCGTCCCGCCGAAGGATTTCGCGTCGCGCATCGCCTGCGCGATAGCGTCGTCTGCGTTGGTGTAGCGAAACTGGCGATAGTGAAAATAATCGACGGGAACCCTCTCTATTCCATATTTTGCCAAGGTGTTCTCGATCAGCGGAAGATCATTATTATTATTTTCTTCGATGTCTGGTGAAAGCATTTTTCTTCGTCCCTTCCTGGACCAGTTTAATTTAGTATATGTGAGGTGCCGCTCAACTAGATTCAATCGGGATCGCGAGGCCGGATTGGCGCTGGGCATTCTCCTGGATGTCTGTGCGGTGCGTGGACGTACCGCGAGGGATTCAGCGCCTTGGGCTTCGCCGGACCGGACCGGACGGACAAGCTGACGCAGGCTCACATCCGTCGTAGCCTGGCCTCGACAGGGTGGACGAGCTCCTCGTCGCCGGAGCCGCCGCCGCCGAACTCGGCACTACAGTCCGAGAGAGGCGGGTCATTGCGCGAACCCTGCACGATCTCGCACGGGAAAAGAATTTGCAGGGCGGTAGCGCGATCCGGATACCCATATTGCGGGTGACAGCGAACTGAAAATCGGGCGGAGGTGACGGCCGTCATCGGCCGGCCACATGCACTGCCCGAGAAGGACATCAAATCGCAAACCAACCCGCCAGCATCGATGAAGCGGGGCTCGGTGAGCCCACGGCGCGCGACTGGAGCCGGATTGTCGCCGCCTACGCCAGCCCCGAGCCGAAGCGCAGCGTCGCACAACTGATCAACACGGTCGTTCCGATGGCCGGCATCTGGCTGGCCATGGTGCTTCTGGTGGATGTCGCCTATTGGGCGACCCTGCTGCTTTCCATACCGGCTTCGGCGTTTCTCGTGCGGCTGTTCATGGTCCAGCACGATTGCGGTCACCGTTCATTGTTTCGGTCACCCGGTCTCAACGACTGGATCGGCCACATGATCGGCGTCCTGACAATGACGCCGCACGGCTATTGGCGACGCGCGCACAATATCCATCACGCGTCGTCCGGCGATCTCGACAGACGGGGCATCGGCGCCGTCAAGCTGCTGACGGTGCGCGAGTACCTGAAACTGCCCCGCCTGCAGCGACTTGCCTACCGGCTATACCGCCACCCGCTCTCGATTCTCGGGATCGGCCCGCTGTTCTTGTTCGTTCTCAAGTTCCGGCTGCCGCTGGATCTGCTGCGACACAATCCGCGCCAGCGCCGCAAGGTCCTGGCGAGCGTCATGCTGACCAACCTCGCCATCGCCGTTCTGCTCACCGGCCTGGGATTGTGGCTCGGCTTCGTGGACATGCTGATGCTGCAGGCGCCCATCGTGGTGATATCGTCGATCGCCGGCGTCTGGCTGTTCTACGTGCAGCACCAGTTCGACCATGCCTACTGGCGCCGGCACGAGCAGTGGGACTTCCACACCGCGGCCGTCCAGGGCAGTTCTTTCTACGACCTGTCGCAGCCGCTGCGCTGGTTGACCGCGGACATTGGAATACACCACGTGCATCATCTCTCGAGCCGGATCCCGAACTACCGCCTGCGCGAGTGCCTGGCACGTCTGCCGGAACTTCCGGGTACAACCCGGCTCACCTTTCTGCAGAGCCTGCGATGCCTGCGTCTCGCGCTCTACGACGAGGAGAGGCGCCACATGGTGCCGTTTTCGGGTCTGAACGGTCGCGGATCCGTCGCGTAGCGGCAGAGGTACGACCGGGTCCGGAGTCATCGCGCCACCATCCCGAAGTTCGGCGCCGACCGCAAACCTGGCGCGGTTCAGACGAACGAGGCCGCACAAGTCAATGTGCGGCCTCTCTCGGTTCAGCGCTGGGCAAGGTTCAATTGATGTGGTGCGGCACGGCCTTGAGCGCGGCGTCCGAGGATGGTTTGGCCTCGGACCAATTTCGCCCTGGCAGAGCCATCCCGCATGGATGCCCATCAGCCGCGGGGACGGGTACGCCTCATCGCAAGGAAGGAACCATGCACCAGATCGTCTACATCGCCGGGGCCGCCGTCATCGTCGTTGCAGTGCTCAGCTTTGTCGGCGTGAGCCGACCACGCGCCACTGCTCGAGGAGCATTCCCTTGACGTCTGAAATGACCTGCCACCACCGAGCGGTCCGGTTCGAGATGCTGCCCCGACTGAATCCGGGATTGGGCAGCTATCGGTAGCGCGCCAGCACGCCCGGCTCGGCGGCGAGTCCGAGCCGTGCCAAGGTGTCGCGGCGCATCGTTACTTTGTCGAGCTTGCCGGCGGCATTCTTGGGCAACTGGTTCAGGAACTCGATCAGACGGGGTACCTTGTATCCGGCGATCTGCGTCCGACAGTGGCCGACCAGTTCCATCTCGGTGACAGCCGCGCCTGGCTTGAGAGTCACGGCGGCGACAATGCGCTCGCCCCATTCCGTATCAGGAATGCCATAGACCGCGACGTCCAGCACCGCCGGGTGGTCGGCCAGCGCCTGCTCGACCTCGCGGGCGTAGACGTTGAAACCACCGGTGATGATCATGTCCTTGGAGCGGCCGACGATATAGACGAAGCCGTCCTCATCGCGATAGCCGAGGTCGCCGGTCCACAGCCAGCCGTCGCGGTAGGCGGCCTGCTCGGCCTCTGGCTGGCGCCAGTAGCGCGTCGCGATCGGACCGGTCGCCTCCAGCGTGATCTCGCCCACCGTTCCGCTCGGACACTCGGCGCCGTCCTCGTGGCGGATCGCCAGGTTGACATTCACCGTCGTCCGGCCGCACGAGGCAAGCCGCCTGGTCAGCCGCTCGGGCCCGTCTGCGACGTGTTCCTCCGGCAGCAGCAGGGTAAGCGGCTGGGCGGCTTCGGTCAGCCCGTAGTGCTGACGGAAGATTGGCCCCAGATGCTCCAGCCCGCGGCGCAGCAGTGCCCGGTTGATCGGCGCCGTGCCGTAGTTGATGCGGGTCAGCGTCGGCAGCGTGCGTGGGTTGACGTCGAGATACTCGACCACGCGGGAGATCATGGTGGGCACGAGAAGCAAATGCGCCTCAGGCGTGTTGGCGACCGTGTGGACCAGCAGTTCCGGGTCGAAATGGGGCAGCACGACGTTCTGCGCGCCGCGCATCAGATAGGGCAGGGCGTAGTTGCCGGCTGCGTGCGTCAGCGGCCCTGTATGGATCATCGTGTGGCCGGTACCGAGCGCATATTCCAGCGCCATGAAGAAGTTCACGAGCCGGCCGAAATGGGCGGCCTGGTCGTGGATCACGCCCTTGGGCTTGCCGGTCGAGCCGGAGGTATACTGGATGCGGACGATGTCGGTGGAGCCGACCCAGACGTCGGGCTGGCTATCCGCGGCCTTGTCCATCAGCGCGTCATAGGCGTGCCAGCCGGGCGCCAGTTCGCCCAGAGAGATCACCAGCGGCGGCGCCGCCATGCCGGCCGCCGCCTCCTCGATCACCGCTTCCAGCCCGTGTCCGACGACGACGGCGCTCGCCGCGCAGTCCTCCAGGATGGCGCGGTGCTCCCTCGCCGTGTGGCGGGCGTTGAGCGCGACCGACGCGAGACCGGACTTGGCGATGCCGGAGACCACCTCAAGACTGTGCGGGCCGTTGGGCATCAACGTGCCGATGCGGTCGTTCTTCTCGAGACCAAGGCCGAGCAGGGCGTTGGCGAAGCGGTTGCAGCGCCGGTCGAGCTGCCGGAAGGAAAGGGCTTCGTCGCCGAACACGACGGCCGTCCGGTCCTCGTACTGACCGGCGGCCCAGCCGATCTCGCGGCCCGGGCGGAAGCGCTCTGGGATGATCATCGTCGCATGGTCCTGGTGCGGGGGCCGAGCTGCTCGGGCAGCAAACGGTAGGCGTCCTCGATCCAGTCGCAGAGGATCGGCCGGGTGCGGCGCGGATCGATGATGTCCGGCACGCCGAAACGCTCCGCGGTCCGGAAGGGCGAGGAGAGGTGCTCGTACGCGCCGGTCAGTTCGGCGAGCCGGGCCCCCGGATCCTCCGCCGCCTCGATCTCCCGGCGATGGGCGGCGTAGACCCCGCCTTCCAGCGGCAGCGAGCCCCAGCGCGCCGACGGCCAGGCGAAATGCAGATTCAGCCCGCCAAGACGGCCATAGGCGGAGCCGGCGACGCCGAACAGGCGCCGCACGATGATCGAGGTCCAGGGCACGCGGCTCTGCTCGATCGCCCCCAGCAGCCGCACCGCGGCGCGGAAGGTGCCGGCCTTCTCCGCCTCCGGCCCGATCAGCACGCCGGGCTGGTCGACGAAGGTGACGATGGGCAGGTGGAAGGTGTCGCAGAGGTCGACGAAGGTCTCCATCTTCTCCGCCGCGCCGCGCGACAGGCCGCCGCCATAGATGCGCGGATCATTGCCGATAACGCCGACCGGGCGGCCGGCGAGACGGCCCAGCATGGCGATCACCGAGCGGCCGTTGCCGGGAGCGATCTCGAACAGGCTGTCGCGGTCGAAGACGTGCGAGAGCAGCCGACGCATGTCGTAGATCTTCCGGCGCTGGCGCGGCACGATGGAGAGCAGCGCTTCGTCGGCCCGGTCGGAAGGGTCGTCGGTCTCGACGACGGGTGGCAGCTCGTGGACCGATCGCGGCAGGTAGGACAGGAAGCGGCGGACCTGGGCGAGGGCGTCGGCCTCGTCGTCGGCGGCGTTGTCGACCAGCCCGCTGCCGCGGGTATGCACCTCGGCCCCGCCCAGCGCTTCCTTGTCGACCTCGACGCCGGTGCCGGCCTTCACGAGATGGGGGCCGGCGGCGAAGACCTGCGACGTGCGCTTGACCATGACGGAAAAGTGGCTGGCCGCCACCTTGAACGCGCCGAGCCCGGCGCAGGCGCCCATGGCCACGCCGACGACCGGCACCGTGCCCAGCAACTCGGCCGAGCGCCAGTCCGCATAGCCGGGGATCTTCGTCGCACCGGCCTTGTCGAGCAGCCGCACGCTGCCGCCGGCGGTCTCCACAAGACGCACCAGCGGCAGCCGCATCTCCAGCGCGTATTTCTCGGCATAGAGCCATTTCGCGGCGATCGCCGACTCCGACGAGCCGGCGCGCACCGTGTAGTCGTCGGCGCTGACGACGAGCTTGCGGCCCTCGCTGCGGCCGGTGCCGACGACGCTGTTGGTGGGCGTGAAGTCGGTGAGCCGGTCGCCGTCATAGCGGGCGCTACCGGCCAGGGCGCCGAGTTCGTGGAAGCTGCCGGGATCGACCAGAGCATCGATGCGCTCGCGCACCGTCAGCTTGCCGGCCGCGTGCTGCCGCGCCACCGCCGCATCACCGCCGAGCCCCTGGGCCAACAGGCGACGCCGGGCCAGGTCGTCGACCTCCTTCTGCCAGCCGTCGCCGGATCTATCGTCCCCGCCAGACATGCGCCGGACGATCCGCAATTGGGGCAGTTGTTGTCAAGCAGATTGTTGACAATCTGATTGTTGTCATGTGTTGTGACCAGGATCCCGACGGGCGCGGCCGACCCACGGCCGGGGCACCACGATCCGACCATGACGAGTTCACCATGACGAGTTCACCATGAGGGGCGCAACATGACGGGCGAGCGGGACGACGACTACGCCAACATGCTGAACGGCCTGGCTGCGCGTCGTGAGGTGGCGCTGGGCATGGGTGGGGAGGAGCGGCTACGGCGGCGTCGCGAGGCCGGCGCGCTGAACGCGCGCGAGCGCATCGATCGGCTGCTCGATCCGGAGAGTTTCCGCGAACTCGGCCTGTTCGCCACCTCCGAGCGCCCGGAGGCCTGGGAGCGCACGCCAGCCGACGGCAAGATCACCGGCTTCGGGCGCATCGATGGCCGGCCCGTTCTGGTGGCAGCAAACGACTTCACGGTCATGGGCGCCTCGTCCAGCCCGACCAACATGCGCAAGCTGGCGCATGTGAAGCGCCTGGCGGCGGAGCGCGGCCAGCCCGTGATCTGGCTCGGCGAGAGCTCCGGCGCGCGCATTCCCGACATGATGGGCGCCAAGGGCATGGCGTCTTCCGGACAGGACCCGCAGCAATATACCCGCTACCGGGAATCGCCCTGGGTCAGCGGCGTGCTCGGCAACTGCTTCGGGTCCTCGACCTGGTACGCCTGCCTGTCGGACTTCGTGGTGATGCGCAAGGGCGCCGTGCTGGCGGTGGCCGGGCCGCGGGTAACCGGCGGCGCCATCGCCGAGACGGTCGATCCGGAGGAACTCGGCGGCTGGCGTCTGCACGCCGAGGAGACCGGCCTCGCCGACCAGGTCGTCGACACCGACGAGGAGGCGATGGCGGCAATCCGCCGCTTCCTCTCCTACCTGCCCGGCAACGCCGAGACGCCGCCGCCGCGCGGCGATCCCGATTCCGAGGCCGGCCAGCCCGGCGAGGCGCTGCTCGACATCGTGCCGGTCAACCGCGGTCGGGTCTACGACATGCGCAAGCTGGTTGCCGCACTGGTCGACCGCGACAGCTTCCTGCCGCTCAAGCCGCGCTTCGGCAAGGCGGTGGTGACGGGATTTGCGCGCCTCGAGGGCCGCAGCGTCGGCATCGTCGCCAGCAACCCGATGGTCAAGGGCGGCGCGCTCGACCCCGACGCCTGCTCCAAGGTGACCAGCTTCCTGGTGCTCTGCGACAGCTTCAACATTCCCCTCGTCTTCCTGGTCGACACGCCCGGCTTCCTGGTCGGCCGCGAGGGCGAGAGGAAGCGCGCACCGGGCCGCATCATGAACTACATGCAGGCCCTGCAGATGTGCAGCGTGCCGAAGATCGCGCTGGTCATCCGCAAGCTCTACGGCCAGGCCTATCTCAATTTCGGCGGCGGGCGGAACTCCGATGTGATCGGCGCCTGGCCAGGCGCGGAGATCAGCTTCATGGATCCGGAACTGGCGGTCCGGGTGGTGCATGGCGACCGCCTGCAGGTCGACGATCCGGATCGCTACCGTTCGGAACTGGCAGCCTTTCACGCCGACGCCTCGGCGGAGGCCATGGCCCGGCTCAACGCGGTCCAGGAGATCGTCGACCCGCGCCATACCCGCGCCTGGCTGGCCGGGATGCTGGACGGCCTGATGGGCGGTGCCGACGGCATTGTCTCTCGCCACCTTCTCGGCGGCTGGCCGATGACGCTTTAGGCCGCGGAACAGCGCAGATGTCCCGACGCATCCTCATCGCCAACCGCGGAGTCGCCGCCACCCGCCTGATCCGCACGATCCGGGCGGGGGGAGACGTGCCGGTGGCGATCTGCTCCGAGGCGGACGAGGGCGCGCTCTGGTGCCGGCTGGCCGACGAGGTCCACTGCGTTGGCCCGGCGTCGGCCGCCGCATCCTATCTCAACGCCGATGCCATCCTCGACGTCGTTCGGGATCGCGGCATCGACGCCGTTCATCCGGGCTACGGCTTCCTCGCGGAAAGCCCGGCCTTCGCCACGGCGGTGCGCGACGCAGGCGTCACCTTCATCGGCCCGTCGCCGGACTGGCTGGACCGTTTCGGCGACAAGACCCGGGCGCGCGATTTCCTCGCCGCCGAGGGTATGCCCGTCGTGCCGGCCTCGCCGCCATTCGGCCGCGACGTCGCCGATCTCGACGCCCTGGCGGCGGCGGTCGGGTATCCGCTGATGGTCAAACCCGCGGGCGGTGGCGGCGGCATCGGCATGGTGCGGGTCGACGCGCCGGCCACACTGGCGAAATCGGTGAAGCGGGCGGCGGACGTGGCCGGACGCTATTTTGGTGACGAGACGGTTTATCTCGAGCGCTGCCTCGACGACCCGCGCCATGTGGAATTCCAGATCGTCGGTGGAGCCAGCGGCTGCCGGCACCTGGGCGCGCGCGACTGCTCGGTGCAACGCCGTTTCCAGAAGGTGGTGGAGGAGACGCCGGTTCCGCTTCTCGACCCCACCACGGTCGCCGAGATGGCGGATCGGGCGGCTGCCATTCTGGGCCGCGTCGGCTATGACAGCCTGGGAACGGTGGAAATGCTCCATACCAGAGCCGACGGCTTCGCCTTCCTGGAGGTCAATCCGCGCCTGCAGGTCGAGCACGGCATCACCGAGGCGGTTACCGGCATCGACCTCGTGGCGGCGCAGATGCGGCTGGCCACGGGCGCGACAGCGGCGGACGTGGTGCCGCCCGACGTCTCATTCGACGGCCACGCCATCGAGGTCAGGATCTACGCCGAGGATCCGGTGCGGCTGATGCCCTCCCCCGGCCGGATAACCGAGATGGTGCTGCCCGATGGCGATGCGGTAAGGGTCGACGCGGGATACGCGGCCGGCGACACCGTCCCGCCCTACTACGATCCGATGGTGGCGATCATGATCGCCCACGACGCCGACCGGGAGGCAGCCACCCGCACTCTGATCGAGGCGCTGGCCCGGACCCGGATCGAGGGCATCAAGACCAATATCCCGTTCCTCATGCGCATCCTTGAGAGTCCGGATTTCCGCACCGGCCGGGTGGGCACGGGGCTGGTCGGCCGGCTCAACTGAGTTCGAGAGGAAGCGCGCATGGCACGCATCGAGGTGAAGACGGACATCTCCGGAACGGTCTGGCAGATCGAGACGGCTCCCGGCGAGACGGTCGAGGAGGAAGGAGTGATCCTGCTGATCGAGGCGATGAAGATGGAGATCCCGGTCATGGCGCCGGAAGCCGGCACGATCGTGGAGATCCTGGTCGCCGAGGGCGAACAGGTGGTCGAAGGCCAGGCCGTGGCCGTGCTGGACGCCTGACATGCGCGGTGACGGGCTGAAATCCCTGCCCGAGCAGATTGCCGACCGGATCGGCGACGAAATCGTCACCGGCGCCTACCAGCCCGGCCAACGCATCCAGGAGCAGCATGTCGCCGCGGCCTTGGGCGTCAGTCGCGGGCCGGTGCGCGAGGCGCTGCGCATCCTGGAGAAGGATGGCCTCGTCGTCATCCACCCGCGGCGCGGTGCCCAGGTGACCCACCTGACGGTCGACGAGGTCAAGGAGATTTTCGACATCCGCATGGTGCTGAGCGCGCTGGCCGCTCAGCTGATCATCGAGCGGGACGACGCGGCGACCCTCGCGCGCCTGAAGGAGATGATCGCGGCGCTGAAGTCGATCGCGGCCGAGGACGGCGATACCGAGGTCTATGCCCGCCAGGCCTATGCGCTCAGCCTGTTCCTCGCCACCGCTTCGGGCAGCGCCCGGCTGGAGGCGATGATGCATGCGCTCGCCCGTCAGACCCTGCGCTACTCCCAGCTCGGCCTTTCCACGCCGGAACGGCGCCGGCGCTCGGCCAGGCTGTGGACCCGCCTTCTGCAGGCGATGCGCGCCGGCGACCGTGAGGAGACCGAGGCGCTGTCGCGCCGCCTGGTGACCGAGTCCCGCGACAAGATCATCGAACTGCTGGAGGCGGAGGAGCCGGCGGCCGGCAAGCGTCGCGCGGCGGGCTAGGTGGCCAAGCGCACGTTGAGGCGGGTGCCGTAGCGTCCGTCCGGCGTTACGCTCTTCAAGCGGTGGCGGCTGCCGTCCGCCGCATCCTGCCAGCCATGGACGACCAGCGCGTCGGTATCGAAATGCGGCGCGTGGGCCTGCCACTCGACCGTGTCCAGGCGCCGCCAGAGGTCGGGGACACGCTCGGCCAGCGCGCGCAGCATGAGAAAGACGGTGAGCGGCCCCTGAACCACCAGTCCGGGATAGCCTTCCGTGCCGGTGGTGTAGTCGCGGTCGTAGTGGATGCGATGGGCGTTGAAGACGACGGCGGAAAATCGGAAGAGCAGGACTTCATTCACCGCGATCTCGGCCGACCAGTCGGGCATCGGCAGCGGCTCGGCCGGCTGGGATGGCGTCGCTGTCGCGATCTTCGTCCGGCGGTATACGCCCATCTGGACCTCCTCCACGCAGAGCCGGCCCGCCTGCCGGAACTCGCGGATCACCGGCTGAAAGAGGAGCAGGCCAGTCCGGCCCTCCTTGCGGCTCGGCGCGCCCAGACGCTCGACCAGTTCGATCGGCTCCCCGACGATGAGGGGGGCCGGCATGGCGACGCGGCAGCCGGCGAACATGCGGTAGGGCATGTCGGCGAGATCGGGCAGGATGCCGCCGCGCACGGGATGGCCGTCGAACGCAATCTGCGCGGTCGGTGTCTCCGATCCGAACAGCGCCCAATGCCAGAAGCGCGGCGCCGGCGTACCGGTCTCGACCAGCGACGGGTCGAGGTCGAGTGTCACGGCGAGGCGGACCAGCCGGCGGGCGTCGACGACGTCGCGGTCGATCGCATGGCCACCAGTCTCCGCCTGCGGCTCCTGCATGGTCACGGGGTCTACTCCTCCGGCAGCGGCCGATCGTGCAGGGTGAGCCAGGACTGGTCGGAGAGGCGGTTTCGCATCTCCGCGTCCAGCACCTTGATGAAGACCCGCGCAGGGTTCGTCAACGGCATGTCGGAACGGCGGATCAGCATCCGAGAGATCTCCATGCCGTCGATCCGCGCGCCGGAGAGTTGACCGGCCTCGATATCGGCGCGCACCGCGGGAAAGGGCAGGATGGTGTAGGTCCCGCCGCGCGCGACAATGGTCCGGACGCCGAACATCGCCTCCATCTCCAGGATCACGTTCAGCTTGGCGGAATGGCGCCGGAAGATGCCCTCTATGTACTTGCGCACCGTGTCCTGCCGGCTGGTCAGGCAGAAGGGCAGGCCGGAAAGCTCGGCGACGCCGATGCGGTCGCGCTCCAGGAGCGGGTCGCCCCACGCGCCGATCAGATAGAGACCCTCGCGCCACAGCGGCGTCGCGCGGATGGTGGCGGAGTTCTCCGGGTTGGTGACGATGGCAAGCTCGACCTGCTTGGCCAGCACCCATTGCATCAGGCGATAGCTGACCGCCTCGCTGACATGCAGCGTCAGGTTGGGCTGCAGTTGCCCCAGCCGCTGCACCATGCCCTCCAGCAGCAGCATGCTGACCGCTGGCGGCAGGCCGACCTCGATGCGGCCCTCCAGGGCATGCTGATCGCCGGCGATGTCGTCACGAATCCGCGCCAGACGCTGCAGCAGCTCCTCGGCATGCAACAGCAGCTTCTCGCCCGGCTCCGTCAGGGTGACGCCGCGGCTGCGGCGGTTGAACAGCGAGACCCCGAGATCCGCCTCCAGCCGGCTGATCTGTCGGCTGAGCGCCGGTTGGGCGATGTTCAGCCGCGCCGCGGCGCGGTTCACACTGCCGATCGTGGCGACTTCGACGAAGTAGCGTAGCTGACGGAATTCCATGCCCCGCAGTACTGACCAAAACGATGTCGCTGACAAGGGTTGGTTATACCGCTTTGGCATAACCGTATAGCCGATTGGCATTGGCCGGCTTGACGTTTTCCTGACAATGTCATCCGAAACCGGCGGTCCAAGGGGCATCGGGCCGCCGGAACACGATAACAACCTGGGAGGAAGATCATGACCAGCAAGTCAGCCAAGCGTGCCGCCATGCTCGCCGGCGGCACCGCACTCGCCGCGCTCATGGCAGGTGGTGCCGCCACGGCCCAGGAATTCACCATGCGGCTCGCCCACCACTACCCGACAACCCATGTCCAGGGACAGGGCTACGAATATTTCGTCGAGCGCGTGGCCGAGCTCTCTGACGGCCGCATCGAGACCATCACCTACCCGGCGGGGAGCCTGATCAACGGTCTCGAATCCTTCGAGGGCGTGCGCTCCGGCACGGTCGAGGCCAGCAACATGATCGGCAGCTTCCAGGTTGGCGACCTGCCGGAGCTCGACGCCTTCATGCTGCCCTTCCAGTTCGACGACGCGGCGCATTTCCGCCGGGCTCTGGACGCCGGTCTGTTCGAGATCATCCAGGCCCAGTACGAGGAGCAGGGGATCCGCATCCTCAACTACTTCCACAAGGGCAACATCCACGTCTTCCACACCGACCATCACCTGATGACGCCGGCGGATTTCGAGGGCGAGGACATCCGCGGCCTCGGCGGCTACCTCACGCGCACGCTGGAGGCGCTGGGCGCCAGCGCGGTCACGCTCGGAACCGGCGAGGTCAGCGCGGCGCTGGAGCGCGGCGTGATCGACGGCGTGATGACCAACTGCCAGGGTCACTTCTCCCGCGGCTGGGGCGAGTCGGCAGCCTACGTCTCCTATCTCGACCTGGCGCAGAGCGGCGAAGGGCTTGGTGTCAATCTCGAGTGGTGGAACTCCCTGCCGCCCGATCTGCAGGAAGTGGTCCAGCAGGCCGCCGACGAGATGGAGGACATGGAGTGGGATCTCGTGATCACGGCCGACGAAGTGGACTGCTTCGAGCTGTGGGATGAGGCCGGCTTCGAGGTACAGCAGGCGACGCCGGAACAGCGCACTGCCCTGCGCGAGGCCGTTCAGCCGCTCTACGAGGAGGCAGCGGCATCTTTCGAGACGCTGCCGGCGATCATGGATCTCGTCGAAGAGACCCGTGAGTGACCGCTAGACCGTCACGGTTTGGCGGGCCGGTCCTACCGGCCCGCCACTAGCGGATCATCGGGAATGAGCAACGAGATCCCGCTGCCGGCGGAGGTCGGCGGACCCGTCGCCGCCGGGACGGGCGAGCGTGGCCTGCTGGCGCGCATCACCGACATCGGCCTGCACGTCGGCGCCTGGATCCTCGTCTTCACCATGCTTGTGATCGTGGTGAATGCCGGCATGCGCTACCTGTTCAGCGCCTCGATGCACGTGGTGATCGAGCTGTCGGGCTTCGCCTTTCTCTACATGACCTTCTTTGCCGCGGCGGGCACTTTCCTGCGCGGCGGGCACGTCGTGGTTGAACTGGTCACCGGTGTCCTGCCGCCGCGAATCCGGCTGATCGTGCGCGACATCCTGATGTCGGTGGCCGGGATCTTCTTCGTCCTGTTGCTGACCTGGGCCGGCACGGTCGGCACCTGGCGGCTCATCGAGGCTGGCACGACGACGATCAGCACGATGCCGGTGCCGCTCTGGCCGGTCCTGATAATCATGCCCATCGGCTCGCTCTTTCTCTTGATGGCGATCATCGCCAAGCTGCGACCGAGCATCGGGCGCCTGCTCCGCGGCGAGGGTGCCGCGGAATGACCTTCGGCACCCTGGGGCTGGTCTTCGCGCTTGCCCTCTTCTCTCTTCTCCTGATGGGACTGCCCGTCGCCTTCGCGCTGGGCCTTACCGGGCTGATCGGCATCATGTCGGCCGGCGGCAACGACGCCTGGATCACGCTGACCAGCGGTGCCGCTCTGCACCACATGTCGCATTTCGGCTTTCTGGCCATCCCGCTCTTCATCCTGATGAGCACCTATATCACCGAGAGCGGTATCGGGGCCCGGCTGATCGACGCGGCGACGAAGTGGATGTCCAAGCTGCCGGGATATCTGCATTCCGCCAGCATCGCCGCCTGTGGCGGCTTCTCCGCGCTCTCGGGTTCCAGCATCGCCACGGCGGCGGCGATCGGCGGCGTGGTGCTGCCGGAGATCAAGCGGCGCGGCCATTCCATGCGGCTTGGCATGGGCGCGGTGGCGGCGGGTGGCACCCTGGGCATGCTGATCCCGCCCAGCAACCACTTCATCCTCTATGGCGTGATCACCGAGACGTCGATCTCCCAGCTCTTCGTCGCCGGCATCGTGCCGGGCATCATGCTGATCACTGCCTTCATCGCCTTCAACCTCATCATCTTCTCGCTCAAGCCGTCCCTGGCGCCACGGGCGGAGCAGGCGGCGGAGATTACCTGGGCGCAGCGCTGGGTGGCGCTCAGGCAGGTGTGGACAGCCATGGTGCTGATCGTCGCCGTGGTCGGCGGCATCTTCTTCGGCGTCGTCACACCGACGGAGGCGGCGGGCCTTGGCGCGCTGGCAGCCCTGCTGCTCGGCATGTTCGCGCTGCGCGGCCTCAACCTGAAGCAGGCGCACCAGGCGGCAATCCGGGCGGTGCAGGTGACCGCCATGCTGGGCCTGATCATCCTCGGCGGTCTCATCCTGGGCCGTGGCATGGCACTGCTCAACCTCTCCAACGACCTGGTGCGCTGGATCTCCGATTCCGGCATGTCGCCCTGGGAGGTGATGATCGTCATCAACTTCATCCTGCTCTTCCTCGGGCTGATGATGGATGCCGCGGCGATCACGCTGATCACCGTGCCGCTGCTGTTCCCTGTGGTGGTCGCCCTCGGCTTCGACCCGATCTGGTTCGGCGTCGTCTTCTGCATCAACATGGAACTGGCGCTGATCACCCCACCGGTCGGCATCAACCTATTCGTTATCAAGGCGATCACGGGCGAACCGATGAAGGACGTCATCATCGGCGTCCTGCCCTACGCGCTGATCCTTGCCGTGGGCCTTGTCCTCGTCATGGTCATTCCGGGGATCGCGCTGTGGCTGCCGGGCACAATGTGAGGAAGCGGCATGGCGGAATCTGAAGGGCAGACGGTTATGGCGATCCGCATCGACGCGGACGACAACGTGGCAACGGCGATCGTGGACCTGACCGCCGATAGCGAGGTCACGGTGGCCGCCGGCGCGCAAATCGGCCGCACGACGGTGCGCCAGGACGTGCCTTACGGGCACAAGTTCGCGCTTCAGCCCATCGCGGCGGGGGAACCGGTGCTGAAATACGGCGCGGCGATCGGCCGGGCAACCGTGGCGATCGAGCCGGGCCAGCACGTGCATTCGCACAACCTGGAGAGCGACCGGGTGCGGGGCGACCGCCACCTGCAGGCGGGAAGCGCTTGATGGCCGATTTCCTTGGCTTCCGGCGGGCGGACGGATCTGTCGGCATCCGCGACCACCTGGCCATCGTTGCGGCCATGGACAACGCCAACCCGGTCGCCCGTCGCATCGCCGCCGGCATCGCCGGCGCCGTTCCGATCACCGCCGCCTATGGCCGCGGCCAGGTCGGCCAGGACCTTGCGCAACACGATGGCACGCTGGTCGGCTACGGGTCCCATCCGAACGTCTGTGCGACCCTTGTGGTCAGCCTGGAGCCGGTTTCCGCCGAGCGCGTGGCGAGCGCCATCGCGGCGCGCGGCAAGCCGGTCGAGTGGATCGCCATCCAGCAGGCCGGCGGCACCGTGAAGGCGACGGAGGCGGGCATCCGGCTCGGTACACGGCTGCTGCAGCACGCCGGCGGGACAGCGCGCGAGCCGGCGGGGCTGGGCGAACTCACCATCGGCCTGGAGTGCGGCGGCTCGGACGCGCTGTCCGGCATGACCGGCAATTCGACGACGGGCGTGGTGGCCGACCGCGTAGTCGCAGCCGGCGGAACCGTCATCCTGTCGGAGATCGAGGAGATCATCGGCGCCGAGCACATCCTGGCCGAACGGGCCAGCGACGAGACGGTCGCCCGTCAGCTGCTGGAGGCGGTCGCGCGCTGCGAGGCTTATGCCGACTATCTCGGTCTCGACATGGCGCCGCTCGGCGACGACAACGTTCGCGGCGGCCTGACCACGACCGAGGAGAAATCGCTGGGCGCGGTGCGCAAGGCCGGCACCTCGCCGCTGGTGGAGGTCATCGGCTATGGCGAGCGGCCCTCCCGCAAGGGCTTCGTCTTCATGGACGCGCCGGCGCCCGGCACCGAGAACGTCACCGCGCTCGGCGCCTCGGGAGCTCAATTGATCCTCTTCAACACCGGCGTCGGCAACCCGATCGGCAACCCCATCGCGCCGACCCTGAAAATCACCGGCAGCCCCAACACGGCGATCGGATTCGCCGACAACATCGATGTCGACGTCAGTGGCATCGTGAAGGGACAACTGACGCTGGAGGGCGCCGGCGACGTGCTGATGGCGGCCATGCTGGCGGTGGCCAATGGCCGGCTGACCCGAAGCGAGGCGCTGGGCGACACCGAGATCTCGATCAGCCGCGTCGATATCGGCTTCCTCAACCGGGTGTGGCGTAACGGCGGCCGGTCGCTGCCGGGTGCGGCGTGACGGGCCGCGCGCCATGAAGATCACCAAGGTCGAACCGATCCTGCTCGACCTGCCGATGGCGCCGCTCGACCCGCCGGCGGTTGGCGGCGAGACCTCGGCCCGGCACACGCTGGTCCGGGTGGAGACCGACGAGGGGATCACCGGCATCGGCGAGTGCTTCCGCCTGGCGCCGCGTACCATGGCCGCGGCGATCGAGGAGGTGCTGGCGCCGTTGCTGGTCGGCGCCGATCCCACACGCATCGAGACGCTCTGGGACCGACTGTACCGCCAGACCTTCCGTTTCGGGCGCAAGGGCCTTGTGCTGCATGCCATCAGCGGCGTGGAGGTGGCGCTGTGGGACATCCTCGGCAAGTCGGTCGGCCTGCCGGTCGCGGCCCTGCTCGGTGGTGCTGCGGCTGACGGCATCGAGGCCTATGCCAGCATGCACCGCTTCGCCTCGCCCGAGGCGACGGCGGAGACCGCCCTGCGCCTGGTCGGGGAGGGCTATCGCACCCTCAAGCTGCACCAGAAGGACCTGGCCTCCGTCGAGGCGGTACGCCGGGCGATCGGCCCCGATATCCGGCTGATGGTCGATGCCGCCGGCGCCTGGAGCCATCCGGAGGCGGTGCGGATGGTCGCCGCCATGGCCGATCTCGACGTCTTCTGGCTCGAGGAGCCGCTGGCGGACATGGACGACTATCACGGCCTCGCGGAACTGCGCGGCCGCGGGCCGGTCAGGATCGCCGCGGGGGAGAACGAGTACACGCCGTCGGGCTTCCGCGAGCTTCTCGACGCGCGCGCCGTTGACGTGGTGCAGCCCGACGTGATCAAGGCCGGCGGCATCCTCGCCACCCGCAAGATCATCGCCATGGCAGAGGCGCACAACGCCGAGGTCTGCACCCACTCGTTCTATTACGGCCCCGGGGTAGCGGCGACGCTGCAAGTGGCGCTGGCCAGCCCGCGCTGCGCGATGGTCGAGATCAACCCGCACGACCTGGTCGCCGATTTCATGGACCCACCCCTGCGGCCGCGCGGCGGACGCATCGAGATGCCGGCGAAGCCCGGTATCGGCGTCGACCTGATCGACGCGGTGGTCGCCCGGCACGACGTGACGCGGCGCTAGGGTGGCGGCTGATCTCGCCATCGTCGGCGCCGGTGCCATCGGCAGCTTCCTCGCCGGCGTGGCGATGCGCGCCGGACACGCGGTGACCATGATCGTGCGCCGACCTGTCCAGCGTGACCGACTGCGGCGCGAGGGCCTCTCCATCGTCATGCCAGACCTGGACTGGCGCGTCCGGCCGGAAACCGCGCTTGCCGGCGAGATTGCGCGGGACAGGTGCTTCGACGGCGTACTGCTGGCGGTGAAAGCGGCGGCGACCGGCGAGGCCTTGCGGCCGCTACTCGCCCCCCACGGCGAGGGGGGTGGGGTGGTGGGATGTCAGAACGGCCTGACCGACGATCGCGTGGCGGCGCTGGCGGGTGCCGACCGGTGTGCCGGCGTTGTGTTGTTACTGCCTTGCGTGCAGGAAACGGATACCGCCGTGCGCTGTCTTGTCGCCCGGCCGGCGGTGAAGATCGGGCCGGCCGAGCGCGGCGCGACACGGGCTGCGGAACGGGCGGTAGGCTTTCTCGGTCCGCCGCTGACGATCCTGCCGGTCGCCGACATCCGGCCGGCACGTTGGTCGAAGCTCGCCGTCAACTGCGCCAGCGGCCCGCTCCTCGCCCTCACCGGACTCAGCCTGGGCGCGCTCGTCGAGCGTGCCGAGGCACGGCGCGCCATGGCCGCCATCGTCGCCGAGGTCATGGCCACGGCGCGGTGCGAGGGCGTGGATCCGGCGCCAGTCTGGGGCGTGCCGGCAGGCCACTGGCTGCGGGGCCAGGACAGCCGCACCGAGGAGGCAATCGTCGCGGCCGGGCGGGCCAATCCCGACGCCCGCTCCTCCATGTCGGCGGATTTTGCCGCCGGTCGCCGCAGCGAGATCGACTGGCTGAACGGCGCCGTCGTCGAGCGGGCCATCCGGCACGGGATGACCGCCCCGGTCAACGCCGCGGTGTGGACCCTGGTCTCCCGCGCGGACACGGGCGATCGGCCGGACCCGGCGACGGTTTGGGAGTGCCTGAACCGCGCCACCGCACAGGAGGACGACGTCCGGTGACACAGGAGGAGAAGGCCGCGATCGAGGCTGCTTGCGCGCGTCTGGTGCAACGCCTGGCCGTGCTGGTCGATGCCGGCCGCTACGACGAGGCACTGGCGCTCTATACCCCGGACGCGGTGCAGGTGCGGCGCGGACAGGAGGTGCGGGGGAAGGAGGCGCTGGCCCGCTTCTTCGCCGCGCGACCGGCCGACCGGCTGACCCGTCATCTGATCCCGACCACCGCCATCTTCGTCGAGAGCGGGAACCGGGCGACCGGCATCAGCTACGCGCTGGTCTGGCGGCACCAGGGCGACGGCGTGCCAGCGCAGCTGCCCCTGCCCATGGTCGCTCCCGGCACGCTCGGCGAGTACCACGACGTCTTCGTGCGCATGCAGGAAGGCTGGCGCCTGGCCGAGCGCCGCACCCGCGAGGTCTTCGACGAACCGCTGCCCGGCTGAGCCGCGCGATCATCCATGGGGGCGTTTGGCGCGAATCGGCAAGCGGCCGATCTGCGGGTCACGCTCCGGGACGTGGCGCGCCTGGCCGGGGTGTGGATGATGAGCGTCTCGAACGTGGTCAATGGCCGCTTCGACCCGATGAAGCCCGCTGCCCGATGGCTTGCGCAGCGCGACGGTTGCCCCTATCAAGCCACCAGCGCGCTCTCGCAACGCCACCGGACCGATGACCAGGAGCGATGGCCACGCAGGCATCCTGCCCATTCCCACCACGCCGCTCGCCACCGGCGACGGGCCGATGATCGCCCGGCGGCGGGCCGGACCACCGGGGGATGAGCCGGGTTCGGGCCGCCTGGGTTCGGGAACCTTGGGGTCGGGCCATGGGAGCGTGAGCGCGTGAGTGGCGGCGGGGCGAGCGGAGCGCAGGAGGCCATCGGCCGGATTCCGCGGCAGTTCCTCGGGCATCTCGCCACCTTCGTGGCGGTGGCGGATACCTTGAGTTTCCGAAAAGCGGCCGAGATCCTGGGCCGGTCGCAGCCTGGCATCTCCGCGCAGATCCGCCAGCTGGAGGAGTTTCTCGGCATCGAGCTTCTGGTGCGCACCACGCGGCAGGTGCGGTTGACCGCGGCCGGCGCGGAACTGCTCGACAGGGCCAAGAAGATCGTGGCGGAAACCCAGCGCCTGGTCAGCGACATCCAGGCCCAGGGTGGCATCCAGGGCGGGCAGATCGTCGTCTCCTTCTCGCCCACCACCGCGGTCAGCCTGATCCCGCCGGTGCTCAGCGCCTTCGTGGAGGAATATCCCGGCGTGCGGGTACTGCTGCGCGAGGATCTGGGCGCCGAGCAGATCGAGGCGGTGCTGACCGCCAACGCGGATTTCGGCATCGGACCCTATTACCGGGTGCCGGATGCCCTGCGCTTCGAGCCGGTCTTCGAGCAGGAGTTCTTCCTGATCGTGCGCGCCGACCATCCGCTTGCCTTTCGCGGCCACATCAGGGTGAAGGAACTGGTCGAGGTGGATCTCCTGAGCTCCTCCTTCGGCACCACGGCGCGCGAAGTGCTGGACGAGGCCCTGCGCAAGGAGGGCATCACGCTCGCCCCGCGTTTCGAGGCACTGCAATACCCCACGCTGTTCACCTTGGCCGCCTCCGGCTTCGGTGGCACGGTGATGCCGCTGGTCAACCGCAACATGCTCGATGCCCTGGGACTGAAGGCGATCCCCTTCCGGGGCACGCGCATCAGCCGCACCATCGGCATCGTCACCAGGCGCGGCGAGGAGCCGGCGCCGGCGGCGAACGCCTTCATCCGCCTGCTGCAGCTGATCGCGGAGCAGGAGGGACGCAATCTCGGGCTCGAGTAGCCGGCGAGACAAACCGAAAGGACGGAGTAGCGCGATGGCCCACGACAAGAAGGTAGTCCTGGTCACCGGCGGCTCGCGCGGCATCGGCCGGGCGATCTGCGAAGCCGCGGCGGCGAGCGGCCATGCCGTGGCCTTCAACTACCGCAGCGACGACGCGGCCGCCGAAAGCCTGCGCGACGGGATCGAGGCGGCGGGTGGCGAGGTGCTGGCGGTGAAGGCGGATATCGCCGCCACGGATGCGATCGACGCGCTGTTCGCGGCCGTCGACGCCCGCTTCGGCCGGCTGGACGCGCTGGTCAACAATGCCGGGATAACCGGCCGGGCCAGCCGCTTCATGGACAGCGCGCCGGAGACGATCGAGCAGGTGATGCGGGTCAACGTCCTGGCCCTGATCGAGGCCTGCCGCGCCGGCGCCGCCCGCATGGCGCTTTCCCGCGGCGGCCGCGGCGGGTCGATCGTCAACATCTCCTCCGGCGCGGCGCAGACCGGCTCGCCCAACACCTATGTCTGGTATGGCGCTTCGAAGGCGGCGGTCGACGCCTTCTCCAAGGGGCTGGCGGTCGAACTGGCGGCCGATGGCATCCGCGTCAACGTGGTCGCACCGGGCATCACCGACACCGACATCCACACGAGCGGCGGGCGGTCGCTGAACCACGAAGAGGTGGCGAAGGCCATCCCCATGGGACGCATGGGCAGGCCCGAGGAGATTGCCCGGCCGGTGCTCTTCCTGATGTCGGATGCCGCGTCCTACATCACCGGCGCCAATCTGCGCATCGGCGGCGGACGCTAGAGCATCCTGCGCCCGAACGGGCGCAGACAAGATGCTCTAGGCTATTGAGAATCGGGCAGATTATTTGCGACCGAATGGGTCCATTCGGTCGCAATCTGCCCTAGAGCGGCTGGCGGTTGGGTGGCGCCGCGTCGGCGATCCCACCCGGTCGACGGCCTCCCCGCTGCCGCCGACGGCGCCTCGATTGATACGAAATGATGATTGAATTATCAGAAATCAGTCATTGTTTCTGATTGATCCACCGTATTTACTCCTGTCCCTGAGGAAGGCGTCCAAAGAAGACTGGCGAGGAAACACTCGTGAAACTTTATTGCTCCGCCAATTCGCCCTATGCGCGAAAGGTGCGGGTCGTCGCGCTCGAACTGGGTGTCGAGAGCGGCATCACTCTTGTCGAGACCGACCCCCGCGATCCCGAGTCCGGCTTCTGGGACAGCAACCCGCTGGGCAAGATCCCCGCGCTGGAGACCGCTGCCGGCGACGTGATCTACGACAGCCCGGTGATCTGCGAGTACCTCAACGAGGCCGTGGGCGATGGCAGGCTGCTGCCCCGCGACCAGACCGCCCGCTGGCAGGTCCGCACGATGGTGGCGCTGGCCGACGGCACGATGGATGCCGGCATGCTCGTGCGGCTCGAGCTGATGCGGCCGGAGAACGAGCGCTCGCCCACGGACATGGCCAAGCAACTCGCCACCGTCGGGCGCGGGCTCGACCGGCTGCAGGACCTGCTGGCCGACAGCGGCGACGCGGCCGATCTCGGCACCATCGCCGCGGGCTGCTGCGTCAAGTGGATCACCTTCCGCCATCCCGACCACGACTGGCTCGGCCCCCGAGCCGGTCTCGCCGCGTGGTTCGAGCGCTTCGCGGAGCGCCGGTCGATGCGGCTGACCGCGCCCGGCCAGGCGCTGAGCTGGAGCGGCGGGTGAGATCGGGTCGCGTCGGCGGACCCTGAGAGCCAAGAGGCCGACGACCAATCAACAAGACCAGAATGGCATAAACCAAAATGGGAGTAGTTCCGATGACCAAGAGGTGCGTTTCGAGACTCAAGACCGGCCTGCTCGCCGGTGCCGCGCTGGCGCTCACGCTGCCGGCGGCCCAGGCGCAGGACGTCACCCTGAACATCGTGCACGGCAGCCCCGAGGGGCACATCATCGCCGCCGGCGGCGTCGAGCCCTGGATGAGCTGCGTCACCGAGGCGGCGGGCGACCGCGTGGCCTTCAACTACTATCCTGCCGGCCAGCTTTCCGGCCTGCGCGAGCTGCAGGCGGCGTTGGAGAGCGGCGTCGCCGACGCCGTGCCGATCCCGGTCGGCTACGTGTCCGAGCGTCTGCCGCTCAACGGCGTGGCCATGCTGCCGGGCCTCGGCGGCAGCGCGCACGAGATCATCTCGGCCTATTCCGCGGCGGTGCGCGAGGGCGTCCTGGCCGAGGAGCTCGCCGCCATCGACGCCGTGCCGATCTGGGTCATGGGCTTCCCGCCCTACCAGATCGTCTCCACCAGTGACGTGATCAGCGACCTCGCCGGCTTCGAGGGCAAGGTCATCCGCTCCGCCGGCGGCTCTCTGACGCTCGCCATCGAGATGCTGGGCGCCGCCCCGGCCGAGATCCCGATCAGCGACACCTATGTGGCGCTGGAGCGCGGCACGGTCGACGGCACCATCTCCGCGCTGGCCAGCATCAAGCCCTACAACATCCAGGAGCTGATGACCGGCGTCAGCACCAATGGCGCCTTTGGCACCTTCACCAACGTCTTCGCCATCAACGCGAATGTCTGGGAGTCGGTGCCGGCGGACCTGCAGGAGGTCATGTCGGATTGCGGCTTCCAGGTCGAGGAGTCGATCGCCGAGACCATGGACACCGAGGCCTCGCAGCTCGCCGAGGAATTCGCCGGCATGGGCATCGAGGTCTTCGAGTTCTCCGACGAGGAACTCGCGGAGATCAACGGCCCGCTGTCCGAGGTCCAGCAGGACTGGGTGGACCGGCTCGAGGAGCGCGGCCTGCCGGCACAGCAGGTGCTCGACGAGTACCTCGCCCGCATCGGCGGCTGACGCCGTCCACGGCAGAACGTCTGGGGTGGGCGGCGCATGCTGACGCTAATTCACGGGCGCATCGACTGGGTGGTCTCCCGGATCGAGGATGTCTGCGCGATCGTCGCGGGATGCGCGGTCGTGGCGGCGATGTTCCTGGTGTCGACGGACGCGATCCTGCGGCACCTCTTCGCCGCGCCGCTCACCTTCCAGCTCCATCTCACGGAGTTCTACCTGCTGGTGATGATGGTGCTGCTCGGCATCTCCTGGGGCTACCGCAAGGGCGGCACGATCCAGATAAAGCTGTTGCTGGTGGTGCTGCCGCGGCGGGTCATGGAGCCCGTGATCAGGGTCGGCCTGGCGGTGGCCGCGGTCTACCTGCTCGGCCTCGCCTGGCGCGGCTACCTCGTCTTCGAGCGGGCCTGGGTGGAGGACGAGGTGGTTATGGGCGTGGTCAACTGGCCGGTCGACCTGTCCTGGATCTGGGTCCCGCTCGGCTGCGGACTGCTTGCCATCCGCCTGCTCGTCGACGCCACAGCGCCGGTGCTGCGCCCGATCGGCGCGGCGCACGAGTAGGGAAGGTCCCGGACCCAGATGGACGTCTTTCTCGGCATCGCGATCCTGCTCGGCCTGATCATCGTCGGCATGCCCGTCGGCTTCGCCCTCGGCGTGGCCGGCGTGCTCAGCCTGATGATCGTCGCCCCGCCGGCGATGATCTACGGCCTGATGGCCCAGGTGGTACACCATGCCACCGCCAACTACGTCATCCTGACGATCCCGATGTTCGTGCTGATCTCGGAGTTTCTGACTGCCGGCGGCATCGCCCAGGACCTGATGATCGCCTGCAACCGGCTGCTGCGGCGGATCCGCGGCGGCCTCGCCATGGCCTGCGTGCTGGCGGGCTCGGTGCTGGCGGCGGCCTCGGGCTCCAGCACGGCGTCGGTCGCCACGCTCTCGGGCGCGGCCTATCCGACCATGAAGCGGCTCGGCTACAACGCCGGCTTCGCGATCGGCACGATCTCCATCGCCGGCACGCTGGCGATCATGATCCCGCCCTCCATCGCCTTCGTGGTCTACGGCATCATCACCGAGGAATCGATCGGCCAGCTGTTCATGGCCGGCATGATCCCGGGCCTGCTGACCGCGGCCGGCTATCTCGTGACGATCAGCATCGTGGTGCGCCTGCGCCCGCACCTGGCACCGCAGGTCCAGAAGACGGTCCGCGACAAGCTGTCCCTCGATCCGGCGCTTGCCGCCGAGCAGTCGGGGCGCGTCTGGCCCGTGGTCCTGCTGGTGATCCTGATCCTCGGCTCGCTCTACAGCGGTATCGCTACGCCGACCGAGGTCGGGGCGCTGGGCGCGCTCGGCGCGCTGGTCATCTGCCTGGCACTGCGGCGCATCAACGTCGGCGGCTTCACCACAGCCGTGGGCAACACGGTGCGCACCACGGCGATGATCGTGACGATCATCTTCGGTGCGCTGCTGTTCGGCTACTTCATGTCGCTGACCCAGATCACCGGGGCGATGCTGGAGTGGATCGACGCGGCCGGACTGTCGCGCTGGGTGGTCCTGCTGATGGTGATCGGCTTCTACCTGGTTCTCGGCATGTTCATGGACCAGTTCGCCATCATCGTGCTGACCGTGCCGATCTCCTACTCGCTGATGACCGGCCTCGGCTTCGATGGCATCTGGTTCGGCGTGCTGATCGTCAAGACGGCGGAGATCGGCCTGGTCACCCCGCCGCTGGGCCTGAACATCTTCATCGCCTCGGCCTCGACCGGGGTCAGCACGAAGGAGGGCTTCGGTGGCGTCGTGCCCTTCCTGTTCGCCGAGATCCTGATCCTGGCGCTGATCATCGCCTTTCCTGAGATCGTGCTGTTCCTGCCGGAGGCGCTGCGATAGCGGATCCCGCGCGCTCGCGCGGGCCATGAGACGGGGCGGTCCGCCGCCCGACGGAGGTTTGTAGACATGCGATTGGTCACCTATCGCGGACCCGCCGGTCAACGGATCGGGGTGGAGCGCGCGGACGGTATCGTTGACCTGCGCGCAGCGCTGGCGGCGCACCTGGAGGCATCAGGCCATGCCGATCCGGCAGGCGAGGCTGCCCATCGCGTGCCCGAGGACATGACCCTGCTGCTGACCCGGGCCGACGGCGACCTGGCGGAGTTGCGGCGCGCCGCCGAGGCCTCGGACATGGCGCAGGATCCGGCAGGGCTGACGCTGCTGGCGCCGGTGCCGCGGCCGGGCAAGGTGATCGGCGTCGGCCGCAACTACGGCGCCCACCAGAGCGAGGGCAATCTGGAGCGCCAGGAGGAGCCGCGGCTGTTCGCCAAGTTCGCCTCCTCCGTGATCGGCCCGGGCCAGGCGATCGTCCGGCCCGAGCGCATCCGCCAGCTCGACTGGGAGGTTGAACTGGCCATCGTCGTCGGCCGGCGCATGAAGGATGTGGCGGAGGCCGACGCTCTCTCCCACGTCGCCGGCTACACCATCGTCAACGACGTCTCGGCCAGGGAATTCCAGTTCGACGTCAAGCCGCCGCAGACCACCTTCGCCAAGAGCCACGACACCTTCACGCCCATGGGGCCGGCGCTGGTGACGGCGGAGGAATTCGGCAGCCCCACCGATGTCGACGTCGCCTGCCGGGTGAACGGCGACCTGATGCAGGAGGGCAACACCTCGGACCTGATCTTCTCCTGTGCCTACATCCTCTCCTATATCAGCCGCTTCGCGACGCTGGAGCCCGGCGACGTGATCGCCACCGGCACGCCCTCGGGCGTCGGCCATTTCCGCGATCCGCCGCTCTACCTGAAGCCGGGCGACACGGTCGCCTGCACCGTGGCGCGCATCGGCACGCTCCAGAACCCGGTCGCCTGAGGGCCAGCGACGAATGGACAGCAGACCATGACCGCCAAACCCACCTTCGGCGTTGACACGGTGCGCAGCCAGATCGTGCACATCCTTTCCGGATGGGGCATGGCCGACGCGCGAGCTCAGGCGACGGCCGACGTGCTGATCGACTGCGACCTACGCGGCATCGACACTCACGGCATCTCCCTGCTCGCCCTGATCGGCGGCTGGGTGAAGGCCGGCGGCTACGACCTTGCCGCCGAGCCCGAGATTGTCTCCGAGGGGCCGACCCACGCGCTGATCGACGCCAAGGCGGGCCTCGGTTTCGCGGTTTCCGTCCAGGCGACGCGCCTGGCAGTGGCGAAGGCGAAGGCGAGCGGCATCGCCGCGGTGACCGTGCGCAACTCCCACCATTTCGGCGCTGCCGGGTACTACGCCCGCATCGCCGCACGCGAGGGCGTGGTCAGCCTGGTGGCAACCTCGACCAAGGTGGTCTGCGTGGTGCCGCCGGGCGCCAGCGAGCCGGTGCTGGGCACCAATCCGCTGGCCTATGGCATTCCGCGCGGCGACGGCGAGCCCATCGTCTTCGACATGGCGACCTCAACCGCCGCCGGCAACAAGGTGCGCCTGCACCAGTTGAACGGCACGCCGGTGCCGGAGGGCTGGGTCGTGGATGGCGACGGCAAGACCGTCACCGACCCGGAGGCGGCCTACCGCCTGGTCTATCAGGCCGGCAAGGGCGGGCTGACGCCGCTCGGCGCCACGCCCGTGCTGGGCAGCCACAAGGGCTACGGCCTCGCCCTGCTCGTCCACTTTCTCGGCGGCACCCTGTCCGGCGGCCGCTTCGCCGGCTCGCGCCGGCCGGACGGCGACCCGGACCGGGGCGACGATATCGGCCATTTCTTCCTGGCGATCGACCCGACGATCTTCCGCGGGACCGAGGCGTTCCTCGCCGATGTCGAGGAGGTCGAGGAGGCCTTGCGCGGGACGCCGCCGGTCGACCCGGCGCGGCCGGTGCTGCTGCCGGGCGACATCGAGGAGCGGATCAGCGCCGAGCGCCGGGCGGGCGGCATTCCGCTGGCGCCGTCGCTGATCGAGCAGCTGCGCGCGCTGACCGGCGAACTCGGCGTGCCCTTCCTGCTCGACCGCACGTCATAAGCGCTTCCACGGGGATTGAGATCCACCAGATTTTGGGGAATTGACATGGTACGCGTAGAACCCACCGGCGACATTCTCGGCGCCCGCATCCACGGCCTCGACCTCTCCCGTCCGGTCGCGGACGACGATTTCGAGGAAGTGCTCAAGGCGCTGGGCCATCACGGATTCATCTGCTTTCCGGGGCAGGACATCACGGCCGCCCAGCAGAAGGCGTTTTCCGAGCGTTTCGGTTCGCTGGAGATCAACGTCGCCGGCACCTATCAGGAGCCGGGCATACCGGAAGTGATGATCCTCTCCAACATCGTCGAGGACGGCAAGCCGCTGGGCATCGCCGACGCCGGCCAGGACTGGCACACCGACATGTCCTACAGCGCCATGATCGCCTTCGTGAACGTGCTCTACGGCATCAAGATCCCGCGCCGCGACGGCAAGCCGCTCGGCGGCACCAGCTTCGCCAGCATGCACGCCGCCTATGACGACCTGCCCGAGGACGTCAAGCAGCGCATCGACGGCTACACGGCGACCCACGACTTCAACAAGTTCTGGGAGATGATGCGCCGCGAGAAGGGCAGCACGCGCCCGCCGCTGACGCCCGAGCAGCGCGCCAAGAAGCCGCCGGTCAGCCATCCGATGGTGTTGATCCACCCGATCACCGGCCGCAAGGTGCTCTACGCCAATCCCGGCTACACGGTGCGGGTCAACGAGCTGCCGGAGAAGGAGTCCGACGAGCTGCTCGACTACCTGTTCCGCCACCAGCTCGACCCGAAATACCAGGCGACGCACCGCTGGACCGAGGGCGACGTGCTGGTCTGGGACAATATCGGCAATCTGCACAACGCGGTCGCCGACTACCGGCCCGACGAGCATCGCCTGATCAAGCGCTGCCAGGTGATGGCCGACTGGATCTTCCAGTCGCCGATGGCCAAGGCGAACGGCGCCGACCGGGTGTTTTCCTGAAGTCGAGGAGCGAGTAGCGGCATGTTCTATACCGAGGCGGAGGGCCACCCGCTGCCCTTCGATCCGTTCAAGGCGATCATCGCGCCGCGGCCGATCGGCTGGATTTCGTCCCTCGACAGCGAGGGCCGGCCGAACCTGGCGCCCTACAGCTTCTTCTGCGCCATCGCCAGCAAGCCGAACATGGTCGGCTTCACCAGCGATGGCCTGAAGCACTCGGTGCGCAACATCCGCGACACCGGGGAGTTCGTCTTCAACCTGTCGACGATGGAGCTGCTGCACGAGATGAACGCGACCTCCACCGAACTGGAGGACGGCGAGGACGAGTTCTCCTTCGCCGGGCTGGAGGCCGCCCCTTCGGCCCTGGTGAAGCCGCCCCGGGTGGCCCGCGCGGCGGCGGCGCTGGAGTGCAAGCTGACCATGTTCAGCGAGATTCAGGACCTGAGCGGCGAGGGCATCGACCGCTGGCTGGCGATCGGCCAGGTGGTCGCCGTCCACATCGACGACCGCTTCATCAAGGCTGGCCGCTTCGATACCGCCGCGGCCCAGCCGCTCGGCCGCTGCGGCTATCGCGACTACGCCGTGGTCGACGAGATGTTCGAGCTGTTGCGGCCGACCGATCCGGGCCGGGTGATCCGGTGAGGCTCTATCGGCTCCGCAGCGGCGCGCCCGATCGGCTGGTTCTGGAGGACGCGGCCGAGCCGCAGCCTGGACGCGGCCAGATTGTGATGCGCATCCACGCCGTCTCGCTGAACTATCGGGACCTGATGGTGGCGGAGGGCCGCTACGCCCACGGTTCGGTGGCCGACGGCCTGGTGCCGTGTTCCGACGCGGCGGGCGAGGTAATCGCGGTCGGCGAGGGCGTCGACCGGGTGGCCGTCGGCGACCGGGTGGCCGGGCTGTTCATGGGCCGCTGGCTGGGCGGCCCCTACGAGGAGCGCTACGGCGCCTCCGCACTGGGCGGCTCGACCGACGGCGTGCTGGCCGAACAGGTGCTGTTCGACCAGGAGGCCGTCGTCCGCATTCCCGACCATCTCGACTACGCCGAGGCGGCGACATTGCCTTGCGCGGCGGTCACCGCCTGGAACGCGCTGTTCGGCGGCACGCCGCTGCTGCCCGGCGAGAGCGTGCTGGTCCAGGGGACCGGTGGCGTTTCCCTGTTCGCGCTCGCCCTCGCCAGGCTGGCGGGAGCGGTGGTGATCCAGACCACGACCTCGCCCGGCAAGGCGGAGCGCGCCCGCGCGCTTGGCGCCGACGAGTTGATCGTCATCGAGCCGGACGGCGACTGGCCGCAGGCGGTGCTCGACCTCACGCAGGGGCGCGGCGTCGACCATGTGGTCGAGGTTGTCGGCGGTGCCAATGTCGCGGGTGCGGTCCGGGCGGCGCGCAATGGCGGCGCGGTCCACCTGATCGGCGCGCAGGCGAGCGGCAGCATCGATCCCACGGCGGTGCGCCGGCGCAACATCGTCCTGCGCGGCATCTATGTCGGCTCCCGCAACCATTTCGAGGCGATGAACCGGGCGATCGCGCGCGCCCGGCTGCGCCCGCTGATCGACCGCAGCTTCCCGCTCGCGGCCGCTGCCGAGGCCTATGCCCATCTCAAGGCTCAGGCGCATATGGGCAAGGTCGTGATCGACGTCTCGGGCGAAGCCGCGGGCAGGCGCCAGGCCGATCCGCGCTGAATGAAACGCCTTCTCGAGCCCGCCAATCTGCGGCGGATCGCCCTTCTGCTCGTCCTCTCCATCGCCGCCGGCGCGGCCGCGGCGGAGGCCGGCATTCCGCTCGCCTGGATGATCGGCCCGATGCTGGTGGCGACGCTGCTGGCCGCCACCGGCTGGACCGTCGCCATTCCACACTACACCCGTGGTTCCGGCCAGATCGTGGTGGCCTGCGCGGTCGGTCTGCACATGACCAGCGTGGCGCTGGGTCAGGTGATCGCCCTGTTCCCGGAGATGCTGGTTATCGCCGTCGGCTCGGGCCTGCTCGCCTGCGCGATGGCGCCGGTGCTGACCCGGATCGCCCGTGCCGACCGGGTGACCTCCTTCTTCGCCTGCGTGCCGTGCGGGCCTTCGGAAATGGCGCAGCTGGCCGAGCAGGGCGGCGGCAACGGGCCGCTGGTCGGCTTGTCCCAGAGCCTGCGCATCGCGCTCGTCGTGCTGATCGTGCCCAATGTGCTGATGGCCGGGGCCGACCCGACGGCCCTGCCGCCGTCAAGCGACGACCTGTTCGCCTTCGATCCGCTGGTGGGCGTGACGCTTGTTCTCGCCGTCGGCGTGGCCCTGCTCTGCCAGCGAATAGGGGTGGTCAGTCCCTTCTTCCTCGGCCCTCTCACCCTGGCGACGGTGATCGCCGCCACCGGGTCGGTGGAACTGCCATTTCCGAGGGCGCTGATCTATGTGGGACAGCTCCTGGTCGGGCTGTCGCTCGGCCTCAGCTTCACCCGCGAGCTGCTGCGCCTGGCGCCGCGCTTCATCCTCTGCTCGGTCGCCATCACGCTGACCATGATCGTGCTGTGCTCGCTGCTGGCCTGGGCGATCGCCGCCATCGACGGCTTCCCGCTATCGACCATGATCCTCGCCGCCGCGCCCGGCAGCGTCACCGAGATGTCGCTGACCGCCGAGGCGCTGGGGCTGGGCGTCGCGATGGTCACCGCGTTCCACGTGGTGCGGCTGTTCATCATCCTGCCGCTGTCGCCGCTGGCGCTCAGGCTGATTCCGCAAGACCGGGCAGGGTGAGGGGCGGCGGGTCGGCCGCCGCCTGACGGATCGCCTCGATCACCAGGAGGGCGGCCGGGCTCGGCTCGCGATGGCTGAGGCGGACCGCCCCGAAGGCGCGGCTCAGCACCATGGACGGACGGCAGGGCAGGGCGACGACGTGCGGGAAATCGCCGGCGAGGCGGGCGGGCAGGTAGGAGAGGTGGCGGCCGTCGGCCAGCAGGTGGCGGATCAGCTGCATCGACGATGTCTCGATGCGCGGCACCGGCGGGCTCAGCCCGATCGAGACGAAATGCGCCTCCACCCACTGTCTGACGGCACCGCGGAAGGTCGGCATGGCCCAGGGAAAGGTCGCGGTCTCGGCCAGGGGCACTGTGCGGCCGTCGGCCAGCGGATGGTGGCGGTTGGCCACAACGGCGAAGGGATCCTCGCCGATGCGCTCGACCAGCAATGTCTCGCTGGTCTGGATCGGAATGGTGCAGACGGCGAAGTCGATGCGCCGCTCGCGGACCTGCTCGATCAGGCTCTCCGACACGCCCTCGACGATGCCCAGGCGCAGATCGGGGTTGCTGACGGCGAGGCGGGCGGCGGCCGTGGGCATCAGGCCGGCGGCGATGCCGGGGCTGAGCCCGAAGGTGACGAAGCCGCCGACGGCGTCGCGGATGCGCGCCAGCTCGTCGCGCGCGAGGTCCATCTCCATGACGATCAGGCGCGCGCGCTGGGCCAGCGCGTGGCCGTAGATGGTCGCCACCAGGCCGGTCGAGCTGCGCTCGAACAGCGCCGTGCCGAGCGTGTCCTCGAGCCGCTGCAGCCGCCGGCTCAGGGTCGGCTGGGAGACGTGCAGCATGCCGGCGGCCTTCTGGATGCTACCCGCCTCGTAGGCCGTCAGGAAGGAATGCAGCAGATCGGGGGTCATGGGCCGGACGGGCGCTCCCGGGCGGGCGGGTGCCCGGTCAGCCGTCGACCTTCAGCCTCTCCAACGCCTTTGGCGAGACCTCGAGGCCGAGACCGGGCTTCTCGCCCAGTGTCAGCCGTCCGCCCGCCGGTTGCAACGGCTCCTCGAACAGCGCGTCCCACCACGGCGTGTGCTCGACCCAGGCGCCGGTGCGCTGGGCGCCGAGCAGCTGGGCCTGAACCTCGGGCACGATGTGCACGGAGATCGGCCGGTCGGCGATATCGAGAACCGCCGCCGCCTTCAGCCAGGGGGTGATGCCGCCGATGTGGTGGACGTCGAGGATGGCGTGGTCGACCGCCTCGACCAGCTCGTTCACCTGGGACAGGGTGGAAACGCGCTCGCCGCCGGCCACGGTCAGCAGCGCCTGCTCGCGCACCCGCTTCAGATCGGCCCAGTTGCCGTCGCGCACAGGCTCCTCGTACCAGAAGAGGTCGGCCTCGCTATCGGCCATCATGCGGGCGAGACGGATCGCCTCGTCGACGCGCATTGACCACAGCGCGTCGGTCATGATCTTCGCCTCGGGCCCCACCGCCTGGCGCAGGGCGACGGCGCGGGCCACATCCTCCGCCGGTGGCCGCAGGCCGAGCCGCAGCTTCATGGCGTCGAAGCCGCGCGCGATGATGGCGGCCCCCGCCTCCTGCAGCTCGTCGATCGAGAAGTGCCGCCAAAGGCTCTCGCTGGCATAGGCCGGCACGGTGTCGCGGAAACCGCCGAGCAGGCGCCACAATGGCAGACCGGCGGCCTTGCCGGCGATGTCCCAGAGCGCGATGTCGATCGCCGCCAGCGCCATGGTTGCCGCGCCCTCGTGCAGCAGGTCGACGGTCCAGTTCCACATGCGGTCGTAGAGGAAGGCTCTGGCCAGCGCATCCTGCCCGGCGAGGCGACCGGCGAGGTCCTCGACGATCTTGCCGATCGCCGCCATCTGCACCGCGCTCTCGCCCGTCACGTAGCCAAAGCCGCTCGGCCCGTCCCTGGTGTGCACCAGCACGACCAGGCTGACGAAGCGGGTGCGGGCGCCGAGGAACGGATGGACGATGGGCGGATCGAGCGGCGTGGCGACGAGATGCGTCTCGATGCGGTCGATGGCGAGGCTCATGCCGCCACCGGCCTGTCATCGACATTGCGCAAGGTCGTTCGGTGCATGTGGCGGCGCAGCGGCAGCTCGAAATCCCCGGTCGCCTTGTGCAGGCAGGAGCTGTTGTCCCACATCACCACGTCGCCCACCTGCCAGCGGTGCCGGTAGACGAATTCCGGCTTGACCACATGGGACTCGAGAAAGGCGATCAGTTCGTCGGATTCCGTCTCCGGCAGGCCGACCACCCGGGCAACGACACCCTCGCAGAGATAGAGGCATTTGCGGCCGGTGCGGGGATGGATGCGCACCAGGAAGTGCTCGATGTCGCCGGAGTTGAGGTTCTTCAGCGCCGTCTGGGAAGCCTGGCCGGTGGGCTTGTCGATGTCCTTGTTAGTGCGCTGTCGGAACTCGAGATACTTGTCGGTGCTGAAGATTGCCGTCAGCCCATCGAGCCGGGCCTTCATCTCCTGCGACAGCGCGTCATAGGCCGCCGCGGTGCTGGTGAAATAGGTGTCGCCCAGCGGCTCGCCATCCTGCACCGGCACCTCCAGCGCATGCAGGATCGAGCCGCGCGGCGGGTTGTGGGTCAGCCACATGTCGGTATGCCAGTAGCGCCCGGCATCGGCCATGCCGATCGGCTCGCCGTTCTCCACGATGTTGGAGATGACGAAGATTTCCGGCCACTGCTTGTGGTTGTACTGTTCCAGCACGTAGCGGTCGAGCGGGCCGAAGCGGCGGCTGAAGGCGATCTGCTGTTCCGGCGACAGCTTCTGGCCGCGGAACACGACGACGCCGTAGCGGTCGTAGGTTGCCTCGATCTCCGCGAAAGTCGCGTCGTCGATATCGCCGGCGAGGTCAACGCCGCGGATTTCGTGCCCTAGCGGGGCGTCGGTATGCACGATTTCTATGCCCATGGCCTTGGCGTCCCTCCATCATTATTCCGATCCAGGCTAGGGCCGGGGCCATCTAAACCGAAGTACCCATTGTGGCATTGGGTATACGCAATGCGTATATCTCAGGCGCGATCCGGATGGGCGAACAGGATGTCCGGTCCGATCTCCGCCACGCTGTTGAGGCCGAGCAGCGCCAGGTCGCGGTCGAGTTCGGTCCTCAGGATGTCGGCGGCGTGCACCACCCCGGCCTCGCCGGCGACTACCGCGGCGTAGAGAAAGGGACGGCCGACCAGAACGAGGCGGGCACCGAGCGCCAGCGCCTTGACCACGTCGGTGCCACGCCGCACGCCGCCATCGAGCAGCACCGGCAGGTCGCCGGCACGGCTGACGATCCCGGGCAGCGCGTCGAGCGGCGCCACCGCGCCGTCGAGCTGGCGGCCGCCATGGTTGGAGACGACGATGGCGTCGGCACCGCGCGCCTTGGCCTCCGCCGCGTCGTCGGGATGCAGGATGCCCTTCAGGATCAGCGGCCCCTGCCAGCGCCGCCTGATGTGATCGACATGGCGCCAGTCGAAATGGTCGCGTCGGGCGAAATCGCGCACGGCCCGGCGCGAGATGATCGGCGCGCCGCGCTCGCCAAAAGCGTTCTCGAAATGCGGCATGCCGTGCCGCAGCAGTGTGCGTGCGAAGGTGCCGAGAAGCCAGCGCGGCCGGACGAGGCCGTCGAACGCCAGGCGCGGCGTCGGTCGAAGAGGCGCGGAAAAACCGGCGCGGACGTGGTTCTCCCGGTTGCCGCCGACCGCGAGGTCGACGGTCACCAGCAAGGTCTCGTAGCCGGCGGCGACGGCACGGTCGAGCAGGGCATCGATGCGCGCGATCTCGCCCGGCAGATAGGCCTGGAACCAGGTGCCGGGCGCGGCCCGGGCGACGTCCTCCAGCCGGATCAACGAAGCGCCGCTCAGCGCCGCGGGGATGCCCATGGCCCGCGCGCCGCGAGCCAGCACGATGTCGGCGCGATAGGCCGACATCGCGGCCATGCCAAGCGGCGCGATGCCGAAGGGCGCGGCCCAGCGCTGCCCCAGGAACTCGACCGCGGTGCTGCGGCCGGAAACGTCGCGCAGCACCCGGGGCTGCAGGGCGTGCTTGCCGAAGGCCGCCCGGTTGGCCGCCAGGGAGCGGTTCTCCTCCGCTCCACCGGCGGCGTAGCCGAACAGGGGTCGCGGTAGCCGGCGCCGCGCCAGCGGCTCGAAATCGTCGAGTGCCAGGACCCGGCGGGCGAGCCGGGGCGGCACGCCCTTTCGCGCCTGTCGTTCGAAGCCGACGACCCGCGTCTCGCTCTCGCCGTCCATCGCAGCGCCTCTCCCGTCGCGGCGAGCCTGTCATTCGCCGTCATCTCGTGGTCTAAAACGGCCTGGAGCCTGGCTCGCCGGGAATGGAACACGCACAGGCCAAGCGCATTCAGGAAGGATGGTTCGAGAGACATGCTACATGGCCTCGACAGACTCGTCGCCAGGATCGAAGCAGGTGGACTGGACGAGGCGACGGTCTACCGGATGGAGCGGCTGCACCGGCCGCCCGCGCCTGGCCAGGTGGCCGACGGCGTGCTGCAATGCCCGATCTGCGGCACGCGGGCGATGCGCTTCCTGCCTTTCGGCCTGTCGCGGCGCCGCAACGCCGCCTGCCCGGGCTGCGGCTCGGTCGAGCGGCATCGCTTCCTCTGGCTGTTCCTGGTCTCCGAGACGGGGATCCTCCGGCGCCGGCTCCGGGTGTTGCACACGGCGGCCGAGCCAGCCCTGGCGGAGCGGCTGCGGCCGCTGGTGAACCTGCGCTACGCGACGGTCGACCGTTTCGACCCCTACGCCGACATCAAAGCGGACCTGACGGACCTGCCGCTGCCCGACGCCTCGATCGATCTGGTGATCTCCTCGCACGTGCTCGAGCATGTCCGTGACGACCGGGCGGCACTGGGCGAACTGGCGCGGGTTGTGCGGCCGGGGGGCACCGGCGTGCTGCTGACGCCGTTCGATCCCCGCATACCGCACACGCCCGAAGATCCGTCGGTCGACACCCCGGCCAAGCGGCTGGCGGCCTATGGCCATCCCTTCCACTACCGCATCTATGGCGCCGACCTGGTGGGCCGTCTGGACGAGGCCGGGTTCGAGGCCGTGACGGTGAGCTCGGCCCGATTCCTGACCGCGCACCAGCGTCGGAAATATCGCGTCAATCGCAACAACTTATTGTTGCTGCGACGGAAACGATCCGCAGGGCATTGAATTCAGATGCCTTTTCCGGACCTCGCCACAGGATGCCTTAGGAATCTTGCGCGCGGTCTATTGATCTTCGCAACACCTATGACCACCTGATTTATCAAGAAGTGCAATATATCAGATCGATATAGAGGTGAGGGTGTGATGAGGAGTGACCGTTTGTTCGGGGCCTGGATAGCCGCGCTGTCGATGGTCGGGCTTGTGCTCGCCCTCCTGTCGCTGCTGCCCGAGCGCGAGGCGCCGGCGCAGTGGACCGGCGGAGTCGAGACGGAACGCGCTGTCGGGACGCCGGATTTCGACCATGGCGTGCACTACTGGCTGGAGGACCGGGACGAACCGCGTCCCGCCTGGCCACAGGGCCGGCCGTCGGTCTGACGCCGACACGAAGGCAAGCGCTCCGGAAATCCGTCGCGTCGATGGCGGCGGCACGACCGAAATAGACCACGGCCGCTGGGACGGCTCGTCCTAGGGCAGATTGCGACCGAATGGACCCATTCGGTCGCAAAAAATCTGCCCGATTCTCAATAGCTTAGAGCATCTTGTCTGCGCCCGTTCGGGCGCAGGATGCTCTAGCGGCCTTCGCGTATCCAGGCCGCGAGCGCCAGCGCGGTCAGGACCACGGCCAGCAGCCAGCCCGGCAGGATCGGCGCGCTGGCCACGCCGGTGACCCGATAGTCGCGATTGGACTGCAGGCCGATCCAGCCATTGCCCGCCATCGTGCGTCCGGCGCTGACATGGCGCACCGTCGGCACGCCGTCGTCGCCGACAAAGCGCTGGCTGCCGCCGCTCTGCTCGACAATGCCGGCCAACGGCCCGGCGCTGGCACGCAAAGCGGAGAGTTCCGGTGCCGCTGGATCGCCGATCACCGTGGCGCGTTCCAGCGCCCCATCGGTTACGCGGTAGAGCCCCGGCGTATCGACCAGCAGGCTGCCCCGCGCCAGGCCGGGCGAGACTTCTTCCAGCGCCACCGTCGCTGCCGAGCCGTCGGGCGCGGTTACTGTCGCCTGCGACGGCAGCGGGCCCAGGCTGCGCCGCTCGATGGTCAGCGCACCCCCTTCCGAGGAGGCGTCGAGGCGCTCCTCCGCCAGGCTCGGCTCGCCCATCAGCCAGTGCGCCAGGCGGCGCACCAGTTCCCCCTGCGGACCGCCACCCTGGTAGCCGCGCGACCACAACCAGATATGGTCGCTGGCCAGCAGCGCCATGCGGCCCTCCCCGACGCGGTCGAGCATCAGCAGCGGCCGCTCCCCGATCCCGGACATCAGCGTCTCGCCGGAATGCGGCGTCACGTCGATCTGGCGCAGCCATGGCCCCCATTGCGGACCGGTCTCGGCATCGCCCGACCCGTCGAGCCCGGCGGTCACCGGGTGGCGCTGGCCGATCTCGGTCAGTTGCGGCCGGTAGGCGGCCTCCAGCACCTCGCCCGTCGGCTCGGCCGGGTAGATGGTGCCCAGCGCCGTGCGGTAGGTGGAGAAGACATCCGCGAAGGGCGGCCCGCTGACGTCCAGCATGGCGCCGCCCCATTCCACATAGTCGGCGATGTTCTGGAAATAGATGCTGGGCAGCACGCCGCGCCGCTGGTAGCGGTCGAAGATCACCAGGTCGAACTCGTGCAGGCGGATCGCGAACAGCTCCTGCACCGGGAAGGCGATCAGCGACAGCTCGTCAAGCGGGGTGCCATCCTGCCGGTCCGGCGGGCGCAGGATGGTGAAATGCACCAGGTCCACCGCCGGATCGGATTTCAGCGTGTTGCGCCAGGTGCGCTCGCCGGCATGCGGCGCGCCGGATACCAGGAGCACGCGAAGCCGGTCGCGCACCCCGTTGACCGAGAGGGCAAGGGCGTTGTTGGCGGTGGTGATCTCGCCCGCCAGCGTCTCGGCCCGCGCCTCGACCACGACTTCGCCCGCATGCTCCACGGGGACGCTCACCGTGAAGGGCTCGCCGGTGCGGGCGGTCAGACCGGTCAGGAGGGTGCCGTCCACCAGCACCTCGACCGCGACCGGCGTGCCTTCCGCCCCGCCCTCGTCGACCACGCCGAGCGTCACCTCGACCGCCTCGCCCACCAGCCCGAAAGCCGGAGCGGCGTCCAGCACCAGGCGCCTGTCCACCTCTTCCGCCGAGCCGGCAAGCAGGGCGTGAACCGGCCCGATGGCGTCGTCCGCGCTCCACAAGCCGCTGTCGTGCACCTGGCCGTCGGTGACCAGCAGGGCGCCGGCCAGCCGGGCGCGCGGCAGGTCCGCCGTGGCCTGCCTGAGCGCCTCGATCATCAGGGTCTCGCCGTCCAATCCGCCTTGACCGGCGCGCGGCATTTCGACGACGCGCAGGTCGAGCCCGTCGATATCGGCGATCTCGGCCTCCATTGCCGCCACCGTCTCGTCGATCAGCGCGCCGCGACCGGTGATCGCCGTGCTGGCGGAGCGGTCGACGAGAAGCACGACGACGTCGTTCAGCGGCTCGCGTTCCTCGCGCACGAAGGACGGGTCGAGCAGGGCCGCAAGCGCCACAGCGGCGAACAGGCCGCGCCAGACGACACCCCGCCTGGCGCGCCAGAGGCGCAGTCCGAGCGCGATCGCGGCCAGCGCCGCCAGCAGCCCCCAGAGCGGCCAGGGCAGCAGCGGTGCCAGGACGATCTCCCAGCCCGCGGTCATTGGCCGAGCCGCTCGAGGATGGCCGGGACGTGCACCTGGTCGGCCTTGTAGTTTCCGGTCAGCGCGTACATCACCAGGTTGACGCCGAACCGGAAGGCGTAGTCGCGCTGCCGGTTGCCGCCGGGCACCACCGGGAAGCTGGCGCCGCCGTCGGCATCCTGGGCCCAGGCGGCGGCCCAGTCATTGGCGCCGATCACGACCGGGCTGACGCCGTCATTGACCGTCTCGTCGGCGTCGACCACCCACACCTCGTCCCCGGCATAGCGGCCGGGGAAGGTGGCCAGCAGGTAGAAGGCGCGGGTCAGAACGTGGTCGGGCGGCACCGGCGTCAGTGGCGGGATGGCGACATCCTCCGTGAGGCGCCGGAGATTGGCGTTGTTGGCGTCGCCAAGCCCGGCGTCGCGGGTGTCGATCAGCACCAGTCCGCCATTGGCCATGAAGTTGTTCACCCGCTCCGCGGCATCGCTGGACAGCCCGGGCTGGCTGGCGGTGATGGGCCAGTAGAGGACCGGATAGAAGGCCAGTTCGTCCCGCTCCAGATCGACGCCCATGGCGCCGCTCGGTTCGACCGCGGTGCGCTGGGCGAGGAACTGCGACAGGCTTTCCAGCCCGCTCTCGGAGATAGCGTCGATCTCCGGATCGCCGGTCATCACATAGGCGAAGTAGAGCCCGTTGGCGGCCTCGATGGCCCGCTCGTCGACCGCCAGGGGCGTGTCCTGGGCACCGAGGGGTGCCGATGCCAGGCCAGCCAGGGTCACCGCGACACCGACGACGAGTGCCGCCGTCGCCGCGCCACGCCGATGGCGCCAGCCGGGCAGGGTGCCCGACAGGAACATGACGACGACCATGTCGGCCACGGCCAGCGCGATCGCCAGGGCGATGAGGTGGGGCAGCAGCGGCTGCTCGGCGGAGGTCCGCCAGGTGTCGATCTCGGTGCCGAAGGGCCAGCGGCCTGCCGGTTCCAGAGCCGGCACGGCGCTTGCCAGGTTCAGAGCGACGCGTCCGCCCTCGGCCCCGTAAAGCCCCGGCGGGTGCTCCGGATCGACGCGGGCCGCGCCATCGGGCGGAATGGTCAGCGGTCGGGTGAGCGGGCCGGCAAGACCGATCGCGCCATGTCCGTCCACCGTCAGGTGCGGCGGCAGGGTGCTGCCCGGGGCAGGGCGGTGCTCGCCCGCGGAGGTCAGCATCAGCCGGCGCAGCATGTCCACATAGAGGCCGGAGAGCGCCAGGTCGGACCATTCCGGCCCGGCGGAGGTGTGAACCAGAACCAGCCAGCCGCCGCCGCGCGACGATGCGGTGACGAGCGGCGTGCCATCCTCCAGCGTCGCCCAGACCCGGGCGTCGCCGAGGCGCGAGGGATCCGCCAGCACCTGGCGGCTGACCGTCACGTCCGACGGCACGGGCAACCCCGCGAAGGGACTGTCGTCCGGGAACGGGCGCAGTCCCTGCGGCGTGGTCCACGACATGGACCCGCTCAGCACACGGTCGCCCGGACGCAGTGGGCTGGGCACGAGGCCGTCATTACCGGCCGCGAGCAACGGACCGGCGAAGCGGATGATCATGCCACCGGCCTCGATGAAGGCGGCGAGGCGCTCGCGGTCGTTCTCGGTCAGCGGCGTCTCGTCGGGCAGAATGACGATATCGGCCGGAGCCTGACCCGCGTCCTCGCCCAGGGCCGCCAGGCCTCCGGTATCGATGGTGGCGAAGGGCTCCAGCGCGCGCAGCAGGTAGTAGCTGTCGGCGAGCAGGGGCTGGGTGTCGGGGGCGTCACCGCTGGTCAGCACCAGCACCCGGCGGCGGGCGCTGCCGGGGTCGAGCAGGTAGACGCCGCCGGCGCCGCCGATTTCTTCCACCCGGGCGAGGCTGGCACGGTTGATGACCGTCGGAGGTAGGCGGAAGGCAACGCGGGCTGCCGCGGCCTCCGCCGGCATTGCGATCGGCTCGCGGGCCAGGATGGCGCCGGCGCCGTCCTCCAGGCGAAGGGTCAAATCAGCCGTCGTGTCCGTTGACGCGCGCGCCACGTCGAAGGCGATGCCGGCCTCGATCGGTTCCGCGGCGCGCAACAGCACTGCCTGGTTGGCGTCCGATCCCTCCGGCGGAACCAGCAGGCGCAGTCCGCCGGCGCGGTCGAGCGCGTCGGCCAGCAGGCGCCGGTCGCTGCTCTCCACGCCGTCAGTCAGCCAGACGGCCTGCACCGGAACAGCCGGGTCGAGGCCGGCGGATTCCAAGGCCGCCAGTGCCGCCGCGTGATCGACCGGCCAGGGGCGCGGCGCCAGATCGGCAAGCGCGGCCCGTGCATCGGCCGCGTCGCCGAGGCTGGCGACGATGGGGCCGTCGGCGGGCGGCGCCGTCGCCAGCAGGACCACGGCGCGGCCCTGGCGTTCCGCCGTCGTCAGGAGCGCGTCCGCCGCCGAGACACGCTCCGACCAGCCGACGCCCGCCGACCAGCCATTGTCGACAACGAGAACCAGCGGGCCCGTGCCGGCGCCCCTGTCGGATGCGTGCAGCACGGGCTGGGCCGCGGCGATGACGATCAGCGCGGCGAGCGCGAGGCGCAGCAGCAGCAGCCACCACGGCGTGCGCGCCGGCGTCTCCTCCCGCGCGTCGAGGTCGCGCAGCAGGCGCAGCGCCGGAAAGGTGATGCGTCGCGGCGCCGGCGGCACGGCACGCAGCAGCAGCCAGATCAGCGGCAGGGCGATCAGGCCCAGGAGAAGCCAGGGCTGCAGGAAGGCGATGGGACCGACGGTCAGCATGGTCGCGCGGCCGTCACTGCGTCATCGCCATGTAGAGCGCGAGCAGGGCGGCCTCCGGCGCCTGGTCGGTGCGGTGGCGCAGCAGGATCCAGCCACGCTGGCGGGCGAGCGCGGCGAGCGCGTCCTGATGCAGGCGCAGCCGCTCGACATAGGCCTGGCGCACCGCCTCCACGCGGGGCAGCAGCACAGGCAGGCCCGAAGCGGTGCCGTGGAACTCCACCCGGCCGCGATAGGGCAGATCGGCCTCCGCCGGGTCGAGGACCTGCAGCAGCACGCCGCCGGCGCGCCGCACGCCCAGCGGCGCCAGGGCCTGTGCGAGTTCCTCGACCGGGTCGAGGAAGTCGCTCGCCAGCACCACCGTGGAGGCGATCGGCAGGTGCTCCAGCGAGGGCGGCCGGTCGGCGTCGGGCAGGGTCGTCCACTCTTCCGCCAGGCGCGCGGTCCGGCTGCGACCGGTACGCGGCCGCGAGCCGCCGAGCCAGCCGACTGCCTCGCCGCCGCGGCCGAGCAGATCGGCCAGCGCCAGCACCAGGAGCGCCGCGGTATCTGCCTTGGTCGCCAGATGCTTGGATGACGACCACGCCATGGCCGGTCGCCGATCGGCCCAGAGCAGGGTCGACTGGGCGACCGCCTGTTCGCGCTCGCGGATATGCGGGCTTTCCCGCTTGGCGCTCTGCCGCCAGTCGATGCGACTGGCCGGGTCGCCGGGCAGATAGGGACGGAACTGCCAGAAATCGTCGCCCAGGCCACTGCGCCGCCGGCCATGTGTGCCCTGCTCAACGGTGGCCGCCACCCGGGCCGCGGTGACGGCCAGCGGCGGAAAACGGGCCGCTGCGGCCGCCGCGCGCTGGTGGAGGGTGGCGCTCACCGGTGCCGGTCGACGATCAGGGTGATGACGTCGTCCAGGGTCACGCCTTCCGCGCGGGCGGCGAAGCCCAGCGCCATGCGATGCTTCAGCACCGCCGGTGCGAGTGCCACCACGTCGTCCACGGAGGGCGCCGGGCGGTTGTCGAGCAGCGCCCTGGCGCGCACCGCCAGCATGAGGGCCTGGCCGGCGCGAGGGCCGGGTCCCCAGGCGACATGCGCGCGCACCGGCTCGAGGCTCGATTCCTCCGGCCGCCCCGCGGTGACGATGTCGAGGATGGCGTCGACCACGGCCTGGCCGACCGGGATCTGACGTACCAGGGTCTGCGCGGCGATCACCTGATCGGCGTTCATCACCTCGCTCAGCGTTTCCTCATCCGCGCCGGTGGTGGCGATCAGCATGCGCCGCTCCGCCGCCTGGTCGGGATAGCCGACGTCGATCTGCATCAGGAAGCGGTCGAGCTGGGCCTCCGGCAGGGGATAGGTGCCTTCCTGCTCGATCGGGTTCTGGGTGGCCAGCACGTGGAACGGGCGCGGCAGGTCATGCGCCTCGCCGGCGACCGTGACCCGCCGCTCCTGCATCGCCTGCAGCAGCGCCGATTGGGTGCGCGGGCTCGCCCGGTTGATCTCGTCGGCCATCAGCAGCGGGCTGAACACCGGGCCCTGGATGAAGCGGAAGTGCCGCCGCCCGTCGGCACCTTCCTCCAGCACCTCCGAACCGATGATGTCGGCCGGCATCAGATCGGGCGTGCACTGGATGCGCCGCGCCGACAGGCCGAGCACGGTGCCGAGGCTTTCAACCAGGCGCGTCTTGGCCAGTCCCGGCACGCCGACCAGCAGGCCGTGGCCGCCCGACAGGACGGTGATCAGCGTACGGTCGATCACCTCTTCCTGGCCGAAGATCACCCGGCCCAGGGCGGCGCGGACCCGGCCCAGCTGCCGGCCCGTCTCCGCCAGGCGCTGGCCGGCGTCGGCGGTTGGCGATTCCTGGTCTATAGTCACGACTCGCTCTCCCAAGCCACAATGCCCATCTCGACGGTTTGAGCCGAACGCTGCAAGACGTCATCTGTTACAAGCGACCCCATGACTATGGCGAAATTCTATCCCGTTGCGAACGCCCCCGTCCGGTCACCGGACAAGCAAGGTGGTGTCGACAGGGCACTGGGCCAACTGGGCGCGCGACCGACGGCGGCGGACGAGGCCTACCCCATCCGCATCGCCGTCGACGGAACCTGGTTCCACCAGGGAACGCCGATCGGCCGGCCGGCGCTGGTGCGCCTGTTCTCCACGGTGCTGCGGCGGGACGATGCGGGCGACTACTGGTTGGTGACGCCGGCCGAGCGCGGCCGCATCACGGTCGAGGACGCGCCGTTCGTCGCGGTCGAACTGATGGACGACGAACCCGGCCGCCTGACCTTCCGCACCAATGTGGACGACGGGGTGACCGCCGGGCCGGACCACCCGATCCGCGTCGCCTTCGGCGCCGACGGGGAGCCCAGACCCTATGTCCTGGTACGCGATCGCCTGGAAGCGCTGATCGCGCGGACGGTCTTCTATCAGCTTGTGGAACGGGCCGAGGAACGCGATGGCGTGATGGGCGTGGCGAGCGGCGGCGCCTTCTTCCCGCTCGTGGAGCCGGCGCGATGACACCGGAGACGCTGGCCCGGGCGCTGCCGCCGATCGACATGGGCGCCAGGGGCGATCACGACCTCAACCCCGATCTGCTGCCCGGCGGCCGGCTGCGCGAGGCCGCCGTCCTGGTGCCGATCCTCAATCACGCGACGGGACTGTCCATCGTCCTGACCCAGCGGACCCAGCACCTCGCCGCCCATGCCGGTCAGATCGCCTTCCCCGGCGGCGGCATCGATCCGGGCGACGCCACGCCGCTGGCCGCCGCGCTGCGCGAGACCGAGGAGGAGATCGGCCTGCCGGCGGGCCGGGTCAGGATCCTCGGCCGGCTCGACACCTACATCACCCGAACCGGCTACCGGGTGGAGCCCTTCGTCGGGCTGATCGAACCGCCGGTGACGCTCCGACCCGAACCGGGCGAGGTCGCCGACATCTTCGAGGTGCCGCTCGCCTTCATCCTGGGCGACCGCATGCCCGAGCGCCACAGCCGGCGCTACCAGGGCAAGACCCGCCACTTCTATGTCTTTCCGTATGGCGAGCGGTACATCTGGGGTGCCACGGCGGGTATGCTGAAAAACCTGCGCGACCGGATACTAGGCTCATGACCCGCGTTCTCGTCTTCATCGTCATCCTTCTGCTGCCGACCGCGATCTACCTGATGTTCGCCGCCTGGCAGCAGCGCCGGGCGCAGGCGGCCGGTGCGGAGTCGCCGCCGCCGCTGCTGGAGAACACGCCCTGGTTCTGGCTGATCATCATCGGCGTCCTCCTGATGGTCGCGGCCTTGTTCGCGCTGGCCATCTTCGAGCCCGATCCGCCCTACCGCGACTACACGCCGCCGCGCGAGGAGAACGGTGTGATCCTGCCGGGGACGTTCGGCGAGGAGAGCGGCGCAGGCGCGGATGGCGGCGCTGATGGCGGCGGAGGTGGCTGAGGGCTGGGACCAATCGCTCAGGCTCGGCGCGCGGCAGGCGCCCTGGCTGCGCCAATGGCGCCCGCTGCGCATCATCAAGGTGCTGGCGGCCGCCGGCGGCGAGACACGCTTCGTCGGCGGCTGCGTGCGCAACGCCCTGATCGGCTGGCATGACAGCGACATCGACCTGGCTACCACGCTGCCCCCGGAGGCGGTGCGTGGCGCATTGGAGGCGGCTGGCCTGAACGTCGTGCCGACCGGTATCGAGCACGGCACGGTGACCGCCGTGCTGGCCCATCAGCCCTTCGAGATCACCACCCTGCGTCGCGACATCGAGACCGACGGGCGCCGTGCCGTGGTCGCCTTCACCACCGACTGGCGCGAGGACGCGGCGCGACGGGACTTTACGATTAACGCCATGAGCGCGGATCTCGACGGCCGGCTTTTCGACTATTTCGGCGGCATCGAGGATGCGCGCACCGGCCGTATCCGCTTCGTCGGTGCGGCGATCGAGCGCATCGGCGAGGACTATCTGCGCATCCTGCGCTATTTCCGCTTCCATGCCTGGTACGGGCAGGGCGCTACGGATCCCGCGACGCTGGCGGTGATCCGCGACACCGTGGACGGGCTCGACCGATTGGCGGTCGAGCGCATCACCCACGAGGTGCTGCGCCTGCTGAGCGCCAGGCAGCCGGCGGAGGCCTGGGCCGGCATGGCATCGACCGGAGCGGCGGCGCGGGTAATCGGCCACGACGGCGACCTGCCGGTCCTGACGCGGCTGGAGGCGATCGACAGCGGCGTGCGTGACACGCACGCCGCGCTGCGGCGCCTGGCCGCGCTGTGTCCGCCGGGGGACGCTTCGGCCGCCGGCGATCGGCTCAGGCTCAGCCGCAAGCAGTCCGCCCATCTGGCCGGGATCGACGCGGCCATCGCCGGCGCGCACGGGGTGCGCGACACCGACCAGGCCCGTCGCCTGGCCTATCGGTATGGCCCCGCCGTCGCCGCCGATGCGCTGCTGATCGCCCGGGCGCGGGGTGCCAAGGCCCCGGGGCGCCGGCTGGTCAGGCAGTGGCAGCCGCCCAGCTTCCCGCTGCGCGGTACCGACGCCCTGGCACTCGGCGTGCCCAGGGGGCCGGACCTGGGCCGCGTGCTGGGCGCCGTGGAGGACTGGTGGGTGGCGGGCGATTTCCAGGCCGACCGCCAGTCCTGCCTCGTCGAACTGCGCCGGCAGGTCGGCACGGTGGGAGGAACGACGGACCCGGCCTGATCGTGCTTGATCGCGTCAGCCCGCGATGCGAGAAAAACCCAATTGGTTTCTCATGCTTCGAGGACATGCTTCACCATGATTATGTGCGTTTCCTCCGGTCTCCTGCTCGCCATCGCTGTCGGCGCCTGCCAGCCCCAGCCTCGCGGCGGCGCCATCGCCGATAGCGGTGCCAAGCCGGGTGGCGGCGGCATGCCGGCGGTCGGTGCCGCCTTTTCCGCGCAGGCGGTCGAGGCCGCTATCGACGGCTACTACTCCTGCCTTTTCAACAATCCGCGCGGACGTATCCAGGTGACCTCGGCGGGCACCATGGCAGCGCAGGAACTCGGTCGCTGCGCCGGCTCGCTCGCCAATGTCGAGGCGACGCTGCTGCGCCAGCCCGGCGTCAGCGATGCCCAGGCGGCGGAGATCACCGGGCGCATCCGAGAGGACGCGCGCGATCAGCTGGAGGATGCGTTCCAGGGCTTCTGAGCGGCGGGTCGCGAGGACCGACGACGGCCGGCCTATTCCACCCGTATCGCGTTGCCCACGATGTGGCGCACCAACCGTCCGTCGATATAGGCGTCGAAGACGATCTCGAGGCCCTGCTCGGTCAGGATGCGCTCGTAGTCATGCAGCACCGGCTCGCCAAGGGCGTTGACTCCGAAGGAAAAGACGTCGAGCCGTCCATCCTGGAACCGGGCCCAGTGCAGTGCGTCGCCGGCCATCACCTCGACATTGCGCCGGCCGGAGAAGACCGAGCCTCTGGTGTCCTCGATCAGGCTGCCGTGCGGTCCGCCTTCGACCAGCACCATCTGCTGCACCCGACGCTCGACCCCGGGCACGTCGCGGCGGCCGTCGACCAGCGAGACGTTGATCCAGCGCAACGTCAACTGGTTGCGGTCGCCATAGAAGATCTCGATGTCCATGTCGCGGGTCTCGAGCAGTTCGCCCTCCCCGTCGAACACTTCGGCCACGCCGACATAGGTGCCGATGAAGGGGTCTGCCGCCTCGACATAGTCCTGCGCTGCCGCGGGCATGGAGACGGCGACGAATGCCGCCGCCAGGGCTTTCGCCGCCAAGGCTATGGTGCAGCGTGCCACGGCTTCACTCCACGCGTTCGAGCTGGCCGATGACGTTGCGCACGGGCTGGCCGTCGTTGAGCAGCGTGTAGCGCAGTTCCATGCGGTCCTGCTCGTTGAGCGTACGATCCCAGGAACCGAGCCAGTAGCCGCCGTCCTCGTCGACCGCCATGCGGTAGATCGACAGGGTGGCGCCGTGAAGACGGGCCCAGCCCATGATCTCGCCTTCGAGCGGGTTACCCGAATCGTAGCCTTCGAAGAGATGCTGCGTGTCGCCCGGGTAGAATTCCATGTAGGTCGTGGTGCGCTCGAATTCGGGTGAGTCGGGATCGTCACCGGTGCGCCGCAGGGTCGTCCAGGTGATGGCGAAGCCGTCATCCTCGCCAACGATCTCGATGTCGAGGTCACGCCGGCCCATCGAGAAGAAAAGCGCGTCGTCGGTCTCCTCCACGCCCATTCCGTGCCAGGTGCCGAAGAAGGAGTCGAGCGGCACGCTCGGCTCGAGCTGGGCGGCCGCGGTCGCCGGCAGCGCGAACGCGGCTGCCGTCAGGAGGGCGGCGAAGATCAGGGAGCGACGGCGCATCATGTTCGGAAGCCTCACCATAGCCTGCGGCGGAATTGTGACCGACCGGCCGGCCGCGGCCAAACTGATTCACGGGCTCATGGCCATTTGGCGACCGGCGGCAGCGACATCAGGATCGCCTCGACATTGCCGCCCGTCCGCAGACCGAAGACGGTGCCGCGGTCGTAGAGCAGATTGTATTCGACGTAGCGGCCGCGCCGGACCAGCTGATGCTCCCGTTGTTCGGCCGTCCAGGGGCGGTTCATGTGCCGTTCCACCAGGCGCGGATAGACGTCGAGGAACGCCAGGCCGACATCCCGGGTGAAGGCGAAGTCGGCTTCCCAGTCGCCGCTGTCGAGATAGTCGTAGAAGATGCCGCCGACGCCGCGCGGCTCGTCCCGGTGCTTGAGGTGGAAATACTCGTCGCACCACTTGCTGAAGCGCGGATAGTAGTCCGCATCGTGCGCTGCGCAGGCCTGCCGCAGGCGGTCGTGGAAGTCGGCCGTGTCGCGGGCGTCGGGCACCGTCGGCGTCAGGTCGGCCCCGCCACCGAACCAATGCTCGGCCGTCACGATCATGCGCGTGTTCATGTGGACAGCCGGCACCAGCGGGCTGTGCATGTGCGCGACGAGGCTGATGCCCGAGGCCCAGAAGCGGCCTCCCGAGCGGTCGGCGCCACGGATCTGCCCGGCGAACTCGGGCGAGAAGGTCCCGTGCACGGTAGAGATGTTGACCCCGACCTTCTCGAAGACGCGGCCGTGCATGATCGACATCACGCCGCCGCCCCCCTCGGCGCCGGAATGGTCCGGCCGTTGCCACTCCCGGCGCTCGAACCGGCCCGCCGGACGGTCGGAAAGCGGGCCTTCCGCGGCGTCTTCGAGCGCCTCGAAACGGGCGCAGATCAGGTCGCGCAGCTCGCGGAACCAGCTCGCGGCGGTCTCCTTGCGGGTCTCGAGCAGGCTGCTCTCGGCGGTATCGGTCATCGGATCGCGGTCTCGGACGGCACGGGAGGGGCTGAAGGCCTCGCAGGGCGTCCAGCCGATTGACTGCTAGAGGTCGGGATCAATCGGGCGCGGTCAAGCCTGTGTTCGACTGGAGGGCGCATTCTCCGCCGACCAGCGCCGCTGTCGCAGGGCCTCGCCGATGACGACGGCGCAAGCGACCGCGACGTTAAGGGAGCGCAGCGGCGCTTCGACCGGGACCCGGACCGAGACGTCCGCCGCCTCGTGCACCTCGTCGGGAACGCCCGCGCTTTCCCGGCCGAGGAGCAGGCGATCGTCCTCCCGGAAGGCGAGATCGGTGTGCCGGCGCTCCGCGCGGGTGGTCAGGAGAACGAGGCGACCGGCTTCCGGCACGGCGCGATAGGCCTGCCAGGACGGCCAGCGCCGCCAGTCGAGGTGGTCGAGATAGTCCATGCCCGCGCGCCGCAGGCGCCGGTCGTCGAGCAGGAAGCCGCAGGGCTCGATGACGTCGACGGGCAGGCCGAAGCAGGCGGCCAGGCGCATGATGGTGCCGGTGTTCTGCGGGATGTCGGGCTGGAAGAGGACAATGCGCATTCGCAGGTGCAAAAGTCGGACGTGGCGGATCGGAGGAAATGCAGGGCCTGATCGGCCCGAAAGGCGCGGCTTGCGGGTTGGCAAAGCACCATGCACCGAGTATACGGAGCCGCCAAGCCGCCGTACTCTTCCGGCGGCTGCTTCGGAGGTGCAGAAGGCGCGGCTGCTTGCCGCAGTTCGGCTGCGACGGCCATGGTGTGTGCTATATCCGGGGCTGAGCGGGTGACCAGGGGTTAGAGACGCGAAAAGACATGGCGGATACCACCCATAACGGATCGAACGGGCACGACGCCGAAGGCGGAACGCGCCGCGACTTCCTCTATCTCGCGGCCGGTGCGGTGGGCGCCGTCGGCCTCGGCTTCGTGGCCTGGCCGTTCATCGATTCGATGAACCCGGCGGCCGATACCCTCGCGCTTTCCTCGATCGACGTCGACACCGGCCCGATCGAGGAAGGTCAGGGCATCACGGTGATGTGGCAGGGCAAGCCCGTGTTCCTGCGCCGCCGCACGGCCATGGAGATCGAGGAGGCGCGCAGCGTCGACCTCGACGAGTTGCGCGACCCGCAGCCGGACGAGGCGCGGGTCATCGAGGACGACATGCTGGTCGTCGTCGGCGTGTGCACGCATCTCGGCTGCATTCCGCTGGGCCAGCGCCAGACCGAGCCGCGCGGCGACTATGGCGGCTATTTCTGCCCCTGCCATGGCTCGCACTACGATACATCGGGCCGCATTCGCCGGGGGCCCGCACCGACGAACCTGCCGGTGCCGCCCTACGAGTACACCGACGAAACCCGCATCCGGATCGGCTGATCTGAGCGACCGAGACCGATCGAGGAGAGCGACGAGACATGGCCCATTCCTCCCAGCCATCGAGTTTCAGGAACCCGGTAATCCGCTGGATCGACCGGCGCCTGCCCCTGTTCACCATGATGAACAAGGAGTATGGCGAGTTCCCGACGCCGAGAAACTTCAACTATCTGTGGAGCTTCGGCGGCATCGCCATGCTGATGCTGGTGCTGATGATCCTCACCGGCGTCTTTCTGGCGATGAACTACACTGCCCATACCGAGCACGCCTTCAGCTCGGTCGAACGCATCATGCGCGACGTCAATGGCGGCTGGCTCTTGCGCTACCTGCACATGAACGGCGCCAGCTTCTTCTTCATCGCCGTCTACATTCACATGTTCCGCGGGCTCTATTACGGCTCCTACAAGGCGCCGCGGGAGCTGCTCTGGCAGCTGGGCGTGATGATCTTCCTGCTGATGATGGCGACAGCCTTCATGGGCTACGTGCTGCCATGGGGGCAGATGAGCTACTGGGCCGCGCAGGTGATCACCGGCCTGTTTTCGGCCATTCCCTGGATCGGCGATTCGATCCAGACCTGGCTGCTCGGCGGCCCGACGGTCGACAACCCGACGTTGAACCGCTTCTACGCGCTGCACTTCCTGCTGCCCTTCGTGATCTTCGGCGTGGTGATCCTGCATGTCGCGGCGCTGCACGTCACGGGGTCGAACAACCCGACCGGGATCGAGCCCAAGGGGCCGGAGGACACGGTGCCCTTCCACCCCTACTACACCACGAAGGATTTCTTCGCTGTGGTGGTGTTCATGCTGTTCTTCGCGATGTTCGTCTTCTTCGCGCCGAACTTCATGGGCCATCCGGACAACTACATCCCGGCCAACCCGCTGCAGACACCAGCGCACATCGTGCCGGAATGGTACTTCCTGCCGTTCTACGCCATTCTGCGCGCGATCGACTTCGACATCCTGTTCATTACCGCGAAGTTCGGCGGCTTCATCGCGATGTTCGCCTCGATCATCCTGCTGTTCTTCCTGCCCTGGCTCGACACCTCCAAGGTCAGGTCGACGCGCTATCGCCCGATCTACCGCTGGTTCTTCCTGCTGCTGCTGGCCGACGTCATCGTGCTTGGCTACATGGGCTCGCAGCCGGCCGAGGGCATCAACGTCCTGATCGCGCAGCTGGCGACCGCCTATTACTTCTTCCACTTCCTGATCCTGCTGCCGATCCTCGGCAAGTTCGAACGGCCGCTGCCGCTACCCAGGAGCATCGCTGAATCGGTGCTGTCGAAGCATGGCGGCGGCCGCGCGCCATCGGCGGAAGCGGCGGCCAGCCCCGAGAGCAAGGCGTGAGCGCGGGAGACGTGAGGACCATGCGTAGACTGAAGACTTCCCTGCTCGCCGCCGCCCTCGTGGCCGGCCTCGCCGGCGGCGCTCGGGCGGCCGAGGAAGCCCCCGCGCCGCCGGCCCAGGACTGGCAGTTCAGCGGCATGTTCGGCACCTATGACCGTGAATCCGCGCAGCGCGGGCTGCAGGTCTACCGCGAGGTCTGCGCCGCCTGCCACGCGCTGCAATATGTCGCCTTCCGCAATCTCACCGAACTCGGCTTCGGTGAGGCGGAGGTCGAGCAGATCGCCTCGGAGTACCAGGTCGAGACGATCAACAGGGACACCGGCGAGACGGAGATGCGGGCCGGCATTCCGGCCGACCATTTCCCCGCCCCCTTCGCCAACGAGGCAGCGGCGCGGGCGGCGAACAACAACGCCTATCCGCCGGATCTGTCGCTCATTGTCGAGGCGCGGGGCGGCGGTGCGGACTATCTCCACGCCTTCCTCCTCGGCTACGAGCCGCCGCCCGAGGATATCGAGATGATGCCGGGGCTGAACTACAACCGGTACTTCCCGGGCCACCAGGTGGCGATGCCCGACATGCTGTCGGGCGCGCAACTGCAATACGCCCACGAGGTCGAGGCGACGCCGGCGCAGATGGCCTGGGACGTCACCAACTTCCTGGCCTGGGCGTCGGAGCCGAACATGGAGGCGCGCAAGCAGACCGGCTGGGCCGTGGTCCTGTTCCTCGTCGTGTTCGCCGGCATCATGTACGCCTCGAAACGCAAGATCTGGGCCGACAAGCACTAGAGCATCCTGCGCCCGAACGGGCGCAGACAAGATGCTCTAGGATTTTGAGAATCGGGCAGATTTTTTGCGACCGAATGGGTCCATTCGGTCGCAATCTGCCCTAGCGTCGGGCTCCCGGCCTGAATTTGCCGGCGCCGACCAGCCGAACAGGAAAGGGCTGAGCCGATGTCCGACGAGGTGGCGATGTCGCCCGGGGCGGTGACCCGCTTCTGGTTCGAGGAGATCCCCGAGAAGAGCTGGTTCGAGAAGAACGACGCGTTCGACGAGACCTTGCGGCGGCGTTTCGGCGGCGCGGTGGAGAAGGCGCTGGCTGGCCGGCTCGATACCTGGAGGCAGACGCCGCGCGGCGGTGCCGCCCTCATCCTGCTGCTCGACCAGTTCACCCGAAACATCTTCCGCGGCACGCCGCGCGCCTTCGCCGGCGACGCCCCGGCGCGGGACGTTGCGCGCGCCATGATCGCCCGCAAGGATGACCTCAGGCTGCCATTGCGGTGGCGCATGTTCCTCTATCTGCCGCTGGAGCACAGCGAGGATCTCGCCGACCAGCAGGCCTGCCTCGATCTGGTGCGCAACCGCATCGGCGACGCCGAATACGTGAAATACGCCCAGGCGCATCTCGACATCGTCGCCCGCTTCGGCCGCTTCCCGCACCGCAACGCCATCCTCGGGCGCGAGAGCACGCCGGAGGAAGAGGCGTTCCTCGCGCAGCCCGGCTCGAGCTTCTGAAGCGGCGGTCCTACCGCCCCGGATCGCGCGGTCCCCAGGGACCGGAAGCCCCGTCGTCGCCCCAGCGGCCGACCCGCCAGGAGGCTGGCTTCCCGGCTTTGACCGGTGGCGGGGGGGAGAGCCTGCGTGGCAGGAAGCCCGCCGCGAGATAGCCGGCGACCGCGCCGCCGACATGCACCCACCAGGCCACGCCGCCGCCGGCCAGCGGGGTGTCGGCGGCGGCGATCCCCTGCAGCAGCTGGATGGCGAACCAGAGGCCGACATAGACGACGGCGGGTACCCGGAACCAGACCGGCACCACGACGATCGGCACTACGAGCAGTACGCGGGCGGCGGGATAGAGCCGCATGAAGGCACCGAGCAGCCCGGCGTTGGCGCCCGAGGCGCCGATCACCGGCACCGTGTCGTCCGGATAGACCGCGACATGCGTCAGCGCGCTCGCCACCGCGGCGCCGGCATAGAGGCCGAGATAGGCGAGCATGCCCAGCGTCGGCTCCAGCGTGCGGCCGAGGATCCACAGGGTCCAGGCGTTGACCAGGAAATGCACCCAGCCGGCGTGCAGGAAGGCCGAGCTGAGCAGCCGGACGAGCTCCGGCCAGGGCAGGCCGGCCTTGATCGATGGCCAGAGCCTCGCGGGGACTAGCGCCCAGTCGTCGACGAACCGGCTGTCGTCGAAAGGCCCGAGCGTGAGCTGGTAGGCGAAGACCGCCCCCAGCAGGAGCAGGAGGACGAGGGTGAGCGGCGCCGCGCCGGCCGGTGCGTCGGTCTTGAGCGGAAGCATGGGCGTTCCCGAAGCGGCGGCCGACCCGCCGCTCCCGGCGCCGCCGGCGCTACTCGTCCGCCGCGGCGGGCTGGATCGCCGAGGCGTTGAGTGCTGCGCTGTATTGCCGGTCGACCTCGTCCACCAGCGTCTGGAAGGATGCGAGTTCCGAGCCCTCCAGCGTCCGGCCGGTCGGCAGGTCGAGATCGAGCGGGTTCACCTGGGCGCCGTCGACCAGCACCTCGTAGTGCAGGTGCGGGCCGGTCGACAGACCGGAGGTGCCGACATAGCCGATGGTCTGGCCCTGATCGACCCGGCTGCCCCGGGTCAGCCCCTGGGCGTAGCCGCTCATATGGGCGTAGGCCGTCGACAGCTCGCCATTGTGGCGGATGCGGATATAGCGGCCGTAGCCGGAATTGGTGCCCAGGAAGTCGATGGTGCCGTTGCCCGCGGCGTAGATCGGTGTGCCGGTCGGCGCGGCGAAGTCGACGCCGCGGTGCATGCGCGAATAGCCCAGGATCGGGTGGTGTCGCAGGCCGAAGCCGGAGGTCAGCCGGGCCCCGTCGATCGGCGTGCGCATCAGCGTGCGGCGCAGCGATTCGCCGTCGCGGTTGTAGTAGTCGACCACGCCTTCGGAGTCCTCGTAGCGGAACAGCTCCATGTCGCGGCCCGACAGCTCCAGCCGGGCGTAGAGGATGTTGCCGTTGCGCGCCAGCGTGCCGTCGGCGAAATACTCCTGCTCGAACAGGATGGCGAAGCCGTCATCGGGCTGGATGTCGCGCTGGAAGTCGACATTGAAGGAGTATGTGCGGATCAGCCGCATGATCACCGCGTCGGGTACGCCGGCCTCTGCGGCGTCGGCGAACAGGCTGGTGTCGATGCGCCCCTCGGCGGCGAAGTGCCTTGCCTCCAGTTCGTTGGGAATGGCGCGGGCGGTGTAGGTCCCGTCATCCCGGTTGCGGTCGACGATGACGATGGTGTCGACGTCCGGCATGGTCTCCAGCGTATCGAGATTGGTCTCCGTGCCCTCGTAGGAGATCGTGAGCGTGAACTCGCGGCCCGGGCGCAGGCGGCGCAGGTCGACATGCTCCTCCAGCGCCTCGGCGACGACGTACCACTGCGCCCGGGGCACGCCGCCGCGCTCGAGCAGGAGAGAGAGGTTCTCGCCCTCCTCGAGGGCCAGCGTCAGGTGCTCCTCGCCGAGACGGTAGGGCCGCTCCATCAAGCTGTCGGCGACACCGTAGGCCAGGATCTCGTCGACCGCCGTCAGGCCCTCGTCGAAGGACCCGCCGGCCTCCACGCCCTGGGCCGATGCCGGCATGCCGGTGGCCGGCAGGCCCATGACGGCGAGTGCCGCCCAGAGGCATCGGCGTCGGACGCCGGGCAGGAAGCGGGCGGAAAGGCTAGTGTCGGCGGTGCGGCGCATCGGCATCACGGGCATCGGGAAGGCTCACATTGGGACCAGACGACGGGGGGGCCATGACAAACGGGATCGCGGCCGCCGGTGTCGGGAAGACGGCCGGATCGCCGCGGGTGCTTCGCTCGAAGTGGACGCGTATGACGTCGATTCGTGGTCGGATGAAGGCAAGTGTCCGGCTTCTGCCGGCACCTTTCGAGCCGCCACCAACCCCCGATTGGCGCCCGGTTCGCGCAACCTCGGTCTGCGCCCGCAATGTGCGCCAGAGCGGGAATGAAGGTCAACCAGGGAGCGTCCCGGGAGAGAGTTCCGGCGCTGCCCGCCGCCGCTGCGGGTGGAGGCGGCAAAGGCGGTGATAAGGACCCGGCGCCGGCATGGCGCACAATGCTGCATGAAAGGCATGCGGGCAGGGGGCTTGAACCCCGCAGTGGTCCGGAACCAGCCTCCGTGTTTCGGTGAATTTTCTCGCGGATACAAGGCGATGACACACCTCTGCCGGGCCGGCATTGCGTGCAATCAAAGCGTCATGAAAGCATTTGACAGGCCTGCCGGGCGCACCTATAACCCCGGCCACACAGCGCGGCGGGCACCGCTCCCGCGCAGTCGGAAAGGCCCCGGATGGGGCGCTACCTGAAGCGCCCTGAACCGTGGCCTTCGGCCTTTGCCGGGCTCTGTCCCGGTGCTGGCGGGTCCGCTCGGACCCGGTTGTTTGACAGAGTGGAAAAGCGAAGAAGGGATACGCGGTCGGCGGGGAAGTCTCGTGCCTGGCATGAGGGGTTTCGTCGAGGCGTATCATGGAAGTGATGACGCTGAGGTGTCGTTGGTTTCGGTGAGATTGGTGAT
>JAVKFF010000232.1:0-15681 GCA_040226215.1 Azospirillaceae bacterium
CAGCCCGCCTCGCGCAGCACCTCCTGGGCGCGGGCCAGCAGCGCGCTGGTCGCCGCCACGCCGTCGCCATGCAGATGCAGCTCGTGGTGCTGCAGGCGCCAGCCGGCCTGCCGGGCGAGAATCTCCGCCGCCGGCCGGGGCAGCCGGCCGATGGCCGCGCCGTTCACCACGACGGTGCGGACGCGCGCGGGGTCGTGGCGGTTGAGCCGCCGAATATGTCGCAGGAGCGGGTTCATCGCGACGCCCTCTCTAGCCGTCCTGCGGCAGGGCCACAAGCGCCAGCCGCCGCCGCGGCGGCCAAGGTCGACGCGCCCGACCTTAGACTCTTGGCAAGCGGCGCCCGATGGTTCTTAATGCCGCCGCATATCATCGACATGCTCTGCTGGTCATGGAAAGTGGTGGAAACGTCAGCATGGCGCACCAACGGAAATCCCGGATTCGAGACATCGCGGCCCCCTGCCGGCCGATCCTTGCCGGCGTCGTGCTGACGGTTCTGTCCGTCGGTACCGCAGGCGCGCAATCCTTCGACCCGTCGACGCTGTCCGCGACCGACCGCAGCTTCATACAACAGATGCTGGAGACCGAGCGCTCCAATGTCGCCCGCGAATTGCCGTCGAGCCGCGACGTGGTCACCATCGTTCGCACCGAGACGCAACCGACCATCTGCCGCTACTTCGTGATCCAGGCGACCGCCGGCGGCCAGCGCAACGGCGTCGGCTGCCGGGTCGACGACGATGGCGTGTGGCAGATCGGTGCCAGCCTGAACCAGCTCGTCGCCACCGGCACACCGCCAGCGGCGACGATCAGCGCGGGTCCGCGGGTCGAGGGCACGATCGGCATCGCCCCCAACAGCGCCGCGTCGGGCGCCGCCACGGTGACCGCGCTGGAGGTCCGCGACGACCCGTCGACCTGGGAGGAAATCCCCGTGCCGCAGCGCCGGCCGGGTGGCGCCGGCACCACGGTGGCGGCCTTGGCCCCTCCCGCGACGGCGACGGCGAGCGCCACGGTCGATCCCTCCATCTTCATCCGCAATGCTCCGGAGCAGACGGCCGAGGACACCGAGCCGGAAACGCAGGCCGCTGCCGCACCGTTCGTTCCTCCCCTGCCAGTGCGCCGTCCGGGCGGGCTTGGCACGACGGCGGCCGTCGCGATCGCCCAGTCGCCGGTTTCGACCCCGCCGGTTTCGACCCCGCCGGTTTCGGCCCCGCTCGACGAGGCCGAGCCGGTGGAGGCTCAGGGTGATGCCGATTCCGATGTCGACATCGATGTCGACTCTGCTGCCGCGGATGTCGGCGCCCAGATCGCCGCCGTCGATGGCGCCGCGCCGACCATCGCCGCGGGTCCGCCGGTCGGCAGCGGCGTGGGCGGTCCCGTCGCCGAGGCCACGCCGGAAGGCGCCGGTACGGCGAGCGTCGCCGGTACGACGAGCGTCACCGGCAGCCTTGCCTCGCTGCCCACCGCTTCCGGCGACGCCAATGGCGCAGGCGTCGACGCCGTGCCGTTGACCCTGCCGGACGAACTGGCCAGCGTGCCGCTGCCCGGCCGTCGGCCGTAGATCGGGGCCATCGGTGAGCCGCCCTATCCTTATGTGAGGCGCGGACCAGGACGATCGGATGGAACCGCCGACGCGGTTCCAGCCTATCGCCATCCGGTCTGGCCGGGCATGCCCGCTCAGCGGTACAGGCGCCGGAAGTGCCGGAAGACCACGACCGCGCCGCCGGCCAGGGCGACCAGCGATGCCGCCGCCAGCAGGGCGATCCAGGGAAAGCCCGGCGCCGTGCTGTCGAGCGCGTCGGGTACGAACAGGCTGGTCCAGCCGGCGACGCTCACCAACAGCACGAGCGCGGCCAGGAAGCTCGAAACCGCGTTTCGTCCGGCGAGCAGCGGCGCGGCAAAATAGCCCACGTTCACGGTGACGAGCAGGAAGCCGGCGACGACCCGCTCACCAAAAACGGTATCGGCCAGGCCGCTCGCCGTCCCGACGATGGCGACGGGAATGGCGAACCCGCAGGCCCAGGACAGGGTGGCGAGCCAGCGCGGGTAGCGGATCGGCTCGGCATTCTGCTCAGCTTCCGTCATGACCGGGAGAGTGCCGTCCCGCCGGCGCCAACGCCAGCCCCCGCGTCGCCGGCATGGCGGCGGCGGCGACGCCTGCCCTGGCAATCCGCCCCTGGCAATCCGCCCCTGGCAATCCGCGTGCCCATGCCTATAGTTCTGGTCCATGAACACGGTCTTCTTCATCCTGGCGATCGCCAGCGGCATCGCCACGCTGGTCATCCTCGGCGTGGGCCTCGTCGGCATGGCCGGCGCCGGCGAGTTCAACCGGAAGTACGGCAACAGGCTGATGCGCTGGCGGGTGATGATGCAGGCGGCGACCATCGGCTTCGCCGCGCTTGCCTTCCTGACGCGCTGAGCCCGGCCCCGGCGGGCCGGCGATGCGCCGATCAGATTGACAAGGTTCCGGGGCGACCGTAGGCTCCGCCTCCAATTTTTGCAGTGCGGCATAAACGTACCGCGATGGCATGGCAATGCCTTGGAAAAGCGGAGGAAATCGATGGCCCAGGCGGGCAAGTTCCAGACGATCGGCATCATCGGCGCGGGACAGATGGGCAGTGGCATCGCCCAGGTATGCGCAGTCGCGGGTTACGACGTGCGGCTGATGGACCTCGACCAGGAGCAGATCGACAAGGCCGTCGGGCGCATCGACCACCTGCTCGACCGCCAGGTCGGCAAGCAGCAGATGGAGACGGCGGAGAAGGAAGCCGCGCTGCGGCGCATCACCACGACCACCGCCTACGAGCCCTTCGGCGACTGCCAGCTGGTGATCGAGGCGGCGACGGAGAACGAGGAGGTCAAGCGCGCGATCTTCAAGAACCTGGTGCCGCACCTCGCCGACGACGCGATCATCGCCACGAACACCTCCTCGATCTCGATCACCCGCATGGCGGCCGCCACCGGCCGGGCGGAAAAGTTCATCGGCATGCACTTCATGAACCCGGTGCCGGTGATGAAACTGGTGGAGATCATCCGCGGCATCGCCACCGACGAGCCGACCTTCACCGCGGTGCGCGACCTTGCCATCAAGCTGGGCAAGACGCCGGCGGTGGCGGAGGACTTCCCGGCCTTCATCGTCAACCGCATCCTGCTGCCGATGATCAACGAGGCCGTCTACACGCTCTACGAGGGCGTCGGTTCGGTCGAGGCCATCGACACGGCCATGAAGCTCGGCGCCAACCACCCGATGGGCCCGCTGGAGCTGGCCGATTTCATCGGCCTCGACACCTGCCTGTCGATCATGAACGTGCTCTATGACGGGCTGGCCGACAGCAAGTACCGGCCCTGCCCGCTGCTGGTGAAATATGTCGAGGCGGGCTGGCTCGGCCGCAAGGTCGGGCGCGGCTTCTACGACTATTCGGGCGACCAGCCGGTGCCCACGCGCTAAACTCCCGACGCCGCGGAGACGCGGGGGTTCCATCGCCCAGGGAGAACTGCACCATGCCCGCCTTTCTGATCGCCGATCTCAGGACCACGGACCCGGACAAGGCGGTGGAGTACCGCAAGGCCGTGGTGCCGCTGGTCAAGAAGCATGGCGGCGTCTACCGCACCCGTGGCGGCGAGGTCCGGACCTGGGAGGGCGACTGGCGGCCGGAGCGCATCGTGATCATCGAGTTCCCCTCGATGGCGGCCGCCCAGGCCTTCTACGACGACCCGGAATACGGCCCCGTGAAGCAGCTGCGCCTGGACAGCGCCGATGGCGCCATGATCCTGGTCGAGGGGCTGGAGACGCCGGTCTGAGCCGGTCCTTCAGCGGGCGACGTGCTGGTCGAGCCAGCGGGTGACACGGCGCCTGACCTCCGGCGTATCCCACTGGATAGGCTGATCGACACGGGCCACCGCGCGCATGTCCGGCAGCACGATGAAGGTCACCGGCAGGCTGGCGATCACCGGGAGCATCTCCTGACCATCGGCACCCATGTGACGGAAGACCGGTCCATCGACCGGCTGCCGGGTGAGGAAGGTGCGCACCGCGTCGATGCCGTCCCCGTCGATCGAGGCGGCGATCACCCGCAGACCCTGGTCGACGAAGGCGTCGGCCAGCCGGCCCAGCGACGGCAGTTCCCAGATGCAGGGCGAGCACCAGGTGGCCCAGATGTTGAGGATGACAAGGCTGCCCTGATGGGCCGTGAAGGGCTCGTCCTCGCCCTCGAGCGTGGTCAGGTTGAGCGGTGCCAGATCGATCGGCGCCATGTCCGAGACAAGTTCGCGCATGTCGTAGAGCGGCGCCCGCTGGGCCGATGCCTGCAGGGGCAGCAGGCAGGGCGCTCCGGCGAGTGTCGTCACGAACGTGCGGCGGTTCATGGGGGCGGTCCGAGATAGTGGCGCAGCAGCGTCTCGGCCTCGGGCGCATCCCATTCCGCCCAACCGTCGAGGCGGCCGACGACACGGCCCTCGCGGTCGATGACGATGGTGGTCGGCAGGCCGATCACGCCGAAGGGCGCGGGCGTGGCGTAGGCCGGGTCCAGATAGATCGCCAGATTGTCGAGATCGTGTTCGCGGAAGAACGGTTCGATGGCGTCGAGGCCGTCCTGGTCGAGACCCAGGGCCACCACGGCGAGGCCCTCGTCACCCAGCGACCGCTGCACCCGGTCGAGCGCCGGCATCTCGCGCACGCAAGGCGCGCACCAGGTGGCCCAGAAATTGAGCAGGACGACCTGCCCGGCGAAATCGTCAAGGGTAAGGGTGTTGCCGCCCGCGTCGGAGAAGGTAATCTCAGGCGCGGCCTCGGGCGAGGTGGCGGCGAAGGCGGCAACCGTGCCCGAAAGCGGCGGCCCGCCGGCGCCGTTGCCGATGGCAAGGTAGGCCGCCGCTGCCGCCGCCAAGGCGGCCGCCACACCCCCGCCGAGAAGCAAAACACGCCGCATCGAACCCTCACAGAGAAACGTCGCTGAAATGTCCCCCACAGATACGAACACCCGGGCGGAACGCAAGCCGGAGGACGGCAGCCGCAACACGCTGTGGGGCGGTCGTTTCGCCGCGGGTCCGTCGGCGATCATGGAAAAGATCAACGCCTCCATCGATTTCGACCGGAAGCTGGCGCGCCAGGACATCGCGGGTTCGAAGGCGCACGCCGCCATGCTGGCCGCCCAGGGCATCATCACCGCCGAGGACGCGGCGGCTATCCACGGTGGTCTCGACGCCGTGCTGGCCGACATCGAGGCCGGCCGATTCGCCTTCTCCACCCGGCTCGAGGACATCCACATGAACGTGGAGTCCGCCCTGGCCGAGCGCATCGGCGCGGCGGCCGGACGCCTGCACACCGCGCGCAGCCGCAACGACCAGGTGGCGACCGATGTGCGCCTCTACGTCCGCGATGCGCTCGATCGGCTGGAGGACGGGCTGAAGGCCCTGCAGGCCGCCCTGATCGGCCAGGCGGAGGCGCATGCCGATACCGTGATGCCGGGTTTCACGCATCTGCAGGCGGCCCAGCCGGTCACCTTCGGCCACCACATGCTGGCCTATGTCGAGATGCTGGGCCGCGATCGCGGCCGGGTGCGGGATGCCCGGGCGCGGCTCAACGAATGCCCGCTTGGTGCGGCGGCCCTGGCCGGCACGCCCTTCCCCATCGACCGCATGGCGACGGCGGCGGCCCTCGGCTTCGACCGGCCGACGGCCAACTCGCTCGACAGCGTGTCGGACCGCGACTTCGCCATCGAGTACCTGGCAGCGGTCTCGCTGATCGCCATGCACCTGTCGCGCCTCGCCGAGGAGCTGGTGATCTGGACCTCCGCCCAGTTCGGCTTCGTGCGCCTGTCGGACGCCTTCTCCACCGGCTCCTCGATCATGCCGCAGAAGCGCAACCCCGACGCCGCGGAGCTGGTCCGCGCCAAGACCGGACGGCTGTTCGGCCACCTGATGGGCGCGCTGACGGTGATGAAGGGCCTGCCGCTGACCTATCAGAAGGACATGCAGGAGGACAAGGAACCGCTGTTCGACGCCGACGAGACCGTCATGCTGGCGCTGGCCGCGATGACCGGCATGATCGACGACCTGACGGTCGATCCCGGACGCATGCGCCGGGCCGCGACCGCCGGCTTCCCGACCGCGACCGATCTCGCCGACTGGCTGGTGCGCGCGCTCGGCATGCCGTTCCGCGAGGCGCACCACGTCACCGGCCGCATCGTCAAGCTGGCCGAGGAGCGGCAGGTCGACCTCGACGGCCTGGCGCTGACCGACATGCAGGCGGTGGAACCCCGCATCACCCAGGACGTGTTCACGGTGCTCAGCGTCGAGGCCTCCGTCGCCAGCCGCACATCGCAGGGCGGCACGGCGCCCGTGCGGGTGCGCGAGGCGGTCGCCGAGGCCCGCCGGCGCTTCCTCGACGATCAACCGGAATAGGAGATCCGTCCATGCGCTCCATGTTGCGCCGGTCCATGAAAATGTCCGTCCTGCTGCTGCTCGCCACCGCACTCGCCATCGGCGCCTGCGGCCGGCGCGCCGAGAGACTGGACCCGCCCGAGGGTTCCGACCCGGCGGCCTATCCGCGCACCTACCCGACCTATTGAGCCCGCGCCCGCGCGCGACACCGGTATCCCGATGAGCTTCCGCTACCGCGACGGCGCGCTCAGCGTCGAGGACGTCCCGCTCGACCGCATCGCCGAGGCGGCCGGCACGCCGGTCTATGTCTACTCGAGCGATGCCATGACCGAGCGCTACCGCGCCTATGAGCGCGCGCTGGCGCCGCTCGGCGTGGGCATCTGCTACGCGCTCAAGGCGAATTCCAACCAGGCGGTGATCGCCACCTTCGCCGGGCTGGGCGCCGGGGCGGACGTGGTCAGCGTGGGCGAGATGCGCCGCGCGCTGGCGGCCGGCATGCCGCCCGGGCGCATCGTCTTCTCCGGCGTCGGCAAGACCCGGACCGAAATGGCGGCCGCGCTCGACGCCGGCATCCACCAGATCAACGTGGAGAGCCTGGGCGAGCTGCGCGCGCTGGAGGCGGTGGCGGCCGGCATGGACCGGGTGGCCACAGCGGCGATCCGCGTCAATCCGGATGTCGACGCCCAGACACACGCCAAGATCACCACCGGGCGCAAGGAGAACAAGTTCGGCATCGACATCGACCGCACGCCGGAGATCTTCGCCGAGGCTGCCGCCATGCCTCATGTCGACCTCCGCGGCATCGCCGTGCATATCGGCAGCCAGCTCATCGACCTGGCGCCCTACCGCGTCGCCTACGCCAAGCTGGCGGAGATGGTGGCGGACCTGCGCGCCGCCGGGCATGTCGTCGACCGCCTCGATCTGGGCGGCGGCGTGGGCATCCGCTACCACGAGAGCGACCGCGCGCCCGATCTGGAGGCCTATGCCGGCATCGTCGCGGAGACGGTGAGCGGGCTCGACTGCGCCCTGATGGTGGAGCCGGGACGCTCTCTCATCGGCGAGGCCGGGGTTCTGCTGGCGGAGGTGGTCTATGTCAAGCGCGGCGCCAGCCGGCAGTTCCTGGTGCTCGATGCCGGCATGAACGACCTGCTGCGCCCGGCGCTCTACGACGCCTGGCACGATCTTGTCCCCTTGAAGGAGCCCGCGGCCGGCGGCGCCCTCACCCCCTATGACGTGGTCGGGCCGATCTGCGAGACCGGCGACACCTTCGCCCGCCAGCGCCCGCTGCCGGCGCTGGTCCCCGGCGACCGCGTCGCCTTCCTCAGCGCCGGTGCCTATGGCGCGGTCATGGCCTCGACCTACAACAGCCGGCCGCTGCCGGCCGAGGTCCTGGTCCGAGGATCGGATTTCGCCATTGTCAGAAATCGGCCTACATTGCAGGAGATGATCGACGCCGATCGCCTGCCGCCCTGGCTTGCAGGTGGCTGACAGACGAGGACCGGAAGCCGGACCATTGGCCGACAAGCGCCTACCCCGACGATACCGCCTGACCGCCGGCCGCGCCTGGGCGGCGGCGGCCTGGGAAAACGCCTGGCCCCGGCTCTGGCCGCCCGTCGCGATCGTCCTGCTGTTCGTCGCCCTGGCCCTGATCGGCCTGCCCATGGCGCTCGCCTGGTGGGCGCACTGGCTCTATCTCGCCGGCTTCGCCCTGGCGCTCGGCTGGGGACTGTGGCGCGGCCTCAGGCACCTCACCCTGCCCGACCGGCGCAGCGCCTGGCGCCGGGTCGAGCGCGTCTCCGGCCTGGCGCACCGGCCCCTGACCGAAGCGCTCGACGAGCAGGCGCTGGGCCTCGGCAACCCTACCTCGACCCAGCTGTGGCGCGTGCGGGGCGAAGGGCTGCCGGTCCCGTTCCGCCGCTTGCGCGCCGGCTGGCCGCGTCCCGGCCTCGGCGACCGCGACCGCTATGCCCTGCGCGGCGCGCTCGGCCTGTTGCTGGTCATCGGTCTGTTCGCCGCCGGCGGCGACTGGCGCTACCGCCTCGCCAGCGCCTTCGAGCCGGCCTCACCGGCCGCGGCGGGCGACCGTGTGCCCTTCTCGACCGACATCATCGTCACCCCACCGGCCTATACCAGGCTGCTGGCGAGCCACCACCCGCCGATGGCCCCGGAGGACGGGGCCATCCTGGTGCCCGAGGGCAGCGAGGTGCTGCTGCGAATCACCGGCGCCGGCGAGGCGGTGGCGGCGATCGATGGCGAACCACTGGCGCTGGAGCGGCTGGACAACGCCAATCTGGAAGCGACGGTCACTGCCGATCACGACGCCCGGCTGACCCTGACCAGCCCCATGGGCGAGGCCGCCTGGCGCTACGCGATCGTCCCCGACAACCGGCCCGAGGTGGCCTTCGTGGGCGAGCTCGGCACGCTGCCCGGCGGGGTGGTCGAGTTCGGCTGGCGGGCGACGGACGATTACGGCGTCGTCTCCGCCTATCTCGACATCACGCTCACCCGGGACGCGCCGGCCGTGCCCGGGCGTGAGCGCTGGGAGCGCCGTCTTTCCGAACCGCCGCTGCCCCTGCCCGAGATGGGCGGCACCCGCTTCGAGGATCTGGCCGCCCATCCCTGGTCCGGTCTGCCGGCACGGCTGGAGATCCGCGCCAGCGACGCGCTGGGCGAAGCGGTTAGCGAGCCGATCGAACTCGTCCTGCCGGTGCGCGAGTTCGCCCACCCCGTGGCCGCCGCCATCGCCGACATGCGCCGGCGCCTGCTGCAGGACGCCGCGGCGCTGCCCATGGTGACGGAGGTGCTCTCCGACCTCGCCGCCGTGCCGCGCCGCTACAATGACGACGTCACCGTCTTCCTCGCCCTGCGCACCGCCGCGCGGCGGCTGGACGCGCTGGAAAGCTGGCAGGAGGCGCCGGTGCTGGAGGTCGCGGGCCTGCTCTGGCAGACGGCGCTGCGCCTCGACGGCGGCGACCTGGCGTTGGCCCAGCTGCGCCTGCGCCAGGCCGAGCAGGCCCTGCGCGAGGCGCTGGAGAACGGCGCCTCCGACGCGGAGATCGCGGAGCGGATGGCGGAACTGCGCGAGGCCATGGACGCCTATCTGGAGGCCATGCAGCGCGACCTGATGGAACGGCTGCAGTCGGGCGAGCTGACGCTCGACCAGATGCCCTTCGGCGATCCCTCGCAGATGATCGACCGCGAGGGTCTCGACGAATTGCTGGATCGGCTAGAGAATCTCAGCCGGTCGGGCGCGCGCGAGGAGGCCGAGCAGTTGCTCGCCGACCTGCAGCGCATGATGGAGAGCATGACCGCCGGGCTGACGCCGCAACAGGGCCAGCAGGGCCAGGCGATGCAGATGCTGCAGGACCTGCAGAACCTTGCGGAGATGCAGCAGCGGCTGATGGACCAGACGTTTGACCAGGCGCAGCGCGGCCAACCCGGCGACAACCAGTCCTTCGGCGAGGAGGCACGCCAGGTGCAGGAGCAGCTGCGCCGCCAGCTCGGCCAGTCGATGGCCGATCTCGCCGACATGATGGGCGGTCTGCCGCAGGGCCTGGGCCAGGCGGAACTCTCCATGCGGCAGGCCGAGCAGGCGCTGGGCCAGGGCCAGCCGGGCGACGCGATCGGCCCCCAGGCCGAGGCGCTGGATCAGCTGCAGCAGGGCCTGCAGCAGTTCGCCGACCAGTTGATGGAGCAGATGGCCGAGCAGGGCGGCGGCATGGGCCAGCCCTTCCCGCAGCGCCGTCCCGGCGAAGATCCGTTCGGCCGCACGCCCGGCGGCGAGGGCGGCTTCGACACCTCGCCCGTCGACATCCCGGATATCGGCCCGACCGAGCGGGCCCGCGACATTCTGGACGAGTTGCGCCGACGCGCCGGCGAGCGCGAACGTCCCCGCGACGAGCTCGACTATATCGACCGGCTGCTGCGGCAGTTCTGATCCCGGCGGCTCCTGCCGGTTCCGGCCCCGTGCCGCCCGGGTGCTAGACTGGGCGCCTTCGGCGGCGGAAGGAGGCACGGGGGCCATGGCATCCCAGTTCGAGGCCTTCGGCGACATGGAGCGCCGGGCATGGGCCGATCCGACGTGCGCGACGGCCTATGTCGACCGTTTCGCGGCGATCACGGACCAAGCGGTCGCCACGCTGTCGGACGCCGTCGGCGCCGCGCCGGGTGTCCGTGTGCTCGACCTGTGCTGCGGGCAGGGAACCGCCACCGCTCACCTGGTGACGCTGGGCTGCGACACGGTCGGCGTCGATTTCTCCGCCACCATGCTGGAGCAGGCGAAAAGGCGGATGCCGCACGGCGACTTGCGGCAGGGGGACGCCCAGGCACTGGACTTCCCCGACGGCAGCTTCGACGCGGTGGTTTCCAATTTCGGCCTCTGTCACGTACCCGACCAGGCGCGCGCCCTGGCTGAAGTCAGACGTGTGCTGGTGCCTGGCGGCCAATTCGCCATGACGGTCTGGTCGCCGCCAACGCCGGACAGCGCCTTCGGGCTGATCGCTGGGGCAGTGCGCTCGCATGGCGAAAACACCGTCAGCCTGCCTCCGGAGCCGGGTTTCCACCGCCTGGCGGATCGCGAGATCGCCGAGCGCGAACTCGCCGCTGCCGGCTTCCGGCAGATCGCGCTGCGCCAGATTCCCTGCGCCTGGACGCTCGAGGACCCCGAGGACCTGTTCACCACCTTCCGCGACGGCACGGTCCGCATGGCGCATCTGCTCTCTCAGCAGCCGGCGGCAAGGCGGGAGGCGATCCGCAGGGCGATGACGGATGCCATCCGCGAACGCTTCTCCGACGGACCCGTCTGGCGCGTCCCGCAACCCGCTTCCCTGGTCACGGCAACCGCCTGACACGCCGCCGCGGCGTGCGCGCCATCACTGCAGCCGCTGCTACGGGCGGGCAAGCTCCCACTGGTCGATGTCACCTTTATTGGGAGGGTCCTGACCATGCCCCGCATGTTCCGCGCGCTCGGTGCCACGCTCGTCCTCATCGCCGGGATCGGCACCACCCATGCCCAGTCTGCTTCGCACACCCCGGTCCACACGCCGGAATGGTCCAATCCGGAACCCGGTGATCCGGGTCGGAGCGCGGAGACATTTGACCAGTCGCAGTTCCAGATCCAGGTCGCCACCAGCGACTTGCAGAACGTGGAAATCACCCGTGTCCGGCAGGAGGCCGGCCAGGCGATGACGACGCCCGACTGTCGCCCCGCCGCTGGTGACTGTCCCGGCCGATAGGGCATGGGCGGCCCGCCGGCAGACCGGTGGCCCTGGCGGCCGGTCTTGGCCTAGTCTTGCCGAAGAGCCTCGGAATCAGGTCCGTGGCCCGACCAAGAAACAGGTGAGGACATGCTCGATCTCGGCCATCGTGAATCTATCTACCAGCCCGAGCAGGAAGGGCTGATCTTTCCCGAGAAGCCCGTCTTCGAGACCGCGGCGGAGGAGCGCCAGCACCGCAAGCAGCGCCTGGTCGCGGCCTGCCGGGCCTTCGCGCTGGAGGGCTTCGACTACGGCTTCGCCGGCCATCTGACGATCCGCGACCCGGAACGGCCGGAACTCTACTGGACCAACCCCATGGCGGTGCACTTCGCCCATGTGCGGGTCTCGAACCTGATCCTGGTCGACCATGACGGGACGGTTGTCGAAGGCCGCCACGCGGTGAACCGGGCCGGCTTCGTGCTGCATGCCGGCGTCCATGCCGAGCATCCGGACATCCTAGCCATGGCCCATGCCCACACCGTCTACGGTACGGCCTATGCCGCGCTTGGCCGGCCGCTGCGCCCGATCACCCAGGACGCCTGCGCCTTCTTCGAGGACCACGTGGTCATCGGCAAGCAGGCGGGCCAGGTGGCGGTGGAGAACCACGCCGGCTCCAACGTCGCCAAGGCCTTCGCGGGCGTGAAGGCGGCCATCCACCAGAACCACGGCCTGCTGACCGCCAGCCGGCACTCCATCGAGTCGGCGGCCTTCTGGTTCATCGCCCTGGAGCGCTGCTGCCGGCAGCAGCTGCTGATCGACGCCAGCGGCCACCAGCCCATCGAGGTGTCGCCGGAACGCGCGCGCTACAGCCGGGAGCATGTGGGCAGCGAGTATATCGGCTGGCTGCACTTCCAGGCGATCTACGACCACCTCGCCCGGACCCAGCCCGACATGTTCGACTGACGGGACAGTCGGTGCGGGCCGGGCTGGCCTACTCGGCCATGCGGAAGTCGACCGTCTCGGTCGCCGTCGGGTAGTCGCTGCCGGAGGCCTGGAAGGTCGCCCGCTCCCCCGGCGCCAGGCAGTCGGTGTCGAGCTGCATGCGCCAGCGGCCGATTTCGACGCCGGCGGCGTCGAGAAAGCGCGCGTAGACCGGCGCGACGGCCCGGGTCTCCGCGCCATTGTTCTCGATCGCGCCGGTGATCACGAGGCGGTCGCCGGGGCCGTCGGCCGGCTCGCGCGCGACCTCGATATCGGTGAAGGCGAGGCCTGGTCGCAGTTCGTCGTGCAGGGCCAGCACGTCGCGGTCGAGCGGGATGTCGAGCCAGTCATAGACCACCACGGCAGGCGGATAGATGCGCACGATGTCCTCGCGCGCGGCGTAGGCGACGGCTGCGCCCGCCCCGATTATCAGCACCAGGAACAGCCACAGCGCCGCCGGGCCCGAGCGCCGGTGGCGCAGCTCCGTGGAGGGCAGGCCGATCCGCTCCGGGTGGCTGGCCGGCGGGCGCCGCTCGGCCGCAGCGACACCTTCCGCCGGCCGCTCCGCGGCGGGCTGACGCGGCGGAGGGGCGGCAATGATCGTGTCGGCCGGACGCTGCTGGTACCAGACGTGGTGACAGCGCGCGCACTTCACCCGCCGGCCGCTCTCCCCCAACTGGTGCGGATTGAGCAGGTATCGGGCACCACAACTCGGGCAGGAGAGAATCATGCGTTGGCGATCAGCGTCCTAGGACGGATTTTTCAATCCCCGAGTTATAGGTGTGGCGCTACCGGCGCGCAAGGAAGCGGCCTAGACGGAGGGGGTGGCACATGCCATTTTCTAGCCCTCCCCTTGCTTCGGTTAGCGATAGCGAATCAGCCTTGGCAGCAGCGACCGCGCCCCTGATCCATTTCGACCATGTCGGTCTACGCTATCCAGGCGGGCCCGAAGTGCTGCGCGACCTGACCTTCTCGATCCCCGCCGGGGCCTTCGTCTTCGTCACCGGGCCGTCGGGTGCGGGCAAGACCTCGCTGATCCGCCTGCTCTATCTCGGCCACCGGCCGTCGCGCGGCCTGATTCGCCTCTTCGGCCAGGACATCGCCACCCTGCCGCGCGAGGAGCTGCCGGCGATCCGCCGGCGCATTGGCGTGGTCTTTCAGGACTTCCGGCTGCTCGATCACCTGTCGGTGGTCGACAATGTCGCCCTGCCGTTGCGTCTCGCCGGTGCCGATTTCGCCGAGGTGGACGAGCCGGTGCGCGACCTCTTGCGCTGGGTCGGGCTGGGCGAGCGGCTGGACGCCTCGCCGGCCACCCTGTCGGGCGGGGAGCAGCAGCGCGTCGCCATCGCCCGGGCCGTGATCAACCAGCCGGCGATCCTGCTGGCCGACGAGCCGACAGGCAATGTCGACGACCGCATCGCCGCGCGCCTGATGCACCTGTTCGGACAGCTGCACAAGATGGGCACGACGGTGGTCGTGGCGACCCACAACAAGACGCTGATCGAGGAGGCCGGCCATTCGGTGATGACGCTGAAGGACGGCTGCCTCTATCCCGGCCTGCTGGAAGACGAGCTGGTGCCATGAGCATGCCGGCGGGCTGGGAGAACGAGCCGGGCAGCCGCCTGGCCCGGCGCGGCCAGGACATCCCGCTCGGCCGCCGCGGGGCCGACCGCTTCCTGCCCTATGTGCTCGGCGCCATCACCTTTCTCGGGGCGCTGATGCTGGTGGTGGCGATCGTCGCGGTCGAGAGTCTGCGGGTCTGGGATACCGGCCTGACGGGCACGCTGACCGTTCAGGTGCCCTCGCTGGAGGATACCGACCGGACGGCCGCCCGGGTGGCACGGGCGGTGCGCGTGCTGGAGGAGGCCGACGGCGTGGTCGCCGTGCGGGCCCTCAGCGCGGCGGAATCGGTCGCGCTCGTCGAGCCCTGGCTCGGTGACGCGGAGATCCTGGCCGAGCTCATGCTGCCTATCCTGATCGATGTCGAACTGGCCGACGACGGTGGCGTCGATACCATCGCTCTGGCCATCGCGCTGGAGGAAATCGACCCCGGCATCCAGATCGACGACCATGGCGACTGGGTCAACCGGGTGCTGGGCCTGGCTCAGGCGATCGCCGGCATCGCTCTGGTCTCGGTGGGCATCGTCGCCCTGGCCCTGATCGCCGCGATCGTCTTCGCCACCCGGTCGGGCATCGCCGCGCACCGCCACACCATCAGCATGCTGCACCTGATGGGGGCGCCCGACGGCTTCGTCGCCCGGCAGTTCCAGCGCCACATGGCCCTGATCTCCCTGCGCGGGCTCGTCATGGGCGTGGTGCTGGCGCTCCTCGCCCTGGCCGGCATCGCCTGGGCGGCCGCCGACGTGCCGGCGTTGGTCGTCTCCATCGACCCGCTGGCCTGGACGAACGTGGTCGCCGTGGCGCTGATCGTGCCGGTGGGCTTCGTCATCGCGCTCGTCGCCGCCCGTGTGACAGTGATGCGCACTCTGGCCCGCATGCCGTGAGCGGGCCCGCGCCGCAGGCGCGCCGACGCTGGCCGCGCTGGCGCCACCTCGCGGCCGCGCTGGTCGTGACGATCGTGGCCTGGCTGGGCGGCTTCGTCTGGTTCGCCCAGTCGGCCGTGGTCTATCGGGCGCCGCCCGACACCGCCACCGACGCCATCGTCGTGCTGACCGGCGGGCGCGAGCGGGTGGCCACGGGCCTCGAGCTGCTCGAGGCCGGCGCGGCGCCCCGGCTGTTCATCTCCGGCGTGCACCAGGAGGTGACGGTCGCCGACCTGCTCGAGCTCAATCCCGGCATCTCGCCGTCGGCGGCCGCCGCGGTGACCCTCGGCCGGCTGGCCACGACGACCGCCGGCAACGCCGTGGAGACGGCCGACTGGGTCGCCGACGAGGGCATCGCCTCGATCCGCCTCGTCACCTCGGCCTATCACATGCCGCGCGCGCTGAGCCAGTTCCGGCGCTACCTCGACGGCCTCGCCATCGTGCCCCACCCGGTGGACAGCGACCGGGTCCGCATGGACGAATGGTGGTCCTGGCCCGGCACGGCGAGCCTGCTGTTCTCGGAGTACAACAAGTATCTCGCGGTGCAGGTGGTGGTGCTGGCGGAGGCGATTTTCTAGGCCAGCGGC
>JAVKFF010000233.1:0-5123 GCA_040226215.1 Azospirillaceae bacterium
CCTGGGAGGCGTCGCGCTAGCCCTGCCGCTCCCCTCGGCCCTCGCCCCCCTGGTGCAGCGAGTCCGACTGCCGCACGAACACCATGGCCGACACGCCGGACGGCAGGGTCTGGGCGAAGCCGGCACCCAGAAGGGTCACCCAGACCAGGGCAATGGCCGGAATCTGGGCACTGAAATCCACGGCGCTGTGAATGCCCAGCACCGCTGTGCTGCCCAAGGCTGCGGTGCCGTAGCGCCCGCCCAGCCCGGCCGCCGTGCCGCGCAGGATGCGCCAGCTCAGCCAGCCGGGCACCGCGATCAGCAGCAGCCCGAAAGGCAGGCCGAGCTCGACGAAAAGCTCCAGGTAGGTGTCGTGGGCCTTGTCGACCTGGCGGATGAAGATGTGCGGTTCGTCCTGATAGGCGAAGAAGATCGATTCATAGGTCCCCAGGCCGTGGCCGCGAAGCGGCGCGTCGGCCAGCGCCACCACGCTGCGTTCCCAGATCTCCGCCCGCCCGGCGGCCATGCCCCGATCCTCTCCCAGGCGGTCGATGACGGCCCCCCCGCTGATCAGCAGGATCACCAGCATCGCGGCACCGATGGCCAGCGGCCAGAGACGGCCGCCGGCCGGCAGCCCGATGCCGCCGCCCCTGGCCCCCAGGCGGTAGTGCAGGACCAGGACCACCGTGATGCCGATCAGGCTTGCTGCCAGCCCGGCGCGCGACCGCGACAGCAGAAGGGCGGTGAACAGGACCAGCAGGATGGCCAGAAGGACGGCAAGCTTTGCCATGCGCCGGTCGCGGGAATGATCGTCCGGCCGGTCATGCGCGTAGGGGCCGCGCAATTCCGACATCAGGCTGGCCACCAGCGTGACCATCGCGATGCCGCAGAAGGTCGCGAAACTGTTGCGGTTGACGAAGGTCGAGGTGAGCGACTCCGGATAGGCCCATTTCTGGTACCACAGGATCGACCCGTTGCCCGAGAAGTTGACCGCCAGGCCATAGACCGCATAGGCCAGCGCGCTGAGGATGATCACCGTCACCAGGCGCTGGGCGTTCGCCCGCTCGCGACAGAACTGCATGGCCAGGAAGAATGCGCCGCCATAGGTCGCAAGCCGGGTCACCCCGGTGAGCGTCTCCAGCGGCACGGCGCTGATCGCGCCGGAGGCGCGCCCGCCCGAGGCATCGATCGCCCCTGCCCACATCCAGTGGTGCAGGAAACCCGGTGTCCAGGGCATCGCCTGGACCAGTCCCCAGGCAAGGACCGCAGCGAAGGCCAGGGCGGGCGGCTTCCAGTAGGGCAGGCGGACATGCAACTGGGTCCAGTCCCGCCACATCGAGAAGCCCCAGGCCATCAGCATCAGGCCGATCCAGATGGCCAGCAGGCTCCACGGCCCCGGCCGGTTGCTGCCCAGCGGCAGAGGTGCCAGCGCGATGGCGAGAAGAAGGCCTATGAACGGCAGCAGGCGCATGGGTCAGCGGCCGCTCAACGGACCGTCTCCCGCACGGTGGCGGAGAATTCGTCCCACAACCCCAGCGAGGCGCCCGGCATCAGGTCGATCCCGATCCAGGATTTCAGCATGTAGAGGATGCCGAGAACGGAAAGCAGGAGCAGACCGAAAAAGAACGTCCCGAACAGCAGGTTGCCGAACGTGACCAGCGGCTGGCTGCGCCGGTCGTACACGCGCCTGTTGCGGGAGCGCTTTTCGCCGCCGACCAGCAGGACCATGTACATGCGCCGCCAGGGGATCGGCAGCGAGACCCGCAGGTCCACGATATGGGCCCCGCGGTAGCGTGCGCCGAACGCGCGCTTTATCTCGAAAAGCTGCTCCTCGGTATAGGCGGACCAGGAGTCCCGGGGAATGCGGGAGAAGAAGTCGTGGAAGAACGGGTCCTGACGGATCTCTCGTGGATGCATGCACTGTTCCCCGCTGCCATTGCCCGGAGCGCGACGTTCCGGCCACGGCGTCCCGTTCGGCCCGACCCGAACGACCTCAATAGGCGTTCTCGTTCACGAAGCCGACAAAGAGGGTGCGGAAAAGAATGCGCATGTCCAGCCATATCGACCAGTTCTCGATGTAGTACAGGTCCGCCTGCACACGCCGTTCCATTTTTTCGGGCGTATCGGTCTCCCCGCGCAGGCCGTGGATCTGTGCCCAGCCGGTGATCCCCGGCTTGACCCGATGGCGGCCCATGTACTGGTCGATGATCTTCGCGAACTCCTCATTATGCGCGATGGCATGGGGCCGCGGCCCGACCATCGACATCTCGCCGCGCAGCACGTTGAAGATCTGCGGGAGCTCGTCGAGGCTGGTGCGGCGCAGGAAGCGGCCGATGCGGGTCACGCGGGGGTCGTTGCGCTGGGCCTGGGCGACGCCGCCAATGCTCTCGGGCGCCGGGTCCGCGGCTGCCGGGGAGAGCCGGTCCGGCGGCGGCCCCTGATACATCGTCCTGAACTTGTAGACGCTGAAGATGTTGTTGTTGAAACCGTAGCGCGGCTGACGGAACAGGGCCGGGCCGGGACTGTCCATGCGGATCAGGATCGAGATGATCAGCATGACGGGGGCGAACAGGATCATGGCGACCGCTGCCAGGATCCGGTCCTCCAGCGCCTTCACGAAATAGCTCCAGCCGCCGAGCGGCCGCTCGGCGACCGTGATCATCGGCAGGCCCGCGAACTGATGGACCCTGCGGTCGATCAGCCGATAGGCGACATGGTCCGGCGCCAGCGTGATGTCCGTCGGCGCGGTGCGCAGCTTCTCCATCAGGCTCATCAGCCGCTCCTCTGCATTCCAGGGCAGGGTGATTATGATCTGGTCCACCGTGTTGCGCCGGAGGTAGTGCATCAGGTCCTCGACAGTGCCCAGAAGGGGCACATGCTCGATGCCGCGCGGCACCCGGGTCACCCGGTCGTCGAACATCCCCAGCACCTTCAGCCCGTGATCCTGTGTGCGTTCCAGGTGGCTGATCAGGCGGCGCGCATTCTCGTTGGCGCCGACGATGACGGTGTTGCGCGCCAGATAGCCGCGGCGGCGCCAGATGTAGAACAGGATGGCCACGGGCATGCGGACGACGAAGAACGCGCAATAGGTACTGACGAACCAGGTGCCGGCCCAGAGCCGGGAGAAATCCTCCGAGGTTTTGGAGAAGAAGGCCGCTGCGGCCAGCCCGACCCCGACCGCCACCCACAAGGGCGCCAGCCGGGCCATGTTGCGGCTCAGGCGGCGAAAATTCTCGTACCGGTAGATGCCGCCGATATGGAAGATCTGCGCCGTGAGGATGCAGGCGAGCGCCACGCCGACCCAGTACTGGGTCGGCATCGCCCATTCGTCGTGCCGGAACTGGTAGGCCGCCACGCCGACGACCAGGATCACCAGCAGGTCCGCGGCACGCAGCAGGCCGAGCAGGATGCTCGGGTCTTTCGCCAGAACCAGAATGCCTTGCCGCATGGTACTGTATTCACCGGTCCGCAGCGGTCAGCGCGTCGCAATCGCCCCGGTCGTGGTTCATCCACCCGGTCGCGCCGCCATTATGGCAGGATTAGTGCGGCTTCCGCGCCGCCATGCCAATCCGCCAATCGAACAACAGCGTGCAGGATACGGGCAAATGGCCCTCAGCGATGCAGCCACCAGGCGGATTCGTTCAGGGAATAGATCGGCTTGTAGTGGCGGATGGCGGACTGGTCGACGACCTGCTCGATCTGGTTGTCCAGGATCAGGTAGCGGTCGCCGAATCGGACGATCAGGATCGCATGCGGAATCCGCAGGTTCAGGTCCTGCAGGACCACGAGGCGCAGATCCTCCGGCGTCCAGCCCAGGGCCCGCAGGGACAGGTATTTCGAGATCGCATAATCCTCGCAATCGCCATCCTTGGTGAGGAACTGGCCGGGCGCCGCCCAGTAGTCCTCAAGGCCCCAGTTGATCGGGTCGGTGATGTAGGGCCGCTGGTTGAAGAAGGCATTTACGCCGCGCAGCTGCGCCAGGCTCTTCTTTCCCTTCAGCGATGACAGCAGCGTCTGCCATTCGCGCCAGTGGCAGCTGTTGAAGGTCTTGTCCTTGCAATCGCCGGCCGTCTTGCCACGCTCCTTGAAATAGCGCTCCAGCGCCGAAGTCCATTTCGGAAAGGGCTTGAGATTGTCCCTGCGGAACTCCCGGGTATGAAAGAAGCTGTCCACTGCCGGGGTTGCTGCGAGTGCGCCGCCCTGGCGGACCAGCAGCTGGCCGCCCCCAAGCCATGCCACCAGCGCGACGAGGACCAGGCCGAGGATGCGCGGGCGCGACAGGAAATTTGGCGTGGCAGCGTGCATGGTCTTGGATGATGCTGTCCTGGGCCTGACGGCCGGGTGAGCGGTCAGTGCCAGAATGGGACAAACCTGGGTGGAACGCCAATCATAATGCCGCCGATCCGGGTCGTTGGTGACCGCCGTCACAGCTGGCGCGGAACTGGCAGGGAGCCGGCTGGCGCTTTATGGTGCCGGTCGATCGCACCAGGGTAGCGACAAAACCTTGACGATCGATGACCGATGCCGGGACTCCGGGGATGCGGCGGGGCAGGAATGGCGGGTCCAATGACCGAGGCAGGTTCAGCACAGGCGGAGTCGGCAGCACAGGCGGAGTCAGCAGCACAGGCGAATGCAGCGGCGATGGCGGGCGCTGGCGGCGCGGCACCGGCTGGCGGTCTGCCGCAGGACGAGGACGTGGCGCAGGGGCGCAAGACGCGCGTTTTCGTGATTGCCGCCGGTATCCTGCTGGCCCTGGTCGCCGTCGTCGGCGTGGCGCTGGTCATCGGGTTCGTGGACTCCGAGCGCAGCCGCGACCTGCGGGCCTGGCAGACCCGGCTGGGGATCATTGCGGATACCCGGGCAGCGGCGATCCGCGAGTGGGTCCAGACCCAGGCGCGGTCGCTGCGCGACGTGGCGGACAATGACTCCGTGCGTCTGCTGATGACGGAGTTGTCCTATTCCGCCTGGGACATCGAGCAGGTCCCCGACGGCGAGGCGCAGCGCGACTATATCCGCATCTTCCTGGTCTCGACGGCCAGCGCCACCGGCTTCACCGCAGCGGCGCGGGGGCCGGAGATCAATGCCAACGTCACCCGGGTCGGGACCGCGGGGCTGGCCATCGTCACCCCCGACAACCAGCTTGT
>JAVKFF010000234.1:0-45577 GCA_040226215.1 Azospirillaceae bacterium
GATTGAATGCCGGACGACTCCCAGTGCGATCGAGCCGCTCAGCGCACCGGAGCTGCCCTACCTGCTGGAGGAGCTTGGCCTCATCACGCTCGGTGAGGCGCTCCATCCGGGTCTGCGCATCCTCGAACTCACCAGCCGTAACGTGACCTTCCGCGTCTGCCGGGCGCAAGGGGGCGGCTTCTTCATCAAACAACCCAGGCATATCGGTGCGGCAACGATCGCCAAGATCCATGGCGAGGCTGCCGTCACCGGTCACCTGTCCGGTGCCGGACTTGAAGGCTTGCCAGCTCTGCTGGCCGTCGATTCCCGCTGTGCCGCCCTGGTCTACGAACTGGTCGAGGGGCGTCACCTCGGACTCGGGGAGGGCGACCCTGCGCACCATTTCCGGCAACTTGGTGCGACGCTTGCCAGGCTTCATCGGATCAATGCCGGGGCTGAACTTCCTGTATCGGACCTTCCTGTGCTTGCCCGTCCCGAGGGTTGGCGCGAAATGGGCGCGTCCTCGCCTGTCGCGCTGGCGGTGCTCGCCCGTGACCGGGCAATCCGCGAGGGCTTCGACTGGCTCGCGGACAGCTGGCGCGGTGATGCGATCATTCACGGCGACATTAAGCCCAGCAACGTCATGGTTGGCGCCGATGGTGCGATCAGGCTGATTGACTGGGAGCTTGGCGGGCTCGGTGATCCGAGGTGGGATCTGGGGATGGCTGCCGGCTACCTGCTGTCCGAAGCCATCTATGCGCACATACTGAGGGACGACGAGCGGCCGCTCAGCGATTGTCTGTCAAGCGCAAGGGAGATGACGGCAGTACTGCTTGACGGCTACCGCGCGCAAGCGTCCGGCAAGGCGATGGAGGCGATCAGCGCCAGTGGCCTGGGGCGTGCCACGGCACTCGCCATCGCCCAGTTTGTCCTGGCGCTGGGGCGCGGCGCCCAGCGGCCGACCCAGGCCATGATCCGGCTGACCCAGATCGCCCTCAACCTGCTGGCCCGCCCGGCCGACGGCCTGCGGACGCTTGTCGGCGAGTGGCCGGCATGAAGGGAACCGAGCTCAACCACCTGGCGGCGAACGTGGTCCTGGCGCCGCCTGACGGGTACAGTTTCTTCGGAGTCGAGCGTCGTGTCGATGACGACATCGCCGTCTCGCAGGCGGCTTTGCGCGGTGAAGAGCCGCTCTTCAGGGCTCAGTTGGAGCTCGACCTTTACCAGTTCGCCTACGCCCGCCCGCCGGGGCCTCCGGTAGCAAAGGATCCCGTTGCACTGCCGGCGACGGCCGTGCCGGATTCGCCCGGCCCGGACAGAATCGAAACGCGGACCTTCACCGTTGACACCGCATTGGCGGACGGGTCGGTTGTTGTGCTCGTCGACGGTGTACGCCTCCGTCTTCATCCCGGGGCCTTTGTCGGCACCGCTTCGCAGGCGCGTCGCCTGAAGCCGGGCGATCTGGTTCGTCGGGTCGATTGCCGGACGCAATGGGGCGCGCAGGCTGCCTATCACCGAATCACGGGCGGACCCCGACCACGCCCCTTCCGGCCTGGCACGGACCTTCGCTTCTATTGGAACGCGCCGATCGATATCGCGCCCGCCCTGCTCGAAGGCTTCACCGCGGCGCTGGGGCGAAGCGCGATTCCCTTCCTGGCAAAGCGCCTGACTGGATCAGGACAGGATGACCGCCGCGACAGCGTCGTACTCTACATCGACCGGCGCGACCAGGCTGCGGCCGAGCGCCCGCTGAGGGCACTCCATGACGCCTTCGCTTCATCGCTTCGCGACGAGGTGCCGATGTTCACTTGGCAGCTCGGCCCTGGGCTCGGCTATGCCGAGGATCCGGCGAGCGGCGCTTCCTTCGGACAGGAACGCGCCCGTCTGCTGGCCGATGCGCTGGAGGCGCGTGATGGCCAAGACGCGTTCGACTCCACTCTCGCCAGCGCGTTCCGCCTCGCCGGCCTCGACCCAGAACGCGCGCACCGCAACTGCCTTCATGTCGACCGCCGCGGCGGTCCGGAGGATTGGGTATGGTGAGCGGTTCCGATCTCGCGGTGGAGATCGGCTGGAGGATTGCCCGACGGTCCATCCGGCTCAGCGATGGCCGCTGCGGCTGGATGGGCCACGGAACCACTTCGACCGACGGCTGGCGTGTCTCGGCTGTGACGCTCGGTCCGGGGCTCTACGATGGGCTGGCCGGTATCGCTCTTTTCCTGGCCACGCTGCATCGCCGCATGGGCGACGACGTTTTCGCCGATCTCTCACGCGGCGCCCTGAAGACTGCGCGCGATCACCTGTCGGCAGTTCCGCCAGCCAACCGCGGCTCCTTCTATCTGGGCTGGACCGGTATCGCCTGGGCGACGACGCATGTTGCGGACCTGATCGGATCGGACCGGTTGCGCCGCGAAGGTGAGGCTCTGATGCGCCAGGCGCTGCTGTCCCCGCCCGACGGATCGGCGCTTGATCTCCTGCAGGGCGCGGCCAGCGCGCTGGCTGCCTGCATGGCGCATCTGGACGCTCGGCCGGGCGACGCCGCGGTGTCCCATGCCGCGTCGCAGCACGCGCACGCGTTGGTCGATGCGGCACGGTGGGACGGCGACATGTGCGCCTGGCCGTTGGGCGGTGCCGGTGACGGGCCGGGCCTTTGCGGCCTGTCCCACGGTGCTTCGGGAATTGCGGCGGCGCTGCTTGCCTATCATCAGGCAACCGGAGACGCGATGGCGCTGCGTACCGCAATCGGTGCGCTCGCCTTCGAGGAGCGCCATTTCGACGAAACAGAAGGTTCCTGGGCCGATCGCCGACCCGGGCACTCCGGCTATCCCGCCCTTTGGTGTCACGGCGCCGGCGGCGGTGCGCTGGCGCACCGGATCGCCGCGCAGTTGCTTCCATCAGAACTGGCTGACCTTCGGGGTCGCTGCGTGGTCCGGGCCGGTCGCGCGTCGCGCGGACTGGCCTCGCAACTGGAACGGGGGATGGGAAATGACAGCCTGTGCCACGGCGTGTGGGGTCTCATTGCCTGTCGACGTTTGCTGGGCCACGGCGATTCCGATGTCATCGCCAAGGCGAAGGAGCGACTTGTCCGCAGCGGTGTGCGCTCCGGCTTGCCGGGGCAGGGATGGACACCAAGCCTGATGCTGGGAGATTCCGGTGTCGGGCTGGCGGCGCTAGCGCTCGAAGACGACAGCGTTGCCTTCCCGCCACTGCTGCCGCCTGGACTGTTCGGCGTCCTTAAGCGCTAAGGCATCGCCTCTTGGAAGCGCTCGAGGCGGCCAAATTGCCAGTCCTGCAGGGCCAATTCAGGCCTGTTCCTTGGCCTCGAACGGAGCGCAGCCTGCCGGTCATGCGAATAATCCCTGACGAACGGCGTCAAATTCTGCACGCTCTGTTGCGAGCGAGGGCTGGCGTTCTGGGCGGAGCGTCCTGCGTGCTGGGCTGGCTTGCCGGAAGCGGTATGGCGTGGCTGGTGTCCACCCGGCTCTGGACGCCGATGACCACTGCGATACCAGCTACACCACGTCAAGCGACGTCAACCAAATACCCGAATATTCGCAGGGGCTCGCGGAGATCTCTCGCCTGAATGTTTCGGTTTTGAGAACGCCTCCTTCGCCGATCGGCGATATTCGAGACGCCGTCGACTGCATAGCATCGTTTCCAGACAGACAGGACGGCAGGTCGAGGGCAACGCCCCCGGCGGACGTCCCAAGAGCCGCCAGTCCCCTGGACATGGGTGTTCCGCGGGCTGGAAAGGCAAAAACGGGCGATGGGATGAACCAGGATCGTATTGAGGTGTGTGTGACGCGCGTCGATCGCCTTGCGGACAGGGTGATCGGTCTCACACTCATCGCGCACGAAGACAAGGACCTTCCGGCGTTCGGCGCCGGCGCCCACGTCGATGTGCATCTCGGCTCCAACCTCGTTCGTCAGTATTCGATCAGCAGCGATCCCGGCGAGTGGGGCCGGTATGCACTTGCCGTGCAGATCGAGCCCGCGGGTCGGGGCGGCTCGCAGCAGCTCGATCGGACCGTCCGGCCGGGCAGCCGGCTTCAGATCAGTCGTCCGAGAAATACATTTCCGCTCCGCCCGGAAGCCGAGCGCAACCTCTTCATCGCCGGCGGCATCGGCATCACACCGATCCGGTCGATGATCTTCGAGAGTGAACGCCGTGGCCAGCCATGGTCCCTGGTCTATGGCGCGCGCGGTCCGGCGCAGATGGCCTTCCGTTGCGACCTCGCGCGCCGGTGGCCGGAGCGCTGCACCTTCCATTTCAGCGGAGAGGGTAACCGGGAGCTCATTCCTTTCGACGAGCTGCTCGCGCGACAGCTGCCGGGGCAGCACCTCTACTGTTGCGGTCCTGAGGCGATGCTGCAGTCGGTTCGCCAGGCATCGGCCCATTGGCACGCGGGCACGGTCCATTTCGAGCGGTTCTCGCCGGTGGCGGTGTCGGCCGGGGACGACCCTGCGGATGACCGGGCATTCGAGATCGAACTCGCCCAAAGCGGGGAGGTCTACACCGTTCCGCCGTCGAAATCCGTTCTCGAGGTCCTGCGGCAGGCCGGGCACGACGTCGAGAGTTCGTGCGAGGAAGGCACCTGCGGCAGCTGCGCCGTGCGGGTCCTGGACGGCTGCCCCGACCACCGGGACTCGCTCGGGCTCGACGACCCGGAGTTCAGGCGATCGTTCATGATGATCTGCGTCTCGCGCGCACAGGGGGCACGACTGGTACTAGATCTTTGAAGGCAAGGCATCTCGCGGGAGCGAGGAGAGGGCATGACCGCGATGGGTGCGGTTTGTGGGCGCCGGCCAATCGGGCCGGGGCATCAACGACAACGATAACGGGAGGAAGCAATGCTTGATCGAGGAGGAGCGACTTTGGGGCGGATGTCGACGAGTGGGATGGCCATCGCCGCCGGGCTGGCCATTTTCGTGGTGGCGGGCGCGAGTGATAGCCTGGCCCAGGTTTCATTCGAGGGCGAGACGATCGAATGGGTCGTTCCATCCTCACCCGGTGGCGGAACGGACACGACGACGCGAATTCTCCTGCCCTGGTTCGAGCAGTATCTGCCGGGCAATCCGACCATCGTGGTCAACAACATTCCCGGCGGCGGCACGATCCCCGGAATCAACTACTTCTGGGAGAACTCCGGCCCGAACGGGCACATGCTGATCACCATGACCACGGGGTCGCAGACCAACTATCTGTTCGGCGCCGAGGCTGTCGACTACGTGCTGCCCGAGTTCGTCGCCCTGATGGGCATTCCGCAGGGTACCTTCGTCTACGCGCAGGATGATCTCGGCCTATCGGGTCCCGAGGACATCGGCATGCTGATCGAGGGTGAGGGGCCGTATCTCTACGGCGCGCAGACGCCGACCTCGGCCGAGCTGCGGGTGATGATGGCCTGGGACGCCTTGGGGGTGAACGCGCAGCCGGTCTGGGGGCTGACCCGTGGCGAATCGCGCCAGGGCTTCATGCGGCATGAGTTCGATCTGATGTACGACACGGCGGCTGGCTGGCTCGCCGCCGGTAGCGAGATCGACCACATGACCCCGCTGTTCACCATGGGTATCGAGAACGAGGCCGGCGAGATCGTCCGCGATCCGGTCGCGCCAGACCTGCCGACGTTCCTCGAGGTCTACGAGTCCTACTACGGCGAGCCGCTGTCGGGGATCCAGTACGAGGCCTGGTACTCGATGTTCTCCACCGCCATCATGAATTCCAAGGCGGTTGCCCTGCATCCCTCGACCGCACCGGAGGTCGTCGAGGCCTACAGGCAGGCGATCCGCGACATGATGGCGGATCCCGAGTTCCACGCGGCGATGGAAGCTGAACTCGGCGGGTACGACATGAATCTCGGCCAGGCGGCCCAGCGCTCGCTGGTGGCGTCGACGCAGATCTCGCCTGAGGTCTGTGCCTGGATCGACGAGTTCCTCAACACGGGCTTCGACGCGGACACGGCCTGCGACGAGTAGCCTGATCCTGGGGCCGGCCGGGGCTTCCTGACCCGGTAGATCCGGCCGGCCCTTCACTCCTCATTCGCCGCCTTGGCGGCGGTCAAGTCTGGTAGCGCTCACGAATAATCGTGCGAGCGAGAGGGAACACTTATGCCCGGTCACGCCTCGACAACGAAATCCCAGCGGCTGCGAGCCTTGCTGCAACGCGACGATCGCGTGCTCTCGGTCATGCATGTGCCGAGCGTGGCCATCGGGAGATTGATGGAACGGGCGGGCTGCGAAGCCGGTTTCGTCGGCACGTCCGGCGTCGTGGGCTCCTATACCGGCCTCGCCGACGTCGGCACCGCGTCGATGACCGAATGCGTGCAGATCGCCGGCTGGATCGCCGATGGCGTCGATTTCCCCATCATTCTCGACGGCGATACCGGCCACGGCGGCATCATGGCCGTGCGCCGGCTGGTGCGCGAATGCATCCGCGCCGGGCTAGCCGGCGTGCGGATCGACGATCAGCCGATCGAGGGCAAGCGCAAGACGCAGATCGACGGGATCGAGGTGGTGCCGATAGAGCACGCCGTCGCCCGCTATCGGGCCGCTGTCGACATGCGGGACGAACTCGATCCCGACTTCGTCATCATGGCGCAATGCTACGCCCGCGATGCCGACAATGGCGGCTTCGAGGCATGCCTGGAGCGCCTGCAAGCCTATCGGGAGCGGGCCGGCGTCGACTGGGTGCAGATGGAAGCACCCCACAGCGTCGACGAGATCAGGACGGCGCGCAAGGCGGTCCCCGGTCCCTTCTCCTTCATGAAGGGCAGGCTGCCCGCCTATCTCAGCCCGGAGGAACATCTGGAGCTTGGCGTGAACATCGCCTGGTACGCGTCCTTCATGCACCGGGTGATCTGGTCGGCGGCCTGGGACTTCGCATCGAAATACTGGTCGGACGGGTTCGACGCGTGGCGCGCGTTCGAGGCCTGGGCCGAGAAGCACCCATACCCCAATCCGCTCATCGAGGGACACCGCGAGGGATTCGAGAAGCAGCAGGAGCTGGAAGCGAAATACTTCCAGTCAGGCTCTACTCGATAGGTATTCGCCCACTCGATGAAGAAGGAGTGGGTGAAGTGTTCAGGACGTTTTAGGCACAAAGGAGCGAAGAACAAATGGCACGGGATGGATTCAAGATATTCGACACGGACTCTCACTGTGGGCCCTATGTCGATATCATCGAACGCTACCTCTCCGCCGAGGAGAAGGAGCGGTTGAAGGAGTGGGAGCCTTATCGCTCCGCCCACAAGCGCACGGGTCATGTCACCTACACGCGCGGTGCGCGCAAATACCCCCGCCGGCTCGGCCTGGCCGAGCCGCAGGAGCAGTCCAGCACCTACATGGCGGGCTTCACCGGGGCGCACAAGCGCGACCCGTCGCCCAAGGTCGATGACGATCCGTCCGAGCGGATCGCCGACATGGATCTCGAGGGCGTCGACGCGAACCTCATGCTGCCGTCGGGCTGGTTCGGCACCTGGACGCTCGGCGACGTGGCGATGGAAATGGCCATGTACCGCGCCTATCACCAATGGCACGAGGACTATTGCGGGGCCTATCCCGACCGTCTTGGCGGCGTGATCCTGGCCAGCGCCCGCGACATCGAGGGAAGCCTGAAAGAGATCGAGCGCTGGGGCAAGTCACGCTGGGCGTGGGGTGTCCTGGTCTATGCCCCGGTCGGCGTGCCGCTCGATCACCCTGACCTGGAGCCCATCTGGGCCGCGGCTCAGGAATACGACCTCAGCGTCACCCTGCACACCTTCACCGTCATGCCGCCCTACGCGCCTGGCGGCGAGGACACCTGGGGCAACCTCTGGCTGCAGCGCTCGGCCGCGCACCCGTGGTGCGGCATGCGGAACATGGCCGCGCTGCTCGGCAGCGGCGTCATGGATCGCTTCCCGAAACTGCGGATCGGCACGCTGGAGGCCGGCCATGGCTGGCTGCCGTTCTGGATCGAGCGGCTGGACGAACACGCGGAAACCATCAAGTCGGCCTTGCCGGACCTGAAGCACAAGCCTTCGGAGTACGTGAAGAGCGGGCGCTACTTCCAGAGCATCGAGATCCCGGAAGGCGAGAAGATGACCAGCTTCGTCATGGACTATGTCGGTGACGACGTCCTGATGTACGCCTCCGACTATCCGCATGGCGAAAGCCATTTCCCGGAGTCCGTCGACCTCGTCCTCGGCTGGTCCATGCCGGAGGAGCGCAAGCGAAAGCTCTTCTGGGAAAACCCGGTGAAGTTCTACGCCCGCTGCGGGTTGTCGTGACCCGCACCGCTACGCGATGCGGCGAACGGCTTCTCTAACGGAGGGAAGAGACCGATGACTGACAGTCTTGCCTCCGGGGGTTGGGGATCGTCCGACGATCCCCCCTCCGGCGGGCGACCGATGGACAACGAGGATTTCGTCTTGGATGCGCTCGAACTACTGCTCACACGTGAATCGGCCCTGAAGCTGGTCGAGCCGGCGCCCGGGCGCGTCGCGCTCGAAGGCATCCTTTCCAGCGCCGTCCGGGCGCCCGACCATGGACGGCTGCGGCCTTGGGAGTTTCTCGTCATCGAAGGCGAGGGGCGGGAGGAATTCGGGCGCATCCTTGGCGAGTCGCTCTTGCGCCGACGCCCCGATACGACCGAGGAGTTGCTCGACGTCGAACGCAAGAAGGCGCTGCGTGCGCCCATGATCATCGTCGTCGCGGCGACGATCAAGGAAGACACCAAGATCCCGCATGTCGAGCAGTTGCTGTCGGCCGGCGCGGCCGCTCAGAACATCATGCTGGCGGTGCAGGCCTTCGGCTTCGCGGCAATGTGGAAGACCGGCGATGCGGCCTATGACCCGCAGGTGAAAGAGGAGCTGGGGTTGCAGCCGACGGACGAGATCGTGGGATTCCTCTATGTCGGCACCCGCACCGGTCGCTCCTCGCCTCTGCCCAGGCCGAAAGCCGAGGAGCATGCGCGCCGCTGGCCGTCTCAGCCGGCGTGATGGCACTGACTTCGCAGGAATGGCGCAGCGGTGTGCGATGATCGGCGAAACCGCACGGATCATCGAAATAAAGGCTGCCGAGCGGCCCGGTACGCCCATGGGTGGCCCTTGCAATGACACTCGCGGATCATTTGGCCCGGCTTCGCCTGCTGGTGACGGCACTTGTTCTCGGATCCGCTGGCGGGTGGGTGGCGGCCATGCTCGCCCTGCCTCTGCCCTGGATGCTGGGTTCCGTGATCGTCACCACGACGGCATCGCTGGCCGGAGTGCAACTCGGCGTGCCGCGAAAGCTGCGCATGAGCATGAGCATCGTTCTGGGCATCCTGCTTGGAAGCACCTTCCGGCCGGAGATGATCCAGGATGTCGGCAACTGGTTCATCACGCTGGGCGGTGCCGCGCTCTATGCCATCACGGCGATGGTTCTGTGCGTGCTGACGCTCCGGCGTATCGGCCGGTACGATTACGTTACGACGTTCTTCTCCGCGAGCCCTGGCAGCCATGCCGCGATGACCATGATGGGGCACGCCTATGGCGCGGACGAGCGGGTCATCGCGCTCAGTCACTCCGTTCGAACCGTGCTCGTGGTCGTCTCGATACCGCTGATGTTCCAGTTGTTCGAGCTCTACGATGCATCGTCCGTCGATCGCACGGGCGATCATGGCAGGATGGAATGGCAAGATGCGCTGATCCTTTGCGCCTGCGCGCTCGGGGTCTTTCCGGCCAGATGGATGCGATTGAAGGCGGAATACCTTCTCGGGCCACTGATGATCAGCGCGCTCGTGCATCTTCTTGGCTTCACCGATGCACGGCCGCCTGGCCTGGTGATCGCCGGCGCCCAGATCGTTATCGGGGCGTTCGTCGGTGCCCGCTTCGTCGGCGTCGACCTGAGACGGATCTGGCGCATTCCCGCCATCGGGCTGATCCTTGGCGCTCAGATGATCTGCATCTCCTTCCTGTTCGCCCTGGTGCTGTTCCAGATCACCGACGTGCCGTTCCCGGTACTCATACTCGCGCTGATGCCGGGGGGGCTCTCGGAAATGTCGATGATCGCCATCGCCATGCAGCTGGAGCCGGCATTCGTCGCGTTCCACCATGTCGTTCGACTGATGGTCATCGTCATTCTCGCGCCGATCGCGTTCGGGATTTATCAGCGACGCGCCGCACCTGCACCCGCAGACGACCGGAGCGCGGAATGACCGATGCGCCGCCCACCTGTCTCGCGCTACATCCACGGAGAAGGCCGGCATGGATTTTTCCCTGAGCGATACCGACCGGCGCCTCGTCGAGGGCGTGAGGGAGTTCGCGGCGTCCGAACTCGCCGAGGGGGCGCTGCGGCGGGCGCATTCCGATGAGTATCCGCGCGACATCGCGCGCCGCCTGGCGGCCGAGGGGCTCTTGGGATTGACCATTCCGGCGGCGGATGGCGGGCAGGGCGGCACGCTGCTGCAGGCCGTCCTCACCATCGAGGCGATCAGCATGGTCTGCCCGAAAAGCGCCGATGTCGTGCAGGTCGGCAATTTCGGACCGATACGGCTGCTCTCCGCGTTCGGGAGCGAGGCGCAGAAGCGGCGCTTTCTCGACCCCCTGTTGAAAGGCGAGATCATCTTCACCGTTGCCATGACCGAGCCCGAGGCGGGCTCGGCGGTCACCGACCTCCAGACGGCGGCCGTGCCCGATGGCGACGGCATGCGGGTCAGTGGCGAGAAGATCTACACCACGCACGGCCGAGAGGCGGATGTCTTCCTGACCTATGTACGCTATGGGCCGGGGGTCGACGGTATCGGCTCGGTCCTGATCGAGCGCGACGACCCGGGCGTCAGCTACTCCGAACCGGAACGCTTTCTGTCGGGCGAGCGCTGGGTGCGCATGCGTCTGGACGAAGTCCCGGTGCCGGCCGACCGCGTCTTCCTGCGGGAGGGCGGGTTCCGCAAGCAGATCGACGGTTTCAATGTCGAGCGGCTGGGCAACGCCGCCCGTGCCCTGGGTCTGGGTCGCTGCAGTCTGGCCCTGGCGCGGGAACATGCGCTGAGCCGACGGCAGTTCGGACGCCCGCTGTGCGAATTCCAGGGACTGCAGTGGGGGTTCGCGGAGCAGGAGGTGGCGCTGCAGGCGGCACAACTCCTGCTCTATCGCGCGGCGGCCAACGCCGATCTCGGCTTTCCGTCGGCGACCGAGACCGCGATCGCCAAGATCCAGTGCAACGTCGCCGGCTTCGCGGCCGCGGATTTCGCCATGCAGGTGATGGGAGCGGCGGGATACAGCGAAAGCTCGCTGGTCGAGTTCTGCTTCAGGCGCACGCGCGGCTGGAAGATCGCCGGCGGCTCGCTGGAGATGATGAAGAACCGCGTGGCCGAGGCGATCTTCGAGCGCCGCTTCTCGCAGCGCCCGGCCAGGCCTTCGAGGTCTGCTTCGTCATGAACGCACCGCCGCTGTCCTCGGCGATCTTCTCGCCGCGCGGTGTCGCGCTCATCGGCGCTTCGGGCGATTCCGGCAAGAGCACGTCCCGGCCGCAACGCTATCTCCGGCGGTTCGGGTTCGAGGGGGCGGTCTACCCGGTCAATCCCGGCCGGCCGGAAGTTCTGGGCGAGCGCGCCTACAGGCATCTTTCGGAGATCGACGGTCCCATCGATCACGCCTTCATCATGGTGCCGTCGGCCGCGGTGGCGGATGCCGTCAGGCAATGCGTCGAGCGGCAGGTTCCGGTCGCCACCGTCTTCAGCGATGGTTTCGCCGACAGCGGAGCGGAGGGCGCCGCGCTGCAGGCGAAGATCGTGGAGATGGCGCGGGCCGGCGGCGTTCGGCTGCTGGGGCCCAACAGCATGGGCCTTCTCGACCTGAACAGCCGCCTGGCGCTCACCGTCTCGGCGGTCTTCGACGGGCTCGATGTGCTGCCAGGCGGGATCGGCCTCGTCTCGCAGAGCGGTTCGCTCATCGGCGCTTTGCTCACCCGCGCCCTGCCGCGCCGCCTCGGCTTCTCGCGCCTGGTCTCCATGGGCAACGAGGCGGATCTCTCGGTGGGCGAGATGATCGACGCACTGGTCGATGATCCGGCGACAACGACCATCCTGCTCTTCCTAGAGGTGCTGCGCGATGCCGACAGGATCGGCGCCGCCGCCCGGCGCGCCTATGCCAGCGGCAAGCCGGTCGTAGCGCTGCGGCTCGGGCGTTCGGATGCCGGCCGGCAGCTCGCCGCCTCGCACACCGGCGCCCTGGCGGGTACCGCCATCAACGTTTCGGCCTTTTTCCGGGACCACGGGATTATCGAGGTGCAGGTCCTGGAGAGCCTGTTCGAGATCGCGCCGATGCTATCCGGCCGCCGGCCGCCGGCCGGAAGAAGAGTGGCCGTCGTGACACCGACCGGTGGCGGCGCGGCAACGGTTGTCGATCGACTGGGCGAACACGACGTTCAGTTCGCCGCGGCGCCGGCCAGCTTGCAGAACTCCCTCGCCGGGTTCGGGTTGCGTGCGCCCGATGGACCGATAATCGACCTGACGGTGGCCGGGGTCCGTTCTGATGTTCTGGAATGCGCGGTCGATGCTGTCACGACGCCCGAGGTGTGTGACCTCGCGGTGGTGGTTGCCGGATCGTCGGCCCGGCACTTTCCCGACGTCGCGGTGCGGCCGATACTTCCGTTCGCCGACCGTCCGACGCCGATCGCGGTCTTCGTCGTGCCGGAGGCGGAAGAGGCGTTGGCGATCCTGGGCGGGCACGGAATGGCGGGCTTCAGGACGCCGGAGTCCTGCGCGGAGGCGGTCCGCGCCTATCTGAACTGGCGCCCTCCCCGGGAACGGATTGCGACGCCGCCAGCGTCGGCCGACACCCTGCTGGAAATGCTGTCCGAACCCGCCATCGACGAAGCCGGCGGGCTGGCCATCGCGAAGCGGCTCGGGATTCCGGTCGTAGATCATCAGCGCATCGCGGTAGCGTCCGACACTGTCGATCTCCGCTATCCCCTTGTGGTGAAAATCCTCTCTCCGGACATTCCTCACAAGTCCGAGATCGGCGGCGTTCGTACCGGCATCAAGGACGCAAGGGAACTCGAGAGTGCCGCGGCGGACATCCTCGCGGTGGTGAGGGAGCGTCGACCCGACGCGAAAGTCGGCGGACTGCTCGTCCAGGAAATGGTCCATGGCCTCGCCGAACTGATCATCGGATATCGCGACGATCCCGAGGTCGGCCCCATCGCGCTCGTCGGCATGGGCGGAATTGCCGCGGAGGTCTACGCCGATGTCGCCGTGGCGCTGGCGCCCGTCGATCGGCGGACCGCGCGCGAGATGCTGGATGCGATACGCGGCATGGCGGTGCTTCGCGGATTCCGCGGCAGGCCCGAGGGAGATCTCGACGCCGTCGCCGATGCGCTGTCGAGGCTGTCACAACTGGCGAACCTGCCCGGTCGCCCGGTTGCCGAGGCCGAGCTCAATCCCGTCATCGTGGGTGCGAAGGGCGACGGGCTGCACGCGGTCGACGCCCTGATCAGGGTACACCGGCCGCGTTCCTCGCGGGATCGGGCGCATGGCCACTCGGGGAAGGAGGTGCTGCTTTCAGCTCGCTAGTGACGACGAATAGACGAGGTCGAAAATGGGTCGCCGGCGGCAGCGCCGGAGGGTCGGCCCGAAGGCAGGGTGAAGCCAAGCCCGACCGGCCGGCCAGGAACTTCCGAAGAACAATCAAGCCCGCAGCGCGACTGCGCTGAAGAGGTGAAAGAGGAGGGGAAATTGGAGAGAAGTGGCGAGTCCGCCGACACCAGGAATCCGTTCACCGTCCGGCCGCTTGACCGCGACCGGCTTCGCCTTGTCGTGGGGAGGGCGCTTATCGATGTGCGGCGATCGTTTCCGCTGATGTCCGAGAGTCGCCACCCTCGCGTCGCCGCCTCGCGTCCTGTGGCGGGCTAGACGATGGAAGCGCTGTTCGATGCTCTCCTCAACCTGTTGGATCCGACTCACTTCCTCTTTCTGTTCGGCGGCACCGTCCTCGGCTTGATCGTCGGCGTGCTGCCGGGATTGGGCGGATCGGCGGGGCTGGCACTGCTCATCCCCTTCGTGTTCGGCATGGAGCCGAGCTACGCCCTCGCCATGATGATCGGTCTGCTGGCGCCGACCACGACGTCGGATACGTTTCCGGCGGTACTGATGGGCATACCCGGCACATCGGGATCACAGGCGACGGTGATGGACGGTTTCCCCCTGGCGAAGAAAGGGGAGGGCGCGCGGGCGCTGGCAGCCGCCTTCACTGCCTCGCTGTTCGGCGGACTCTTCGGCGCGGTCGTACTCACCGGCGCGGTCTTCGTCGCCGTGCCCATCATTCTCTCGATCGGCTTCGGCGAGCAGCTTCTGCTCGTCATCCTCGGTCTGACGATGATCGGCTTGCTTACCGGCCGCAATCCGATCAAGGGTCTTGCGTCGTGCGGCATCGGACTGATGATCGGCGTCATCGGTGCCGCGCCGGCGACCGGCGACGGCCGCATCACGTTCGGGCAGAATTATCTCTATGACGGCATTCCGATCGTCATCATGGGGCTGGGCATGTTCGCCATGCCCGAGATCATCGATCTGCTGAGGCGCCACAGTAAGATCGCCGAAACGCAGAAAATGGGCAGCGGCTGGTATCGCGGGTTCAAGGACGCGATGCGCAACAAGTGGCTGATGGTTCGCTGTTCGAGCATCGGCTGCATCATCGGCGCCCTTCCGGGACTTGGCGGCTCCGTAGTCGACTGGATCGCCTATGGCCATGTGATCCAGACCTCGCGCAAGCGCGATCAGTTCGGCGAAGGCGACATTCGAGGCGTGATCGCGCCGGAATCTGCGAACAACGCCAAAGAGGGCGGCGCCCTCATCCCGACCCTGCTGTTCGGCATTCCGGGATCGGGTTCAATGGCCATCCTGCTCGGTGGCTTCGTGACGGTCGGCGTTCAGCCTGGCGTCTCCATGGTCACCACCGATCTCGACCTGACCTACACCATGATCTGGTCGTTGGCGCTGGCAAACGTGATCGGGGCGGGGATCTGTCTGGCGCTTGCCGGGCCGATCAGTCAGTTGACGCGCGTACCATACGTGCTTCTCGGACCGGTAATGCTGGTCTTGATCTTCTTCGCGGCCTTCCAGGCGACGAGGGATTGGGGCGACCTGCTGGCCTTGCTCGCGGTCGGCACTCTCGGCTGCTACATGAAGCGCTTCGGTTGGTCGCGACCGGCCCTGCTGATCGGCTTTTTCCTGGCGATGCGTATCGAGCAGAGCACTTACCGGGCGATCCAGGTCTACGGCCTCAGCTTCTTCGAGCGACCGCAGGCGCTGGTCATTCTTGCCCTGCTGCTCATCTCGCTTGTCGCCGCGATCATGTTCAAGCCGTCAAAACTTCGCGGCGACGATCTCGCGCGTTTCCATTCGTCCAGGACTTGGCCGCCTCAGGTCGCGATGACACTTATCTTCATCGCCTTCGCGGTGGTCGTTTTCCTGGATGGGCTGGGTCAGCGCTACCTCGCCATGATCTTTCCGATCGCCATTTCAATCATCACGGTCCTGCTGCTGCTTCCCGTTCTGTTGCAGCAGCTGCTCTTGAGGCATCCTCACACGGCCTTCGCGGACATGGATGCCGGGCACGCCGCCGATGCCCGCTCCATACCCCACTACCTACTCTGGATCCTTGGCCTTTTGGGATCGATCGCGGTCCTCGGCTTTCCCATCGGCATGACGGCGTTCATTCTCGCCTTCACCACGGTGAAAGGCGGGGTTCATCTGATCCGGAACGGGGCGATCACCGCCGCGGCATTTCTCGCATTGAGTGGATTGTCGGCAGCACTCACGCTTCGCTATCCGCCAGGCTTGTTGCAGCGCGTCGTCGAAATGCCGTGGTGGCTCGGAGGCTGAGGGCGGAACAATGGTGGCGAACCAGCATACAGAGCGTCCACGACAGGTCGCGATACTCGACGACTACCAGAAGGTCGCCCTGTCGACCGCCGACTGGTCCGGCGTCATGCAGCAGGCCGACATCACGGTGTTCAGCGACCATCTCGAGGAGCGGGACCGTCTCGCAGAACGGCTCCTGCCGTTCGAGATCGTGGTGCTGATGCGCGAGCGGACGCCCTTCCCGAGGGAGCTGATCGAACGCCTGCCGAACCTGCGCTGCATCGTCACGGCGGGCATGCGCAATCGATCGATCGATCTCGCCGCGGCGGCCGAGCGTGGCATCGTGGTCAGCGGGACGGAGAATGTCGGGCTGACCACGGTCGAGCATACCTGGGCCCTGATCCTCGCCCTGGCGCGAAATATTCCGGTCGAGGATCGCGGCGTGCGCGAGGGGGCTTGGCAGCTGACGGTCGGGCGGTCGCTCGCCGGGCGGACGCTGGGCGTTATCGGCCTCGGCAAGATCGGCGCCCGGGTCGCCGGGGTGGCGAAAGCCCTGGACATGGAGGTGATCGCCTGGAGCCAGAACCTGACCGAGGAGCGATGTCGCGAGGTGGGCGTTCGCCGGGTGGCGTTCGGGGATTTGCTCCGGACGGCGGACGTCCTCACGATCCACCTTGTGCTGAGCGACCGGTCGCGCGGCCTGATCGGTCGGGACCAACTATCGATGATGAAACAATCGGCATTGCTCGTGAACACCTCACGCGCGCCGATCGTCGACCAGGCCGCCCTGCGGGAGGCGCTCGAGCAGGGACGCATCGCCGGCGCGGCCATCGACGTCTTCGACCGCGAGCCGCTCCCAGTGGACGACCCGATGCGCCAATTGCCCAATACGGTGCTGACGCCCCATATTGGCTATGTGACCGATCGCAATTATGAGGTGTTCTACGGTCAGAGCGTGGAAGCCGTCATGGCCTATCTGGACGGAAAGCCGATCCGCCGACTGGAGCCGGTGTGATGGGTGACTTCACGCCGCGCATCCCGCGCCGCGCAACCCGGTTCTGAACACGGCGATGCTGCTGCCAGATCTGACCACGCTTCGCCTGTTTCTCGCCGTCGCGCGTGAGGGGAGCATGCATCGCGCGGCGCAGTCCGAGAACATTGCGGTCTCGGCGATCAGCCGCCGGATCGGTGATTTCGAGAAACGCATCGGTCTGCAACTCCTGCACCGGCGCGCCCACGGCGTGGAGTTGACGCCGGCGGGCCGTGTCTTCGCCGATCATGGCGCGAAGATCCTGCTTCAGGCGAAGGACCTGACGATCAATCTGGAGTCGTTCCGCGAGGGCGTGGCGGGCGATGTCCATCTGTCCGCGACACCAGCCGCCTTTGGCGGCGCGCTGGCGGACATCCTTCGGACCTTTGCCGACCGGCACCCGGAGGTGCAGCTCATTCTGGAAGAGCGGTTCAGCAACACGGCGATCGCCGCCGTGCGCGACGGCACCGCGGACCTGGCGATCACCGCCGACACGGTGGATACGGAGGATCTCGCGGTCGATCCGTTCGCGGCGGACCCGCTCTGGGTCGTCACGCCCAGGGGGCATCCGCTGCTTGCCGGAAGGCGGGAGGACGAGGCCGTCGCCTTCGCCGATGCCTGCCAGTACCCGATGATGACATTGCACGAAGGGGGGCCGGTCTATTCGCTGATCATGCGGGCGATCGAGGAGGCCGGCGGCAGGCAGCCGCTGCCCTTCAACCTGGTCCGCACCCGGACGTTGCGCCGGATGATCGAACGCGGGTTCGGTATCGGGTTCATGCGCCTGAGCGCCGTGCGCGCCTATCTCGGCATCTACGAGATCGAAGGAGCCCCGCTACTCGACGACTGGGCGCAACAGCAGCTGATCATCGTGCACCGCGGCCCTGACCACCTGGCACCTGCCGCGACCCTGTTGCTCGAGATTCTGAAGGAACACATCGAAACCGCCGGATAGTCGCGAAGATCAAATTGGTGTTGTGCCGTTTCTCACCTGAGGTCGATGATGGCACCGCTGCCGCCATTGAGCAGCCGCTTGAGGTGGAAGGTGAGAAGCGCGTCCGACGGAAACCGTCCGACCATCGCGGCGAAGGCGGAGACGGCTGCCCCGTCGCCCGCCTCCATCAGCCGGAAGGCAAGGCGGTAGGCATCCAGCGCATCCTCCTCGCCCGGCCCGACAGGAAGAGGCTCGAAGGCGCGGACCGGCTCTGACCGACCGCGCAGCAGCAGATCGCCGATCGGCCGACCGTGAAAGCCGTCGACCGCCTCGACCACGGCCGCGCTTGCGCAGATCGACGTGCCCAGCACCTTGTTGGCGACCTCGAGCCTGGCGGCGGTGTTGATGGGATCGCCATAGGCAGTGTAGTCGAAGAAGCGTCCGCCGCCGAAATTCCCCACGAGCGCCGGGCCCGCATCGATGCCGATGCGCGTACGGCCCAAGGCGATGCCCCGCGCCGCCTGGTCGGCGCGAAACGCCTCCGCGAACCGGTCCAGATCGAGCGCGCAGGCGACTGCCCTACGCGCATAGTCTGGCTGGTCGCCGGGTGCGCCGAACAGCAGATGCAGCGAATCGCCGAGGATCTTCATCAGCGTACCTTCGTGCGCGAAAACGATATCGGCCATGCCGTTGAGGTAGTCGTTGAGGAGGGGGCCGAGGACACTTGGCGACTGGCTTTCGACCAGCGTCGTGAAGCCGGTGATGTCGGTGAACAGGCAGGCGACGTCGCGGTGCCGTGTGTCGAGGTCGAGTGCCCGGTCGCCCCTGACGAGCCGGTCGACGAGATTGGGCGAGAAATAGCGCGAGAGGCTGGCGTAGGCGTGCTCCGCAGCGGCCAGGCGATGGCGCGTCGAACGCAGGCCCTCCACATGCCGGAGCGTCTTTTCGATGGTCGCCTGCAGGTCGATGAAGTCGATGGGCTTGGTCAGGAAGTCGAAGGCACCCCGGTTCATGGCGGTGCGGATGTTGGTCATGTCGCCATAGGCGGAGACGATGACGGTCGAGGGCCGCTCTTCGCGCTCCTGCAATTTCGCGAGCAGGGAGAGGCCGTCCATGCGCGGCATGTTGAGGTCGCTGATGACGATGTCCATGTCGGGCACCGCGGCCAGCATGCTCAGGGCCTCGACACCGTCCCGGGCGAAGTGACAGTCGATCTCGCCGGATTTCACCTGACGTCGGAAGCGCTGACGGACCAGCGACTCGATATCCGGCTCGTCATCGACGAACAGGATCCGGGCGCTCACCTGGCTGCCTCCAGCCGAGACCGGATTGCCTCCCTCAGCGACGTGAAATCGATCGGCTTCATGAGGAGTGCGTGCGCACCGCCCGCCATCGCCAGCCGCTCGGTCTCGAGGTCGCCATAGGCCGAAATCATGATCACGGGAATGTCCGGTCGGGCCGCCTTCAGCCGGGGCAGGAGGTCGAGCCCGCTCATGCCCGGCATGTTGATGTCGGACAGGACCAGGATCAGCGAGACGCCCATGGTACCGGCCACGAGAAGAAGCGCCCGCTCGGCATCCGGCGCGAACGCCATGGTGAAGAGACCGGCGCGGAGCTCCCGCCGAAATTGCTGGCGGAACAGCGGCTCGATGTCGGGCTCGTCGTCGATGACAAGGATCAGCGGTGTCATGGCGGGTCCGCCACTGTCGCCGTGCCAGACGCGAGACGGGGCAGGACGATCGTGAAGTCGGTGAACGCACCGGCGACGCTGTCCACGGTCAGGTCGCCGCCATGCTGCTTGACGACGATGTCATAGCTGAGCGAGAGACCCAGTCCGGTACCTTCGCCGGCAGGTTTGGTGGTGAAGAAGGGATTGAAGATCTTGTCCCGCACGCCCTCGGGAATGCCGGTGCCGTTGTCCCGGACGCTCAGCAGCACCCGGTCGCCGAGATCGCGGGTGGTCACCGTCAGCTGCGGCTCGTAGCCCACGGGCTCCGCGAGGTGCCGCTTGCTGGTGGCGTAGAATGCGTTGGTGATCAGGTTCAAAAGGACGCGGGCGATCTCCTGGGGATGCAGATCGGCCTCGCCGGCCGCCGGATCGAGAGCTCGCTCGATCTTCACGTTGAACCCGGGCCGCTCGGCGCGGGCCCCGTGATAGGCCAGGTTCAGGCTCTCCTCCACCAGGGCGTTGATCTCGACGATCCGCCGCTCGCCGCTGCCCTGGCGCGAATGCAGCAGCATGTTCTTGACGATGGAATCGGCGCGCCGCGCGTGCTGCACCACCTTGTCGAGATTGTCCCGCAGCAGCCCGGTGATCTCGTCCACCTCCTCCCGCAGTGCCGGGTCGAGACCGGCGCCGCCAAGCAGTTCCGTGAGTTCATCCACCAGGTCGCTCGACAGCGCGCCGAAATTGCTGACGAAGTTGAGCGGGTTCTTGATCTCGTGGGCGATGCCGGCCGTGAGCTGGCCCAGCGATGCCAGCTTCTCGGTCTGCACGAGGCGGTCCTGGGCGGTGCGCAGTTCCTCCAGCGACGCCGCGAGATCACGGGCCGACTGTTGCACGCTCTCGAACAGGCGCGAGTTCTCGATGGCGATCGCGGCCTGGTCGGCGAAGGTGGTCACGAGGCTGATCTGCTTCTCGGTGAACGGCTTCACTTCGTTTCGCGTGAGCGTGAGGACGCCGATTGCCTTGCCTTCCCGCAGCATCGGCACGCCGAGAGCGGTGTGGAACGGATCGATGCGCAACGCCTCGGCCAGCTTGTATTCGGGATCGGACTGGACGTCTGGTATGTGCACCGACCTGCCTTCAAGCAGCACGCGCCCGCTGATCGTATCCCGGTCCGGTGTCACGGGCAGGCGGCTCATATACGCCATGAAGTCCGCGGCAAAGCCGTAGTATTCGGCGCGGTACAGCACGCCGTCGATCTGCCGGGTGATGGTTCCCTTGTCGGCCTCGCACAGGTGCACCGCCGACTCCACCAGGGTCTGCAGCACGGTCTTCAGGTCGAACGCGGACCGGCTGATCAGCTTGAGCACGTCGGCCGTCGCGGTCTGCTGCCGCAGCGACTCCGCCAGATCGTCGGTACGCGCCTGCAGTTCCGTCAGCAGCCGGGCGTTTTCGATAGCGATCACCGCCTGCTCGGCGAAGCTCTTCAGGGTCGAGATCTGGGCATCTGTGAAGGGCTCGGCCTCCTGGCGGAAGATGGTGATCACGCCGATGGGTTCGCCGCCTTTCAACAAGGGGACGCCGAGGACCGTGCGCAGGCCGCCGAGCTCGATCGGCATCCGGCGCTCCTCGGCGTGCTCCTCGCCTAGCGCGGTCAAGTCCTCGATATGGGCGACATCGCGGGTGATGACGGCGCGGCCTGTCGCCGTGCCCCAGCCGAACGTCAACGGTCCGGCGGTCAGGTAGTCGGCGAAGGCCGGCGGCACATCGTACATGCTTTCGGTGTGGAACATGCCGTCGCGATAGCGGAACAGGATGCCGAACCGGGCGGCACAGATCCTGACCGCGTTCTCGAGCAGGGCGTGAAAGGATGTCTCCAGGTCGCCGCCCGAGCGGTTGATCACGGCGAGGACCTGGCTCGTCGCCGTCTGCCGGGCGAGCGCCTCGCTCAACGCATCGGTGCGCGAGCGCACCTCGCCCATCAGCCGGGCGTTCTCGATAGCGATGACCGCCTGGTCCGCGAACCCCGTCAGAAGATCGATCTGCTGCTGCGCGAACGGCTCGACCCGCCGTCGACCCAGGAAGAACACTCCGAGCACCATGCCGTCGCGCAGCAGGGGGACGGCGAGGCAGGTGCGGAACGCGCCCGCCTTCTGGACGTCGAGATAGGAGTATTCGGGGTCGGTGAGGACGTCGACGATCTGCACCGCCGACTTCTCCAGCAGGGCCCGCCCGACCGTGCTCCCACGTCCCGGCCGCAGCGGATTGGTGAAATTCAGTTCGACCCAGTCCAGGGGGAACCGGTAATTGGTGACGTGGTAATAGGCGCCGTCCCGTTCCTTGGCGATGCTGGCGAGGTCGGCGCCGCAAAGGTCGGCCGCGGTCTCCGTCAGGCGCTGCAGGACCGGCTTGAGGTCGAAGGACGACCGGCTGATCGTCTGCAGCACCTCGGCGAAGGCAAGGCGTTGCCGGGTTTCCTCCGCCAGGGCACGGCGCAAGGCCGCAATCTCCGTCGATGCGCTCTCGGTGGGTGGACCATCCTGGTCGGCTGCGGCCGGCGATACAGCCCCACCAGCGCCATCGCCCTGCGCGACGCGCTCGCCAGTGGTGGTCTTGCGGTTCTGTCTCCCCTGACGCCGCGTCATGCTGATGGACCGATCGAACGACCCGGATGGCGAATTAGCTGCCACCCCATGATCCTTGTCAATCGACGGCGCTGTGGCATGACCTGCGGTCGTAAGCGAGAAAGATGGACAGTGGTCGGATCGGCCTGAATCCGTGGTCTATCGGCAGGCCGGCATCGCCGCCACCGGGCCTAGCTCCAAACGTGCGGCGTTCTACGTAGCCAAACTGGTGCAGTTCCGGTAATTGCCGGCGCTTTCGCCGTGAAGACGGTCGCGGTGGGGTGGTCAATCCGCAATCGCCCGATCCTCGGTCCAATCGAAGCCTGTCGACCACGTCGCAGCCGAACGACGACTGCCGCCCTGACGCTGAACCTGACCGATCGCTCAACGTCGCCCTCGGAACGCCGACACCCCTTGGCGCGGGCGAGACCGGGCCCAGATCGCGGCGGCGACGACCATGGCCTCCTCGAGATCATCGTGGTCGCTACAGATCTCCTCGACGCTGTCCCCCTGTTCCATTCTGCGCAGAACATCGAACGCGCGTAGCTGCGCCCGGCCTGCGAGCATGGTGCCGAAGGGGAGGGTAGTCCTGCCGGACCGCAGGGAAGCGGTGGCCTCCAGATAGTCCCTGACAAGCAGGCTGAAGAACGTCATCTGGTCGTCCCACCGGAAGGCCACGTGAGGCGAGAACGCGAACTCGAGATGTCGGTGCGACCAGTCGCCGAACACGCTTTCATGGCGGGCCTCGATCCATCGCGCCAGCAGGCGCAGCGCACCCAGGGTCGGCCGCAGGCCCGCCCTGTCGAGTTCCACCAGCGCCAGACACAGCAACGGAGTCGCCTCGGGGACGCGTCGCTCCCTGCGCCCCCTGAGCCAGATCGTCCGCCTCCTGACGAGCTGCTGCCCGATGGAGCGGTCCAGCAACCCCAGGGTCCTTGGTTGCTGACGCAGGATGACGAGTGTCATTGCGGCAACCTGCGACAGCGCGCTGCCCTTGGCTTCGGAAAGCCACAAGACGCCAAGGTCCGCAAGCAGCGAGGCCTCCCGCTTGTTCAGCGGGAACGATCGCCGTTGATGCGCGGCATCCGTGGAGTCGCGACGGGCCCGCCCCATCGGACGGCCTCAGTTGTCGTTGTCGCAGGGCGAGTGCTGTGCGGATCCCCAGTGGGCGCATTCCGATAGCTGATGCGCCGCCTCGCCGAGGTCCGAGCACCGCACGACCATTCCGTTCGCCAGAGCCACAAACTGGTCGTCGGACGGCGACAGATCGCGGTAGGTCGGGCCGGTCATGGTGTCGAGATATCGGCGGCAAGGCTCGACGCCCCGTGCGACCTCGAACGGCAATGCCGCGCAATCGATGATGACGTTTCCCACGCGGACTTCGGCGTGCCCGGCATCTGCGCCCGGTGGAAAGCCCAATACTGCGATGAGCGTCAGACACCCGAGCGCGCATCTCGGCGCCGCGCCGTCTGGCATACCCCAGCCTCCCCGACCATTGGTTTGAAAGTGGCGAAGGGGGACGAGACCGAATGCCAATGTATTCCGTTCCGGAATTCGATCGGCAACGATCTCCGCGTCCCATTCCGGTTGAGACGATGGGCGTTGCCCTGGCCGGGCGGCGGGCTCGACCGACGGTGCGACCAAGGGAGCACCCGCCAACCTATTCAAATCACGGACGTTTCAGGCGGGGTCGGCGCAATCATCCGTGCATCCTGAATGTCATTCCCGGTGCAGCGTCCCGCATTGCATAGGGCTGACAGTCCCCATCTGGGGACCAAATACCGCTGCCTATGGGTCGGAAGACAGGGGTCGCGAACCGCTGGTCCATGATGCCGGGGTCAACCGATCCGAACTCCGGCGGACTGTGATAGAATCAGGCATGGCATCGACACCGGCGCTATACGCGGGCAGGAAGGCCTTCGCCCGGCAGAGATGGCGGGAAGCCTATGACCAGTTGGGTGCGGCGGATCGCCAGGCGCCCCTCGACCCACCGGATTTGATTCTGTTCGCCACGTCCGCATACCTCGTCGGCGAGGACGACCAGGCGATCGCCATCTGGACGCGCTCGCACCACTACCTGATCGACCAGGGAGACGTCGCGCAGGCGGCGCGCTGGGGGTGCTGGATCAGCCTGCTCCTACTGCTCGCAGGGGAGCCCGCCCGCAGCACAGGCTGGCTCGCCCGCTCGCAGCGCTTGGTGGCGGGGCGCGAAGAGCCGTGTGTCGCTGAGGGATTCGGCTCCATGGTGACCGGCCTGATGACGATGGGAAAGGGCGACACGGAGGGCGCCGGCAGGCATTTCGCGAAGGCACTCGACCTGGCGGAGCGGTTCGGTGACCAGGACCTGCTGGCTCTCGCCCTGCTAGGCCATGGCCAGAACATGATCCAGTCGGACGAGAATGCCGACGGCGTCGCAATGCTCGATGAAGCGATGGTGGTGGTGACCTCCACAGGTGACGTGTCGCCGGTGCTGGTCGGGATAGTCTATTGCGCCGTCGTCCTGACCTGTCAGCGCATCTTCGATCTCAGCCGGGCACGTGAATGGACCATGCAACTCGACGCATGGTGCGCGTCCCAGCGCGATCTGGTGCCATTCCGAGGCCAGTGTCTCGTCCACCGCTCCGAAGTCCTCCAACTGCAGGGCGATTGGCAGGGAGCGCTCGAGGAAGTGCAGAGCGCTCGAGAGCACCTGTCGGGAAAATCCGATGCCGTGTTGGGACGCGCCTGCTATCAGCAGGGTGAGCTCCACCGTTTGCGAGGTGAATTCGGGCAAGCCGAAGAGCTGTACACAATGGCTGGTCTTCACGGATGCGAGCCGCAGCCGGGAATGATGCTGCTTCGGCTGGCTGAGGGCCGGCACGCTCTGGCACTCGCATTCGTCCGGAGTGGAGCTGGCCCCACCGGCGTTTCGCGATCACCGAGGCGAGGGTTGGCGCGGGCCAGGTTGCTGGGCCCTCATGTCCAGATACATCTCGCGACCGGCCAGCTGGGCGCGGCACGGGCGGCCGCTGACGAACTGGCGTGGATTGCCACAACACTCGAGGCACCATTCCTTCTGGCAACGTCCAGAGAGGCTACCGGTGCCGTGCTGCACGCGGAAGGCAGGTTGCGGGCGGCCCTCGATCACTTGCGCGAGGCGTGGGAGATCTGGCAGCGACTTGAAGCGCCGTACGAGGCCGCACGGGCGCGGGCCCTCATCGGCCGGGTCTGTGCCCGACTCGGCGACCAGGAGACGGCGCGCACGCACTTCGACGCCGCGCGTACGGTTTTCGGGCGCCTGGGCGCAGCGCCCGACCTGGCTGGCCTCGAGCGGCTGGCGGAAACGCGGGAGGGCGGTCCGGTCGAATCTCTGAGCGATCGCGAACGCGAGGTTCTCGCCCTCCTCGCGACGGGCGGCACCAACCGTCAGATCGCAGCCTCGCTGGACATCAGCGAGCACACCGTGGCGCGGCATGTCAGCAATATCTTTGACAAGCTTGCTGTCACGTCCCGAACAGCGGCCGGCGCCATCGCCCACAGGCACAAGCTCGTCTGAAGGGTGTCGCATGGTTGATTCTGACCATGGGCGGACGCCAAGGCATGGCGAATTCGGGCGATGCGGCATGTCCCGTCGCGTTCGATGATGCCGGGCATTTGCACACGGGAGGACATGATGACCTGGCAGGCACAGGGCGGTTCCACGGGTGGCTCCCCCGCCGAGAACTACCAGCGCTTCTTCGTTCCGGCCATCGGTGCGCCGATGGCCGACGATCTTATGGGCGTCGCGGACCTTCAGGCCGGAGAGCGAGTGCTCGACGTTGCCTGCGGTACCGGGGTGGTGACGCGGCTCGCGGCGCGGGATGTCGGCGCCGCGGGGGTGGTCGCCGGTCTCGATGTGAATCCCGGCATGCTTGCCGTTGCCCGGTCGCAGACACCGCAGGACCTGCCGGTCGAGTGGCACGAGGCCAGCGCCGAGGCCATGCCGTTCGCCGACGGGACATTCGACGTGGCGCTGTGTCAGATGGGGCTCCAGTTCGTGCCCAACAAGCTGGCGGCCTTGCGCGAAATGCGGCGGGTTCTGGATACCGACGGCCGGGTCGCCATCACCGTGCCCGGGCCAAGACCGCCCCTGTTCGCGGACATGTCCGAGGCCCTGGCCCGCCATCTGAACCCGGACGCCGCATCGTTCGTCGATCATGTGTTCTCGATGCACGATTGCGATGAACTCGCCGAACTCTTGCGGGCAGCCGGCTTCCGGGGCATCGCCGTCAACGCGGCGACGAAGTCCGTTCTACTCCCGGCACCTGCCGACTTCCTGTGGCAGTACCTCAGCAGCACACCGCTCGCCGATGCGGTCGCCCAGGCCGGCGACGACACCCGGGCCGCCATCACCTTCGATGTCTGCGCGCAGTGGCAGACCCATGTCGTCGACGATTCCCTGCCGCTGCAGGTCGGTATGATCACGGCAATTGCAGTGAAGTGACCCCGACTCCCGCAGTCACCGACCGGGAGTAGGTGCGCGAGCGCGTTCGGGCAAGCGCTGCCGCTGAACGCATTCATTCAGACCGGTGGAACTCACCGGCCTTGCTTTCAGACCCGCCGAAATCCGGCCGTGCGTCCATGCGCCAGTATTCGCGCCAGATTGGTATGATCCCATGACGGCCTGCGGGCCAAGCGCCCCCTCGACGTGCGCTCCATGGGCCTGATCAACGACCTCGCCGTGGACGGCGGCACGGTGCGGATGAACCTGGTGCTGACCGACCCGACCTGCCTGTTCGGTGGCGAGATCAGTGACGGCATCCGCACCGCGCTCCTGCAGTTGCCCGGTGTCGAGACGGTGGAGATCGGCTTCGACACGGCGGAGATCTGGACGCCCGACCGGCTGGCGCCCGGGGTCCCGGAGGAATTCTGGCCAAGTCGCCCGCAACGGGGCGCCACGGCGCGATAACCAACGCATCAACAATCAAGCCCGGGAGGGAAACATGAAGGTCGATCGACGGAGGGAACCGCCGCCAACCCCCAGGGCGCCTTGAGGGACGCCCGCTAGCCGACGAGCAGGAGCGAGATCTCGGGGACCGCGATGATGATCGCCAGGCCGATGAGCGAGGCGAGGACCAGCGGCAGCACGGCGCGCGCGATCTCCTCGAAGCTGACCCCGACCGTGCTGGCGGCGGCGAACAGGTCGAGCCCCAGTGGCGGGGTGATCAGGCCGATCGCCAGGGCGACGGTGATGACGATGCCGAGATAGATCGGGTCGATGCCAAGCGCCGCCGCGCCCGGGGCCAGGAGCGGGACCAGGATGAAGTACATCGACACGCCGTCGAGCACGGTGCCGGCGACCAGGAAGATGACCGCGACCAGCACGACATACATCGTCGGCGTCTCCGCGAAGCCGACGACGAGGTCGGAGACGTCGTGCGCCCAGCCGGAGACCGAGACCAGCCAGGAGAAGATGGCGGCCGAGCCCAGCACCAGCATGATCACGCCGGTGGCGATCCCGGTCTGCACCATGACCCGGTAGATGTCGCGCAGGCCGATCGAGCGGTAGACCACGGTGCCGACCAGCAGGGCATAGCCGACCGCGACGGCCGCCGCCTCGGTCACCGTGGTGAGGCCGAAATAGATGCCGCCGAGCACGACGACGGGCGAGATGGCGCCGAGGAAGGCGCCCGGCAGGAGGCGCAGAACCTCTCCCCGGCTTGGCGTCTGCGCCCGTGCCTCGCGCTTCTCGTAGCGCACGCCGCTGAGATAGGCGGCAGCGGTGTAGAGGAAGGCGAGCAGCAAGCCCGGCAGGATGCCGGCGATGAAGAGGCCGGAGATGGAGACGTCGCGGGTGATCAGCGCGTAGAGGATGTAGCCGCCCGAGGGCGGGATGATGAGGCCGAGCGTGCCGCCGGCGGCCGCCATGGAGGCGGTGAAGCGGCGCGGATAGCCCTGCTTCTCCATCGGCCCGCTGAGGATCGCCGCGAGCGAAGCGGCTTCGGCCGGTCCGGAGCCGGTCATGCCGCCGAACATCACCGAGGAGATGCCGTCGACGCCGATCATGCCGCCGCGCACCCGGCGCAGCAGCACCATGCAGAGATCCATCAGCGGGTTGAGGATGCGGCTGTGCGCCAGCAGGAGGCCCGCCAGCACATAGAACGGTATGGCGATGATCAACTCCTGGTCCATCGCCCGGATGATCAGACTGCCGATCTGGGACAGCGGCTCGTCGATCGCCACGAAGCCGGCGACCGAGGCGATGCCGATGGCAAACGCGATCGGCGTGCCGATGACGATGGTGCCGATGAAGGCGATGAGGACGACGGCGACGGACATCACATTCCCCGCTGGGCGACGCGGGTTTCGTCCGCCGTCCCGGCGCGGCGATTGAGTACCGGCCCGGTCAGCAGGAAAAGGGCCATGTGCACGATGCCCAGCGCCGCGCCCACCGGCAGGGCGAGCGTGATCAGGTAACGCGGGAACTCCATCGCCGAGGTGGTGACTCCGCTGGCCATCTGGCGCCCGACCAGTTCGCCGCCCGCCCATACGAGGATCGCCAGGAAGGCGATGATCAGGCAGTGCGAGGCGGCGGTGACCACGCGTCTGGCCGTCGCCGGGATGCGGTCGCGGATCAGGGTCATGCCGATATGGCGGCCGCGATAGAGGGCCGCCGCGGCGCCGAGCAGGCCGACCCAGGGGATCAGGCCGACGGCGAGGTCGGAGAGAAAGCCAAGGCTGAGCGGCCGGATGTAGCGCGAGAGGATGACCAGCGTCATGCAGCCCAGCATGACCGTCATGGCGGCGACGAGGCAGGCCTCCTCGACCCGGTAGACGATCCGGTTCAGACGGGTCAGCCGGTCGGCGACACGGTCGAGAAACCGTGCCGCCGCGCCCGTGCTGTCGGTCGCACCGGTGCCGTGACGGTCTGCCTTGTCGATCGCTTCGGACATCCTATGGCAGGAAGGGTTCGATCACCTCGGCGCCCAGCCGCTCGGTCCAGACATCATAGACCGGCTGTATGGCCTCCTTGAAGGCGGCGATCTCCGCATCGGTGAGGAACGTCACCTCCTCGAACAGCCCCTCCGCCTGATACCGCTCCAGAAGCTCCTCGTCGACGCGGATGATCTCCTCGCGGTGCCAGTTGGCGGCGTTCACCGCCTCCTCGCGAAAGATCTGCTGCTGCTCCGCGGAGAGCTGGTTCCAGCTGTCCTGGTTGAAAGCGAAGGTGAGCGCCGAGTTGGAGTAGTTCCAGATCGTCAGGTAGTCCTGGTATTCGTAGAGCCGGCCGGCCTCGATGATGTTGGTCGGGTTCTCCTGCCCGTCCACCACGCCGGTCTCCAGTGCGCCGATCAGCTCGCCGAACGGCATCGAGGTGGTGTTGACGTTGAGCGCGTCCCAGACATCCTGGTAAAGCGGCGAGCCCGGCATGCGGATGGTCAGCCCCTCGATGTCGTCCACCGTGCGCACCGGCCTGACCGAATTGGTCAGCTGGCGGAAGCCGCCCATCGACGAGGCTTCTGGAATGCCGACGACGCCGAGGTTCTCGAAGGCCGAGGCCCACAGTTCCTGCCCCGGACCGTCGAGGATCGCGTAGTACTGCTCGGCGTTGGCGGCCTGGAAGGGCAGCGAGAAGACGTTCAGCCGGTCGTCGAAGACCGACAGCGGCTGGCTGTTCACCACCGCGCCGTCGACCGTGCCGGCCTGGATGTTCTCGAACTGGGTGACCGTGTCGCGGCTGAGTTCGGAGTTGGCGAAGATCTGGATCTCGACATCGCCGTTGGTGCGCTCGGCCACCGTGTCGGCGAAGCGGACATAGATCTGGCTCCACAGGAAGCTCATGCCCACCGGGCTTTCCATGCGCAGGCTCACCTCCTGCGCGGCGGCGGGCGCGGCGGCCACGCCGGCGGCCACCAGCATGGCGCTGACCGCGACGGCACTCTTGAGACGATCGACCTTCATGTTTCCCTCCCGGGCTTGATTGTTGATGCGTTGGTTATCGCGCCGTGGCGCCCCGTTGCGGGCGACGTGGCCAGAATTCCTCCCGGACCCCGGGCGCCAGCCGGTCGGGCGTCCAGATCTCCGCCGTGTCGAAGCCGATCTCCACCGTCTCGACACCGGGCAACTGCAGGAGCGCGGTGCGGATGCCGTCACTGATCTCGCCGCCGAACAGGCAGGTCGGATCGGTCAGCACCAGGTTCATCCGCACCGTGCCGCCGTCCACCGCGAGGTCGTTGATCAGGCCCATGGACAGCACGTCGAGTGGGCGCTTGGCCCGCAGGCTGCAGGGATCGGCGACCTTCCGCAGCTGGTCCTGCACCGCCGCCATGGTCACGCCGCCGGCAGGATCGTCACGAGGCATGGCGCACCTCCGAGACCAGGCTCGGCGCGCTGTGCTTGCCGCGCACGATGCTCCATGGCGGCCGCAGCCCCTCGGTCTTCTTGATGACGTCCCAACGATCGCCCTCCAGCTCCTTCAGGCGCCGGGCGGGATCGATGTCGTGCAGCTTCAGCATGTTGCCGCCCAGGATCTTCAGCTTGTCCTCGTCGCTGAGCGGCGCGATGCCCCAGCCCTCCAGGATGTCGTCGGGGAACTGGAAGCTGGCGAACTTCTCCAGCGCCGGACGGGAATGCTGGGTCGAGCAGGAATCGGCGAAGATCAGCTTGTCGACCGAGCCCCAGTGAAGGAGCATCGCCATGGCCTCGGCGAACAGGCGCTCGTGGTTGATGAGGTAGCTCCAGGTCGTCTCCAGCGTGCCGTAGACATTGGGGAAGCGGCCGAGCATCAGCGAGGTCTCCTCCACGAAGGCGAGACCGGCATGCACGACCTGGAAGTTGATCTCCGGGAAGGCGGCCGCGGCCCCCTCCACATCGTCGACGCGGAAGGGCGTGATCGTCGTCGGGCCGAAGGGATGGGCCTTGTGGACGGCGATGTTCCTGATGCCGAGCTCAAGCGCCTTCTCGTAGAGAGGGAAGGCCTCTTTCGGGCTGTCCATGCGCCACTCCAGCGTGCGGCCCTCGTAGAGCATGGAGGGATAGAACTTGAAGCCGTCGGCGCCCTGGGCGACCTGATCCTCCATGTCCCGCGCGGCGTTCGGCAGGTCGGTGAAGTTGATCCGGCCGTAGAGCAGGACGCGATTGGGATTGCGCTTCTTCAGCTCGACCCCTTTCTCGAAGCGGGTCAGGCCGTCCTTGAAGAAGTCGAAGATCGGCGTGGAGTGGTAGACGCCCATCTGGCACTGGCTCTCGGCGAACAGCGCGTGCTCGACCGTTTCCACGTCGTGATCGCGAAGATACTCCTCCGGGCTCTGACGGAACTCGTTGTCGGGCGAGAACTTGCGGTGATAGAGCCAGATGCGGTCGCGGAACTGCGCGGCCACGGGCATGTCGGTGAGGTTCGACTTCTCCCCGTTCAGCGCGTGCACCACGCCGTTGACGATCATCTTGTCGTTCAGGTCCATCCTCGGGTTCCCTCTCCCATTGTCGCGTCACCGTCCCGGCACCCGGCCGGCCACGGGGTCGCCGCGGCGTTCAGCGCGGCGCGATCGTCACGTTCACGTTCTTCTGCTCGGTGTAGGACAGCAGCTCCTCCAGGCACTCCTCGCGGCCGATGCCGGACTGGCCGACACCGCCGAACGGCGCGCCGAGGAAGTGGTCGGAGGCGTTGTTGACCCAGACATAGCCGGCGCGGATGTCGTCGACGGCCCGGAAGGCCGTGTCGAGGTCGCGCGTCCAGACCGATGCGGTCAAGCCGAGACCGAGGCCGTTCACCACCTCGATCAGCCGGTCATACTGGGACCAGCGCATCACCGAGAGCACGGGCCCGAAGATTTCCTCCCGGGCGACAGGCATCTCCGGCGTGACGTCGGCGAACAGCGTCGGGCGCACGAAGAAGCCTTGCGCCAGGGCGCCGGCCAGTCGCACCGGACCGCCGGTCACCAGGCGCGCGCCCGCGCGCTCGCCAAGGTCGATATAGCGCCGCACCTTGTCGAACTGCGCGCGGCTCGAAAGGCAGCCCATCTCGGTGTCGGGGTCGGCCGGGTCGCCGAGCGTGACGGCCTCGAAGGCGCGCGCGAGGCCGTCGACGACCTGCCCGTAGTGGTCGTCATGAACCAGCACCCGGCTGGTCGAACCGCAGGACTGGCCCGCCGTCCAGCCGAGGTTCATGCCCTTCACCGCGCCGGCGATCGCCGCCTCGACATCGGCATCGGGGAAGATCACCAGGGCGTTCTTGCCGCCGAGCTCGAGCGACATGCGCTTCAGCGTCGACGCGGCGCCGCGCATCACCGCCCGCCCCGTCTCCACCGAACCGATCAGGCTGACATTGCCGATGCCGGGGTGGGCGGTGATCGCCTCGCCCAGATCCCGTCCGCCGTTCAGCACGTTGAGCACGCCGGCGGGGAACAGGTCGCCGATCAGTTCCGCCATGCGCAGGGCGGACAGCGGCGTCTCCTCGGACGGCTTCAGGATGACGGCGTTGCCGGCGACGATCGGCGCGGCGATCTTGGCGCAGGCGAACATCAGCGGGTGGTTGAACGGCACCAGCCGGGCCACCACGCCGATCGGCTCCCGCTTGACGTAGTTGAGCTGACCGCCGCCGGCGGGGATGGTCTCCCCCTTGATCTCGGTCGCGAGCCCGGCGAAGAACTCCATCAGCGTGGCGCCGAGTTCGACGTCGAACAGCATACCCTTCAGCGGGTTGCCGCTGTCCAGCGCGTCGAGCCGGGCGAGTTCGTCCTTGTGTGCCCGGATCCGACGCGCGGCTTCGCGCAGGGCTTGAGTGCGTTGCAGCGGCCTGGTCCGGCGCCAGTCGGCCTGTGCGGCGACCGCCGCGGTCACGGCGCGGTCGAGGTCGGCGACACCGGCGCCGTCGACCCGCGCCAGCAGCGCGCCGGTCGCCGGGTTGCGGCTCTCGATGACGGTGCCGTCCGTCGAGGCGTGCCATTGGCCGCCGTGGAACAGCCTGGTCGGCCCTTGGACATCCGGGGCCTGGTCGGTGACGACACCGGCAGGTTGGACCATGTGGTTTCTTCTCCCGTCGTGGGTGGGTCAGACCGGCTTCGCGGCTCCTCGCGCCCCAACAACTTCGATGTCTATTAAGATGTCGGGCCCGAAGGCTGTCAAACTAAAATTAGATATCTTAGTTTCTGCCGGGCGACCCGGCCGCTCTCCCTCGTCATCGCTACTCGGCCGCCTCCGTCGAGGCGGCATCGCGCGCCGCGCCAAGGGTCCGCCAGTCGATGGATTTTGGGAACACGCCCTCGCGCGATGCGATCGCGGCATGGCAGGGCCGGGGTTCCGCGGTGCCGATCGCCTTCTCCCCGTTGGCTACCCGTCGGGCCGCGGCGACCATCAGCTTGCGGAACTCGACGATGGCCAGGTCCGAAGCGCCCAGCGTCTCCTTCGAGCGGTCGACGATCGGCCCCATGGAGACCCACATCACCACATCCTGGTTGGGGATGCCCTGGACGCCCGTGAAGCTGCCCAGCTTCATGGCCTGGCGGTCCTGCAGGAAGTCATTGGCCAGTTGCCGCTTGGAGACCCAGCGATCGTCCAGGTCGATGCCCTTCTGGGTGTGGTTGAAGCGTCGCCACTCCGCGGTCGACGGGCAGGCCTTGCCGCCCCAGGCGATGAAGTGAAAATGTGAGCTCGTGTCGTCGATCGGCACGATCACCGTCGCCACGTTGTAGTTGTTGTTCGGCGGGATCAGCGAGGTGTAGGGCGCGATGAACTCGGTGATGCGCAGGTAGTCGTTGGCGGTCGCGTGCTTGATCGGCTTGCGTATGGCCGCGTAGTGGAAGCCGTAGTCGGTGACCTCGATCTCCAGGCGCGGCGACTTGTCCGTCGACGGTCGGTACCAGGCCTTGTCGTCGGCGGACGCGCCTTCGACGCGCGCCGGCTTCATGTCCGAGGAATGCAGGCTGGAGGAATGCGCGGAGTCGATCTGGCCTTCGGTGATCTGCGCCCAGTTCGCCGGGATGCGCATCTTCAGGATGGCGACCTGGGTGTCCTCCTCCGGCGCGAAGGCGGGCGGCTGGAAAGGATGCCGATCGGTTTCCTCGCCCAGAAACGCCCAGACGAAGCCGCCCCACTCCTTCACCGGATAGGCGCGGTGCCTGACCTTGCCGCGCAGCGGGCTGGCCTCCGGTTCCGAGGACATCGCCACGCAGGTGCCTTCGACGTCGAACTTCCAGCCATGATAGAGGCAGCGAAGGCCGCACTCCTCGTTCCGGCCATAGACCAGCGAGGCGCGGCGGTGCGGGCAGAGTTCGTCGAGCACGCCGAGGCGGCCGTCGCTGTCGCGAAAGGCGACATAGCGGCGGCCGATGGCCTCGATCAGTAGCGGCTTGCCGTCCGGCTCGGCCACCTCCTCGATCAGGCAGATCGGCGTCCAGTGCTGCCGCATCAGGGTGCCCATTGGTGCGTCGCCCTCGACCCGGCAGAGCAGGTCGTTCTCGTCGTGGGTGAGCATGGACGTCTCCTTGGCGCAAACTATATTAGATATCTAATTAGCGATAACGGAAATCGGCTGCCGGGTCCAGTGTCCAGCGCAGCCGAGCATTGACAAATGAAATTAGATATCGAAGTACTGGGCGGCCAGCAAGGTTTGGGGCGCATGTCCAGCACACCGCAACACCGCGAGATGAAGGTGGCGAGCCGCCGCCCCCTGACGCCGGAGATCGAGGAGTTCACCCTTGTCCCCGCGGCGGGCGACAGCGCCTTGCCCGCCTTCACACCCGGCGCCCATATCAGCGTCGCCACGCCCTCGGGGGCGAACCGGCGCTATTCGCTCGTCAATGACGGGTCGGCGCCGGATCGCTACGTCATCGCGGTCAAGCATGAGCCGCAGTCCCGCGGTGGTTCGTCCTCGATGCACGACCAGGCGACGGTGGGGCGGCGGCTCTGGGTCTCCGATCCGGAGAACACCTTCGAGCTGGTGCCGGCGGCGCGCTATCTGCTGATTGCCGGCGGTATCGGCATAACACCCATTCAGGCGATGGCCCGCGAGCTCGTGCGCCAGGGCAGCCGCTTCGATCTGGTCTATTGCACCAGGGAGCCGGCCGAGACCGCCTACCGGGAGGAACTCGACGGCCTCGCCATCCCCACGCTGACAGTCCATCACGACCGGGGCGATCCCGAACGCTTCTTCGATTTCTGGGACCTGTTCGAGGAGCCGCGCGACGTGCATGTCTACTGCTGCGGCCCGCATGCCCTGATGGAGGAGATCAAGGCGATCTCCGGCCACTGGCCGGAGGGACGTATCCATTTCGAGGACTTCAAGCCGGTGGAGGCCGTGCGCCCCGACGACCGCGCCTTTACCGTCACGCTGGCCGGCTCGGGCCGCCGCATCGAGGTTCCGGCCGACCGCTCCATCCTCGAGGCGCTGCGTGCGGCGGGCGAGGCGACGGTCAGCTCTTGCGAGAGCGGCACCTGCGGAACCTGCAAGTGCCGCCTGATAGAGGGCAGGGCGGACCACCGCGACATGGTGCTCCGCGAGGACGAGAGGGACCGCTTCATCATGATCTGCGTGTCCCGCGCGGCCGAGGGCGATCTGACCATTGACCCCTGATACGCAGCTGCCAATCCGCCTCGGCGTTGCCGGGCTGGGACGCGGCTTCATGCTCACCCTGCCAAGTCTGATGGCGGACGAACGCATCGCGCTTGTGGCCGCTGCAGCCCCACGCGCCGGCTCACGCCAGGCCTTCATCGACGCCTTCGGCGGCCGCGCCTACGACACGGTCGAGGCGCTCTGCGCCGACCCCGAGGTCGAGGCGGTCTACGTCGCCACCCCGCACGAAATGCACGCTGACCATGTGGCGATGGCGGTGGCGGCGGGTAAGCACGTCCTGGTGGAGAAGCCGATCGCGACCGACCTGGCCGCGGCGCAAGCCATGGTCGCCGCCGCAGAGGCCGCCGGCGTGCATCTCATCGTCGGACCCAGCCACAGTTTCGACGCGCCCGTCGATTTGGCGCGCGCGCTGCTGGCGGACGGCGGCCATGGTGAGGTGCGCATGCTGCAGGCCTTCAACTACACGGATTTTCTCGTCCGCCCCAGGCGTCCCGAGGAACTGGACACCGCACGCGGCGGCGGCGTCGTGTTCAGCCAGGCCGTGCATCAGGTGGATGTGGCGCGCTCGCTGCTGCCATCGGCCGCCCGCTCGGTCGAGGCGGTCACCGGTGCCTGGGATCCAGGACGCCCGACGGAAGGCGCCTACGCCGCCATATTGCGCTGCCAGGATGGCAGCTTCGCGACGCTCGCCTATTCGGGCTACGGCTTTTTCGACAGCGACGAGTGGATGGGCTGGACCAGCGAACTCGGCTCCCCGAAGGATCCCGGGGCGTTTCACAAGGCCCGTCAGCAGATGGCGGAATACGCCTCGCCCCAGGCGGAGCAGGCGGCAAAACGATCGCGGACCTTTGGTGGCGCGGCCAACCGGAACCTGCCCCCGGCGCACGAGCATTTCGGTCCGGTGATCGTCTCGTGCACCGCCGGTGCGCTCCGACTGACGCCGACGGGCGTGTGGTCCTACACCGCCGAGGGCGCCCGCTTCGTCGAGTGTCCGATGCGCCTGGCGCCCCGCACGGGAGTCGTCGACGCCCTCCACGGCGCGATGCGCCGGGGCGTTCCGCCGCGGCAGAACGGACGCTGGGGCCTGGCGAGCCTGGAGATCTGCCTCGCCATGCTCGACTCCGCGCGGCGCGGCGGCGCCGTCCAACTGCGCCATCAAACCCTCTGACCGACGCGCGAACAGGAAGGCGCCCATGGCCAAACTCCCCCTCTCGATCGCCGTAGGCGACTATGACCGGACCCGGCCGCTGGTCGATGGCCGTGTGCTGATCGACGGCGTCGACCCGGTCTTCATGCTGCTATCGCCGGAGGAGATGTTCTTCCGCGCCTTCCGGCATCGGGCCTTCGACGTCAGCGAGCTCTCGATCTCCTCCTATTGCGTGAAGCTGGCCCGTGGCGAGTCTGACTATGTCGCCCTGCCGGTCTTCCTGTCCCGCGCCTTCCGTCACACCTCGGTCTATGTCCGCACCGACCGGGGTATCGGCAGGCCCGAGGACCTGAAGGGACGGCGCATCGGCATCGCCGAGTATCAGCTCTCCGCCAATGTCTGGATCCGCGGCATCCTGGAGGATGACTACGGGGTGCGGCCATCGGACATCGTGTGGGTGCGCGGCGGCATGGACACGCCGGGACGGCCGGAGAAAATCGCGCTCGATCTGCCGACGGACCTCCGCATCGAGCAGGCGCCAGACGGCGCCACCCTGAGCGGCATGCTGGCGGCGGGCGAGATCGACGGTTTCGTCGGCCCCCGGGCGCCGCGCTGCTTTGCCGAGGGCCATGCAATGGTTGGCCGGCTCTTCACCGACTCGATCGGCACGGCCGAGGACTATTACCGACGTACCGGCATCTTTCCGATCATGCACTTGCTGGGCATTCGCCGGTCCCTTGCGGAGGCTCATCCCTGGCTGCCGGGTGCGCTCTTGAAGGCGTTCGCCGCCGCCAAGGCGATGGCCCAGGAAGCGCTCGCCGACACCTCGGCCACCAAGGTTACCATGCCGTTCGTCGAGGACAATCTCAGCCGGGCGCGTGCACTGATGGGCGCCGACCCATGGACCTACGGCCTGCCCGGCAACGAGGCGGTGATCGACGCGTTCCTTGACTATCACTACCGCCAGGGACTGTCGCCGCGCCGGCTGGAGCCGGCGGAGCTGTTCCACCCGGCCTCCCGCGAGGCGTTCAGCCTGTGAGGCGACCTCACAGGCGCTAGTCGACCTGGCCCAGCACGCGGGTTGGTGGCATGTGGAAGCCGGCCTCGCCCTTGCTCGTCTCGTCCTGCTCGAGATTGGCGATCACCTTCAGGAGGCAGCGCCGCAGCACCTCGATCTCGCCGGCCTCAAGGCCGGCGAGGGCGATGTCGTTGACCTCGAGCGCCATCGGCTCCAGCACCTCGCGCAGCGCGCGGCCAGCCTCGGTCAGGAAGGCATGCTGCCGTCGCCGGTTGCCAGGCAGGTTGCGCCGGGTGACGTAGCCGCGGGCTTCCAACTTCTGTAGCGCGGTGTGGGTGGTCGGCTCGGTCAGGCCGGCCTTCTCGCTGAGTTGCCGCTGGGTCAGGCCGTCCTCGTCCCAGAGGATGCGCAGGAACACCCACTGGCCGAAGCTGACCTCCCGCTCGGCCAGGCGGATCTGCAGCGACCGGCTGTAGCCGCGCGCGGCGAGCCTCGTCAGGTGGGCGAGCCGCTCCTGGGTGAGGGCCGTTTGCGGATCGTGCCTGTCGATGCTCTGGTCGCTCACCGTGTCGCACTCCTGTTCCGACGCGCCGGCGAGGGTGCCCTCGCGTCCATGAAGGGATCTCCCGTCGCGCCTCCGCGCCCGCAAGACGGGCTTACCGCAAACGGGTTGCGACGGTCACCTGATTCCTCGCGCCACAGCCGGGATGGCGCGGCTCCCGGCGCGCCCACCGCGAGGCGATCGGCTTCGTGTTCAAGCACTTCCCGACTAAAATAAGATATCTAATTTCTCATTGACAGCCAAAGTTGGATCGGAGTTAATAGATATCGAAGAACCTGCCTTCCTTCGCGCGTCGCCGCACCATGGCAAGACAGCCTCGCGGCCGTCGGAGCGGGCAGGACCATGCCCGAGGGCGACAGGCCGAACGGGCGGGTGGGAGCGAAACGAGAGACACCGTCGCAACGCCGGCGGCAGGGGTGCGGGCGACGCGGGTCGAGGCTTCCGCCGGTACGCGCGCAGACGCGGTCCCGCCCCACCTGGCTGGCGTTCACGCGCGACGGGCATTCCAGGGGGTGCTTGCGATGCTGGCCGACATGTTCGTCATCAACGGGGTGGTTCACGCCTTCAACGCGGACCCGAAGAACCTGACCAATCCGCACACCCCGCTCGGGCGCAGCTTTGCCGAGCGCATCCTGCTCTATCACAAGAAATTCTCGCAGGATAACGAGTACCGGCTGAGCCCCGAGGAATACGCGCGCGACCACTCGATAGAGGATCTGGCCCACGCCCTGTTCGCCGAGAGCCCGTGCGACATGGCGATCTTCCACTCCATACCACTCTACGACTTCTTCAAGGACGGGCTGGTCTCCTGGGAGAAGGGTGTGGCCATGAAGGAGAAGTACCCCGACCGGGTACTTCACTATGGCAGGCTGGTCACCCTCGACGTCACCCGGGCGCTCAAGGACATCGAGTTCCAGGTGAAGGAGCACGGCGTCGACGGCTTCAAGGTCTATCCCGCCACCTTCTACGAAGGCCGCACACTGGCATGGCGCATGGACGACCCCCGGCTTGCCTACCCGCTCTACGAGAAGGCGCTCGAACTCGGCGTAACCAACTTCGCCGTGCACAAGGCCCATCCCTTCGGCCCGACCCAGACCCACGCCTACCGCCCGGAGGACGTGGAGGAGCCGGCCGCCCTGTTCCCGGAGATGAACTTCCAGATCGTCCATGCCGGCATGCTGTTCGTCGAGGAGACCGCCGCGGCGCTGGCGCGTTTCCCGAACGTCTACGGCAACATGGAAATCTCCTGGAGCTACCTGAACAACTCGCCGCGTCTGTTCGCCGAGTCTCTCGGCAAGATGCTCTACTGGGCGTCCGCCGATAAGATCATCTTCGGCGACGGCTGCACCACGCAGCACTCGCGGCCGACGCTGGAGAAATTCCTCGAGTTCCAGATGCCCGAGGATCTGGTGGAGGAGTACGGCTATCCGCGGCTCACCATGGAGGACAAGGCCAAGATCCTCGGCCTCAACATGGCGAAGCTGCACGGCATCGACATCGAGGCACGCAAGAAGAAGATCGCCGGCGACAAGTTCGAGCAGCTGAAGAAGGACGGCTACCAGCAGCCCTGGAAGCTGATCCGCGACCGCGCCGCGGCGGAGCGGGAGCACGCCGCATGAGCCGCATCGAGCGCATCCGCGAGAAGCTGCGCGAGATCAAGGATCCCTGCAGCGTTTCGGCCGGCCGGCCGGTCGACATCGTCAGCCTGGGCCTGATCGGCCGCATCGACGACGACGCCGGCGACGTCAGCATCTCGCTGGTCCTGACCGAGCCGGTCTGCTGGTTCTCCCGCAACATCGTCGAGGCGGTGGAGACCAGCGTCGGCCAGGTCGACGGCGTGCGCTCCGTCGAGGCCTTCCTCGACCCGGAGGAGATCTGGGACCCGGACCGCATGGAGCCCGCCGCGCGCGCGGCCGTGCGCTGAGGCTCGTGGACGGCTCCCCGGCACGCAGCCCGGCGGTGGCACCCGGCCGGCACATGTACGATCCGGCACGGGCCGGAGCCGGCCGATGACCGACAGCACGAGCGCCGCCAAGCTGGCCCGGCGAACGGACGCCGGCCGCGGCAGGCCGGCGATCTTCCGCTACGTCTTCGGCACGCGGCTGAGCGGCGTAATCGCGCTCCTGGCCATCCTGGCGCTGTGGGACCTCTCCGCCCGGTTCGGCATCATCGACCTGATGTCCTGGCCGCCTTTCCTCGACATCTTCCTGCGCTGGCTGGAGCTGGTCTTCACCGGCGAGCTGTTCGCCCACATCCTGCCAAGCCTGGAGCGCGTCTTCTGGGGCTATGCAGCCGCCGTCTTCGTCGCCGTCGGGCTCGGTCTGCTGATCGGCTTCTCGCGGGTGATCTACAACCTGATGGAACCGACGCTGGAGTGCCTGCGGCCGATCTCCGTCATCGCGCTGATCCCGGTGATCATCCTCTTTCTCGGGCTCGGCGACCGGATGAAGATCTTCATCATCGCCTATGCCTGCTTCTTCCCGATCCTGCTGAACACGATCAGCGGCGTGCGCGATGTCGACCCTGTGCTCATCGGCACCGCCAGGACGTTCGGTCTGACGCGCCTGCAGACGATCTTCCGGGTCATCGTGCCGGCCGCCTCGCCCTACATCTTCACCGGCATGCGCATCAGCGTCGGTTTCTCGCTGATGGCGATGGTGGCGGCGGAGATGCTGACCGGCGGCGACGGCATCGGCGCCTTCATCCTCGATTCGCAGCGCACCTTCCGGGTGCGCGACATGTATGCCGGCATCATCACGCTCGGCGTCATCGGCTATGCGCTCAACCGGCTGTTCGTCTCCTGCGAACGCTGGCTGCTGCGCTGGAAGTGAGCGTCCCGGACGGGCGCGGCACGACAACACGAAAGGGAGGGCAACATGAACAAGGGTAGGACGAGGGTTCTGGGTACGCTGCTGGCCGCGCTGGCGCTGCCGGCGGCGGGCGCGCTGGCGCAGGACGGCATTCCGGTGCGCATCGGCGCGGTGCCGATTTCCGGGCATCTCGACGTCTATACCGCCGAGACGCTGGGCTATTTCGACGAGGAGGGCCTCGACGTCGAGATCGTGCAGGTCAGGTCCGGTGCCGAGGCGCAGGCCGCGGTCATCGCCGGCGATCTGAACTTCATCGGCGTCAACGGCATCTCGATGATCTTCGGCCTGCACGAGGGCTTCGAGTTCGTGGTCGGCGCCGACGGCTTCCGGGCGCCGAACGAGCCGCCCGGCACCTCGGCCATCGTCGTGCGCGCCGACGGCGGCATCGACGAGCCGGCGGACCTCGAGGGTCAGCGCCTCGGCATCGTCACCAGGCGCGGCCTGCACGAGCTTTACCTCGTCATGTGGGCCGAGGAGAACGACGTCGATCTCTCCACCATCACCTTCATCGAGGTCGGCTACGGCCAGATGATCGACGCCCTGGTGGCCGAGCAGGTGGACGCGGTCATCCCGCTCGAGCCGATCATCACCGCCGGCGTGCAGTCTGGCCGGGTGGAGGTGCTGTCCTTCTACGACACCGAGGTCGACCCCGGACACGCCAATGGCCTCTGGGTCGGCATGCGCGACTGGGCGGAGGAGAACACCGATGCCATGAACGGCTTCCAGAACGCGGTCAACCGGGCCCACACCTATCTCAACGAGAACCCGGAGGAGCGTGCCCGCCTGACCGTCGAATGGACGAACCAGTCGCCGGAGTTGGTGGCCGCCGCGGCGGAGGACGAGTTCACCACCGAACTGCCGATCGAGTCCGTGCAGTGGCAGGCTGACCGCATGCATGAGCTGGGCTGGATCGAGAACGAGGTCGACGTCTCCGGCGCCTTCTGGGTGCAGTAGGCGCCAGGGCGGTCGCAGAAGGATCGGGCGGCACGATGGCGCTACAGGTCGCCGATGTCGGCATGGCGTTCCCGGGTGCGAACGGGGACGCCCTGCAGGTGCTCGACCGCGTCAGCTTCGCGGTCGAGTATGGCAGCTTCAACACGCTGGTCGGGCCATCGGGCTGCGGCAAGTCCACGCTCCTGCAGATCATGGCCGGCCTCGTGCCGGCGACCGAAGGTGCGGTCTCGCTCGACGGCCGGCCCTACGCGACACCGCCCGGCGAGGTCATCTACCTCTTCCAGCAATACACCCGTTCGCTGCTGCCCTGGCTGACGGTGCGGGACAACATCTCCTTCGGCCTGCGCATGCAGGGCGCGCTCAGCCGGACCGCGATCGCCGGGCGGGTGGCCGAGCTGATCCGCATTGTCGGGCTCGACGGGTTCGAGAACTACTTTCCCCGGCAGATCTCCGGCGGCATGCAGCAGCGCGTCGCGATCGCCCGGGCGCTGGCCTGCCAGCCCAAGGTGCTGCTGATGGACGAGCCCTTCAGTTCGGTCGATGCCCTGACCCGCTCAAGCCTGCAGGATCAGACCCTGCGCCTGTGGCGGGAACTCGACCTCACCATCGTCTTCGTCACCCACGATATCGAAGAGGCGATCTATCTCGGCCAGAACGTGCGGGTGCTGGGCGGCCGTCCGGCGCGGGTGATAGAGGACGTGGACATCGACCTGCCGGCCGAGCGCAACCAGCTCGACACCCGCGAGCACCCGAATTTCCTGCGTTACCGCCACGCCCTCCTGACGGCGATCTACGAGAATCCGTCGGCTGCGCCGGAGATCGCGAAGGCATCCTAGCGCGGCCATCGATCTGCTGGCTGTCCGGACACACCCAGCTCGTCGATGACAAGACGCTCAATCCTCATGAGAGCAGCGGATTCAGACGTGTGGGTGGAATCGCCGACGCGGTTCCGCCTGATCGCCACCAGCCCTGGGCGCGACCCCGGACGGATATGCCCCGGGCCGGTATGCCCCGGGCCGGTATGGCGCGACTGATCGGGATGGCTGTAGCATTTTGAAAGTTAACGGATATCGATCGACACAGCGCGCCTCCCCGGCTTCCGAATGCGGGGCATGAGGTTCCTTTTGGCTGACGGCCTGTCGGATTCCCGTTGAAAATGTCATAAAACTGATATTATGATTTAATGACATAATAAAGGGAGGAACCTGATGAGTCGTCAGTACATCACGCTGCTGTCCGTGGGGATGGCCGCCGTCTCCGTGCCCGCCGGGGCCCAGATCGCGGACTGTCCGGCCGGCTTTCCCGACGGTCCTATCACCATGCAGGTGGGCTACGCCGCCGGCGGCGGCACCGACACGGTCGCGCGCAGCTTCGCCAACCATCTGGAGCAGATGACCGGATGGACGGTCGTCGTGGAGAATGTACCCGGCGCCGCCGGCGGCGTCATGGCCACCGGCCTGCTGAGCGCGCCGGCCGACGGTTCGATCATCGGCGCCGGCACCAGCACGACGCTGGCCATCAGCCCCTACGAGTTGCCGGACATCCAGTACGCCTGGGACGATTTCCGCTATCTGGGAACCGGCATGGCGCTGAACTACGCACTCGTCGCGCTTGAGGAGAAGCCCTACGACACGCTGGAGGAGTTCATCGACTGGGCGCGGGAACAGGGGCGTGCCACCATCTCCGTCGGCTCGGTCAGCTACGAGATCGCGGTGCGCGAGATCGCCCGCCATTTCGACGTGAACCTGATCCCGATCCCCAGCGGCGGCTCGTCCTCGGCGCTGCGCGACGCGCTGGGCAACCACGTCGACGCGACGGTGCAGGGCACCGCTCACGTCTCGCAGCTGGAAGCCGGCACCATGGTCCAGCTGGCGACGCTGACATCGGAGCGTGCGTCCTACGCACCGGATGCGATGACACTGCTGGAAAGCGGCATGGACTTCTCGCTGGACGGCCACATCATCTTCTTCGTGCCGGGCGACACGCCGGACGACATCACGACCTGCCTGGCCGATGCGCTGCACGCCGTCACCGAGTCGGAGAGCTACACCCAGGTCATGAGCGACCTGCAGACGCGGGCGAACAATCTAGGGCCCGAGGGCACGGAGGCGTTCCTTGCCGATGCGGCGGCCTTCTACGAGGTAGCGCTGTCGCAATGATCCGGACCGATCGGATCCTGGGAGGCGTCGTCGCGGCCGGCGGCGCCTTCCTGCTCCTCTACCTGATCCCCACCCAGGTGACGGCGCTGCCGGAAAGGCTTCGCGATCCGGCCCTGTTTCCCAGCATCGCCGCCTGGATGATCCTCGGGCTCGGGCTGCTGCAGATCGTGCTGCCGGGGCCGGACGGGGCGTTGCCGACCCGGCGCGGCCTGGTCCGTGGCCTTGGCGTGTTCGCGGCGATCGCCCTGGCGTCGATCGTCCTGCCCCTTGCCGGCTTCGTGGCCACGGGGATCGGCCTGATGGCGGTCCTGTCGCTCTTCATGTTCGAACGCCGCCCCCTCTGGCTGGTGGTGACCGTCGTCGCGGCACCGCCCGGCGTGTGGGCGCTGTTCGAACTCGCCTTCCAGCGGCCGCTGCCATGATCCGCCCGACGCGACATCGCTCCCGGATGCGCCATGCTTGACCTCGCGCTCATCACCCAGGGTCTCGCCGACGCCTTCACGTGGACGAACCTGCTCTACATCTTCATCGGCGTCGCCATCGGCCAGCTCGTCGGCGCCACGCCCGGTCTCAGCATCATCATGGCCCTTGCCATCGCGGTGCCGCTGACCTTCGCGCTCGACACGCTGACGGCACTCGCCTTCCTCATCTCGGTCAACAAGGGCGGCACGATCGGCGGCGCGGTGCCGGCGATCCTGCTCAACGTTCCGGGCACGCCGGAATCGGCGGCCACCGCACTCGACGGCCATCCCATGGCGCGCAAGGGCCGGCCGCTGAAGGCGATGAAGTACGGGCTCTATCACTCGGTCTCGGGCGACCTCGGCTCGGACCTTGTGCTGATCCTGGTCGCCGCCCCCCTGGCACTCGTCGCCCTGCGCATGGGGCCGATCGAGATCACCGCGCTGATGATCCTCGCGTTCACGGTGATCACAGCCCTGCTGGGCGATTCCATGATCAAGGGGCTGACCGCCGCGGCGCTCGGCTTCCTCGTGGCCTGCGTCGGCCTCGACCCCGGCACGGCGACGACCCGGTTCACCTTCGGCCAGCTCGAGCTCTATGACGGACTTCACCTGACCGCGCTCAGCATCGGCACGCTGGCGGTCAGCGAGATCGTCATGAGCATCGTCGCGGCACGCTCCGGCAGGCCGTCTGAGGCGCCGATCCGCGTCGGCGGTGGCACGCGCGACGACCGCAGGGTCACGCTGGGCGAGTTCCTCGCCAACAAGGGCGTCGCCTTCCGCGCCTTTGTCATCGGCACCATCATCGGCGCGATCCCCGGGCTGGGGTCGACAACG
>JAVKFF010000235.1:0-5232 GCA_040226215.1 Azospirillaceae bacterium
GGCATCGCGCTGTCCGTCGCCGCCGCCTTTCCCGCCGACCTCGACCGGCCGGCCGACACGATCGCCATGCTGCGCGCGCTCGACTGGCTGTCCGGCCGGGAGGTGGCGGTGATCAATTTCAGCCTTTCCGGCCCGCGCAACGACATCGTGGGCGAGGCGCTGACAGGGCTCGACGAGGCCGGCGTCACGCTGGTCGCGGCGGTGGGCAATGGCGAAACCGGAACGGCGGTGCGCTTTCCGGCGACGCACCCGGCGGTGCTCGGCGTGACGGCGGTCGGGCCCGACGGTGCGGTGCTGGCCGTCGCGGCGCAGGGGCCGGCGGTCGACCTCGCGGCGCCCGGCATCGCCGTGCCCACCCTGGGTGCCGGCGGGCAGCCGATCCGCGCCACCGGCACGTCCTTCGCCGCGCCCTTCGCCACGGCGGCGGCGGCGCTGCTCGCCCTGGAAGGACGGGCGCCCGCGGAGATCCGCCAGCGCCTGGCAGCCGCCAGCCGGGACGCCGGCGCGCCCGGACGCGACGACGTCTATGGCCACGGCACCCTGGTGGCGCCTGGTTGCGCGGACGCGGCATTCAGCCGCCGCCCCTGACCCCCCGCAAGGCGATTTTCTCGCCCGGCGGCGGAATAGACCGCCGGCCGGTCTCGTCCCCCGACGTCCGGCGCCCGGATCCACCGGGTACCGATACGACAAGTTCAAAGGAGGACGTGCCATGCATTTCCGACACACGCTGATCCTGACCGCCATGCTCGCCATGGGCCTGCCCGCCACCGCCATGGGCCAGCTCTCGCTCGGTGGCAGCGGCGGCGCGAGCGCTGACGCCTCCGCCGATGTGGCGGCCGGGGTCGGTATCGAAAGCGATGCCGGTGTTGGTGCCGGTGTTGGTGCCGGTGTCGATGCGGGCGGCGTGCTGGACGGCACGCTCGATGCCGCGGGCGACGTCGCGGCGGATGCCGGTGCGGCGGTCGACGCCGACGCCGGCACCGCGGCCGACGCCGCCACGGCAGCCGGCGCCGATGCCGCAGCCGACGTCGAGGCGGCGGTCGGGGCCGCCGGGGAGGCCGCGCTCGATGCCACGAGCCTGGCCGCGACCGTCGGCGCCGAGGTGCGCTCGCAGGCCGACCTGCTGATCGGCGAGGTCGCCTCGGTCGGTGGCGTTGGCGCCGCGGCCACCATTGTCGTCGACGTCGACGCCTCGGCCCAGGCCGAGCTTGGCCAGCGCCTCGTGGTGCCCGCCGCCGCCATCGTGGAGGCCTCGACCAACCTGGTGATCGTCAGCGGCATCGATGCCTCGGCCGGGGGGGAGGCCACTTCGACCCGCTAGGGCCGGAGCCATGAGGCATCCCGCCGGCGACGTGGCTGCCGGCGGCACTCGAGCCGGACGCGTTCTATCGCCGCGTCCGGCTCTTTTTCTGTCTCGGGTCGGGAGCGCTGGTGCCGGATGCAGGGATCGAACCCGCGACCTACCGCTTACAAGGCGGTTGCTCTACCAGCTGAGCTAATCCGGCAATCGGCTCGGGCAATCGCAGCGCGGGCGCCTTCCTACACGCTTGCGGCACTTTCTGCCAATGGCTTTGCCGCCATGCCCGCCGCCCCGACAGCCCGGCCCGCGAGGTCGCGGCCGAGACTCTCCCGGCAGATATAGTCGGCGACGGCCCGCCGGCCATGATGCGCCAGGACATGCGCCTGGGCCGCCCGGGCCATGGCGCGCAGCCTGTCCTTGTCGGCCAGCGCCGCCCGGATACAGGCGGCCAGCCCGCCGGGCTCCGGCGAATAGAAGAAGCAGTGCTCGCCATCCGCGAGCGGCGCGTAGCGGTGGATGGTGGGGTAGTTCATCACCGGCACCGTGCCGGTCAGCGGCGCCTCGTAGTGGCGGAAGCACTCCCAGCCGAAACCCGCCGGCGACCAGGCGAGCCAGGCAGCCGAGAGGCGCCGGTAGAAGGCCGCCTGGTCGAGCGGCGACTCGGGAATGTCGACGCTGATGCCCTCGGCCGCCAGCGCGCGCAGCTCGGCGATCGCCTCCTCACGCAGGGTCGAGGTGCCGAAGGTCTGACCGGCGAAAAAGACATCCGCCGTCTTCTCCGGCTCGGCGATCGGCCGGGCGGGGCCGTAGGGCGGCAGGCCGATGGGACGCAGCTTGTCGACGATGCGCCGGAACCGGTGCATGGCGCGGAAGCGCTTGGTCGGCAGCCGGCGGTGGCCGGTGCGGTAGAAGACCAGCCACTTGTCCTGCGGCAGTTCGCGCTTGAAGACCAGGCTGACCGCGCCGGCCATGCCGATGACGTGGCGCTGCAGGCCGAACGAATCGGCCTGGTCCACCAGGACCACCGGCGCTCCCCTGGCATGGCGAAAGAACCAGGGCGCGGCGGCGGCGAACATGCGGTGCAGCGCGGTGAGCGGGAAGCTGGCGGCGATCTTGCCCCAGGCGCGCGGATGCCAGACCGGGTAGAGATTGGGGTGAACGACCACGAGGTCGTAGTCGCCGCGGGCGACGGCACGCAGCAGGCGCAAGAGGCGGAGCGGTCCGATGCCGCGCGTTCTCGGCAGGCCTTTCGGCAGGGTCAGCCCGGACCAGTAGAAATCGGTCTGCCGGGGGGCGGCGACGTGGAACAGGGCGTTCGAGCCGATCTCGAGGATCCGCAAGGGGCGCCCCGGCGGGCGGTTGGGGGTTGCTTTTTCAACCGGGTTCATATGCAACGCCTTTCCAGCGCCGGGACACCGACCCATCGGACGGTCTGGTTAGCCGAGGCGCCGGTGGGCCACAAGGCATATGGCTGAGAGGGGCGCGGCTGAAGCATGAGCGGCAAGAGAAAGCAGGTTCTGGTCACCGGCGGCGCCGGCTTTATCGGCTCGCATTTGTGCGAGCGCCTGCTCAAGGACGGCAATCACGTGGTCTGCGTCGACAATTTCTTCACCGGCAGCCGCGACAACATCAGCCATCTGCTGGACGATCCCTGTTTCGAGGTGCTGCGCCACGACGTGACCCAGCCGCTGTTCGTCGAGGTCGACCAGATCTACAACCTGGCCTGCCCGGCCTCGCCGATCCACTACCAGCACGACCCGGTGCAGACCACCAAGACCTCGGTGATCGGCGCCATCAACATGCTGGGCCTGGCCAAGCGGCTGAAGATCCCGATCCTGCAGGCCTCCACCTCCGAGGTCTATGGCGACCCGGAAGTGCATCCGCAGCCGGAGTCCTATTGGGGCAACGTCAATCCGATCGGCCTGCGCGCCTGCTACGACGAGGGCAAGCGCTGCGCGGAGACGCTGTTCTTCGACTACTACCGCCAGCACGGCCTGGCGATCCGCGTGGTCAGGATCTTCAACACCTACGGTCCGCGCATGTCGTTCCACGACGGCCGGGTGATCTCCAACTTCGTGGTCCAGGCGCTGCGGGGCGAGCCCATCACCATCTACGGCGACGGCCGGCAGACCCGCTCCTTCTGCTATGTCAGCGATCTGGTCGAGGGGCTGGTGGCGATGATGGAGAACCCGGCGGGCGAGGTCGGACCGGTCAATCTCGGCACCGCCGACGAACGCACGATCCGCGAGATGGCCGAGCTCATCATCGCCCGCACCGGCTCCAGCTCGACGCTGGTCGAGCGGCCGCTGCCCAAGGACGACCCGACCCAGCGCCAGCCCGACTTGGCACTGGCGCGCCGGGTGCTGGGCTGGCAGGCGGCGACCTCGCTGGTCGACGGCATCGACGCCACCATCGCGGACTTCCGGGAACGGCTGGGCGCCTAGGCGGCCTGGATCAGCTGGGCGCCCAGGCGCCCGGGATCAGGGGCGGGCGATCGCCGCGGCGTAGAGCACGATCGCCGCGGCGTTCGAGACGTTCAGGCTGGCGATCGGCGGCTGGGTGGGCAGGGCGACCAGGCGATGGCAGCGCTCGCGCACCAGGCGGCGCAGGCCGGGGCCCTCGGCACCCAGCACGAAGGCGACGCGCGGGCTGGCCGCGGCGTCGCCGAGAGCGACCTCGGCCTCCTCCGCCAGGCCGACGGTGTGGAAGCCCGCCTCGGCCAGATCGTCGAGGGCGCGGGCGATGTTGACGACCCGGATGATGGGCACGTGTTCCACCGCGCCCGAGGCGGTCTTGGCCAGCGTGCCGGTCACCGGCGGCGCGTGGCGGTCCTGGACGATCAGCCCGGCGGCGCCGAAGGCGGCCATGGAGCGCAGGATGGCGCCGACATTGTGCGGGTCGGTGACCTGGTCGAGCACCACGAGGACGGCCTCGCCGCCCAAACCGTCGAGCAGCGTGTCGAGATCGGGCTCCGGCAGCGGGGCGGCGTCGAGCACCAGGCCCTGATGAACCGCGCCGGGGCCGACCAGGGCGTCGAGGGCCTGGCGGTCGCCGATCAGCGGGCGAGGCCGGGCCAGGTCGGCGGGCAGGGGGACCGCCGACAGCGTCTCCCAGGCCTGCCTGGTGGCCCACAGCCGGCGGCAGGTACGGCGCGGATTGGCCCAGGCCGCCGCGACGGCGTGGGTGCCGAAGAGCAATGCCGGATCGCCGGCCTGGCGGTCGGGACGGTCCGGGCGCGGCGCGCGGCCTCTGGGCGGTGGCGGGCGGGATTTGCGGGCGGGCATGGCGGGCCGTTGGCGGGTTGCGGTCGGGCGCGACGGGCGGGACGGCTCAGCTTCGCTCCACGCCGGCGCATGTCGTCGGCATCGATTACGAGTGTTGACACATGGATGCAAATGCCGATAGTCCGACGCCGCCGCGGGACCGAGGAGAACGGCCCCATGCGGAGGGGTGGCCGAGTGGTTAAAGGCAGCAGACTGTAAATCTGCCCGCGTAGCGTACGCTGGTTCGAATCCCGCCCCCTCCACCACCATTTTCCCGGGTCCCCGTCGGCTCCCGAACGATCCTGACCGATGATCGTCGAGGGCGGACCTGGGCGGGTGTAGCTCAATGGTAGAGCAACAGCCTTCCAAGCTGATGACGGGGGTTCGATTCCCCTCACCCGCTCCATCCCCGATCGACGCGGCAGGACGGCGAGGGAGACCCGCGCCGAGGCGGCGAGCAATGCGTTGGGCCAAGGCGATTCAAACCGCCGCCGCCCGTGAAGCCAGATGAGACGGCACGAGGAACAGACCGATGTCGAAGGCGAAGTTTGAGCGTACGAAGCCGCACTGCAACATTGGTACGATTGGTCACGTCGACCATGGCAAGACATCGTTGACGGCGGCGATCACGAAGGTGCTGGCGGAGACGGGCGGTGCGTCGTACCTGGC
>JAVKFF010000236.1:0-57614 GCA_040226215.1 Azospirillaceae bacterium
CCCAGGAAGCTGAGGCTCGCTTCCAGAAGGATTGCCGCGCCCACTTGCAGGGTCGAGTTCACCACTACCGGCTGGATGCCGTTGGGCAGGATGTGGCGAAACAGGATCCTGAGATGTCCCGCACCGCCGGCACGGGCGGCGCGCACGAAGGCACGGCGCTTCAGCGAGAGCACCTGGGCGCGCACGATGCGGGCGTTGGACGGCCAGATGGTGATGCCGACGACGAATGCGGCGACATAGATGTTGGCGCCCAGGAGCGCGCTCATCAGGATCACCAGGAACAGCATCGGGATCATCAGGAAGAACTCGAAGACCCGCGACAGAACGTGGTCCACGACCCCGCCGAAATAGCCGGAGAGGGCGCCGAGCAGGGTACCGACGAGGAAGGAGATCGCCGCCGCGCCGAAGGCGAAGCCGATCGAGACCTGGGTGCCGTAGACGATGCGGGCGAAGATGTCGCGGCCGAGATGGTCGGTTCCCAGCAGGTGGTCGGGACCGGGCGGGCGCAGCGGCGGGCCGCCAAGCTCGAACGGCGTGAACTGGGTGATCAGCGGCGCCGCGATCGCCACCGCCAGCGCGAAGAGCAGCATCGACAGGCCGATCATGCCGCGCGGTCCGCGCCGGAACGAGCGCCAGGCCGCGCGCCAGCGCGCCCCGCCCGCCGGGTCTTCGTGGTGGAGGACGGCCGCGTCGCTCATCGCTTCGCGAGCTCCACCCGCGGGTCTAGCCAGCGGTAGACGAGGTCGGTGAGCAGGGTGGCGATCACCACGCACACAGAGGTGAAGATGAAGATGCCCATCAGCATCGGGTAGTCGCGCCGGTCGATGCCCTCGAGCATCAGCCGGCCGATCCCCGGCCAGGAGAACACGGTCTCGGTGAGCAGGGCGCCGGAGACCGCGGTGCCGAGGGTGAGGCCGATCATGGTGACGCTAGGTAACAGCGCGTTGCGCAAGGCGTGCCGGCGGAACACCAGCCGGTCGCTCAGCCCCTTGGCGCGGGCGGTGGTGACGAAGTCGGCATTCATCACCTCGAGCACGCTGGATCGGGTGATCCGGAAGAAGATCGGCAGGATCCAGGCCAGCATCAGCGTGCCGGCGGGCAGGATCAGGTGGGTCAGCACGTCCGCAATCAGTGGCCAGCCCTCTGTTGGGCCCATGATCGAACGCATGCTGGAGGTCGGCAGCAGCCCCCATTCCACGCCGAACAGCAGGATGGCCACGAGGCCGAGCCAGAAGACCGGCACCGAGTAGAGGATCGAGGTGGTGGTGACGAGCGCGAAATCACCGACGCTGCCCGGTCGGCGCGCAGCGAATACGCCGAGCGCCATGCCAAGGAGGATGCCGAGGATCTGCGCGGTGAGCACCAGGATCAGCGTCGCCGGCAGGCGTTCCAGGATGACGTCGAGGACGGGACGGTTGTAGTCGTAGGAGTAGCCGAGATCGCCGCTCAAGACCGACCCCAGATAGGCGAAGAGCTGGACCGGTATCGGCTGGTCGAGGCCGTAGCGCGCCCGGGTCTGCTCCACCAGTTCCTGGGTGGCGAAATCGCCCGCCATGATCTGCGCTGGATCGCCCGGGGCGATGCGGATCAGCACGAAATTGAAGACGATGATGAACAGGATCGTCGGGACGACTTGCAGCAGGCGGACGGTGATGTAGCGCTTCATCGTCCCCGGACCGTCAACTCAGATAGGAGGTCAGCGCCGGCAGGGCTGCCGAGGTCAGTTCGACCATGTGGCAGGCGCGCAGCAGGGCATCGGCCGCCTGGCGCTCCTTTTCCTCGGTCACCCAGCGGCTGTGGCAGTAGAGATTGATGCCAGCGATGATGCGGTCCTGCGGCCCGCGCAATGGTGCGGTAATGCCGAACAAGCCATGTGCCGTCTCGTCGCCCGAGCGCATGTAGCCCCGCTCGATGCTCTTGCGGATGTCCACCTCGAGCGACGCCCGGTCGGTGATCGTCGTGTCGGTGAAACGGCGATACGGTTCGTCGCCGAGCAGTTCCGACCACTGCTCCCTCGGCGTGGCCATGAGGAGCAGCTTGCCGGAAGTGGATGTGTGGATCGGGCTGGCCACTTCGGCGCCATAGGTGCGGGTGATGCGATCGCGGCCCAGGACGAGATCGAGGGTAATCCGGTGGCGGCCGATCAGCACGAAGAGGGTCGCGGTCATGCTGGTCTCCGCCATCAAGTCGACCAGATAGCCGTGGCAGTCGAGCCGCAGCGCGATCAGCGGATGCTGGAAGCCGAACGGCATGACCAGATTGGGACCGACGATATAGGTCTTCGCCGGATCGATTCGCAGCGCGTAGCCACTCTCCACCAGAACCTTGAGAGCGCGCAGTACCGTGGAGGTGTCGAGACCGATGCCATCGGCGATCTCGCCGAGCGGAAGGGGCCGGCTTGCGTTGCGTAGGAAATCAAGAACCAATAGTCCCCGCTGCAACACGCCGGTGGGCGCTTCCGTACCTTGGGAGGTGGTGGCGAGTGCGCCATCAATGTCATTCATCGGCATATCCATTTCATTCATTAAAACGACTATCTCAAAAATGAGTCAAGCGGATTGAACTGTCCCGATCTGAACACGGGGCCCGCCGCGATCCGCTCGACTGTCAATTCATCCAGCAAATCGAATTCGACCTGACCCGACCTGCTGGGACGTGCCAGTGCTCGGCCTAATGACCTTGTTCGAGGTAGAGAACGTTGGATGCCAGCCCCTTTCCCTCCGCCAATTCTCCCAAGAGAAATGTCTCTCCACTTTGAGACATTGACAGCGAATGGCCAATCTCACTGCGCGATTGTGGGAGGAGCTGTTGACAAGCGTCTGAGTCTATCTGGAAAATTTTCGTCTCTGATCACCCGTACTCTCTGAATGTGTGGACTGGGCTGCTTCAGTACATAACCTTAACCATCTGATATTGCTGTACCTATTTAGCTCGTCGTGCGGTGGGAATTGACATGCCGTTTGCTATCCGAGAGCACCTGCCGTCGAATGTTTGTTCACGATGCTGGAGCCAGGTTGATGAGCAGTCGTAGGCAGCCCGACGCTAGATGTTCCTATGGCGTCACCGCGCCATCCAATGGAGATTTAGGTTCTTGGATTGGAAGACGAAATGACTGAAACCAAAAACGTGTTCATAAGCCATATTCACAAAGATGATCACCGACTGCAAAAGCCGAAAGATTTGCTTGCACCAAAGGGTATCCAGATTCGGGACTCATCAATTCATACTGGGAAATTCAATAAAGCCAAAGATGAGAACTACATAAAAACACAAATACTCGCTCCAGCAATAAACTGGTCTGGCGTGTTCATATGTTACGTTTCTCCGCAGACGAAAGACAGCAAGTGGGTGAACTGGGAAATCGAATACGCGGCGAAGCAGGGAAAACGAATTGTGGGGGGTTGGGAGCACGGAGAGAACGAGTGCAATCTTCCCACTGCACTTAAAGAGTACGCTGATGCCCTTGTTGGTTGGAATAGCGACGCAATCATCGACGCTATCAACGGTAAGGACCAGTGGGAGAAGCCAGATGGCGGGCCGTTCCCAACGGTGCCCCTCAAGCGGCATCCCTGCTAATGGCCAGGATCTATTCATATGTGGTGCGCTACGATAGTGGGTTCGCGCCAAATCCCTTTTACGGGTACTGCACGCTTGCGACGTGCAAACCCGATATTCGGCGAAAGGCACAAGTAGGCGATTGGGTGGTGGGCAGCGGAAGCAACGACCGCCGCGTTAGACGCGGCGGTCATCGCGTATATGCCATGCGGGTCACCGAGACAATGACGATCGACGACTATGCAAGTGACGCATGATTTGGCTCGAAAAAGCCATTTCGACGTGGCAGCTGCAAACAGAGTTGCGGCGATAACATCTATTATCGCACCGCACCTGATGGCGATTGGTTGCAACGCGAATGACCTGAGACCCGACTTTCCTCTGCTCAGAGGGTGAGTCCATTCGTCGATTTGCTGCGCTTCCCAACGTGCCCTCGGCCGAGGTTAGAGTTTTCCGGCCTTGTTCAGCGACACGGGCTGGCTGCGTGTGCTGGTTCGATCAGCGCTGCCGGGACCTTGTTCCCGATTGCGCCATGGGGTCGTTCCTCGTTGTAGTCTCTACGCCAAGCCTCCAGCTTTTCCGCCGCATCCGCAAGGCTCACGAACCAGTGCGCATTCAGGCATTCGGCCCGAAGCCGACCGTTAAACGCCTCGATGAAGGCATTGTCGGTCGGCTTGCCCGGTCGCGAAAAGTCGAGCGTGACGCCGTGCTGGTAGGCCCACAGGTCCATGTCCCGCGAGACGAACTCCGAGCCCTGATCGACACGGATCGTCTTCGGATAGCCCGTCTGCCGGCATACCTGTTCCAGGGTCCGCACGACGTCCTCGCCGCGATAGTTGAACCGCGGATCGAGAACCGGCACATAACGTGACCAGGTGTCGATGACGGTCAGCACCCGCAGCTTCCGGCCCGTGGCGAGCTGGTCGTGCACGAAGTCCATCGCCCACACATCGTTCGGTCCGACCGCCAGCTGGCGGTCGTCGCGCAGCTTCGCCTTCACCCGTCGCTTCGGTGTCTTGTTGCGCAACTGCATGCCCATCTCCCTGTAGATCCGGTACGTCTTCTTCTGATTGATCGCCCAGCCCTCGCGCCGCAGCAGCACGTGCACGCGCCGGTAGCCGAAGCGCACGCGCGTCTGGCAAATCTCCCTGATCCGCTGTTCCACAGCGGCCTGACCGGGCCGACGCGATTTGTATCGGTAGGTCTTCGGATCGAACGCGATCACCGCACAGGCGCGGCGGATCGAGATCGACCACTCCGATCGCATCGCATCGACCAGCGTTATCTTCCGGCCAGGCCTCAGAGCTTTCGCTTGACGACGTCCTGCAGCATCTCCTTGTCCAGAGACAGGTCGGCCACGATCTTCTTCAGCCGCGCATTCTCGTGCTCGAGTTCGCGCAGACGCCGCATCTCCGACGGCATCAGACCCGCATACTTCTTCTTCCAGTTGAAGTACGTCGCCTGGCTGATGCCCGCCTGGCGGCAGACCTCCGCCACCGGCGTGCCGTCCTCGCCCTGCTTGCTGATGAACGCCTTCTGTGCGTCCGTGAAACGCGATGCCTTCATCGCTCTCCGCTCCTCTCCCAGCCAGGGATGCAGACGCGGAAAACTCTAACTCAAATCGGGGGCGTTTCCGGGAAGCAGATCACCGTCAATCGCGTTCGGCTCGGTAACGCTCCTCCGACAGGTGCGAAGACCAGCCGACCCGACGCATCGCCAGGATCCCAAACACCGGACCCAGGGCGAGCAGGACAATGACGACCGGCCAGCCGCCGATGCCCGCGATCAGCGGGGCCGCCTGTACCGTCACGGTCGTCATCAGGAATCCCAGCGACGCCTGAAATGTCAGCAGGCTCCCGGTCAGTTCCGGTGGCGCGTTATCGGCGACCAGCGCGGAAAACTGTGGTGAGTCCGGCACCACAGCCGCGCCCCAGACAATCATCAGCAGCGCTGTTAGCCACACGGGGCCGCCGAAGGTCACGGCGGTCAGCAGGCCGGCGATTCCGCTGATTGCCAAGGCCGCCGTTGCGACGCGGGCCTTTCCGACCCGATCGGCCATCAAGCCTGTCCACACGCAGGCGGGCGTCGCCGCCAGGATGCAGATGAACGCAGTCAGTTTGCCGAGGCTGACCGCGTCGTCCGCGTCCATGCGTGCTGCAAAAGAGGTCGCCGCGATCACCCCGGCCCAGGTCCAGAATGCAATGAACTCCCACATGTGGCCGAGATAGCCGAGGATGGCGGCGCGGATCCGACGGTTGCTCCAGGCGAGCCAGATGGCGCGGGTGCGAAACGTTGTTGCCCGCGAGTGGTGCGGACCGAGAGAAACCAACAAGATCAGGGCGCCGCTGGCGGCGGCGAGGATCGATCCGAGCGTGACTGCAAGGCGCCAGTCGCTCCCGCCGACCCATGCCAGCAGGTAGGGAATGGCCTGACCGGCGACCAACGCACCCACCAGACCGCCCATGAGCAGTCCGCGCCGCTCCACGCTCCAGCCGACGGCGATCTTCATCGAAACCGGCCAGGTCCCGGCCATCAGGATGCCGGCCACAAATCGTAGGCCGATGGCTTCGAGGCCGCCGATAGGCACCGCCAGCAGCCCCGCATTGGCGATGGCGGTTCCGGTGACGCAGCAGGCGAACACCCGTCGAGGATCAAAGCGATCGGGAATGCCGGTCAGCGCGAAGACGAGAGCGCCGGTACCAAAACCTGCGGGCACAACGCTGGACAGCCAGGCGAGCTGCGTTTCGTCCAGGCTGGACTCGCCCACCATGTCAGGCAGCACGGCCGCGGTCATGTACCACAGGCTCATGCCCGACATGGTGGCAACGAGCAAAAGGCAGATGTTGAGCGGCTTGTTGCGCACCGGTCGCGCCTCCCGGTCACTCTGGAAGGGGCTGCCCCGCCCAGAACGGTCGATGCGAAACGACAAGTTTCCCGGACACCGCGGCAGCCGAGAAATTCTACGTCAAAATGCGTTCTGCGATGAGAGCCATGGTCGCGTCGTGTCCATCGAGCCGGCCCCCGGTTTACCCGACGTCCGGAATTCAGCTTCTAAAACTGGAAGATCGAGATTCCGCGCCTTTGAAGTGAAGGGTTGCGAGCCGCTTGTATCTCCATTCCTCAGATACTGCTGATGCGGAGAAGATCACCAGCCATGCCCTTGTTGTCGGTGATGATTCAGCTGGGTCGTCTCAACGCGCTGTCCCTTCGCTCTATGCCAATGCGCTGTCCTGGAGATGGAAGCTGTAGGTGCACACCGCCCGGAAGCCGATCCGTTCATAGATCGGTCGGCCCATGGCGGAGGCCTGAAGAACGCCGACGTGATTCCCGCGCTGGCGGCCTTCCCACAGGACCAGTTCGGTCATGTAGCGACCGATGCCGCGGCGGCGGGCACCGTCGATGGTGGCGATGGCGTAGACGCCGGCGACACCGCCGTCGGTAACCAGCGCCGCGCTGGCGACCGGCTGCCCGTCGAGCAGCCCGATATAGCGGTGTTGCGCACGATAGTCGGGATCGGTCAATCGCGCCTCGATCGCGGCAAACGCGTCGGCGGCCGGTTCGGCGAAGTTGGTGCCGAGCGCACAGATTCTGCCCCACAGCCTCTGCAAGTCGGTCGAGTCCACCTTTCGGATCGTCAGACCGGAGGGTGCCGCCGGCTCGCCGGCAATCGCGGCGAGATCGATCACCATGCCGGGCATCGCCCCGGCTGGCGGCAAGCCGCGCCCAGCCAGCGCATCCGGCAGCCGGGTATCCGAACGCGGTCCGACCCACCAGAGGGCAGGGGCGCCCGCGGCGGCGATGCAGCGGCCGAGTTCGGCATGGGTGTCGAGCACCGACTCTGGCGTGCCGGCGGTGCGTACCACGCCGTTGCAGATCGGGTGCGGGACCCCGGTGTAGAACCAGACCAGATCCGGCGAGGCTTCGAGGCGACAGCCCTCGGCGCGGCCATAGGATGACCAGAACGCCACCAGATTGTCGTCGAGCCCGGAGATCAGATCGGGCGAGGAGATTGAGCGGATCATGCCAGACACTCCAGATGTCCCAGCCGAACACGCGGTGAGCGCACCGGCGGCTGAAGCTGCTGCGCCTTCGGGATGCCGATAGCGTCCCACCGTACGGGCCGCTTGTCACGGCCCGGCAGCAGGCGTCGGGCGAGAGGCCGCGATGCGATGGACGAAGCGCCTTGTGATCACGGCGCGGCGGCGTGATGGTTCTCGTTCCTGCACCGGAGGCCCACGATGCCTTTCACGGTCGACGCGTTCTTCGCCGTCTTCGCGGACTACAATGCCGCCATCTGGCCACTGCAGATTCTAGCATATCTCGGCGGTCTGGTCGCTCTGCTGCTTCTGCGGAACCCGTCTCGGCACGCGGATGCGGTGATCCTGTCGATCCTCGCGGCGATGTGGCTGGTCAACGGAGTGGCCTACCACCTCGGGCACTTCACCGCGATCAATCCGGCCGCCTGGCTGTTCGGTACGCTGTTCATGCTGCAGGCGGCTCTGGTAGGGGCCGCCCGGTGGCTGTGGCCAAGTCTGGCGATCTTCACGCAAAAGCCGCGATGGGTCAGGCTTGTAGCCGCCATCCTGATCGCCTACGCCCTGGTCCTCTACCCGGCGATCGGCCATCTCGCTGGTCACCGCTATCCGGCGGTGCCGCTGTTCGATGTGGCGCCGTGCCCGACAACGATCTTCACCATCGGCGTCCTGCTGCTTGGCCGCTGGCAGACCGTCCGCTGGCTGCTGATCGTGCCGGTGCTGTGGTCGGCGATCGGCGGTTCAGCGGCCGTTCTGTTGGACGTGCCCCAGGACTACATGCTGATCGCCTCCGGTCTGATCGTCATCGCGCACGCCCTTGCCGGGAACCGAGCTCAGGTTCCTTGAACCGCGAACTCTGATGCCGAAACTTACCGCCAGTGCCCTCTGGTGCTGTCCGATGAAACAGGGGAGGCCCGGAGGATGGGATTGAATGGGGTGCCGGCCTGGAGGATTACCCCATGCCCCATGCCCTTGATATCCATGCCAACATTCGCCCTTCCTCGAGCAGGCGCTAACGGTCTGCTTCGCGGACATCACCATTGGACTGCAGCGTACCGTCATCTCCGCTCTGGCGCGGGCTGCAGCACTCGCTGCGCGCAGGGGCAGGCGTTGTGGTGCCTGATCGACCTGGGGCTCCGGATGTTCGGGGGCGACCTACGCGGCGGCGTAGCGCGAGAACACCTCGGTCGATCCGTCGCGTCGGATGAGGAATACCTCATAGGCCTCGCGTTCACTTTCAGGCCCCATCCCGGGCGATCCGTAAGGCATGCCTGGTACTGCGAGGCCCACCGCGTCGGGACGTTCATTCAGCAGACGGCGAATGTCGGCAATAGGGACGTGGCCTTCGATCATGTAGCCATCGACGCGACCCGTATGGCAGGAGGTCATCTCCTGCGGGATGCCGTTGTCCAGCTTGTAGCGCATAAGTACCGCCCCGGCGCTCGATTCGGTCGTGACGGCAAAGCCGTCGTTCTCGAGGATCTCGATCCAGGCCGCGCAGCAACCACAATTCGGATCCCTCATCACATGAATCGACGGTCCGGCGCCTTGCGCTAACGCCCTGAGGGGAGCTGCAGCGAGCAGGGCCGCCCCGCCGATAAGGAGCTTACGGCGCGAAAAAGTGTACTGGATCATCTGATTCTCCGTTTGGGGTCGCATGTGTGTACCGGCAGGTCAGAGATCGACCCGCCTGAGCCGCAAGGCGTTGGTGATCACCGAGACAGAAGACAGGCTCATGGCTGCCGCAGCGATCATCGGCGAGAGTAGAACGCCAGTGAAGGGGTAGAGCAGCCCTGCTGCGATGGGGACGCCAAGAGCGTTGTAGGCGAAGGCGAAGAACAGGTTCTGCTTGATGTTGCGCAAGGTGACGCGGGCGAGCTTGCGCGCCCGGACGATACCCATCAAGTCGCCCCCCAGCAGGGTGATGCCCGCGCTTTCCATTGCCACGTCGGCGCCTGTGCCCATGGCGATGCCGACATCCGCGGCGGCCAGCGCTGGAGCGTCGTTCACCCCGTCGCCCGCCATGGCGATCTTGTGGCCCTCGCGGCGCAGCTGGTCGATCAGGTCTTTCTTCGCCTCGGGCAGGATGCCCGCGCGCACCTCGTCGATCCCGAGCTTGCCTGCCACTGCTTGCGCCGTGCGTTCGTTGTCACCCGTCGCCATGATCACCTGTAGTCCCTGCGCGTGCAGTTCCCGGATCGCCTGTGCGGTGCTGTCCTTGATCGGATCGGCTACCGCCAAGATGCCGGCCAGCGCGCCATCAACAGCGACGAACATGGCCGTCTTGCCTTCGGCGCGCAGAGCGTCGGCCTTCGCTTCGGCCACACCCGTGTCCAGTTTCATCTCCCTCATCATCGCCGCGTTGCCGAGCGCTACCGGGCGGCTGCCGACATTGCCGCGCACGCCCTTGCCAGTGACCGCATCGAAATCCACGGCCTCCTGACGCGCAACGCCCTGCGCCTCGGCGCCTTCGGCAATCGCCTCTGCCAGCGGGTGTTCAGAGCCGCGCTCGAGGGCCGCAGCCAGCGACAGCAGGTCGGTCTCGGTGACGTCTCCTAGTGCCAAAGCGTCCGTCAGCTTGGGCTTTCCAACGGTCAGTGTGCCGGTTTTGTCCACGATCAGCGTGTCGACAGCAGCCATGCGCTCCAGCGCTTCGGCATCCTTGATCAGCACACCCGCCTGTGCCCCGCGTCCCGCTGCCGTGGTGATTGAGATCGGGGTCGCCAGCCCCAGCGCGCAGGGACAGGCGATGATCAACACCGACACAGCCGAAGCGATGGAGAAGACCAGCGCAGGCTCGGGACCAACGGTCAGCCAGACGACGAAAGCGACGATTGCGATGAAGACCACGGTTGGCACGAATACCGCCGAGACCCGGTCGGCCAGACCCTGGATCGGCGCGCGGGACCGCCGCGCATTCGACACCATCGCGACGATCTGCGCCAGCACGGTATCAGAGCCGACCTTGCCTGCCTCGATCACGAGGGACCCGTTCTTGTTGATCGTGGCCCCGGTCACCTCATCGCCCGGGCCTTTTTCGACCGGCATCGACTCGCCGGTCAGCATGCTTTCATCGAGAGAGGAGCGGCCCTCTTTTACCGTACCGTCGACAGGGACGGCATCGCCCGGGCGCACGCGAAGCCGGTCGCCTTCCATGATGTTCTCGAGCGGTGCGTCGTATTCGGTGCCGTCCGGCAGGATGCGCCGCGCGGTCTTCGGCGCGAGGTCCAGAAGTGCGCGGATCGCATCTCCGGTGCGTTCGCGCGCGCGAAGTTCGAGAACCTGGCCTACGAAGACCAGCGCCACGATCACGACCGCTGCCTCGAAATAGGTGCCGACGCCGTGGCCCATCCGGTACTGTTCCGGAAACACACCCGGCAGGAAGGTGGCGACGATCGAGTAAATGTAGGCCGCCGCCACGCCGATGCTGATCAGCGTCCACATGTTCGGGCTGCGGTTCACGATCGAGTCCCTGCCGCGCCGGAAGAACGGCAAGGCGGCCCAGAGGATGATTGGCGTGGCCAGCACGAACTCCAGATAGCTGGCCGTCTGGTGCCCGATCCAGTCGCGAACCGGCAGCGCCACCAGTTCGCCCATCGTCAGCACGATGAGCGGCACCGCCGCAGCAGCCGAGATCCACATTCGGCGGGTGAAGTCGGTCAATTCTTCGCTAGGCTCGTCCGAGGGTACCATCGGCTCAAGCGCCATGCCGCAGATCGGGCAGGACCCCGGCGCATCGCGAACGATCTCAGGATGCATCGGACAGGTGTACTGGACGTTGGCCGGAGCCGCCTTCTTCTGTCCGGCGGCGCGGCCCGAAGCGTAGAACCATGGATCCGCCTTGAACTTCGTCTGGCATTTATCTGAGCAGAAATGGAAGGTCTCGCCCTGGAACTCGGCGTGACGTCCGTCCGGCTTGACCGCGATCGTCATCCCGCAGACCGGGTCCTTCGCCGTCTCGGTCCCCGCCGGAATGTCGGGCGCCGCGTTATGATGATCGTGCTCCATGTTCTGCCAGCCTTTCGCTCTCTCGCTTCAGCCTGTGGCCTCCAGCCATTGGAAGCTCAAGCCCTTTTCATTTGTGGTTGTGAGTTCCTTCTGTGGCGGGATTCCGCGCGAGGAAAATCCCCACGAACAGGAACACCAGCGCCATGGCGACGATGCCGATCACGACGATGAGCGGGTCGGACTGCCACTTCATCCCGGCAAAGGTGGCCAGCACCACCGCATCGAGCGCAATTGCGGTCAGCAGTACCCAGCCCCGCGCGCCGGTTTCATCACGCAGATGCCGGAACACGCCGAAGTGGATTGTCATGTCCATCACGAGGTAGAAGAACACCCCGAGAGAGGCGATACGGCTGAGGTCAAAGAAGACCGTCAGGAATCCTGCGATCACAACGGTGTAGACGAGCGTGTGGTCCTTGATTGCGCCCGGCATCCCGAAATGGCTGTGCGGGATCATCTTCATGTCCGTCAGCATCGCCAGCATCCGCGAGACTGCGAAAACGCTGGCGATCAAACCCGAGGCAGTGGCCACCAGCGCCAGCGCCACCGTCAGGTAGAAGCCGGTCTGCCCTAGGGCAGGCTGGGCCGCTTCAGCCAGCGCGTAGTCCTTCGCCGCCACGATGCGGTCGAGCGGCAGGCTGGAGCCGACCGCGAAGGCGACAAGCAGGTAGACGACGACGCAGATGGCGATGGACAGGACTATGGCCCGGCCCACGTTTCGGTGCGGATTGGTCACCTCGGCGCCGCTGTTGGTGATGGTCGTGAAACCCTTGAAGGCGAGAATGGACAGCGCGACCGACGCCACGAACCCACTTGAGCTGGAACTTCCGCCCGACGCCTCGAAGGAGATCCCGCTGGCCCACAGACCAGCCGCCCCGAACAGCGCGATGCCGCCCACCTTGAGAACGGCCATGACGATGGACAACAGCCCGACCGAACGGTTGCCCGAGACGTTCACGAGATAGGCGAAAACGATCAGCCCGACGCCGAGGACCGGTACGAGAACGCTGTCCGGGTCGCCACCGAAAGCTCGCAGGGTGTAGGTTCCGAAGGTGCGCGCGACGAGGCTTTCATTGATGACCATCGACAGCGCCATCAGCAGGGCGGCGCCCGCCGCGACCGTTGTCGGCCCGTAGGCTTTCTTCAGGATCATTCCGATGCCGCCCGCGGAGGGAAAAGCGTTCGACATCTTGATGTAGGTATATGCGCTGAAGGCGGTCACGACCGCGCCCACGACGAACGAGAGCGGGAAGAGCGGCCCGGCAAGCTCGGCGATCTGACCGGTCAGCGCGAAGATGCCCGCGCCGATCATCACGCCGGTGCCCATGGCTACCGCGCCCGGCAGGGTGATGCTGTTCTTCTCGTAATCGCTGTTCTTCATGGGTTTTCCTTTTCAGGCCTCTTGCGCATGGCCACCCAGAGCAGCGGTAAGCCCGTCAAAAGCCCGAGGCCGAGCGCAGCCCACGTCGCGCGGCCAAGATTTCCGCTGACCGCCTCGCCGCCGAAATGGGCGAGCAGGAAGCTCGCGGGGATGATGCCCGCCAGCGTCGCGAGGGCGAACCGCCAGGCGCGCAGGCGGCTGAGCCCGGCCGCATAGCTGATCATGTCAAAGGACACGAAGGGCATCAGGCGGCTGGCGAACACCGTCGCCGTCAACGCGGTCTGAGACCCGAGAAGCCCGGCATCGACGCGATCGCCGAACACCCGCCGCAGGACATCATGCCCCAGAACCCGCGCGAGGCCGAACGCGATCAGTGCCCCGAGCTCCGCGCCGACCACCACCTGCACCGTCCCCCAGAGATGTCCGTAGGCCGCTCCTGCCGCCAGCGCGATCGGCGCGCTCGGGATCGGGCTGGCCACGACCGCGACGGTCATGAGCGTGACAATCAGAACCGGCCCCCAGAGACCCGCGCGCGCCACCAGCATTTCCAGACGCTCGCCGTCCATCAATTCGCGTGCCTCGTTGAACACCGAAGGCGCGAACTGCCAGACACCGAGCAGCCCAATCCCGAGGGTCGCAAGGCCCGCGAGAATGGCGGCGCGCAGGCCCATCTCAGATCGCCTCGACGGCCTTTGCCAGAAGGTCGCGGACATCGCCCGCCACGGCCGTCAGTCCAGCGTTCTCGATCGCCTGCATCGACGCCACCGGGTCGATGGCGCTGATCTCGACGCCGCCCTCGACTTCGCGCAGGATGACGTTGCAGGGCAGCATCGCGCCCACCCGAGGCTCGATCCCAATCGCACGATACGCCATCTTCGGATTGCAGGCGCCAAGGATGCGATAGGCCGGCATCTCGACATCGAGCTTCTTTTTCATCGTCGCCTTGACGTCGATCTCGGTCAGGACGCCAAAGCCATGCGCCGCCAGCGCCTTTCGCGCGCGAGTGTCGACATCGTCGATACCCGCCTTGGAGATCAGGCGGTTGATTGTATAATTCATTGGGACGTCCTTTCTCTTACTTGCGGAGATATTTGATCAGCGCCGCTATGGCCAAAACCACAAGCACAAGGACCAGCAGGCCGAAAAGCCAGCCAAACCCCATTCCCATACCCATTTCGTTCCAGTCCATCATCTCATCCTCCTGGTTTTCCTGCGGCAGGGGGCGCCGTGTGAGCGGCCCTTGCGACATCGGTGGGCATGTCACCACTGCACAGGATCGGTGTCCGGAGGTCGGGGGCTCTACCCGAGCCCCGCCCGGATCAAACCGACGCCGTGACGGACAGTTCCGTCATCATGCCCGTCGCCAGATGCGGCATGTGGTGACAATGCAGCATCCAGCGCGCGGCCTCGCCTGCGTCGAATGCGACAGTGACCGTCGACATCGGCGGGACATAGACGGTGTCGCGGCGGGCCCCCATCACCTGGTGTCCATTGACGCCGACGACCTGAAAGGCATGGCCGTGCAGGTGCATCGGATGACCCATCATCGACATGTTGTGGAACATGATCTCGACCCGCTCGCCGCTGCGGGCCACGATCGGCAGATGGTTGCCCCAGGTCCTGCCATCGATGGTCCACGCATAGGGCTGCATCGAACCGCCCAGCATCACCATGTGACGGCGACCGACCGGTTGCTCAGACAAGGGGTTACGGGATACGAGCGACGCTTCCTGGACCAGATCCAGGTCGAAGGCAGGAGCGGCGGTCTCCCCCTGGGAGGCGATCCGGTGGATGTCCGCGCCCGGCGTGGCGAGGATCAGGCCGGTGCGTTCCCGTCCGCCCTCGCGAAGTGCCAGGACCGGCCATGCACCCGTCTCGACAGGCAGATCGATCTCGAGGTCGATCCGCTGTCCCATGGCGATCCCGAAGCGCGTTCCTGCCCGGGCTTCCACCCGGTGGCCGTCGACCGCGACCAGTCTGGCGGCGGTGGCGCCAGTGTCGATCCAGAACACGGTTGCGGCCGCGGCGTTGATGACGCGCAGCCGGATGCGCCCGCCGCGTTCGACGCCGATGACATCGGGATCCGCCAGCGTCCGGTCATTGGCGAGATAGGCGTCCCAGTCATGGTCGTTGAGGTCCATCGCCATGCCGGACATGCCGCCCACGCCGTGGTTCATCCCCGACATCCCCGGTGAGGTTTCCGGGTTCGTCCCCGTTGCGGCGCCATGCCCGGCACCGTGTCCGCCGGCATGGCCGCCGGTGATTTCGGCCAGCACCGCCTCGGGCGCCCGGAATGAGAAGTCGTGAAGGAAAAGCACGACCTCCTGGCGACCGTCTTCGAGGTCATCCGGCGAGCGGATGATGAGCGGCGCCGCCAGAAGCTGCATCTCCTGGGACGGCACATGGGAATGCATCCAGTGGGTGCCGGGAAGGGGCTGGAAATCGTAGGACCGCGTTTCGCCCGCACCCAGCATCGGCATGGGAATGTCGGGAACGCCGTCCTGCGCATTGGGTGGGATCTGACCATGCCAGTGAACGATGGTGGGCACGTCCAGCCGGTTGGTGAGATCCACCCTGAACCGCTGACCGGGATCGAGGACCAATCCCTGTCCGTTGGGTCCCGCGAGGCCATAAACCGTCGCGGCGCGGCCGTCGATGTCGAGCGTGCGCCTTTCGGCCGACAGCGCGATCGGCGCCGTCCCCTGGCTGAGCCCCCGTCTGAGCAGGTTGACTGATGCCAGCACTGCAGCGCTGGCGGCAAGAATGCCGCGTCGTGTGATGGTATGCACGCCCGTCTCCTCGGAACCTCAGTGTTCCGCCAAGTCTCTGGGAAAGCACAGACGCCGCATGCACGGCGTCCGGCAGCGCTCAGGTGAGACGGGTCTTGGGAGGGTGGTCGATCAGGTCAGGCGGGCGTCCGACCCAATAACTGTCGGTCAGCCGGGCATGCCTCGAGGGGAGCCAGATCTGGTCCGTGTCGTTCGGGTCGAAGGCTACTAGGCCGACGAATCCCGCACAGATGGCTGCGCAAACGCTTTGCGATGCCGAATGGACATGATGCTCTGAGCAGCAGTCCGCGTTACCACGTTCGGAATGCACCACCAGGTGGATCGGATGGTGCGCGTCCAGTCCGCGGCCGGAGCCCGACTCGGCTAATGCGCCTGTTGCCGAGAAGGCAGCAAGCCCGAGCATCACCAGCAGGGCGACAAACGTGCGGAACATGGGATCAACTTACTGGACTCGAGTCTCCTGGTCCAAGATCATCTTCGATGGCCATGACCGGCATTCACAGATCGGATGCGAGGCGGTGGCGGACCGCCCTCGAAAGTTCGGCGGTCGTCAGTCCTGGCAGGCCGCCCTGGCAGGCCGCTGCCTCATCTCGGTCCTTGCCAGCTTTCCGACAAGCGGGTGTCAACCGAGGAACGTCTACGCAGGCACGGAGACTCGGTCGGAGGAGAGGCTATCGCCATGGAAGAGAGGAGATCGTTGCGCACTCGGTCCACGATCACCTGCCCATTGTGCGGGCATCGAAAGACCGAACTCATGAGGAGCGATGCCTGTCAGTTCTTTTATGACTGCACTGGCTGTGGGGCTGTGCTCAAGCCAAGACGGGGAGATTGCTGCGTCTTCTGCTCCTACGGAGACGCACCGTGCCCGCCAGTGCAGGAAGACCGGGGCAACTGCCGGAAAGCAGACGGGATCGAAGGTTCGGCCTGAGACAGCTTGTGATTCCCCCGTGAGAGACGGCGATGAGGAAGGTCGGCACCCCTGGCAGCGGTGGTGATCCGTCGCAACGGTCACGACCGCGACGATCGGATCGCGCCGCGTTAACTTCTCCTTCACAATTCCCATCTCGACTGCGCTTAGTCGACCTGCGACCCTTTGGTTTGCCGGATCTCGGCGCGCTCGATTGGAGAGCGCCGGTCTTCCGGTAGCATCCACGGGGAGAGAAATGATGGGAAGGTACGAAGGAAGCGCGTTTCGCCTGGCCTTTGGGGCTGCCCTTTGTGGTGTGATGTTGGCCGGTCCTGCGGCGGCGCAGGACGATCCGGCGCTTGACGAGATCCGGGCGGCCATCGACCGGTTCCGCGACGTGGACGTCGCGCTTGCCGAAGGGTACATCCCCGATCCATCGGGACACTGCGTCGATGCGGCAGCCGAGGGTCTGCCAGCCGAGTGGGGCGGCATGGGCATCCACTACCTGCATCCCGCCATGCTGCAGTTGACGGGAGACACACCGCGGGTGAACGGCGAGGGGACACACACCGACTTCCTGCGGCCGGCAATCCTGCTCTACGAACCTCAGGAAGACGGCAGCCTGGAACTCGTGGGCGTCGAGAACCTGGTGTTCGAGGCTGCATGGGTGGCGGCTGGCAACGATGGTCCTCCGGCATTCCACGGGCGCGCCTGGGATCACATGGTCGACGATCCGGCAACGGCCGCCGACGAGGCGCATGGCTTCATGCCGCACTACGACCAGCATGTCTGGCTCTACCGGGAGAATCCCGCCGGTGACCTGATGCCCTTCAATCCGAATGTCACCTGTGAGCATCACGGCCAAATGGCCCACTGATATCCGACGCGAGCGGGTCGAACGCGGCGACATCGGGTAAGGACCGGTCAACGCGATCACGCCCGAACCGACCACGACCAAAACGCGAGACTGATATCGATCGATATCGCGAAGCGCCGCCAATGGGTGTATAGGAGTGGCGGGAGCGGGGTCGGGGCTGCGCCACTGCGTGGAGTGCGGCTCCAGCCTCGCGAGCGCCGGTCGACTTTTCATTCAAGATGAGGAGGACGGATCGATGGCACCCTGGGAACTGCACGGCGTCGAGCTGGCGAATTGCAATTGCGCCACCGGATGTCCATGCCAATTCATGGCGCTGCCCACGCACGGGAACTGCGAGGCGGTCGCGGCGTTCTCGTTCACCTCGGGCCATTATGGCGACACCGATCTCAGCGGTACTCGCTCGGCCATGCTGGTGAAGTGGCCCGGCCCGATCCACGAGGGCAACGGCGTGATGCAACTCGTCATCGATGAGCGAGCCTCCCCGGCGCAGCGCGATGCCCTGCAGCGGATCATGCTCGGCGAGGATACCGACGAGATGGCGACGATGTGGTGGGTGTTCTCCGCCATGTCCCCGACCAAGCGCGAGACGCTCTATCGCCCGATCGAGCTGGAGATGGATTTCGAGTCACGCCGTGGCCGCATCGACGTGCCGGACGTCTTCGAGACCACTGCCGGGCCCATCACCAACCCGGTGTCCGGTGCCGAGCATCGCGCCCGCATCAACCTGCCGCACGGGTTCGAGTTCAGAGTCGCTGAAATGGCCAAGGGCACGACGCGGACCAAGGGCGAGATGGAGCTCGCCAGCAACCGGGATACGCACGTGCACATGGTGGAGATCCACCTCTCGAACCGGGGCGTTCTCGAGGCCGCCTGATCGCGGAGGCGGGCCCATGACGGCCGGAGGTCTGACCGAGCGCCTGTTACGGCGCGACAGGCTCGTCCTGCTCGCCCTGATCGGTCTGCTGTTTGCCCTTGCGGCGCTCTACTCCGTATTCGGCGTCGGCATGCGCATGTCCGCCATCGAGATGACCAGGATGAGCGGCATGCGCGACATGCCGGGTGCACGGGCCCCAGGCGACTGGTCGGCCGGATACATGGCGCTCGTGTTCCTGATGTGGTGGGTGATGATGACGGCGATGATGCTGCCGAGCGTGTCGCCCACCGTCCTGCTCTACGCCGCGCTCCTGCGCCGCGGTCGCCGGGCGGAGCGTGTGGCCGCGATCTCCACGGCTTTCGTGGCCGGCTATCTTCTGGTGTGGGCCGGGTTCAGCGTTGTGGCCATGGCGGCGCAGTGGCTGCTCGAGGAGCAGGGCGTGGTGTCAGCCACGATGATGACCCTGGTCGACACGGTTCCGGGCGCGCTGGTGTTGATCGCCGCAGGCGCCTTCCAGTTCACGCCGCTCAAGCGGGCCTGCCTCGATCACTGCCGATCACCGGCGAAATTCCTCACCGAACGGCATCGCGCCGGAACGGCGGGCGCCCTGGTGATGGGCCTGGAGCACGGCCTCTACTGCCTGGGATGCTGCTGGTTCCTGATGGCCCTGCTGTTTGTCGGCGGCATCATGAACCTCTACTGGATCGTCGGTCTTGCCGCCCTGGTCGCTCTCGAGAAGCTCACGCCGTTCGGCGAGCCGGCTGCCAGGCTGGCCGGTATCGCGCTCATTGCCTGGGGCGCGTGGGTGCTCATCGGTACCTTGTGATCCAATGGCGATGAGAGGCTGGTGTCGTTGCTTCGCGCCGGGCACGGCGAGCGGAGAGGTCGTGCCGGATATGTTGGGTCATTGCGATACAAATGACGTGAGGTCGCTTCAAGTTGCGACGATATCTTCCCCGTCCGGATGACACATCGATGCAAAGCGCTGACGAAACCGCCTGCCTGCTGTTTGAGTAGTCATTGAGCCTGTACCGGTGTATTTTCTAGACACGAGGTGCAGATGGAAAACAGGCTCGCCGCCGTGCTGGCCGCAGACATGGTCGGCTACAGCCGGCTGATGGAGATCGACGAGAAGGGCACGCTTGCCCGTCTCCGCACGCACCGGATTGAATTGATCGACCCGGCGATTGCCAAGAACCAAGGACGGATCATCAAGACGACCGGCGATGGCATGCTTGTGGAATTCCCGAGCGTCGCCGATTGCGTGCGTTGTGCCGTGGAGGTGCAGGCGCGCATGACGCGCCGCAACACCGATGTTCCAGAAGATAGACGAATTCAGTTCCGCATCGGCATCAATCTGGGCGACATCATTTTCGAAGATGACGATATCTTCGGCGATGGCGTGAATATCGCTGCGCGGCTCGAGCAATTGGCCGATGTGGGCGGCATCTGTGTTAGTGGGGCTGTCTACGATCAGGTGGCTGACCGAGTCGAGATCGGGTTCGAGGATTTGGGCGAGAAGACGCTTAAGAATCTAAATCGCTCGGTTCGTGTCTACAGGGTCCAGCTAGAGGGTTTGGAAACGGCTGACGGTTCGTCGTTCACTTCGGGAACCAAGGGACCGCAGGTAGCGGCCAAGCCCACAGTTGCCGTGCTGCCCTTTGAGAACATGAGCGGCGATCCAGAGCAGGAGTTCTTCGTCGACGGGCTCACCGAGGATATTCTGACCGAGTTGAGCCGGCGCCATGAATTATTCGTCATCTCACGCAACTCGACCTTCGTCTACAAGGGCCAATCGGTAAACATTCGGGAAGTGGCCGGGAAACTCGGCGCCCAGTATTTGGTGGAAGGAAGTGTTCGGAAATCCGGCGACCGGCTGCGGGTGACGGTCCAGCTCATCGACACGGCGAACGACGCGCATGTGTGGGCCGAACGGTACGACCGGCAATTGCGCGATGTGTTCGAGATCCAGGACGAGATCACGGCTTCCATCGCGGCCACGCTGCCCGGCCGTGTCGAAGCCTCTCAGCACGACCAGCTATCTCGAAAGAAGCCGTCCAGCCTGGCGGCATACGAATGCGTTCTGGCGGCTAAGGTGCTGCATCACCGAAGCAGGCGGGAGGATAACCTGCGTGCCCAGGAGATGATCCAGCAGGCCATCGACCTGGACCCGGAATACGCTCATGCCTATGCTTGGCGTGGTTGCATTTTAGGGCAAGCTTGGGGGTATGGCTGGTGCGAGGATCGAGATGCGGTCTTCGCCGAAGGCGCGGCGTCGCTGGAGAAGGCCCTGGCACTGGACGAGAATGACGCCGACGTCCACCGCATCCTGGCGGCCGTGAACATCCTCCAGAACGATCTTGCCAAGGCGCGCTATCACCAGGAGCGGGGATTGGCCCTCAATCCCAATTACGACCTGCTTGTCGTTCAGATGGGCGAATACTTCACCTGGGTGGGCAATCCAGAGGAGGGTGTGGCGTGGATCCGCCGTGCCATGAAACTCAACCCACACCATCCCCAGCGGTTCTGGAGTCACCTCGGCAAGGCCCATTTCGCAGGCCGCAAATACGTGGAGGCGATAGAAGCCTTCATGCACATGTCGCAGATGGGTGTGCTGGAGCATGCATTCGTTGCGGCGGCATACGCGCATATGGGCGACATGACGGCCGCCGTCGCGCATGGCAATCGGCTGATGGCGCTGGACCCCACCTTCGATGCTGTGGAGTTCCTGACCACCATGCACTACCAAAAGGCTGATGATTTGAACCATCTGCGCGAGGGATTGGCCAAGGCAGGCATCGGCCCTCGGAAGGCAGCGTAAGGCAAGCTTCGGAACGGAGCGCTTTCGCCATTGCCCTCGTCCGACTGTCGCGGGCTGCCGGCAGGGCCATTGGGGCTCGGTGCGCCTTTCGATCAGCGTCCGCAGACGCTGCGTCGAGCGCAAGCGTGTTGTCGACTGGCCTGGAACGGCCCCAATCGCCAAGCGGGATCATACTTTGATCAACGCCATCACCCTCGCGCATTCATGGTCCGAGGAGGCGCTTTCCGGTGAGTTCGAGACCCTCGGCGACATCGCGGAGAGGTATGGCGACAGCAGTCGCTCTCTCAGCAATCTATTGGCACTTGCCATTCTCGCGCCGGATATCGTCGAGCGGCAGCGGTCGATCTACCTGACGGTTGAGCGACTCTCCAAGTGAACAGAACTCCCTGCCTCTCGGAACCGTCTGAAGCGCACCCTCGGCATTCCCAGCAAGCTGCGCTAGCTCTACGCACCCACTGTCATATCTACGATACCAGCAGGCGATTTTGCGGTGGGAGCCGAGGCGTCTTGGGATACGGCGGGATGAGGCACCGCCGCGTCAGGTCCGAGATCTTTGCCACGGCAGAATCGAAGCCACGTGGACTCCGAGCTTGAAATCACCCTGGGCGAGCGCTGCTACACCACCCATGGGGACGTGACCGACGTATATGCCAGGGTTCATCTTGGCGTTGCCGAATTCACTGGAGGCGAAACCTTAATCGCGGGCCTGAATAGGGAATTAGGACTCGACATGGCGGCCGCTCGAAAGTGTCGGTTTGAGGCCGGTCCCTTGGCGCCGGCGTTGTACGACGCTCTCGGCGCTGCGGGCTTTGCGGTGGTCTGCCTTGGCGCGCGGCATCTAAAAGCAGCGACGAGCGCGATGTGGATGGACGGGACGGAGTTCCTCGAGAGCGGCAACGATGGCGCGCTCACGGCCTGAGACAGGAAGGAAGGAGCAATACGGGATCCGCTGCGGCGAATGTGTGGGCACGTGGGCCCGACGATATCGACCAACCTACCGTCGCCTGTGTCGGAAGCCGCCAAGAGCACGAAACTTCAGAGATTGATGCGCCAGCCCGATCCGGCCCCAGCTTGTGGCAGTCATAACGCCGACCACGGAGTGAAGAATGAAGCCCGCCAGCGCGCGAGAATGCCGACGCGGAAACTGCCTGAGAGGACTTGCGCCTACTGATCCAATTAGCGAAGAACGTTGGACCCCAGTCTCTCTCCCTCCGCCAATTTCCCTTGGGTCTAAACCGGACACATGGGTAACGGATTATTCCGGAGACATAGGTAGCAGATTATTGCCGAAGGGGTCCTCAATGGGCTCCAGGCGGCAGGTGTCCTCGTCGAAGTAGCCGAGATCGTAGGTCATGAAGCTGGCCAGCCGGAGCTGGTCGTTGCCTGCTTGATGCCGATCTTCTGGCCGGCGAAGACGGTGGAGAAGTTGCCCTTGTTCCGGTTGAGACAGATCCGGCCGCAGGCGGTGACGGTCTTTTCGTGAAAGGGGTGGTGGATCTCGGGCAAGCCTTTGCAGGGCCTGGGATTGGGCCGGTAGCATTCGGCGGGCCGCTTCATGGCGAGCGCCTGGAGCGGCCGCTCCTGGTTGAAGTAGGAGATGAAAGTCTCGAAGCGCTCCTGCTGCTGGCGCAGATTATCGCCGGGCAGCCCGGTGTTCTCCTTTCCAGACGATCCACGACATCGCCCTGATGATGGATCGCCAGCGCCAGGGACGCGAGGCCCGCCCCTCCGGCGGGCTGCTCGACAGCCAGACCGTCAAAGCCCCGGCTCCCGGCGCGAAGCGGGGTTCGATGCGGGCAAGGCAGACTGTGGGCCGCAAGCGCCGTGTCGCCGTGGACACCGACGGACGGCTGCTGTTGGTCAACTTTACGTCAACCGACCTCTCCGACTGCGCCGGGGCTCAGATGATCCTGGACGCGGTGCGCGCAAACGCTGGCCGTGGCTCAAGCATCTGTTCGCCGACGGCGCGCACGACCGCATCCAACTCATGGACAAGGCCACCTTCCACGCCTTCGTCATCGAGGTAGTGTGCCGCATCGACCACGAGCCGGGCTTCAAGGTGCTGCCGCGCCGCCGGGTCCTCGAACGCACCTTCAGGTGGCTCATCCGATGGCGACGCTTGGTGCGAGACTACGGGTAGCGGATCGACGTCTGCGAGGCCAATATCCATCTCGCTGTGAGCGGCCTTCTGCCGCGACGGATCGGCCATTGAGCGCATTCCCGAACGGACTCTAGCGCGTTGGAACTCATCTCGAGTAAAAGAAGCTGAGGCACTGAGTCTTCGAGTGTTGGATCAGTGGGTTCATGGGACCCTCCTGAAGATTCATCCACGCACCCAAGAGTAATACGTAGAATAATTGACATTATCCATCCAATGCTGCGGGCTTCTGCTTGGCCACGCCGGCTTCTGTTGGAACGTGCATTTTTAGATGGTTCAGAAACCGGTGATCGGGAAGCCGCGCGCCGCCGGCGTCATCGACCTGCGCGGTCTGGTCGACGCCCTGAACGCCCGCGGCATCCGCACGGCGCGGGGCGGGCGCTGGCATGCGTCGAACGTGCGGAACGTGATGCGGCGGATTGGTGAGATCGCCACTACGTCGGGCTGAGTTGGGCTTGATTTCGGAGGCGGGAACAACCGACTCGGTGGGAGCTGGATGCAGGAGGCGCCGAATACAGCCGTCTGTGGCCATTTTGCTCGGAGTTCGGAACCTCCGCCTCTCATATTCGATAGAATTTCCGGGCGTTGCCGCGCAACAGGGCATCTTGCTCATGCGGCGAAAGCTCGCCGGCCACTGCGGCGAATATCTTCCAGAGTGCGGCCAGACCGACCGCCTTCCCGTCGACGGGAAAGTTGGAGGCGAACATGGCGCGTCGCGGACCGAAGGCTTCGAGCGCCTCGTGAACGAGGGGGCCAACGGTCTCATGATCGACGGACGGCAAGTACATGCCGAAGCCTGAGAGCTTGAGCCAGACGTTTGGCCGGGCCGCCAGAATACGCAGGCTGTCGCGCCATTCGCGTCGGTCATCGGCGCACGAGGCGGTGAACGGGCCAAGATGATTGAGCACGAACCGGGTATCGGGGTTGCGGTCGATGAGCGAGGACACTGCGGCAAGCTGGTCGGGCCGCATCTGCACCTCGAAGGAGAGGTCATGGCGCGAAAGCTGCCGCACGCCCTCGTGCCAGGCGGCATCGTCGAGCAGATCCCTGCTGACGGTGCCCGGGCGCTCGACCCATCGGTCCAGCACCTGCCGGATGCCTCGCATGTTGGGCAGCGCCACGAGCGCTTCCAGCGCCTTTTCCGCCCACGGCGAAGAAAGGTCCGCATAGGCCACGATAGCCTGCGGCAGGCCAAGCGAATCGGCGTCGGCCATCGCCTGGACATGGCGGGCTTCAGCAAGCCCGTCGGTAGGGAACGCCTCCACGTGAACCGCAGCGACAATCTCCACGTCCTGCGCGTCCCTGCGCAGGTCGGGCAGCAGATAGTCGCCTTTCATGGCCGACTTTCTTGGTCCTCGTGCCTGCCGGCGCGGATAGAGGCCGGTGGCGAGATCCCACAAATGGATATGGGGATCGACCACCTGCAACTTGCCGGCGGCCGATTGCGTCATCGACAGACCGCGCGACATGACGTTCCTCAGCCGCCGAAGGGCTCCGCATGCGGCACAAGTTGCAGCAGAAGGTCGTCGATCTCGCCCTGGGTGACGGGATCGGGTTGCTCTGTGGGCCCGCGCACATGGGCGGTGCGGATGACGCCCTGGCGGACGAGCATCTGCTTGTGCAGATGATGCTGGGTGTCATGGCCCTGGTTGGTCAGCCGGTTGACGGCCATTATGCGCTCGTCGAAAAGCCTGCGGGCGCCCGTCTCGTCGCCGTTCTGGAAACGGTTCCACACCTCGACGAAGGTCGTCGGCTGGCTGCAATAAGGCATGGTGCCTTGTGCGCCGCGTCGCATCTCCTCGATGAAATAGGTGCCGCCGGCGCCGCCGAAGATGACCAGCTGGTCGGCGGCGGCGGCGACCATCGCCTCGACCTTGGCGGTCAGCGGAAAGGTCTCGACCTTGATGTAGCGAACCGTGGGGCACTCCCTGGCAATGGCGAGCGCCAGGGCCGGCGACACGGGGGCCATTGGCACGTCCTGCAGGATGACCGGGATGCCCACCGCGCGCGAGATGTCGCGGTAGTGAGCGGTTATCGCGTTCGAGGCCACCGGCATGAAATTGGGCGGCATCAGCATGACTGCATCGGCGCCCGCCTCCTCGGCGGCGCGGCTGAACTGGATGGCCGTCGCGGTGCCCGGCGCGCCCGTGCTGATGACGACCGGAACGCGCCCGCGCACCGTCTTCACCACGCAACGCACCACCTGCGCCCGTTCCGCCTCGTTGAGCTTGAACAACTCGGACCCGTTGGCCACGCCGAGCCCATGGACGCCTCCGGAAATGTTGAACTCGATCAGATTCTTCAAGCTCTTCTCGTCGATCTCGCCTTGCTCGTCGAAAGGCGTCACGAGGATCGGGACGACGCCCCGTATGGCTGGTGTGCTCATGGCGGCTCCTAAGGCTGTCGGTGATCGCGAACGTGTTCAGTCAAGATGGAACACCTCCTCGAGTGGAAGACGCCGTGGCGTGCCTTCTCCGTCACATTCCATGTAGGGCTCCATCGCCTTCCACCAGCGCCGGGTGAGTTCGCTCGGCGGAGCGTTCAGGCGGTCGTCCGCGTCCTCCGTCTCCAGATAGGCGAACAGAAGCAGCCCGTGACGATAGATCGAGTAGTTGCGGGTGCCGCGCGCGCGCATCTGGGCGACGAGTTCCGGCCAGATCTCGTCGTGCTTCTTCTTGTAGGCCGCTTCGCAGGCGGGCTTCAGCTTCATCGCGAAGGCAACGCGTTTCATTAGGGATTCCATGCAAATCCAGGCAAGGCGGCTCGGCTCACCGTTCCACCAGATTGTCGTCGATGTAGTCCCAGTTGATGTCGAAGCCGATCCCCGGCGCCTGCGGTAGGGTGATGTAGCCGTCCGGCTCGACGATGTCGCAGACCGCGTTGAGGTGCGGCGGGACCTTGTCGTTGTCGAGGCCGGGGGCGAGAAGTCCCTTCTCGTAGTACTCGCTGGTGTCCTCGTGGGTGGCGCCCATGACGTGCAGATTGCCCCAGGCCGCCATATGCAGCTCGCAGCGCAGACCATAGGCTTCGGCGACGATGCAGGTCTTGCGGGCGCCCGTGATGCCGCCGCGATGCACGTCGATGCGGGTCATGTCCGAGGCGCGGCGCAGGATCCAGTCGGCGCGGGTGAAGACGCCGCCGGCGGCGATCTCGGGCGACAGAATCGGAATCGTCAGTTCCTGGCACAGGCGGATATAGGTCTCCGGACGTGTCTCGGGCATGGGATGCTCGTACCAGTAGAAATCCAGCCTCTCGAGCTCGCGGCCGACCTTCAGTGCCTCCTCCATGGTCATGTAGGTGCCCCAAGGGTCGAACATGAGAACATAGTCCGGCCCTACCGCCTCGCGCACGGCGCGACAGGTCTCGATGTCGGCCTGGATGTTGGACGGCCTTCCCGGCGTCGGTCGCCGGGTCGCGGGATCCCAGAAATAATGCGGATGAATCTTGTAGGCGAGATAGCCCTGATTCTTGCATGAGAGTGCGTGCTCGGCATAGTCGCGCGGCTGGCCCATGTTCTTGTGCGAGGATGCATAGGCCTTCACGCGGTCACGGGCGCCGCCCATCAGCTTGTAGACGGGCTGCGCGAAATAGCGGCCCGCCAGGTCCCACAGGCAGTTGTCGATCACGCTGGCAATATTCTCGGGAATGTTCGCGGCGACCCAGAAATATTTCCAGATCAGTTCGCGGTCGAGCGGGTCCATGCCGATCAGCAGCTTGCGCACGCGCCGCTCGATGATGTCCATCTCGGAACGCGTGAGTCCGGCCAGGCCTGCCAGGCCTTCGCGCATTCCGCCGCCGATATAGTGCCCCGAGACGCCCTCGTCCGTCTCGATCGTCAAGACACTCTGCACATGCTCGTGATCGGGGAGCGGAACACCGTGATCCCGGTCCCAGCTGTCCGACCGCGTGCGAAAGAGCTTGACCTTGATGTCCGTGATCTTCACCGCGCTACCTCCCAATCAGGATGTCGCCCATCCACCCGCCCTGGCGGCACCCTCCCGCGGCTGGCTTCGGCTTCCGTTCCGCTGACGAGCCACCCGTCATTATTTCACGTACATGAACTCAAGTTCGAAAAAACGCTAGGTTTGTTGGTGGAGCACGTCAAGGCCCGTCGATACCGCGTTGTCGGCGCCCGGCGTGCATCCGCTCGGTTCGGCATGCGTGCGATCACGTCAGGCGCGCGGCCGAAGCGCGGTCCGTCAGCGCCGAATGGTAGCGATTGCTCTCCTCAAGGGCGGCGATTCCGCTCGCCGCGTGGACCGGATCGCTCAGGTGGTCGAGGATCGGATGTGGCGTCTTGTTGCCCAGGCTGCGGGAAATCCGCAGGCTTCCCGCCGCAAGGGCGGCCAATATGCGTGACAGCCCGTCCGGCGTGACGCGCATCTGGGGCACCGACACACTGATGGCGGTGGAGGCGGTGTTGTCGCGGTCGAAGACCGGCACGGCGAGGCAGAACACGCCGAGAGTGTATTCCTCATTGTCGATCGCGAAGCCGCGAACGCGGATCGCACGCATCTCCTCGAGCAGATCGCGCACCATCGATATCGTATTGGGCGTATAGACGGGCAACTCCTCGCCCGGAAATCGTCGGCGCACCTCGCTCTCATCGAGTTGCGCGAGCAGCGCCTTCCCGACGCCGGTGGCATGGGCGGACAGGCGGGATCCGACCTCGGACTGCAGCCGCAGCGCATGGGTGCTGTCGACCTTCGTCAGATAGACGTTCTCATGCCCCACGAGCTTGGCGAACTGAGCCGTCTCGTTGACCTGCTCGACGATCGACTCCAGCACGTGATGGGCATGATCGACGATGTCGTTGTGACGGTGATAGGCGAAGCCCGTCTCCCACGCCCTGACCCCGACCGTGTAGACGCGGGAGCCGCCGTCGAACTCCAGATAGTCGCGTCGGCGCAAGAGCTCGAGCAGCGCATGCAGGCTGCTCTTGGGAATCCGCAATTCGGCAGAAAGGCCCATGAAGGTCGCGCCGTTCGGCTTGCGGCCGACCGCTTCGAGAATGTCGAGCACGCGATCGGCCGATTTGACCGAGCGCGGGCCGGCCATTTCGCTATCGGCAGAAATGCGCGAACCTCCCGATCAGATGCGCGTCGCTTGACGCGTTCAGTGGATAAACGTACAAGTATGGAAACGATAGTTCAAGAATATGAACATCTACCGGATGAGCGATCGCGATGCAACTGCCAAGCCATCCAGATCCAGAACACGCGCGGTGGCCGGATGGCGCTGACCGGGAGCCGATCGCGATCGTCCGGCGCGCACGCGTCCAGGCGGATCGGTTGCATCGTCCGCGTTTCGTCTCGATCCGTCGCAATCCGCCGGAAAGAGAGCCATTTTGATGGACGCACTGATCTGGGAAGCCCCGCGCACGTTGCGCATGGGAACGATGCCGTCACCGGAGCCGGCGGCGGATGAAGTGCTGATTGCCGTCAGCTACGTTGGAATCTGCGGATCGGAGCTTGGCGGCTATCTCGGCCACAACGCCCTTCGCGTGCCGCCCCTGGTCATGGGGCACGAGTTCTCGGGCACGATCGAGCGGCTTGGTTCCGAGGTCGAAGGCTCCCTGTCCGTGGGCAGCGCGGTCACCTGCAATCCGATGATCGCCTGCGGCGAATGCGTTCACTGCCTCGACGGCCTGCACAACCTTTGCCTGAAGCGAAGCCTGGTTGGCGCGCATCGCCCGGGGGCCTTCGCGCAGAAGGTCGTAGTGCCGGCCCGCATCGTCCATGAGCTGCCGCCACTAATGGCGCTGCGGGACGGCGCCTTCGTAGAGCCCGTGGCCGTCGCCGTGCGGATCGTGAAACTCGCAGGTCCGGTCCAGGCACGCACAGTGCTCGTCATAGGCGCCGGGCCGATCGGCCTTCTCGCGGTCCAACTGCTCAAGGACGCCGGCGCGAAGCGGATCCTTTGCACCGACATCGATGCGGAGCGGCTAGCCATGGCGGTTACCTGTGGCGCCGAACCGGTCGACGTCAGCGAGATGGACCTGCCGACGGCCGTCGCCGGGATCACCGACAGGATCGGCGTGGAGATTTGCATCGACGCGGTCGGCTCGGCACAGACTCGCGCCCAGTCCATCGCCGCGACCCGCTCCGGCGGCCTGGTGATTCAAAGCGGTCTACACGAGGAATCGAGCCTGATCCCGGTCTCGGACGTCATTCGCCGGGAGATCACCGTCAAAGGCGCGTTCTGCTACGACGCCGACGATTTCTCGACGGCGCTCGAGGCCGTGGCGCAGGCGCGGGTGCATCTGGACCCCTGGCTCGTGGAGGCACCGCTCGGCGAAGGCGGGTCCTGGTTTGAGCGTCTGATCGACCATCCAGGCAGTGTCAGCAAGGTGCTGCTGGTGCCATGAATGCCCAGGTTCTCGATAGGGCTGGCTCCGGTCGCGCCGCCTTCGAACAGGACGCGTCCGACGAGGCGGTGCTGAGCGTTCGAGGACTGAAGACGCATTTCTTCACTGAGGATGGAGTAGTGAAATCGGTCGACGGTGTCGATCTCGACCTGGCGGCCGGCAAGACGCTGGGCGTTGTCGGAGAATCGGGCTGCGGTAAAAGCGTCACGGCACTGTCCGTTATGCGCCTGATCCAGAAGCCAGGCCGAATCGTGGCCGGCGAAATCCGGTTCAACGGCGAGGATCTGCTGGTTAAATCGGATGCCGGGATGCGCGCCATTCGCGGCAACGAGATCGCGATGATCTTTCAGGAGCCCATGACGTCGCTCAATCCGGTTTTCACGGTCGGATTCCAGATCGGCGAGGTCATCAAGCTGCATCGACGGCTGTCGCGCCGGGCCGTTCGGGCGCAGGCGATCGAGATGCTGCGGATGGTCGGCATCCCGTCCCCCGAATTGCGCGTCGACAACTATCCGCATGAGCTGAGCGGCGGCATGCGCCAGCGCGTCATGATCGCCATGGCGCTGAGCTGCAGTCCGAAGCTTCTCATTGCCGATGAGCCGACGACCGCTCTCGACGTGACGATCCAAGCGCAGATACTAGGCCTGCTGAAGTCGTTGCAGCGGGAGCTGTCCACAGCGGTGATGCTCATTACCCACGATCTGGGTGTGATCGCCGAGGTCGCCGACGAGGTGGCGGTCATGTACTGCGGACGCGTTGTGGAACACGCGCCGGTCGAGTTGCTGTTCGAGCGCCCGGTCCATCCCTACACCAGAGGGCTGTTGCGCTCGACGCCGCGGCTCGACCTGGAGGAGGACGAAAGGCTGCGCGAAATCAAGGGCTCCGTGCCGAGTCCTTACGCCGCCATGGCGGGCTGCGCCTTCGCGCCACGGTGCGAGCGAGCGACGCAGCGGTGCCACAACGAAATGCCCGATTACCGCGAGCTTGAACCGAAGCATTGGGTGCGCTGCTGGTACGGTGAGGAAATTCTGGCCGGGCAGGATGGCAACAGCCGATGATGAGAGCGTTGGGGCGAGTGCGTTGGCCGAGACCGGAGTGATCGAGACTGTCAAAGGTGGTCCCGACGTTCGAGGCGGCAGCGCCACGCGCGTCAGGCCCGCACTGGTCGAGGTCGACGGACTGACGAAGCATTTCCCGCTTACGAGGCAATCCCCGTTCGCGGAACGACGCGTCGTGAGGGCCGTGGAGAACATCAGCTTCAATATTCCGCGCGGCACGACCTTCGGGCTGGTCGGCGAGAGCGGTTGCGGCAAGTCCACCGTAGCGCGGCTCCTGCTGCGCCTTATCCCGGCGACGTCCGGATCGGTGCGTTTCGACGGACAGGAGGTTTTCTCGGCCGGGCGGCGCGAGATGATCCTGCTGCGCCGCAACATGCAGATGGTGTTTCAGGATCCGTTCTCCGCCTTCAATCCGCGCATGTCGGTTGGCGACATCATCAGCGAGCCGCTGCGCGTGCACGGAATGGCCGCTCGGGCGGACAAACGGGTGCACGACCTCCTGGATCTCGTTGGCCTGAGCCGACAGCATGCAAGCCGCTACCCACACGAGTTCAGCGGCGGCCAAAGGCAAAGGATCGGCATCGCCCGCGCGCTGGCCCTCAATCCGACCTTCATCGTCTGCGACGAGGCGGTGTCGGCGCTGGACGTTTCGATCCAGTCGCAGATCTTGAATTTGTTGAAGGATTTGCAGTCAGATCTCGGTCTTACCTACCTCTTCATATCGCACAATCTCAGCGTGATTAAATATATATGTGATTTTATTGGAGTTATGTATTTGGGACGTCTTGTGGAGTGGGCCGACAAGAGAACCTTGTTCTCTGCTCCGAACCATCCCTACACCAAGGCGCTCCTGTCTGCGATCCCGGTGCCGCGTCCTGGATACCGCAAGGACATGGTCAGGCTGGAGGGGGATCTGCCGAGCCCGATCAACCCACCGCCTGGCTGCAAGTTCCATACGCGCTGCAACGTCGCGATGGACAGGTGCTCGCACATCGAACCGCGGCTGAGGGACATCGGCGCCGGGCACATGTCCGCGTGCCTGTTGAACGAGAGTTAACCAAGGGGAAGCGCCGGCAGAGCGCCGCCGTTTCAAACTGACCAGGGAGGAAAACCAGATGTCTAAAAACGCAGCGAAGCAGAACCCAGGCAACGGAATTGGTCGTCGCAGCGCCTTGAAGGGGGGCGCGGCGCTGGGCGCCTACGCGGCCACGTCGGGTCTCGTCGGGTTCGCAGGCTCGACGGCGGCGCAAGCCCAGGCACGCGGCAGGCCGATCATACTCGGGATTTCGGCGGACTCGAACGGCGTCCACCAAATTGCCGCCGCCGGTGCGAGTTCGCAAATGCTGCCTCTCGTCCAGCGCAGCCTGCTCATGTATGACAACCGCAACGCAACCTATGACATCGTTCCGGGGATCGCGGCCGCACTGCCCGAGATCCTGGACGACGGGATGCGATTCCGCTTCACGCTCCGCGATGACGCCTACTACCACGACGGAACCAAGATCACAGCCGACGCAATCGTGAACTGGATCCAGATGCAGATCGATCCAGACCATCCAAATCACGACTTTATCCAGTGGACCGGCGCGGGGCGCCTTCGGACCATCGATCGAGCGGAGGTCGTGGACGAACTCACCTTCGATGTCTACATGACTGAGTTCAACGCCGCGATGATGGACTGGTTCACCGAACACCAGTTCGAAGGCGCGCCCATCCATGCCATCGAGAGCGGGGCCGACCTGTCGAACGAAGACTACGCGGCCGGACCCTACACCGTCGCAGAACGCCGGCAGGGCGAATCCACCATTCTGGAGCGGTTCGACCAGTTCTACGAGGAAGACGAGGGTGTGGCGCCAAGGATCGGCATTCGCATCATGTCGGAAATGAACTCGAGGATCGCGGCCCTCGAGGCCGGCGAGGTGGACTGGATCGACTCGGTCACCCAGGATGCGGCAGATTACTTGAGGCAAGATCCCAACGTCGTCGTCAAGGAGCGCCGCACGCTCTACGTCTGGTTCATTTCGCTTGATATGCGAAACCCACCATTCGACGACCTGCGCGTGCGCCAGGCACTGAACTATGCCTTGGACAAGGATGCGTTGATCCGCGACATTCTCGGTGGCGCTGCGCAGCGCTCCTATTCGCCCCTGTCTCCGCAATTCGGAGACTACTATGCGGGTGACGAGGTACAGCATTACGACTACGACCCGGACCGGGCACGGGCGCTTCTGGCGGAAGCGGGGTATCCCGACGGCTTCCAGTCGACGATCTATACGAACACCGGGCGCGTTGGCCAGCTCAAGCCGGTCGAGATGAGCCAGTTCATCCAGGCGAATTGGCGTGACGTCGGCGTGGAATGCAACATCGAGGCGATGGAGTGGTCGGCCTTTGAACAGCGCCGCTCCGCCGGCGAGTTCCCCATTGCCACCCGCGGCTGGACACCGTCCACGGGCGATCCCGACGGCGTTCTTTTCCAGAACTTCCACAGCAGCATGGTGCCGCCGACGCAGCGCAACGTGGCCTTTCTCCAGGATCCGGAAGTCGACCGGCTGCTCGAGCTCGGGGCGGGCACGCTCGATCCCGAGGTCCGGCCCCGGGCCTTCAGGGACGCGCAGAAACGGATCGTCGATCTCGCGCCGTGGGTATTCGTGTGTCACGAGATCGCTTTCGAGGCCCACACGGCGGCGCTGCAGGGCTACGAAGAGGCGCATCCCTCGGGTTGGGGCAACGGGCTGACCTTCGCCTGGAAGGAATAGCGGCTCCCGCTTCGCCAATCGCTGGCGGGCCATCGATGGGTGGCCCGCCAGCGCCTTCCAGAGCCGTGAAGTCCGGCTGATATCGAGGCCTTTCGTCGATGCACTATTTCCTGCTGAGCCGGATTTTGCATACGATTCCCGTTCTTCTGGGCGTTTCGCTGCTTGCATTCTTCGTCTTGCGGCTGGCGCCCGGCGATCCCGTCCTGATGATGCTGCCGGCGGACGCCACCCAATCGGAGATCGAGAGCCTCAGGGAGACGCTGGGGATCGACAGGCCTATCGTGATCCAATATCTCAGCTGGCTGCAGGAAGTGGCTGGCGGCAATCTCGGCCAGTCCCTGTTCACCAACAGGCCCGTCATCGACGAAATCCTCACCCGATTCCCGAATACGCTCATCCTGGCGGCGGCTTCACTCGTCCTGGCGATCGTGCTGGGCATGCCTCTGGGGATCATCGCGGCGGTGCGTCACGGCACCAGTGTCGATTCGGGATCCATGGTTCTGTCGGTCATCGGCTGGTCGATGCCGAATTTCTGGCTGGGGCTCATCCTCATCGTGGTCTTCTCGGTCTGGCTGGGCTGGCTCCCGACCGGGGGCATGTACGACATGATGGCGATGGAACGCTCGTTCTGGGATCTGCTGCGCCATCTGATCCTTCCGGCAATAACGCTGGCCACCGCGCACATGGCCTATATCGCGCGCTTCACCCGCTCGTCGCTGCTGGAGGTGCTGCGCCAGGACTATGTCCGCACGGCGCGCGCCAAAGGGCTCTCGGAATGGCTGGTCATCATGCGGCACGCGCTGCGCAATTCACTCATTCCCATCATCAGCGTGCTCAGCGTCACGCTCGGCCACCTGCTCAGCGGGGCGGTGATTGTCGAGGCGGTCTTCAGCTGGCCGGGGCTCGGTTCGCTCATGGTGCAATCGATCAGCAACCGCGACTTTCCGATGGTGCAGGGCGCGATGCTATTCGCCGCAACGGTCTTCATCCTGTCCAACCTGATCGCCGACATCCTCTATGCGTTCGTCGATCCCCGCATCAAGTATCGATAGCAAAGCCATGGCGCAGATTTCATCGTTGCAGGCCATGGACAGTCCGGCCTCGGGCGGAGACAACCCACGGCGCGGCTGGAAAGCCTTGCGCCGGCTCGCCAAGCGGCGGCTCGCCCTGACGGCCATCGTCGTGATGGCGGCCATCATCGCGCTTGCGCTGGCGGCACCGCTCCTGCCGATCGCCGACCCCGACCAGATAGCTTCCCCCGACCGACTCTTGGGCCTGGGACACGAGCGCTATCTGCTCGGCTCGGACGAGCTTGGCCGAGACGTGCTCAGTCGCATTATCTGGGGCGCCCGTGTGTCGCTTCTGGCTGGGTTCGGCGCGGCCATCCTGTCCATGGCGATTGGCGTTACGGTCGGCCTGCTGGCGGGGTTTCTGGGGCGCTGGGTGGACAGCCTTCTTATGCGAAGCACCGATGTGGTGCTGGCATTTCCGAGCATCCTGCTGGCCATCGGCGTCATCGCCGCGCTCGGTTCGGGCCTGACCAATGCCATGATCGCCGTCGCGATCGCCGGCTTTCCGCTCTACGCCCGTGTGGCACGCGGATCTGTGCTCAGCGTTCGCGAACTGGACTTCGTCGAAGCTGCTCGGTCCATCGGTGCCAGCCAACTTGGCATCATGACAAGACATATCCTGCCGAACATACTGGCGCCTCTGATCGTCGCGTTCTCGCTCGATGTGGGCCTCAAGATCGTGCTGACCTCCAGCCTCAGCTTTCTCGGGCTCGGCGCGCAGCCGCCGACAGCGGACTGGGGCAGCATGATCGCATCCGGCCGCAACTACGTCCGCAATGCAGTGCACCTGATAATGGTCCCCGGCTTCGCGATTTTCGTCGTTGTGCTGTGCCTAAACATCATCGGCGACCAGTTGCGCGACGCGCTCGATCCCCGCCTGAAGAACACTTGATCCGACGGACCGCAGCATGTGGACCACCTGGGCAGAACAAAGCACATGAGCTTGACGAAACAGCCACCCCTCAGGATCGTCATCGCGGGCCGGGCCCGGCCAAGCCTTGAAGACGAGATCAGGCAGATCGCGCCCGGGGCCGAAATTCGCATGGTCGCGGAGAGCGAGCTGGAGAGGGCAGCCGCCGATGCCGACATCATCGCCACCGTGAGGCTGCCGCCTTCCGCCCTGGCCGGCGCGAGGCGGTTGAAATGGGTGCAGAGCTGGGCCGCCGGACCCAATGAGATACTGCACGATGCGATGCGGAAGCATCCCGTGCCGCTGACGTCCTGCAAGGGCAACGGCGCCGTGCCCCTGGCCGAACACGCGATCATGCTCATGCTGATGCTCGACCGCGACGTGCGGCGCCTGCTTCGGGCGCAGGACGAGAGCCGCTGGGACAAGTTCGAGCACGGCGAACTGATGGGACGCACATGCGGCATCATCGGCACCGGGCATTCGGGCACGGACTTGGCGATCAAGGCCAAGGCCTTCCAGATGCAGGTTCTGGGCCTGCGCAGGCAGGACAAGCCCGCCGAGCATTTCGACGAAGTCTTCACCTCCAAACGCCTGCACGAGTTTCTCGGCCGCTCGGACTTCGTCGTCGCGACGGCGGCTCTGACGGACGAAACCGAAGGCATGCTGGACGAAGCGGCCTTTCGGGTGATGAAGCCGACAGCCTTCTACATATGCTTCTCGCGCGGCGGGATCGCCAAACCACAGGACCTGGAAAGGGCGCTTCGCGAAGGCTGGATCGCCGGCGCGGGACTCGATGCCCACGCCGTCGAGCCGCTGCCCGCCGACAGCCCCTTCTGGCAGATGCCGAACGTCTATGTGACGCCACATATCGGGGCGATCACCCGGGGCACGATCGACCGCGGCAACGATATCTTCCTGGAGAACCTGCGCCGCTTCCGCGACGGTCGCCCCTTCATCAACCTGGTGGACAAGACGGCGGGCTATTGAACGCAGGTCGCAGTGATGAGAACCGAACCGATCGCACTGCTGCAGGAATTGCTGCAGCGTGGGTTTCATGGCGCTGGCGCTCGACGTCGAAGCGGCCGCTATCGCGCTGCACCATGTGTTGCGACCGGTTCTGATCGTCGCCTGCTCGGCACCGATCGACGCGTTGATGCTGAGACGTCGCACGAAACAGAAGGCCGACAGGAGAATTGCGTCGTCCGATTCAACCGGTGAGTGAAGATCCGGCCACGGGGCCTGTGCCGGGCAGGTGCTTGCACGACAAACCGCCGGCAATCGCCGCAATCGAAGAAAGGGCAGTGCATTGGTCAAGATAACATCCGTGAACGTCTATCTTGTCGATACGACGGGAGCCGATCTGGGGCCGGGAAACACGTGGAACGCGAAGACCTTCAAGGCGCATCCGCTTTCCCTGTTCTCCGACTACAAGACCGTGAACACCAAGACATGGATGGACCCGGCGGCCTACCGGCCGGTCGTCGTCGAGCTCGAGACCGACGCAGGCGTCACGGGCTTTTCCATCAACCATGGAGGTGGCGCCGCCGCCGCCGCACAGATCAACTCCGCGTTCCGTCAGTTCGTCGAGGGCGCAAGCCCCTTCGACAGCAACAAGATCTGGGAGCTGATGTTCCGCGTCCAGCAGTCCACCGACCAGGGCGGAATCGCCTATATGGCGATGAGCGCCATCGATCTCGCCCTGTGGGACCTGCGCGGCAAGCTGCTGGAACGGCCGGTCTACGATCTGGTCGGCGGTCGCACCAAGGAGGCCATCCATTGCTACGTCACCACGCACCCGACCATCATGGAGCATATGGCGGATAAGGGCTTCCGCGGCGTGAAGATGTCGTGTCCCTGGGGCCCGGCCGACGGCCGCGAAGGGCTGGACAATATCGAGCAGATGGTCGTCAAGGCGCGCGACCTTTTCGGCGGCACCGCTTCGCTGATGATCGAATGTTACATGGGGTGGGACCGCGATTTCACCGTCAAGGCGGCCGAGCGCCTGCGCAAATACGAGATCGACTGGATCGAGGACCCGCTTCTGGGCGATGCCGCCATATCCTCCTATCGGGATCTTCGCCATTACATCAAGCCTGTGCAGCTCGCCATCGGCAACCTGATGTGGGGGCACAATCGCTTCCACGCGCTGATCAACGAGGACGGCGCCGACGTCATCCAGCCTGAATTGATGTGGGCCGGCGGTATGACCGCCGCGTTACGCATCGCCGCCATGGCGCGGGCGCGCAACCTGCCCGTAATTCCCCATTCGGCCGGCGTCTATTCCTATCATTTCACGATGTCGCAGATCGAGGCGCCTTTCGCTGAATACTATGTGCCGGGCGACGGGCTGAAGGTCCGCGCGAAAGGGCACGCCATCATCGGCGAGCCGGCCCCCGACAACGGCTACATCACACTGAGCGACGCCCCCGGCTTCGGCATCGATCTGAAGAGGGAGCTGCTGCAACCGGTCGGGTAGAAGTCGCCCGACCAAGCAGGGTCCGCGGACGAGAGGAATTTACATGCAAGACGAGCCGTTGCCGGGGCAGGGCGAGGCCGAGGAGGCGATGGGCCTCCTTCTCCAACGGGTCGACAAGACGCTTCAGGAGGTCGGCGAGCGCTTTCCGCTCTATGCCGAGAAGGCGCAGGACGGCGGCGTCCGCTGGGTGACGACGCAGGACGGCAACTGGTGCGCGGGCTATTGGATCGGCCTGCTTTGGCTGGCGTCCAGGCACGCCGAGGACGAGGCGGGACGCCAACGCTTCGCGGGCGCCGCAAGGTTGCTTCTACCCGCCATGCTCGGGCAGGCCACCGACCATCTGTTTGCCGGTCTAAACCACTACTATTCCGGCTTCCTCGGTTTCGATGTCACGGGTGACACGCGCCTGCGCGATATCGGGTTGCGGGGGGCCGACGCCATGGCGGCCTTGTACAACCCTACGGCGCGGCAGATCCCGATCGGCACCTATGTCACCGCTCCCGGCCATGCCACCCGCACCTCCCGCACACCGGTCGACCGATCGAACTTCGCTGCCGTGGACGCCCTCCACACGTCGATGCCGGTCCTGCTGCGGGCCTATCGCGAGACCGGAGATGAGCGCTACAGGGACGTGGCCGTGGCGCATGCGCGGCGACACATGGAATGGCACATGCGGGCAGACGGTTCGACCATCCAGATGACGGTGTTCGATCCTTCCACGGGCGCGCCGCGCGAGCGCTTCAGCACGCTCGCCGCCAGCGATTCGGGCTGCTGGTCGCGCGGCCTCGCCTGGCACATCGCCGGCCTCGCGCATCTTTGCGAGACGGACGAGGCGGCGAATTTCCTGCCTTTCCTGCAGCGCTCGGCGGACTATTATCGCCGCCGCTGCGCAGACGATTCCATTCCGAAATGGGATATGGAACTCGACGATCCGGCGGCAAAGCGCGACGCCAGCGCCGCCGCCATCGTCGCGAACGGCCTGCTGCGGGCCAGCCGACATGGCTCGCTGCCCCCCGACCTGGGCCGTCTTGGGGCGCAGGTGCTCACGGCGCTTCTGCGAACGTGCCAGGTCAAGGATCGCCAGGCGCCCGATGCCGGCGCGATTGTGCATGGATGCTACCGCCACCCGCGGGAAATCGCTGTCGACAACGAGCTGATCTGGAGCGATTTTTACGTCGCCTCGGCCCTCGACGCCGTTCTCTCGCCGCGCCCCTGACACGGGGCCTCGGCCGTCTTCAGATGGTCTCGAAGCGGCCCGACAGCGCCGAGCGGTGCATCGCGTCGATGGTCTCAACGGATCGCCGGCCGACATCCGCGTCGGCCATGTTGGGAACATCCTCGCCCCCGCACAGCCCCACGAACCCTGCCAGCAACTCCGTGACGCCGTAGTCACCGTCGCCGGGCGCAAGCCCCACCGAACGCGACGTCCCGTCATGGCGCGTTGCCTCGACGCGCTCGCGCTCGACATCGACGAAGAGCACCCCCTCGCTGCCGTGCAATCTAATGTCGACCTGCTTGCGCAGTGTCCGCGGCAGGAGACCGGTGCCGGAAACCGAAAGTGTAGCCCCGTTGTCGAGCGTCACAACGCCGGCGTCGTTGAGGTCGACGCCTGCACCCGACAGGCCCATCCTTGCGAAGGCACCGACCGGCGCCTCTTCGACAAGCAGGTAGAAAAGCCCCAGCGCATGGGTCAGCTGCCCCCAGGCATAGCCGCCGGCCCGGGCCGGATCGGCCCAGGTGGAGACCGCCGGGGGAAACAGATGGTCCTTGGTGGGAGCGGGGGTGCGACCGGAGAAAAACTCCGCCGTGCCCGATGCGGTGAGGCAGGTGGCATGCTGCAACGCGCCGATCCAGCCTTCTCGCATCAGTCTTCGTGCCGCCGCGGCGACCGGCCGAAAGTTCCAGCCGTAAGCCACGACGACGAGCGCATCGGCGTCGCGGGCCGCCGCCGTCACGCGACGCGCGTCCCCGATCGTGGTCGCCATGGGTTTCTCGATCATCACCGGCAGACCGCGGTCGATGCACATCAAGGCGTGCTCGGCGTGCAGGACGTGAGGCGACGTGACGATGACGCCGGCAATGTCGCCGGCATCCAGCATCTCACCCGCATCCTGAAAGCCGCGCTCGATTCCGAACGTATCGCGAAGCACGTCGAGCCCTTGCCGATCCGGGCGACAGACCAGAATCTCGGAAACCCGGTCGTCGTCCATCAACAGTGGAATATAGGCGCGTGCTGCCCACCAACCGGCGCCGATTATGGCCAGCTTCAAATCCTCACCCCCTGATCAGAACATCGCTAACAATATAGCACGTTCTGATCGAGCACTGGCAGAGACAGAGCGTATGGTCCCGGCTTGACGGCATCGCGATGTGCCAAACTCGCAACGTCTGTGAACTATTGCTGCAGAACGGAGCGACTTGAGCGGCTTACAAATCAATCAGTTGAGAAGTGGAGAACATTGGACCGCAGTCCCTCTCCCTCCGCCAATTCTCCGCAAATGCCTATCTCTCCGCCACTGGACGGAGGCACGGAAACGCCAGTATCAGCGCGGCTTTGCGGGTTGGGCTGTTGACGAGCGTCAGTGGTGATCAGGAAAAGACCATAAGCGCGATGGCTAGTCCGCGCGCGTACCCAGTCGGGGAGTGCGGTCTGCGCCGAGACGTTGAGGCTGGTGAGCACCGTAATCCAACCCAGCCCGCCAAGCACCGAGGCGGGCAAGGCCATGACGACACTGCTCGCAGAACCAAGAAGCGCCATCGCGGCGGCGCTGCTCAGCGTGCCGAGGGCGACCAAGTGATTGGCGTCAATTCGCTTGCGAGTATTGGGCAGCGCCAATGCCCCCGCCACGGCCCCGCCCCCTATTGCGGCGAGCAGAACGCCGTACATTTCCGCGCCTCCGCCCTCGATTCCACGCGCGACGAGCGGCAACAAGGCCCAGTAGGCGCTCGCGAAGGTGAAGAAACCAAACGAGCGGATCATCGTCGCCTTCAGAGCGCTGCTGCGGCTGGCATGCCGCAGTCCGGTCGTCAGCGCGCCGAAAAGTGGCTCGGGCGGAAGGGTCTGCGCCGGGCCTATCTCGGGCTTCCACAGCAACAGTGCGGTGACGATGGCGAGATAGCTCGCTGCATTGACCACGAAGGGCGAGGACAGCGCCACCGCCGAGATCATGAACCCGGCGAGCGCGGGACCGATGGCGCGCGCGATATTAACGCCCATCGAGTTGAGCGCGATCGCGGGCTGAAGGCTCTCATGATTTGGCGTCTCGCCAGGAGTCAGGGTAAGCGAACGTTAGCGAGAGTTCTTGTGCCCAGCGGCGCCGAATCTGCCGCGCCGTTGCCGATCTTGCGGTGATTGCGGGGGGTGACTGGTGCGAGCGCTGACCCAACGCTATGCTAGCATATAAACCACGTAGCGACCTCCGCAGATGGTGCCGATAGGGCGCCGGAGAGCGCACCCCGCCCGCTTACCAATCAGGTGATCTGGGCCGGGCTGCCACGGGGCTAGATGAACGGGCGCGCTCAGACGGCCGCGCAGTCGTACAGAGTTCGCGAACCGCGACGACTGCCGTACCATGGGAGACAGAGCAATGACGGTACCGGTCTATTCATCGTCCTCTGACTGGTACTTCAAAGGTCGGCAGGCATCCTATCTGCGGGTGCAGAAGTCTCCTGGCGGTGTCCTTGACATGTTCGAGGTGGCGCGACCAGCCGGTGATATGTCTCGCCCGGGAGTCCCGGATATCGTCCTCTATCAGGACCTGCTCGGCGGCAGCCGCGTCAGTGGTGACCTGGGAGGGGGACACTTCGATGTCGTGGGTAGACGAGGTGACTTTTGTCTCGCCGCGCCGAACTTTGCCACCACGGCGATGATGGAAGAGAGCCATCGGCTTCGCAGCCTGGCTTTCCCGATGGCGCAGTGGGAAAGCGTGCTCGACGAAGCCGCCGACGGTCCGGTTTCGTTCGACAGTTCATGTATCTACGGCCGGATGTTCGACTCGCCGTCGATCCGATCCGCATTCCGGAACCTTTGGGCGCTTTGTGAGGATGAGGGAGCGCCATCGCGTCTGCTGGCGCGGGCTGCCGGCTGCGAGATCCTCGCCGAGCTGTGCCGGTTGGGCGGGGCGCCGCTCCCGATGGCGAAGGGCGGCCTTGCGACGTGGGCCGAGCGGCGCTGTCTGGAGCTGATGCACGCGCGGCTGGCGGAGGACATCAATCTCGACGATCTGGCAGCCGAGGCGCGGCTGTCGCCTTTCCATTTCGCCCGCATGTTCAAGCAGAGCCTCGGCGTGCCGCCACGGGTCTACCTGACGCGGTTGAGGGTCGAAAAAGCCTGCGAACTCCTCGAGCAGACGGACCTTTCGGTCACGGAGATCGCCCTGGAGGTCGGGTATTCGTCGAACCAGGTCCTCGCCCGGGTTTTCCTCAAGCATATGCGGGTGAGCCCGTCCGGCTATCGCCGCGCTGTCCGAGATCCGGTGCGCCCATCGATTTCAATGCGCGCGCGTCCGGCTCTGGGGGGACGGCAATGACGGTCGAGGCCCATTCGTCATTCGCCCAGTGGCACAGCAAAGGGCGACATGCGTCCTACTTGCGCACGATGAGATCACCGGGCGGAGTTCTCGACCTTCTTGAGGTCCAGCGACCAGCCGGGGACATGTCCCGCCCGGCCCTGCCGGACATCGTGCTGATGGAGGACATGCTCGGCTGCCGTCGTGTCAGGGCGGACCTGGGAGGAGGTCGCTTCGATGTGACGACCAGGAAAGGAACCCTCGCCCTCGCAGCGCCTAACTTCGCGACCACGGTGATTAATGACGAAAGCCATCGGCTTCGCAGCCTGGCGTTTCCTCTGGCGCAGTGGCAGGGCGTGCTCGACGAGGCCGCCGACGACAGATTCTCGTTCGACACCTCCTGCATCTATGGTCGAGTGTTTGACTCATCGGCGATCCGGTCGGCGCTCCGGAGCCTGTGGGTGCTATGTGAGGAAGAGGGGGCGCCGTCGCGACTGCTGGCGCGGGCCGCGGGCTGCGAGATTCTCGCCGAAATCTGCCGGTTGGGCGGGGCCCCGTTCGCGCCGGCCAAAGGCGGCCTCGCGCCCTGGGCGGAGCGGCGCTGTCTGGAGTTGATGCACGCGCGGCTGTCGGAGGACCTCAACCTCGATGAGTTGGCGGCCGAGGCGCGGCTTTCGCCGTATCATTTCGCCCGCATGTTCAAGCAAAGCCTGGGCGTACCGCCACGGGTCTACCTGACGCGGTTGCGGATCGAAAAGGCCTGCGACCTCCTCGAACGCACGGACCTTCCGATCACGCAGATCGCGCTGGAGGTCGGGTACTCGTCGAACCAGGTGCTCGCCAGGGTCTTCCTCAAGCACATGCGTGTGAGCCCGTCCGACTATCGTCGGGCAGTTCACGATCCGATGCGTTCCATCACACTGCAGTAGAGCCCGAGCGTGCCGTCTGCCAGTGGGACGTCTTGCTCGGTACGTCCATGCCGCCTCAGTGCTGGTCGCCGTGTCCGATGAGATGGCAGCCCGCAAACCGCCCGCGACGCATGCCGCCGTAAATCCGGTTGCCGCTCCGACTCTGTCTCGTCGTCGGATTGCGCGGCTCTCACGATCAGCTCGGCGCCGTTCTCGTTGCTCGTCTGGATGGTCGCGCGCGACAGGCCGCCGAGCACGTCGCCAGCGCGATGCGTCTCGGCGGCGGTCGTCCCCGGGTCACCAGTCGGGAATGCGGGCGATCACCTTGATCTCGAAGTCGAATCCGGCGAGCCAGTTGACGCCGATCGCTGTCCAGCTCGGATAGGGCGGCTCCGCGAAGATCCGGTTCTTTATGGCCATGATTGTTTCGAACTGGTGTTCCGGATCGGTGTGGAACGTGGTGACGTCAACGATGTCGTCGAACGTGCAACCGCCGGCAACCAGTGTCGCCTCGAGATTGGAGAAGGCCAGGCGAACCTGTTCGGCGAAGTCGGGTTCCGCAGAGCCATCGGAGCGACTCCCTACTTGACCTGAGACGAACAACAGGTCGCCCGACGCGATTGCGGCTGAATAACCATGCGCCTCATAGAGAGCGTGACGGTTGGAAGGAAATACAGCATTGCGTCTGTTCACGTTTTCAGTCTCACTTTTTCAATGGTGTGTTTACTTTCTGGAGTAGTTCGCGGAAACCTTACATTGTCTTCTGATCCCGAATCCGCCAGACACTCGACCGCTGAAGCGTCGTGGCGCTGAGACAGCGACGTCGTCCCGTCCAGCAGCTTGACCTCGATATCGACAGTCTCGTCCCGGGCGAACGCTCCTTCCTTGATTCCGGACAGCAAATGCTCGGCCGATAGGAGCTTGAGGCTCGCCGTCAAGCTCGGATGGGACGCGTCCATTTCCAGGCGATGGGGAACCGATCGTCAGCCATGTCCTGGTTACTCCTTCGAGGCGGCTCTGAGCCCGGTCGAGTTCGTTGCCGACGCTCGCTCTGGTGCGAAAGATGCGGTCGGCCGTGGTGCGCAGCCTCATGTGGCGGAGTCTCATGTGGCTGTCAGGGCCGACCAAACCATCACCGCGCCGAAAATCATGAAGAGGACGCCGGTCAGCATCCGTCCGCGCCTTGCATGCATTGGCCCGCGAAGCAGTCGGACGACGTGTCGGGCGGCAAGCGCGTAGCCGCCGAGAACGGCGAATTTCACGACCACGAAGGTTGACACCAGAAGGACGAGGACATCCGGCCCGCTGTCCACAGGGAGGAATTGCGGGAACAGAGCGGCGAAGAACAGGACGGCCTTCGGGTTGCTGATACCCACGCCGAAGGACTGGAGCCAAAGCACCCGCCCACGCTGCGCGCGTGCCGTCTCCGTCGCCATCGCATCCGCATGTCGGCCGGTGGGGCGAAGAAAGCTCCACCCGAACCAGATGATGTAGGCCGCGCCCGCAAGGCGGAGGCCGAGGAAGGCCGCGGGGTAGGTTTCGAGCAGAGCACCCAAGCCTATGACGGAAAGCGCGGCCAGTATCGTGATGGCGACCAGATCGCCGCTGAGAGCGCCCAGTGCGCGCCGCCATCCATAGGCCATGGCATTGTTCACGATGAACAATGTTGACGGCCCGGGCGTTGCGGATTGGGCGGCGCTGACGACCACGAAGGTGAGATAGGCAGGGATTTCCATCGTCCACCACGGGCAAGGAGTTGATTGCGGGTGCGGGCGGCTCGACCTTGGCCTGTCCACGTTCAGCCATTGCCGAGGTGGATAGGACCTCTGGTCATGGACCCGAGTTCAGGGCGGTGGTCCTGATGTCACCGCGCCCCTGTGATGGCGCGAGACCGGTCTGGCGCCACAAGGCGAGGGGGATGGCGAGGGTCGATCCACACACCGCACTTGCGGCCGGTCGCCTGCCATCCCCACCCGAGATCAGGCCGCGATGCCCGGGACCGGCGTGTTGAGCAGCTGCTGCTCCCACAGATAGGCGATGGCGCTTCCGCCGAGATGATTCCTGAGGGCGTCGTTCAGGGCCGTCGCGGTCTTGGCCCTGGCCCAGTCGCGTTGCCATTCGGACGCCAGCGCGAGCCAGGTCAACATGTTGACGCCGCCCGCGATCATGCGCTGGATCGCGACCTCGTGCGCCTCGACCGACGTGCCGCCCGACGCATCGGTGATCACGGTCACGTCCCAGCCTTCGCCGGCGGCCTGGAGCGCCGGCATGGCGACGCAGATCTCGGTCCAGAGACCGGCGATGACCAGCTGCTTGCGCCCCGTCGCCTTCACCGCGTCCACGACCTTCGGATCCTCCCAGGTGTTGATGGTCGTCCGGTCGATCACCTCCTGGCCGGGAAACACTTCGGTGACATGCGGGAAGATGGCGCCGCCCCGGTCTGCGATGACGCTGGTCAGGATCGTGGGAACGCCGAACACCTTGGCGCACTTGGCCAGCGCGGTCGTGTTGTTCACCACGATGTGCGGATCATGGCTGTTCAGGTTCGCGAGCTGATAGGGCTGATGGTCGATCAGCACGAGGACCGAATCTTCGGGACGAAGAAGCGAGTTGAGGCCGTTGCGGAAGGTCATTGTGTCACCCCTTGCATTTGAGGAAGAGCCGAACTCTGGAGGCCGAACCTAGAGAAGATGCCGGAGCAGCGCGGCGCGGAAGCTGCCGCGAATGTGCCGATCTTGCTGTGATGTCGACTATGCCAAGTGCGGACATCCCTGCTGACAGCTGGCGGCCAATGGCGCGCCCACCGAAACTTCGCGATTAGTCGCGGCGCTGGTCCCGTCCGCACGATGCCGCTCGACCGGAACAGCCCCCGGTCTCGCGGTTCGGATTCTTCGGCGACGGCCAGAAAGTCAGCAAGATCGGCACATTCGCGGCAGCTTCGGCGCCGCTGGGCACGAGAGCGCTCGATAGAGTTCTCCCACCCTGGCTTTCCGCGAAACACGCATACATGCGCCATCGTCAACGCTCTGTCGTTTCGCCGGTCGTCGGACTCGGGATCGGCGTGACCAAGGGCGCCTAGTCGGTCCCTTCAACGCGTGTGCGCTCGCTGTCTGTTCAGGTTTCACGGCGCGCCGACGACGGCAGCATCGTGTTCAATCCCGCGAAGGAGAGACGACTGTGACAAATGCCCTGGAAGCCCGGTCCGCCGCGACTGTTGCCGGCAGCTATGCCGTCGGCACCAATGCCGCTCCCGTCCGCAACATCGTTCTCGTCCACGGCGCATTCGCCGATGGATCGGGCTGGCGTGGGGTCTACGACGAACTGACCGGGCGTGGCTATTCCGTCAGCATCGTGCAGAACCCGCTGACCGATTTCGCCGACGATGTTGCGGCGACCCGGCGGGTGCTGAACCGTCAGGACGGTCCGGCGATCCTCGTCGGCCACTCCTATGGCGGCAGCGTCATCACCGAGGTCGGCGGCGACCCCAAGGTCGCGGGCCTTGTCTACGTGGCGGCCTTCGCGCCCGAGGTCGGTCAGTCGACGCTCGATCAGTACGCCGAGGTCCCGCCGCCACCGAACTTCGTGCCCGAGGAACAGCCGGACGGCTTTGCCTACCTGAATGGAGACCACTTCCACGCCGGCTTTGCCGGGGATACCGACGCGGCCGACGCGGCGTTCCTCAGGGATGCGCAGGTGCCGATCGCGATGGCCGCACTCGCGACGCCCGTAACCGTCTCCGCATGGAGGACCAGGCCTTGCTGGTACGTCGTTGCTACGGAAGACGGCGCCATCGCGCCCGAGCTACTGCGCAGCACTGCGCGCCGGATCGGCGCCGCGACGACCGAAGTGCCCGGCAGCCATGTCGTGTTTGTGACCCAGCCGAAGGCGGTCGCCGACGTCATCGATGCCGCGGCCAAGGGTGCGGCAGCGACCGAACGAGGGACGGCTGCCGGTGCCGCGCTCGCACCGGAGTGATGCAGCGAGATCCTTTCCCTCCGGGCGCGGACGTGGCCCGAAGGGGGCGAAACAATCAGGCGAATAAAGCGCCAAGCGTCGGCACGGCTGACATCCAGGCCTCGATGCCGAGAGTTGAACTGAAAGGACCCGAGAAATCATGCCGACACTCTACTATGCGGTCGGTGCCTGCTCGCTGGCGCCACATGTGGTTCTCGAATGGATCGGCGCACCCTACGAGGCCGTCAAGGTGCAGTACGGCTCCAAGGACCTTCTCGCGGTAAATCCCGCCGGCGCCGTGCCAACGCTTCGGGAAGACGATGGGTGGCTTCTGACGCAGTGCGGCGCGATTCTCGAATACCTGGCGTCCAAGCACCCCGAGGCCGGGCTTGCCGGTGGCGATGGCATACGGGCAAGGGCGGAGGCCCATCGGTGGTCAGCATTCCTCACTTCGGACGTTCACGCCTCCTTCTGGCCGATTTTCATGCCCTATCGCTACACGACCGACCAGGGCGCGGCGGCCCGAGACGCTGTGGTCAAGGCCGGACACAAGCTGGTCGCAAAGCAGTTCGGGATCCTGAACCGCCACCTGGAGGGCCGGAAGTATATCCTCGGCGAAGGGCGCTCGGTGATCGACGCCTATTCCTTCCCGATGATCCGCTGGGCGATAAATCTCTTGCCGGGCGGCTTGGAGGCGTACCCCAACGTGCAGGCGCTGCATGACCGGTTGGCTGCGGATTCGGCAGTGCAGAACGTCCTTGCCCGCGAGTCAGGTCCGTGACAGCGAGCGTGACCAAAAGGCACGACAGGCGGCCATCACCACACCACCGGTATTCACCGATTCAACCGAGCCGATGGTTCCGTCGTCACGACCTTGGTGCTGCTGCGTGGCACCGGCGGACACGAGGCCGGCGTGATGCCGATGGCGCAGCGCATGTCACCCCGCGCGACACGTCTGGGGCGCGCGGCCGGGCGGTCGAGGACGGCACCGATCGCTGGTTTCGTCGGATCGGCGCCTCAACATTCGATCCGATGGTCGATTGGGCCCATGAAGGAGAACAAGCGCAATGGGCACTATCGGATGGCAGCGGCTGGAAGGCGCCTGCGTTGGCATCTCGGCGCTCATGCTGTTCGCGTTCTCGGGTGATGCGGTCGCTTGGTGGCTTGCCGTGGTCTTGTTCTTCGCGCCCGACATCAGCTTTGCCGGCTACCTGGCCGGACCCAGGGTCGGAGCCGTGGCCTATAATCTTGTCCATGTCTATGCCTTCGGCACGGTACTTCTGGCGGTAGGCATAGGTATGGGCGCACCCGTCCTGGCGTCGCTCGGGGCGCTTTGGATTGCGCACTCGGGTTTCGACCGCATGCTGGGATACGGGCTCAAATCGCCCGAGGGGTTCACCGTAACCCATCTCGGCACGATAGGCAGGTAGTCAGCAGCGAAATGGTCGAGAAGGTGGCTCCCGGCGGGGCGGATACCCTCGGGGGAACGCGGCGACCCGACGCGGCGGACAATTGCCAACCGGATCGGACGGCGAGCCGACAACGAGACATCGTCTCAGCCGTCCTTCGCCGCAATCGTAGCGACGGCGCTGGCGCGGTCCGTGACCGCGGCCTGGCTCAGTGTCCAGGCGTCTTTCTCGATGGCGAGCCGGCTCCTCAGCCAGGCGAGGGTCAAACGCCGGGTCGCCTCGAGCGCCTCGGGATTCTCGACCTCGGTCTCTCGTGCGTCGAGCCCCGCGATACCGCCCAGCCCATGGCCCACGGCGCTGATCGTCAGCAGGGCGTCGGCTCCCGGCGCGTCATGGAAGGCATCCGCGTGCCACTCGGGGCCGCGCGGCGTGAAATGCGGATTGTCCTCAGCCCCGCAGACCACAAGTGTTGGCACCTCGATGCCGCGGAAATCCACGTCGAAGAAGGGGAAACGCCTGGCATGCTCGGGCGTCAGATCGCCGCCGCCCCGGCCCGGAGCCGCCAACAGGATACCGGCGCGGATGCGCAGATCGGCGAAATCCTCTCCCTGCAAACGCCCGCCGAGCAGCAGGCTGCAGGTGTGGCCGCCAAAGGAGTGTCCCGCCACGGCAATCCGGTCGTGGTCGAGCCGACCGGCGATGGCTGGTATCTGTCGCTCGATCTCGGTCAGCTGATCGAGGATGGCGCGCACCTCGAGCACGCGCTCGCGCCAGAAGAAGGGCCCTTCCGGGAGCTCAGGGTCGAGACCGCCGACCCGTGAACTGGCATGCGTCGGCTGAATGACGGCGACCCCCCGTTCGGCCCAGAACTGGGCGAGCGGCGCATAGCCGTCCTTGGAAGGGATGTAATTTGACGGACCAAAGCCGTGTGAAAAGACCACGATCGGCACGGCGCCCCCGGTTGCGGGCGCGGTCAGGCGCAGCGCCAGGGGCGGGCGACCGGGCATGTCCAGGTTGATTGGCGTGTAGGCCACAGTCAGGGCGGGATCCGGCGTCGGCAGGGCGCGGGACAGGGTGATCAGTCGGTTCATTTGTTCGCCTTGTCTTGAAGGTGCGGGCGCGACGCCGTACCCACGCCTCTACAGATCAGGCGGCGGAGAGGCCTTCTTCGCGGAACCATGTTTGGGCGTCGGCGCCGGCGGGCAGCTTCATCGGAGCGGTCTCGTCGGTGACGGCGCGCCAGACGGCCTGCACGCAGGGGCCATAGGCATCGAGCATGTCCTTGCCCATCCGGTCCATGGCATCATGTCCGACGGATGTCTCAGGCGGCGCGCCTTGTCAGGCGCGGACGAAGGCCAGCAGGTCGGAATTCACCACCTCGGGGTGCGTGGCGAACAGACCATGCGAAAGACCGGGATAGGTCTTCAGCGTTCCGTCCCGCACCAGCCTTACCGCCTTGTGTGCGGAGTTTTCGATCGGGACGATCTGGTCGTCTTCGCCATGCAGGAAGAGGACTGGAACTGTGATCGCTTCCAGATCGTCTGTGAAATCAGTCTCGGAGAAAGCCTTGATGCAATCGTAGTGAGCCTTCGCGCCGCCGGCCATACCCTGTCGCCACCAGTTGTCGATCAGGCCCTGGCTGACTTCGGCGCCCTCGCGGTTGAAGCCATAGAACGGTCCACTCGGAATACCCTTGTAGAACTCTGCGCGATTCCGGGAGAGTGCCTCGCGAAATCCGTCGAAGACCTCCATCGGTATACCATCTGGGTTCTTGTCGGATTTGACCATCACCGGGGGCACAGCACCGATCAGCACTGCTTTGGCAATACGGCCAGGTTCGGCCCGGGCGGCATAGCGAGCGACCTCACCCCCGCCCGTTGAATGGCCGATATGGACGACATCGTGAAGGTCCAGCGCCTCCACGATTGCCGCGACATCCGCGGCATAGGTGTCCATTTCGTTGCCCGTGTCGGTCTGGTCCGATCGCCCGTGACCGCGCCTGTCATGCGCGATCACGCGATAGCCTTGAGACAGAAAGAACAGCATCTGGCTGTCCCAGTCGTCAGAACTCAGCGGCCAGCCGTGGTGAAACATCACGGGCTGCGCGTCTTTCAGCCCCCAGTCCTTATAGAAGAGATCGGTGCCGCCAGACGTGGTGATTACAGCCATGACAGTTTTCCTTCAGGTTGAGCTCGCGCAAATTCCGCGAAAGGGTGCCGCCGTAACGCCTGCGGCGAGCGGCGTGATCGCTTGGGCCGTGGCGTCCTTTTGCCGCTGGCTACCTGTCCGAACGAAAGCGCTCGGTGGTTCCAACCCGATCAGCCTAGCAAGTGCTGGAGCGACTGGCGGCGCGGAAGCTGCTGCGCGGTTGCCGATCTTGCGGGCCAAGCGCTGCGCCGCATCAGCTTTTCAGGGCATTCGCATGACCTGCCACTGGTGACCGCACACCGTACCGGCCGGCGCTTCGACCGAAGCGGTCGGCCTCGAGCTTCAAAAGACATGGAACATTCGTTCGGACCTCGGCCATTGCGCAGCCCTGTCTCACCTGATGGAGGGAAGGGCGCAATTTCGGCAACGGGGCGGCAGTCCCCGCACCGCATCGTTTCGGCGTTCCGCTAAATTGGGGTCAACGCCGTGATCGCGACCGCGCTGCAATCCTTGGCGGCGCGACCTTCAACGGATCGCGCTATATCTGGAGGAACTTCGTCGCATCGCCTGGTTGCAGGACGACCATATTCTCGAGCAGAAACTGGATGGAGAACGCGGGATGACGAACAAATGGCCTGATGTCGATTACCTCAGCTGGCGTGAAACGTGTTCCGCTTTGCAGCTCTACCTGCAGATCGCCGGCAAATACCGGCTGGCGCACACGCCCTGGCTCAACCATTCGTGGAACGCAACCTTCTACGTTACGCCCCATGGTCTGGCCTCCTCGCCCATTCCCGACGGGCCGGGCATCGAAATACTGTTCGATCTTCGCGAGCACAGGGTCGTGGGCGCCTGTGGCAACGGCCGCAAGGCATCGTTCGATCTCGGGCCCTCCACGGTCGCGACATTCCACGCGCGCTTCGTGCAACTGATTTCGGATCTCGGCGGCACCCCGACCTTCAACGGCAGCCCGAACGAGGTGCCGTTCCCGGTGCCCTTCGCCGAGGATGATCGTGACCGGCCTTATGACCGGGCAGCCGTGCAGCGCTACCACCAGGCCCTGGTGGCGGTCGACAGGGTCTTCAATCGTTTCCGCACCTCATTCGTCGGCAAGTCCAGTCCCGTTCATCTGTTTTGGGGTGCTCTCGATCTGGCCGTCACCCGCTTCTCCGGAAGACGCGCGCCGCTCCACCCCGGCGGTATTCCAGCCCTGCCAGACGATGTGGCCCAGGAAGCCTATGACCGCGAGGTCTCGTCAGCAGGCTTCTGGCCGGGTGGTGGCGGCATCGACTATCCCGCCTTCTACGCCTACGCCTATCCAGCGCCGAACGGCTACCGTGGTGCGCCGGTTCAACCCGATGCCGCGTTCTGGCATGAGGAGTTGTCGGAGTTCGTTCTGCCCTATGACGCCGTGCAATCGGCGGCCGATCCCGACGCAGTCCTCATGGCGTTTCTCGTTTCAACCTACGAACGGGCAGCCGATCTGGGCGGATGGGACCGCGCGCTTCTGGAGTGCGCGCATGGACAACCACGTCAGGTGCGCCCGCCGGATGCGGCGGTGACGAATGATCCGCCTTCGGTTGGTGACGAAAAGGTCGAGCGGGAGGACGGCGCGTCCAAAGGGCGCTACCGGATCGTCGTCGATGACGTCGAAGCCGAGATGACGTACAGCCGAGCCGGCGATGGACTGATCATCATCGACCACACCGAAGTTCCAGCGGCCTTGCGTGGCCGCAAGATCGGCGAGCGATTGGTGCGACAGGCGGTCGAGGATGCCCGGCGCGAAGGAGTCGCCATCCTTCCTCTTTGCCCGTTCGCAAAAGCACAGATCGACCGCCATCCGGAATGGCAAGATGTGCTGAAAAAGTGATCGCGTCGTTCGAAGACGGTGGGTACAACCGGCGCAGTCTCGACAAGCTCAACAAGGTCGCCCTCGTCGATCGAACTGATTGATGCCGGCCGAGCCGCTTTTCCTCGGTGCCGGTGATGGTCTGGTCGTGGGGAAGGGGGCGTCGATCTCGGGCAGGCCTTTGTCGGGCCTGGGGCTGGGCCGAGGACTGTGCTTGCCTGCCGAATGGGGCCGTCACTTGCGCCCAGCGATGTCATCTCGTTGCAGGGTGCCAATGCGATTCTCGATGATCCTGCCATCTTCCAGCGTCACCACGCGGTCCGCCAGATCGAGGATGCGCGGGTCATGGGTGACCATGACGGTCGTGGTGCCGCGGGCGCTGCCGAGTTCCTTGAACAGCCGCACGGCCGCGAGGCCACTGACCTTGTCGAGCGCCGCCGTCGGCTCGTCGGCGAAGATGATGTCGGGATTCGAGACCAGGGCCCTTGCGATGGCCACGCGCTGCTTCTGACCTCCCGAGAGGTTCGCCGGAAGATAGTCCAGCCGCGCGCCAAGCCCCAGGAGATCCAGAAGGTGATCCGCCACCAGGGCGTGCCTCGTCTGATCGCCCCGGCCGTGGACCTGCAAGCCCATCATCACGTTCTGCCGCGCCGTGAGGCTGTCATGCAGGTTGTGGGCCTGGAAGATGAATCCCAGACGACGGCGCATGTCGATCCTTGTTGCCTCGTCCGCGTCGAAAAGCTCCTGGTCAAGCAACCGGACGCTTCCGGCATGCACCTCGCGCAGGCATCCCATGAGCGTCAGGAGCGTGGTCTTTCCCGAACCCGACGGGCCCATGAGGATGGTCAGCGATCCGCGCCCGACCTCGAGGTTCACGTCGAACAGGGCCTGTTTGCGGGCTTCGCCCTCGCCGAAGAAGTGGTCGAGACCTCTGACTTCGATTGCTGCGCCTGTCATGGGAGCCTCAGAACAGGTCGGCCGGCTCAGCGGCGGCGAGTTTGCGCATGGCCAGGACGCCGGACACGGAGCAGGCGAAGATCGTCCCGATGAAGACGGCGACGGCGCGCTCCGGAGTCATGAAGATCGGGATGTTCGTGAGGTACGCCAGCGTCTGGTAGAAGAGCTGTGAAAACACCAGCCCTGGCCAGAAGCCGATCGCAGCGAGGATGATCGCCTCTTCCAGGATGATCCCGACGAAAAAGCCTTGGCGGAACCCCATGGCCTTGAAGGTCGCATACTCACGAATGTGATCGGCGACATCGGCCGACAGTACCTGGTAGGCGATCACGATGCCCACGACCATCCCGATGGCCACACCGAAGGCAAAGATCAGACCGGTCGGGCGCTCGGTCATCTGGTAGCGGACCTCCTGTTCCATCGCCTGGGTGACGGTGCGGATCCGGACCGTGTCCGGCGGGTAGAGTTGCGCCAGTTCGGCGGCGACCCGCCCGGGATCGGCGTCGGGGGCGAGCGCCAGCAGGATGTGGCTGGGCGTGGCGGAACTGCGCTGGGGGAACAGATGGAAGAAGGTCTGGTCGGAGACGAGGAACACGCCGTCGCCACCGAACCCGCCGCCGATCGACACCGTTCCGACCGCACCAAGCTGGCGGTTCTGGATCTCGAAAGGCACCGGCGCCTCGGGATGCGCCGCGGCGAAGCTGCGCATGTCGACGAAGCGGGTCAGCGTGTCGACGAGCGCCGTGTCCGACAGGGACAGGCTGATCAGCGGCGCAGCCAGAGCGTCGTGGAAGAACGGCCCGGCGTCCGGCGCGAGGCCGAAGAACTGGATCGAAGAGGACGCATCATGCCCCGATATCCAGGTCGATCGGCCCATGTAGATCGGCGTGCCGCCCGTCACGTCCGGATGCACGAGCGCCTGGAACAACCTCTGCCGCGGGAGTGTCGCCGCATCGGACAGCGTCTCGGATTCGGCAGGCGACACGACCAGAAGATCGGGCTGGAACAGCCGGTAGGGGATGGCCACCGATTCCGCCATCGAACCGGCCAGGCCCAGTTGCACGAAGACGAGCACGTTGGCGAAGGCAACACCGGCCAAGGCGGCCAGCAGCCGGCCGGGGTGATGCGTGAGCTGCAGATACCCGATCGGCAACCGACCGAGCAGGCGTGTGAGGAAGGCCGTCATGGTCCGGCGCCATCCTCGGACGCTTCCGAAGCAACCGCGATCCGGGCGACGACCTCGAGGTTGACGTAACGCGCGGCGCGGGCGCTCGACGCCTCGTCCAGCGCGACCGTGACCAGAAGCACGCGCGCATCCGTGTTCGCTGCCGGATCGTCGGCGGTGACGCTCTGCCGTCCGACCAGCGTGCCGATGCGCGAGACCGTTCCCGTGAGTGGTTCATCGCCAAGCACGCCGGAGACCAGCGAAACAGCCTGTCCGACCTCGACCCTCGGCACCATGGTCTGGAACACCTCGAGTTCGGCCTCCATCCGCGCCGTGTCGCCCATCCGCAGAAGCCCGTCCGTGGGCGGCCGTTCGCCGGCGCGCGCCGCCACCTCGATGATTGCGCCATCCTGCGGCGCGAGCACCCGGGCCCGGTCGAGGTCGCTCCGCGCCTGTGCGACGGCAGCTTCCGCCGCGGCGAGATCGGCAGTTGCCACGGCGATGTCCACCTGCTGGCCGTCCGGTCCGGGCTGATACCGTGTCAGCGACGCCCGCAGCCGGTCGAGATCGGCGCGAGCAGTTTCGGCAGCCCGACTGGCATCCTCGAGGGCCGACTGTGTCGTGACACCCCTGTCCACCAGGGTGCTCACCCGCGCCAATTCGCGCTCTGCCGACGCAAGCGTTGCCTCCGCACCCCGGATCTGGGCGCGAATCTCGGCTTCCGTCGCCGCGACCTGAACCCTCACCTGGGCGAGCGCGGCGCGCCTGATCGCAAGCGTGCTTTCGGCGCTGGTCAGGGCGGACTCGTAGAGCGCGAGACTGTCGAGCACGGCCAACACATCGCCTTCGGCCACGATAACGCCCTCGGCGACCAGGATCCGGTCGATGCGCGCGTCGCCGGCCCCTTGCGGCAGCGCCACGGAGACGATCCCGCCGGCCGGCTGCAGGCGCCCGAGTGAGACGACGTCGCCCGCTGCCATCGCGGCGACGCGTTCGGCGGAAGGCACGCGCTCGACGGGCAGCGCGATCGGCTGCCGGGCACCGGCGCCGGGCTCCAGAGAGGTCCAGTCGAAGATCGCACGCATGGCCGGCCCCTGGAAGTAGAGACCGATGACCCCGCCGATGAGGAGGATCGGGAACACGATCAGGACCCTCAGCGACCAACGCGATCGCCTTCGGGGTGATGGCTTCGAGGATGACCGATCCTTGCCATTGTCGAGCAGCGGCAATTTCTCAGATCCGTTGGCGTCTCCGGAGATCTGATCGGATGAATTCATGATGGTCTCCGAATGCCTCGGTCCATGGGCGGGAGTGGTCGCGACAATCCAACTCTCTGGTTGTGTCACTTTTATTCGTGGCGCAAGCGGCCGATTACCAAAAGATTGTCGATAGGGCAGCAGGGCTGGAAATCGCCGCGCAGCCGCAACCGACGCGGCGGTGTGTCGCACCGGCCCTGCTTCAGCGTCGGCTGGCTGCGGCCTCGACTTCGGACCGGGTCAGGGCGCGGTCGGCAGTGCGGTACCCGGGGCGCGACACGACACCGTCTCCATTGGCGTCGATCTTCAACGACGCCTCGGTGCGCGACTGCCCGTTCAAGCACGCGCTGGCCGTGGGCAAGAACGTCTTCGCCAGCGGCGGCTTCGGCCCGGCGATCAACACCGCCGACGGGGTGGCCGATCCGGGCCGGCTGTCACAGCGCACCGGACTGAGTGACGCTGCGGCCGCGGCTTCGCGGTCAACCGCGACTAGCTGCCGGGCCAGCTGGTCGACGGCTCGCTGAAGCGGCAGTCCTGTTCCGGGCATCTGTGCAAGTGGATCGGCGACTGGATTGCATTCTGCAACCACCGGCACCCGGATGCGGCCCATGGCGGCGCGAAACCTGTCGGAATCTATGACGAGACAGGCTGTCTGCCTCCGGCCCGGGCCCTCACCCGAACCTCAGTCCTATAGCCATGGTGGCACGACAACTGTGAAGGAAATACCGACCGGCGGAGACCCAGTATCGCTCAGAACGTCGTGAAATCTGTCGAACGAGTGGGTAGTATGTTATAATAACGGTAGATCTAGGCTTTAAGTTAATGGTAATATACTAAATATAACTGAATCGCATACTTGCTGTATCGGTGATACTCATCACTGATGTCGAATCAGTCTTCTTCTAATCTTCGCGGCATTGGTGACACCGGCAATCGGCCGGATGTCGTGATCCTAGCTACAGAGCGTTCGAAGGAGGTAGCCATGTCGACGAAGATCAACCTGACCCGCACCGCAGTTGCCATCGCCATCGCCGGCGGCGTCACCGCCGCGGGCCACACCGGTGCCAGCGCCGCCGGCGACTTCCTCGGCGGCTCCCTTTTCCGGGATCTGGGGGGCATCGCCGAGAGCGACAGCAAGCGGTTCGCCACGGCCCAGTTCACGCCGGACCGGCAGACCCAGACGGACAGCTGGCAAGTGCCGCGCAACCCCAATGTCGGTCCCCAGGCGCTGTCGATCGCCGTGTGCAGCCTGAACGAATGCTCCGACGTGGCCTGCGAGGACAGCATGCTTGAGCAGCCGCGGGTCGGCCCGGAAGCGCTGTCGATCGCGGTTTGCAGTCTCAATGAGTGCTCCGATGTGGCGTGCTAGCTTCCACAGCTAGCGGGCGAAGGACCTTCGATCGAGCACCATGACGGACACCG
>JAVKFF010000237.1:0-41069 GCA_040226215.1 Azospirillaceae bacterium
TTCCAAGGGCAGAATGGCGGGATCGCCATGCACCAGCACCAGATCGACCAGCCGGCGCGCCGCGGCGGCCATCTGCCGTTCCTTCTCCGGCTTGGCCTTGCGCACCAGGATGTCGCGCACCGAGGCGGCGACCAGCCGGCATTCGGGCAGGGCGCGGCACAGCGCCACCAGCGGGTCGAGTTCGAAGGCGAAGGCCCGGCGGCCGAGCGGATAGGTCTCCAGCAGCACGATCTGGGGCCGCACCTCGCGGGCCAGGGCGAGCAGGGCCGCCTGGCGCCGGGTCCGCCAGGCGTCGTCCACCGGCCGGTCGCCGGCGCCCAGCAGCGGCGAGAAATGGGCGTCGCGCACCCGGGCGGGCGGCAACGCGGCCACCACGGCCCCGCCGAAGCCGACGCCGGCCACCGGGAAGCCTCCCTGGGCGACGGTGACCTCCAGCCCGGCCTCGACCAGCGCCCGCGCGATCAGCTCGGCGCGCCGGACATGGCCGATGCCCAGCAGGTGCTGCACCCAGAAGAGCACCCTCATGGCACGGCGACGCTGCCGTCGAGCGGCAGGTTGAGGCGCAGCACGACCGGCCGGCCGTCCGCGCCGGCACCGAACAGCTGTGCGGCCGCGAAGTCGAGCCGGTCGTCGGGATCACGGTCCATCGCCCAGCCGCTGGCCAGCGCGTAGACGCAGCGGATCACCTGCTTGTGGGCGACCACCAGGAAGTCCCCGCCCTCGGCTGCCCGGTCGGCCATGAAGGCGGCGAGGCGGCGCTGCACGTCGCGCGGCGTCTCGCCGCCCGGCGGCCGGAAGTCGAGGCCCATATGGCCCTCGATGATGTCCGAACCCTCGCGCACCTCGGCGGCGATGCGCCCCTCCCAGTCGCCATAGGCCATCTCGTTGAGCCTGGCATCGGTCTCCGGGATGCGGCCCAGCAGCTCCGCCGTGCGCCGCGCCCGGGTCAGCGCGCTGGCATAGCAGGGCGCCGAGGCGAACGGTGCCGGCACCCGCCAGCGCGCGATCTCCGGCTCGACCGCGGGCAGCAGCGGCGTGTCGATCTGGCCCTGCAGCCGGCCTTCGCGGTTCCACTGGGTCGGTCCGTGGCGCAGGAACAGGAGACGGGTCATCTTGCATGCCTCCGGGTGGCGGTGGCGAGGATGCGGTCGAGCCGCACCGTCGCAGCTTCCATACCATGGCTCTGGTGAACGTGGTGCAACGCCGCCGCACCCAGCCGTGCCGCCAGGCCGGGATCGTCGAGCAGGCGGGCCAGCTGGTCGGCGAAGTCCGCGGCGTCGCCGGCCCGGGCCAGCAGCGCCGTCTCGCCCTCGGCGACGATCTCCGCCACCCCGCCCTGGCGTCCGGCGACCACCGGCAGGCCGGCGGCCTGCGCCTCCAGGATGGCCATGCCGAAGGCTTCGTTCACCGCCGGCCAGACGAAGATGTCGGCGGCCCGGTAGAGCGACGGCAGGTCGGTCCCGGCGAGCCGGCCGACGGTGCGCACGCGCCCGGCGGGGAACCAGCCCGGGATGGTGTCGGCGAGCGGCCCGAAGCCGGCGACGAGCAGCCGCCAGTCGCGGCCGGCGAGACGCGCCAGCGCGTCGGCCAGCACGCGTGCGGAGGCCGCCTTGTCGCCGGGCCGCATCATGCCGACCGCGAGCAGCCACGGCCCGCCATCGGCCGTGCCCCAGCGTCGCCTGGCAGCCGCCCGGTCCGGCGCGGCGTAGGGACGTTCGTCGAGGAAGGGCGGCAGACGGTGGATCGGCGCCTCGGGGCCGAGCGCGGCCGTCAGCCCGGCGGCGTCGCGAGCGGTCAGCGCGATCAGCGCGTCGGCCTGGCGCAAGGCCGCCTCGGCGGCCCGGAAACCGGCTGCCCAGGCTCCTTCGGCGCGACGCGGCGAATGCGAGGCCTCGGCGACCACATAGGGGATGCCCAGCGCCGACGAAACCGGCGGACCCAGCCAGTCCGGCGCCTTGTGGTAGAGGTGGTAGGTGAACCAGAGATCGGGAGCCGGCCACGCGCCGCCTCGCCAGCCGGCGACGAGGTCGCGCGCCCGGGCCGCCCCGCGCCGGGCGATGGCGCGCTGCCGCCCGGCATCGCCGGCACCTTCCCAGGCGCGCAGCTCCGAGGCGAGCGCGACCGTGTGTCCGGCCCGACGCAGGGCCCGCATCAGCAGGCGGGCGACGCGGCGGTCGCCGGACGGCACGGCGTGGCGTGGGCTCTTCATCGGCGCGTAGAAGGCGATGCGCATGCCGGCGGCCACTAGCCGAGGCCGAAACGGCGGGCGAGCGGGGCGAGCGCCCCGTCGAAGGCGAACCGCTCCCGGAGCCGCGCATGACCCGCCCGGCCCAGCCGGTCGCGCTCGATCGGGTCGGTGACCAGCTGGTGCAGCGCCGCGGCCAGCGCCTCGGCGTCGCCCGGCGGCACAAGGTGGCCGGTCGCCCCGTCCTCGATAAGCTCCGGGATGGCCGAGAAGTCGCTGGCGAGGCAGGCGAGGCCCAGGGCGTGGGCTTCCATCAGCACGTTGGGCAGGCCGTCGCGGTCGCCCTCCGGCGTCGGCCGGGCGGCCAGCACGAAGAGGTCGGCCCGGGCCAGCAGCGCGATCTCCCGGTCCTGGGTCAGCGCCCCGTGCCAGGTGATCCGGCCGGCCAGCCCCAGGCGGCAGGCCTGCCGCCGGAGCGCCGCCAGACGCTCGCCCCCGCCCGCGTGGTCGAGCGTCCAGGCGAGATCGGGCGGCAGCAGGGCGAGGGCATCCAGCAGTATGTCGAAGCCCTTCTTGTCGACCGCCCGGCCGACGCTGAGCAGCCGCACGGGCGCCGCCGGGTCCCACCCGTCCCGCGGCGGCCGGGCCGGCGGCGGCGGGAAGCGCGTCGTGTCGAGCCCGTGATAGACCAGCGCCACCTTGCCGGGATCGTCCGCCAGCGCGGCGAGATGGTCCCGGTTGGCGCGGGTGCAGGTGACCACCCAGCGCGCCGCGGCCAGCTTCTCGGCCAGCTCCCATGCCGGCGTCGTCCAGATGTCCTTGGCGTGGGCCGAGACGGCGAAGGGCAGGCCGCGGATCAGTGCGGCGTAGCGGGCGACGCTGGCCGGCGTGTGCAGGTAGTGGACGTAGAGGAAGTCGACATCCCCCGGCAGCTCGTTGGCCAGCACGCAGGCCTGGCCGAAGCGCCGCCAGCGGTTGCGCGTGGCATCCCGGCGCAGGTCGGCGCGGAAGGCGGCGTAGGCGGCGGCGTAGCCCGGCTGCCGGCGCGCCCAGTCCCTGGCCCGGGCGACCCGCGCCGGCTCCTCGTGCAGGTATTCGGGCAGGTAGACCACCGGTGCGGTGATCGCCCGGTTCAGATCGTGCACCGCGTCGTCATGGGGCCGGCGCAACGAGACGATGAGCTGACTCTGGCCGAGACGCTGCAGCCCGAGGATCTCCTGGGCGATGAAGGTCTCCGACAGGCGGGGGTAGCCCTTGACGAGGATGGCGGTGGTCATGGCCAAGCCGCGTAGCAGCAAGCGGCCGATTAGGAAAGCCGTAAGAGGGGACCGATCCGCGGCGCGGCGCTCAGGCCCGGGTGCGCGTCCGGTAGGGCATCACCGTGCTCTCGTCGATGGCCTGCGAGACCAGCCGGTCGACATTGTCGAGCCCCTCGAGCAGGCCGGGCAGCACCACCTCCGACGGCCGGTGCTGATAGGGCAGGCTTGCCAGCGCCTCGACCATGCGCGCGGTCGTCGCCTCCTCGTCCGGTGACAGCATGGTGACGAGGCCGAGCGACGCCGCCCGGCTCGCCCGGATATGCTGTTCCATGCGCGGAATGGTTCGCGGGATCAGCAGCGCCCGCTTGTCGAAGGACAGGATCTCGCAGAACGTGTTGTAGCCGCCCATGGCGACCATCCCGACGCTTTCCTGGACCAGGCGCTCCATGCGGCTGTCGAAGGTGATGACCTCGACGTCGTCCAGACGGTCCGCCCGCTCGATGAAGGCGTGCTGCGCCTCCGACGACATGAAGGGGCCGAGCACCACCAGCGACGGGAAATGGATGTCGTTCGACGCCTCCTCGTAGGCGCGCAGCACCCAGTCGACCATCATCTCGCCGTCGCCGCCGCCGCCGGGCGTGACCAGGATGTAGGGCCGGTCGAAAGGCGCGCCCGGTCCGTGCCGGACGGCCAGCGGCTCGCGGTAGAGATAGCCGGTATAGACCACCTTGCGGCGCACCGATGTCGGCAGGTCGATGCCGTCCAGCGGGTCGCAGATCTGCGGCAGGCCGTAGATCCAGATGCGGTCGTAGAGGTCGCGCAGGGCCGGCAGCACCTTCTTGCGCTCCCATTCCGGTGCCAGCGCCGCCGGCTCGTCCATCACGTCGCGCAGGCCCAGCGCCGTCGGCGTGCCGCGCTCGCGCATCATTTCCAGCGTGCCCTTCACCTCGCCGCGCAGGCCGAGCGGCTCCTTGTCGACGATGAACAGGTCGGGATCGAAGATCTCCGCGGTGTGCTCGATGATCGAGGTGCGCATGGCCAGCGTCTCCTCGGTATCGATATGCAGGTTGAGCGAGGTGTATTCGCCGTTGCGCAGCTTGATGACGCCCGGCACGCGGATGAAGTCGACGCGGCTGCGGAAGTCGAAGCTGCCGATGATCGGCGATCCCGACAGGATCAGCACCGACATGTCCTGGTGTCGGCGGACCAGGTCGTGGGCGATCGTCCGGCATCGCCGCAGATGTCCGAGACCGAAGGAGTCGTGGCTATAGATCAGCACGCGACTCTGGTTGGCTCGCTTTGCCATCGCTGACCCCTGCCCGCTTCGCTGACTGCCGGTCCCTTCAATCCGGTACCGCCAGCTTGTCCAGGAGCCGAGCAGCGGACCGCAACGTATGGGCCGACCCTATCACGGCTACCTGCGCAAGGACTACGCCATTGTGCAGCGACCCGCGCCGGCGCTATCGTGATCACCAGCACCAGCGTCATCCAGCCTCATCCGACCCGCTCGGCCGCGGATTCTCCCGGCCCGACGCGATCCAGGCCAGCCTCACAACCACACGTCGAATCCGGCCTTCGCGAAGGCCCAAAGGCGAGAACGAACTGTCCTGAATGGAACACAATATCTTCGGTTTCATCTGGCGCTACTCCAAGCCCCAGCAATTCGTCATCCTGCTGTTGACGGTCTGTTCGCTGCCGTTCCTCTACTATTCGCTCGACCTGCCGAAGATGATCGTCAACGATGCCATCGGCGGCGAGGGTTTTCCCTATTCCGTGCTCGGGATCGACCTCGACCAGATCAGCTATCTGCTGGTGCTGTCCGGCATTTTCCTGGCGCTCGTCGTCTTCAATGGCGGCTTCAAGTACTACATCAACGTCTACAAGGGCCGTCTGGGCGAGCGCATGCTGCGCCGGCTGCGCTACGAGCTCTATGTGCGGGTGCTGCGCTTCCGCCTGCCGCGCTTCAAGCGCATGAGCCAGGGCGAGATCATCCCGATGATCACCTCGGAGGTGGAGCCGCTCGGCGGTTTCATCGGCGACGCCTTCGCCACGCCGGCCTATCAGGGCGGCCTGCTGCTGACCTACCTGTTCTTCATCTTCATGCAGGACCCGCTGCTCGGCGCCGCGGCGGTCTCGCTCTACCCCATCCAGGGCTATATCATCCCCCGGTTGCAGCGCCGGGTGAACCAGCTGGGCAAGCAGCGGGTGCGCAATCTGCGCGTGGTCGCCGACCGGGTGGGCGAGACGGTGCAGGGCACCCAGGAGATCCACGCCCACGACACCTCGCTCTACCACATGGCGGACATCGCCAACCGCCTGGCGACCAATTACGACATCCGTTACGAGATCTATCGGCGCAAGTTCTTCATCAAGTTCCTCAACAACTTCCTGAACCAGCTCACCCCGTTCTTCTTCTACGCCATCGGCGGCATCCTGGTGATCGACGGCGACATCTCGCTGGGCGCCCTGGTCGCCGTGCTTGCCGCCTACAAGGACCTCGCCAGCCCCTGGAAGGAGCTGCTGACCTGGTACCAGATGAAGGAGGATGTGCGCATCAAGTACGAGCAGGTGATCGAGCAGTTCCAGCCGCCCGACCTGCAACCCCTGGAGCAGCTCAGCGAGGATGGCGAGATCCCGTCCCTGCCCGAGGAGTGGCGCTTCGCCAACGTCACCTATGCCGAGGACGACAGCCCGCCGGAGATCGACAATCTGACCATGCGCATCCCGACCCGGGGGCATCTGGCGGTGGTCGGCGACGGCGGCAGCGGCCGCGACACGCTGATGCTGCTGCTGGCCCGGCTGATCCGGCCGACCGCCGGGCGCATCCGGTTCGGCGAGGAGGACTACCAGGACCTGCCCGAGCGGATGACCGGCCGCCGGATCGCCTATGTCGGGGCGTCGACGCACATGATCACCGGCTCGCTCAGGGACAACATGTATTACGGCCTGAAGCACCGGCCGCTGCGCCCGCCCGAATACGGGCACGCCGAAGAGGCGCTGAGCCGCCGGCGCCGGGCCGAGGCACTGGAATCGGGCAATACCGACCTCGACATCAACGCCGACTGGATCGACTACGCCCAGGCCGGCGTCGACACCCCGGAGGCGCTCGAGGAACGGGCGCTCGAGGTGCTGGCCCTGGTCGACATGTCGGGCGACGTCTACCGCATGGGACTGTCGGGGACGCTCAACCCCCGCCACCGCACCGCGGCGGTGATCGACAAGGTGCTCAAGGCGCGCGAGCTGGTGCGCGAGAAGCTGGCCGAGCCGGACTATGACGGCCTGGTCGAACTCTGGGACATCGACGCCTTCAACGAGAGCGCAACGGTGGCGGAGAACCTGCTGTTCGGCACGCCGCTCGACGCGACCTTCGATCCCGATCTGATCGCCAGCAACGACTATGTCCGCGAGGTGCTCGAGACGGCCGGCCTGCGCGAGACCTTCTTCGACATCGGCCGCCGGGTCGCCGCCACCATGGTCGAGCTGTTCGCCGACCTGCCGCCGGACCACGAGTTCTTCGAGCAGTACAGCTTCATCAGCGCCGAGGAACTGCCGGACTACCAGTCGCTGATCAGCCGTGCCGACAAGCTGGGCGAGGAAGGCCTGCCGGAGGTCGACCGCGCGCGGCTGACCTCCCTGCCCTTCAAGCTGATCCCCAATCGCCACCGCCTTGGCATGATCGACGAGGCGCTGAAGGACAAACTGCTGGAGGCCCGGCGCATCTTCCGGGCGGAGCTGTCGGAGGCGGACCGGCCGAAGATCGCCTTCTTCGACGTCAGCGAATACAACGAGGCCGCCTCGACCCAGGACAATATCCTGTTCGGCAAGATCCGCTACGGCGCCTCCGGCGCGCAGGACAAGGTGCAGACCCTGCTGGCCCAGGTGATCGACGCCGTGGATCTGCGCGACACCGTCACCGGCGTCGGTCTCGACCGCTCGGTCGGCGTGGTCGGCGGCCGGCTCTCCTCGCTCCAGCGCCAGAAGATCGCGCTCGCCCGCGCGCTGCTGCGCCGGCCGGACGTGCTGCTGATGGTCGACGCCACCTCGGCGCTCGACGGCGCGGCGCAGGCCCGGGTGCACGAGGCCGTGCTGAGCGAGATGTCCGGGCGTGGCCTGATCTGGGCGCCGCATCGTCCGGGACTCGTGAGGGAGTTCGAGGATATCATCATGCTGGAGAACGGGCACCTTGCGGGCCGTGGCACGTTTTCCGAGCTTGCCATGGAGGAGGGCAGCGTGTTGAAACGCCTGCTCGACGACGAATGAACGGCGTCGACCGCCCGCAAGGGCGCCGTACCGGCTGGAGGAAGCTGCCGTCATGAGTCTTGCGGAAGAAGTGGACGCGCTGAAGCGCATTCCGCTGTTCGCGAACATCGAGACCTCGAAGCTGAAGCTGCTCGCCTTCACTAGCGAGCGCCTCACCTTCCGGGCCGGCGACGTGCTGTTCAGCCAGAACGACATGGGCGACGCCGCCTATATCATCATGAGCGGCGAGGCCGACGTGATCGTCGGCGTGGACGGCGGCGAGCGCGTCGTGGCCACGCTGGGCAAGAACGACTTCGTGGGCGAGATCGCCATCCTCTGCGACGTGCCGCGCACCGCCACGGTCAAGGCCAAGTCCGACCTGACGACGCTGATGATCACCAAGGACCTGTTCTTCCGGCTGATCACCGAGTTCCCGCAGATGGCGGTCGAGATCATGCGCGAGCTGGCGCTGCGCCTGGAGAAGACCACCAAGCAGGCGGTGCTGCGTGCGCGCTGAGCTCGGCCGGGACCGGACGTTCCGGCGCTAGCGCCAGGCCGTCACCATGAGCCGCCTCGACAGCTTCATCCGCCGCATGATGGCGCAGCGTGCCTGCCTGGACTGGGCGGCCGCGGCGATCGCGGACATCCCGGGATCGGTGTTCGAGCTCGGCCTCGGCAATGGCCGCACTTACGACCATCTGCGCGAGATTCTGCCGGACCGGGAGATCTACGTCTTCGAGCAGGTGATCAAGGCGCATCCCGACTGCATCCCGCCCGACGACCGCCTGTTCCTCGGCGACGCCGCCAGGACGATGCCCGAGGCGGTGCGCCGGAGCGGCGCCAGGGCGGCGCTGGTTCATTCGGACCTCGGCACCGGCGACGACGCCTTCAATGCCGAGATCGCCCGGCGCATGGCGCCCGTCATCGCCGATGTCCTGGCGCCAGGCGGCATCGTCGTGGCCAACATCGCCATGCCGCACCCGGGCTGGACGCGCCTGCCGGAACCCGAGGGCGTGCAGCCGGACCGCTATTTCCTCTACCGCCGCTGACGTCTGCCCCGCCCGGCCTCGCTCGACATCTCCGGTCGACCCGGCGCATTCACTTCCATAGGGTCATATATCTTGGTTAATGTTCTTCCAGACGGGCGATCGCCGTGGCGACGCCCGCCGGTCGGCGCGTCTCGCCCGGCTTTATTCCGCCAGAGGGAATACCGAAAGATGAGAATGGGTTTTCTGTCATCGGCGTTCGGCGCGGCAGTGCTTTGCGGCCTCCCGGCCTGCGCGGGCGCGACCGCGCCGCCGCCCGCCGTTTCACTCGAGCCATCGCCGGTCGTGGTGGCCGGGGATGCGGACGCTGGCGCCCTCCAGATGGCCGGCTACGGCGACTGCCTGGTCGACGTGTCCAACCAGCTCGGCCAGGTCCTGCACCAGGTGCCGGGCAATCTCCTGAGCTGGTATGTCTGCCTCGCCAGCATGGCCCATCCGGGCTGACCTGAGTGCCGCCGCGCACCGCGCGGACCCGTGTCCCCGCCGCCTGAGCCCTCCTGCCGCCCGTCTCAGTGCGGGTCCGGATCGGCGCGACGCCGGGGGCGAACGATGCGGGCTTCGCGGCGGGCGATGTAGACCGTGGAGCCGACGATGATGGCCGCGCCGGCAATGGTCCAGACGTCGGGAATCTCGGTGAAGATGACGAAGCCGAAGAAGGTGGCGAACAGCAGCCGGGAATAGTCGAAGGGCGCCACCGCCGAGGCCTCGGCGACGCGGAAGCCGCGAATCACGCTGGCCTGTGCGGCCAGGCCGACCGCGCCCATGGTGACGGCCAGCCCCAGCTCCTCCAGCGTCGGCGCCACCCAGACGAATGGCACGATGGCGCCGGTGACGATCGTCGAGATCACACCGAAATAGGCGAGCACCGTCAGGTTCGGCTCGGCGGGCGGCAGTTTCTTCACCACGGCGACCGAGAGCGCGATCATCAGCGCCTGCGTCAGCGCGACCAGCATGGCCGGGTCGAAGGCGGCGACACCCGGGCGCACCATCACGACGACGCCGAGAAAGCCGACCCCCGTCGCCAGCCAGCGGCGCCAGCGCACGGTCTCGCCCAGCAGCAGCACGGCGACCAGGACCATGAACAGCGGCTTGGCGAAGGTGATCGCGGTCGCGGTGGCCAGCGGCAGGTGGGTGACCGCGTAGAAGCCGCACATCATGGCGGCGATGCCCGCCGCCGCCCGCCACAGGTGGAAGCGCAGCACCCGGGTGACGAAGATGCCGGGCCCCGCCCGGGCGATCAGCGGCAGCAGCACGACGAGCGCGATGGCGCAGCGGAAGAAGGCGATCTGGAAGCTGCTCCAGTTCTGGCCCAGGGTCTTGGCCAGCACGCTCATCATCGAGAAGCCGGCGGAGCCGAGCAGCACCCAGAGCGCGCCGCGCAGATTGGCCGGCAGCGCGTACCACCAGCCGAGCCAGGCCGCGACCAGCGGCCCCCTGCCGCCGCCCTTGGTGCCCGGCGGACGGTCCGTCATGGATCGGGTCGGGCCTTCACGGGTCGGGCCTTCAATAGTCGGGCCCTCATCGGTCGGGGTGAGCCATGGGCTAGTACTTGTGCCGCTGGGCGCCGGCGGCGACCGGCAGGGGCGGCGCCTCGACCGCCGCCGAGGCGGCCCGGCGGCGTGCCTCCTCGCGGTTCCGCACCGCCTCGCGATGGGCGATGTAGATGGTCGAGACGACGATGACGCCGGCGCCCAGCCAGCCCCAGATGTCCATCACCTCTCCGAAGGCCAGGAAGCCGATCAGGGCGACCAGCGGCAGCCGCAGATAGTCGTACGGCACCACGGCCGAGGCGTCGGCCAGCGACATGGCGCGGGCATAGAAGATGTGCCCGGCGGTGCCGAAGATGCCCACGCCCAGCATGATCGCCAGGACCTCCAGGCTCGGCCACTGCCAGAACGGCAGGGCGGCGAGCAGCGAGAGCGGCGTCAGGAAGATCACCATGTAGGTGGTGATGGTGCCGGGGGAGTCGGTGCCGCTCAGCTTCTTCACGATCAGTGCCGAGCAGGCCCCGAACATGGAAGACACCAGCACCAGCACGGCGCCGAGGCTGAGCGATTCCACGCCCGGGCGGACGATCAGCAGCACACCCAGAAAGCCGATCAGCGTGGCCGTCCAGCGCCGGGCGCGCACCACCTCGTGCAGCACGATGGCCGCCCCCACCGTGGCGAACAGCGGGGCGGTGAAGCTGAGCGCCACCGCCTCGCCCATCGGGATCAGGGCCAGCGCCATGAACCAGGTGAGCATGGCGATCAGGCCGGTGATGCCGCGCAGGGTATGCAGCTTGAAGTTCCGCGTCTGCAGCCCGTGCAGGCGCGAGCGCAGCAGCCAGGGCACCATCAGGACGAGGCCGAAGAGGTTGCGCAGGAAGGCGACCTCGAAGGGATGCAACTCGTCCGTGGCGAGGCGCACGAGCACCACCATGACCGCGAAGACGGCGGCGGCGGCTGACATGTAGAGCGCACCCTGGACGGGTGCGGAGAACCGCGTGGGCGTGAGGGTGATCGATGCCATGAGAGCGAGCCGGCGAGGGGACTTGCGAACCTACGCCGAATGACGGCCGCCCGGTAGCCGCGGCGGTGGATGCCAGCATTGCGCCGGTGCAGATCGCGCCGACAACGGAGCCTGGCTGTCTGCATCGCCCCTAGGGATCGGCCTCCTCGCGCCCGTCGTCATGCCGCACGACGGCGAGCCAGACCACGGCGGTGACGAATCCGAGGATCAGGATGGCGTAGGCCATGGCGGCGGCGAGGTCGGCGAAGGTCAGCATCACCGCGCCGACGACGGCAGCGAAGCTGAGCTGGCAGAAGCCGACCAGGGCGGCGGCCGTGCCCGCCATGCGCGGGAACGGGCCGATCGCCCCCGCCGTGGCGCCCGGCATGCAGAAGCCGGTGCCCAGCATGTAGGCCGAAAAGGGCAGGATCACCGTCAGCACCGTGACGTGGCCGGACGCCATGGTCACCACCGCCGCCAGACCCGCCGCATACTGCACGAAGGCGCCGATCGCCACCAGGCTGGGCGGCCGGAAGCGGCGCGCCAGCCGGCCGGCGGCGAACGACCCCACCGTGTAGCCGAGGATGACCGCGCCGAAGGCCAGGCCATAGACATCCTCGCGCAGGCCGAGCCTGGTGATCAGCACGAAGGATGAGCCGGAGATGAAGACGAAGATGCCGGCATAGGTGAAGGCGACGATCAGCAGGTAGCCGACATAGAGCCGGTCGCCCAGCAACTTGGCGTAGTTGCGCAGGATCTGCACCGGATTGGTCGCCTCGCGATAGCGGTGGCGATTGGTCTCCGGCAGCCCGGTCAGCGTGGCCAGCAGGATCAGCCCGCCGATGCCGCCGAGCAGCCAGAATGAGGCATGCCAGTCGTAGAGCCGGGTCAGCACGCCGCCGATGGCCGGGGCGATCATCGGCGCCAGCGACATCGCCATGCCCATATAGGCGAGGATGCCCGCCGCCCGGTTCCGGCCATAGACGTCGCGGGCGATGGCGCGGCCCAGCACCGGCCCGGCGCAGGCGCCTATGGCCTGGGCCAGGCGGGCGGCGATCAGCGCCTCGATGGTGTCGACCAGGGCGCAGGCGATCGAGGCCAGCGTGAAGATGGCGATGCCGCAGAGCAGGACCGGCCGCCGCCCGAACCGGTCGCTGAGCGGCCCGTAGACAAGCTGGCCCCCGGCGAAGCCGAACAGGAAGATCGACAGCGTCAGCTGGACCTGCGACTCCCCGACACCCAGCGCCTCGCCCATGGCCGGCAGCGCCGGCAGGTAGAGATCGGTCGACAGCGGCCCGAAGGCGACCAGCGCGATCAGCAGCAGCGTGGTGAGGAAGCTTTCGGGACGAAGCATCGATGGATCAAAAGGCCCAGCGGAACCGGTATGCGGGAAAACGCCGGCCTCGCTGCCGCCGTCGGTCGGATGAAAATTATCTTTGGTTGTCATCCATGGCCGGGGCCATGATCGCGATCAATCTTCTACACGAAAACGTTGTAGAGAACCGCCCTTCGTTTTCAACCACATCTCTGCCGCCCGGTACTCCTTATGGAGGGTCTCCACGGTCTGCCAGAAGCTCGCCTTGTGGTGGCGGTGCCGGAGATGCGCGACCTCGTGCGCCGCCAGGTAGTCCAGCACGTGGTCCGGCGCCAGGATCAGGCGCCAGCTGAAATTGAGATGACCTTTGGCCGTGCAGCTGCCCCAGCGGCTGCGGGTGTCGCGCACGGTCATGCCGCTGTGGCGCAGGCCGAGGCGTTGGGTATGGCGCGCGACCGCTGCCGCGAGGTCCGTCCTGGCCTCCTGGCGCAGGAAGTCGAGGAGGCGGCGGCGGCGATGCTCAGGCGCGCCGTTGACGACGATGCGGCCCTGCGCGACTTCGACCGGCCGGCCGCGCGCCACCCCCGCGACGACCTGGTGCGGCACGCCGCGCAGGGGCAGCACGCTGCCGACATCGATCGGGATCGGCGGCGGCAGGGCGCCGCGCTGCTCGCGCAGCCACTCGGCATGGGCGTGCAGGAAGCGCTGGATGCGGGCCTTCGGCGCCTCGGGCGGCGCGGTGACCACGGCCCGGCCGGTATGCCGGTCGATGCGCAGGGTCAGCCGGCGGGTGCGCGCCGAGCGGCGAATGACGACGGCTTCCGCCGTCGCGCCAGCGCTGTCCTCCAGCACGCTCACGGCACCGGACTGCCGCGCCAGGCCTCGACCACCCGGTACCAGGAAACCCGGTCGAGGGGCGTGGCGACGCCGGCCAGGCGACGCAGGCGGTCGGGTTGCGTGGTGCCCAGCACGGCGACGGGCTCGCTCGGATGGGTCATCAGCCAGGCGATCGCCGCCTCGCCGATGCCGGCCAGACCGGCCGCCTCCGCCGCCTGCGACAGGGCCGCGCGGACCCGAACCGCCACCGCGTCGGCCGTGTCGAAGAGCCGCCGTCCGCCGAGCGGAGACCACGCCATGGGCACCGTGCCGCGCGCCTGCATCTGGTCGAGCGTGCCATCATGGAGTGCGTCCATGTGGACGGGCGATAGCTCGACCTGGTGCGCCGCGATCGGAAGCTGCCCCAGCGCCCGCTCCAGCAGTGCCATCTGGTGGGTGGTGAAGTTGGAGACGCCGACGGCGCGGGTCTTGCCCTCCTCGACCAGCGCCGCCAGTGTCTCGGCGACCGCCAGCGGCTCCATCAGCAGGTCGGGCCGATGCAGCAGCAAAAGGTCGAGCCGGTCCGTGCCCAGCGCGCGCAGTGAGCCTTCGACCTGGCGGCGCAGATAGCTCGGCGTGAAATCGTAATGGCCGACCGGCGCCGCCTGCTCGCCCCGGGCCAGCACGATGCCGCATTTGGAGACCAGTTCGATGCCGTCGCGCAGGCCCGGCCGCTCCCGCAGCGCCTGGCCGAACAGCGCCTCGCAGGCATGCATCCGGCCGGCACCGCTGGCCGAGCCGTAGATGTCGGCATGGTCGAAGGTGGTGGCACCGGCCGCCAGCGCGGTGTCGATCAGCGCCCGCACCGCCGCCGTGGTGGCGCGGTCGGGATCGTCGGTCAGCCGCATGCAGCCCACGGCGATCCGCGACAGGTTGAGACCGTCTGCGATGTGGCGGCGCTGCATCGCCCTGGTGACCCGATGTTCCGTGGCTGGACCGACGACCGATTCGCCATCGTCCTATGCCTGTCGTCCGGCGACAACCCCCGCCACCGCGCTTCCCCCTGCCGGACATCCGCACTAGGCTGCCGGCCCGACCAGACGCCATGAACAGAGGCTGGAGGCACGCCCATGGCCAGGCACCATGTCCTCGCCATCGATCAGGGAACCACGTCGACCCGCGCCATCGTCTTCGACGCGGCCGGCCTGCCCGCGGCCAGCGACCAGAAGGAGTTCGGCCAGTTCTACCCGGCCGATGGCTGGGTCGAGCACGACCCGGAGGAGATCTGGGGCGACACGGTGGCGGTCTGCCGCAACGCCATCGCCCGGGCCCGGCTGGAGCCGGCCGAGATCGCCGCCATCGGCATCACCAACCAGCGCGAGACCACGGTGGTGTGGAACCGGGAGACCGGACGGCCGGTGCACAACGCCATCGTCTGGCTGGACCGCCGCACCGCCGGCTTCTGCCGCCAGCTGGTCGCCGACGGCCACGAGGAGGCGATCCGGCAGAAGACCGGCCTCGTCGTCGACGCCTATTTCTCCGCCTCCAAGGTCAACTGGATCCTCGACAATGTCGACGGCGCCCGGGACCAGGCGGAGGCCGGAAAGCTCGCCTTCGGCACCATCGACTGCTTCCTGCTGTGGCGGCTCTCCGGCGGCAAGGTGCATGCCACCGACGCCACCAACGCCTCGCGCACGGGGCTGTTCAACCTGGAGACCCAAGACTGGGACCACGACCTCCTGGCGCTCTACGGCGTGCCGCGCGCGATGATGCCCGAGGTGCGCGACAATGTCGGCCATTTCGCCGATACCGAGGCCGGCCTCCTGGGTGCCGCGATCCCGGTCACGGGCATGGCCGGCGACCAGCAGGCGGCCACCTTCGGCCAGGCCTGCTTCGACCCGGGCATGGTGAAGTCGACCTACGGCACCGGCTGCTTCGCGCTGATGAATATCGGCGACCAGCCCCGCCTTTCGGCCAACCGGCTCCTGACCACCACCGCCTACCGCCTCGCCGGCAAGCCGACCTACGCCATCGAGGGGTCGATCTTCATCGCCGGGGCGGCGGTCAAATGGCTGCGCGACAAGCTCGGCATCATCGCCCACGCCGCCGACACGCTGGAGATGGCGCGGCGCGTGCCGGACAGCCACGGCGTCTATCTGGTGCCCGCCTTCACCGGCCTCGGCGCGCCGCACTGGCAGCCCAACGCCCGGGCGGCGATCTTCGGCCTGACCCTGGACGCCGACGCCGCGCACATCGCCCGGGCGACGCTGGAATCGGTCGCCTACCAGACCCGCGACCTGCTCGACGCCATGGTCGCCGACACCGGCCGGCGGCCGCAGTCGATCCGGCTCGACGGCGGCATGGTGGCCAATGACTGGCTCTGCCAGTTCCTGGCCGACATCCTGGAGGTGCCGGTGGAGCGGCCGCGCGTCACCGAGACCACGGCGCTGGGCGCCGCCTTCATGGCCGGTCTCGACGCCGGCGTCTATGCCGGGCTCGACGCGGTGCGCGGCGCCTGGATCTGCGAGCGGCGCTTCGAGCCCGCCATGGCCGACGACCTGCGCCGGCGCCTCATCGCCGGCTGGAAGGACGCGCTGGAGCGGACCCTGACGGCGCGCTGAGACGGCGTGCCGAGGCGGCGCGCACCGGACTGGCGAAGGCTTGGGCATTTTGTCTTGCCGGGGAAGGGTCCGAGACCTAAGACTACCCGCGTGGCCTGTAATAAAAACTTCACATTAAGGTCACCGAACGGCAACCAGCCTTCTTCAAAGAGAGGCGGCCGTTCCACGCCGTGCAGCGGGCCTTCCACCCGTGCGTCAGGCCGGCGTTGCAGCGTGGGAGGGACCTTTCGTCCAAGGGAGATGACAATCATGAGAATTCGCTTTGCCTTCGCCGCCTCGGCGCTCGCCATCACGGTCGCCGCGCCGGCCATGGCGCAGGACCGCGTGCAGATCGACTGGTGGCACGCCATGGGCGGCGCGCTCGGCGAGAAGGTCGACGAGATCGCGGCCGGCTTCAACGCCAGCCAGGACCAGTACGAGGTGTTGCCGACCTATCAGGGCAGCTACGCCGACACCATGAACGCGGCGATCGCCGCCTTCCGCGCCGGCGAGCAGCCGGACATCGTGCAGGTCTTCGAGGTCGGCACGGCGACGATGATGTCCGCCGAGGGCGCCATCTACCCGGTCTACCAACTGATGGAGGACACCGGCACGCCGTTCGACCCGGCCGACTACCTGCCCGCGGTCACCGGCTACTACACCACGCCGGAAGGCCAGATGCTGTCGATGCCGTTCAACAGCTCGACCCCGGTGATGTACTACAACCGCGAGATCTTCGCGGAAGCCGGTCTCGACCCCGACTCCCCGCCGGAGACCTGGCCGGAGTTCTTCGACGCCATGCGCACCATCGTCGAGTCGGGCGCGGCGGATTGCGGCTTCACCACCACCTGGCAGAGCTGGATCCAGGTCGAGAACTTCTCCGCCTGGCATAATGTTCCCATTGGAACCCAGGAGAACGGCTTCGCCGGCGTCGACACCGAGCTGACGATCAACAACCCAGCCGTCGTCGCCCACATCCAGAACCTGGGTGACCTGGCGGCCGAGGGCATCTTCCAGTATGGCGGCCGGCAGTCCGATTCGGGCGCCCTGTTCGACAGCGCCACCTGCGCGGTGACCTTCGCCTCCTCGGCCGGCTATGCCGGTTTCGTGGCCAACTCGACCTTCGATTTCGGCATCGGCATGCTGCCCTACTATCCGGACCTCGCCGAGGGACCGAATGGCGGGCCGCAGAACTCGATCATCGGCGGCGCCACGTTGTGGGTGCTGTCCGGTGCGACGGACGAGGAATATGCCGGCGTCGCGCAGTTCTTCTCCTACCTGTCCTCGCCCGAGGTCCAGTACGACTGGCACCAGTTCACCGGCTACCTGCCGATCACGCTGGCGGCCTACGAACTGGCCCAGGAAGAGGGCCTCTACGAGGAGCGTCCGGGCTTCGACACGGCGATCAACCAGATCAACCTGAACCCGCCGACGGCCAATTCCAAGGGCCTGCGGTTCGGCTACATGGTGCAGATCCGCGACATCATCAACGCGCAGCTCGAGAACGTCTGGGCCGGCAATGCCACCGCCCAGGAAGCGCTCGACGCGGCGGTCGAACAGTCGAACGAACTGCTCCGTCAGTTCGAGGAGGACGTCTCCGGCTAGTCCGGCAGCCCCGTTCTTCCTTCAAGGAACACCGCCCCCGGACGATCCGGACCAGATCCGGTCCGCGTCCCCGGGGGCGGCTCCGTTTCGGGGACGGTCCGGCCTTCCCGCCCTCGCCGTGCCCGCGACCGGATCGTCCGGCAGCACCCTTCCCAGCAGCGACCAGCCGCCCATGCACAAGAAGGTCACCTTCCAGAACAATCTTCTGCCCTACCTTCTGGTGGCGCCGCAGATCGTCATAACGGTCCTGTTCTTCCTGTGGCCGGCGGCCGAGGCGATCTGGGGCTCGTTCTACCGTGTGACCAACGTCTTCACCGGCGCGGCGCGCTGGGTCTGGCTGGAGAATTTCGAGCGCCTGTTCGCCGACGACCTCTACTGGCACTCGATCCAGGTCACCCTGCTGTTCAGCCTGACCGTGGCCTTCATCGCCATGGCGGTGGCGCTCCTCCTGGCGGTCATGGCCGACCGGGTGATCAAGGCGGCGACCGCCTACCGCACGCTGCTGATCTGGCCCTACGCCGTGGCGCCGGCGATCGCCGGCATCGTCTTCCTCCTGATGTTCCAGCCCACCGTCGGCGTGGTCGCCTACTGGTTCGGCGCGCTGGGCATCGAGTGGAACTTCCGCACCAATGGCGACCAGGCCTTCCTGCTGACCGCCGTGGCCGCCGCCTGGCGCCAGATATCCTACAACTTCCTGTTCTTCCTGGCCGGGCTGCAGTCGATTCCGCGCAGCCTGATCGAGGCCGCCGCGATCGACGGCGCCGGGCCGCAGCGGCGCTTCTGGACCATCGTCTTCCCGCTGCTCTCGCCCACCACGTTCTTCCTGCTGGTGATCAACATCGTCTACGCCTTCTTCGAGACCTTCGGCATCATCCACGCCGTCACCCAGGGCGGTCCGGGTTCGCCGGGCGCGACGAACACGCTGGTCTACAACGTCTTCTCCGACTGCTGCGAAGGCTCGCCCGATCTCGGCTCCTCCTCGGCCCAGTCGGTGGTGCTTATGCTCATCGTCATCTGCCTGACGGTGGTCCAGTTCCGCTTCATCGAACGCCGCGTGCACTACTAGGAAAGGGTCGGGCAGATGGTCGAAAACCGCCGCTGGCTGACCGTCTTCAGCCATGTCATCCTGCTGCTGGGCGTGCTGATCGTGGTGTTCCCGGTCTGGGTCACCTTCGTCGGCTCGACGCATTCGCTGCCCGAGATCCGTTCGGCGCCGATGTCGCTGATCCCCGGCTCGTCGCTGCTGGAGAACTACGCCGAGGCGTTGAGCACGGGCGGGCGCACCTCCGGGGCGACGCCGGTCGCCGACATGCTGATCAACTCCACGGTGATGGCGCTGGCGATCGCCATCGGCAAGATCGTCATCTCGATCGTCAGCGCCTTCGCCATCGTCTACTTCCGCTTCCCCTTCCGGATGCTGTTCTTCTGGATGATCTTCGTCACCCTGATGCTGCCGGTGGAGGTGCGCATCCTGCCCACCTTCGAGGTCGTGGCGGGGCTGGGCCTGCTCGACACCTATGCCGGGCTGACCATCCCGATCATCGCCTCGGCGACGGCGACCTTCCTGTTCCGGCAGTTCTTCCTGACCATCCCGGACGAGCTGACCGAGGCGGCGCGCATCGACGGCGCCGGGCCGATCCGCTTCTTCATCGACATCGTGCTGCCGCTCAGCCGCACCAACATCGCGGCGCTCTTCGTCATCCTCTTCATCTATGGCTGGAACCAGTATCTCTGGCCGCTGCTGATCACCGACGATCTGCAGACGATCGTGGTCGGCATCCGCCGCCTGCTGACCGTCGGCGAGACCGAGGTGCAGTGGAACATCGTCATGGCGACCGCCATCCTGGCCATCCTGCCGCCGGTGGTGGTGGTGCTGGCCATGCAGCGCTGGTTCGTCAAGGGCCTGGTCGATTCGGAGAAGTAAAGGCAATGGCAACCGTCGATCTCAACGATGTGCGCAAGACCTATCCGGGCGCCAGGGAAGAGACCATCAAGGGGATCTCCTGCTCGATCGCCGATGGCGAGTTCGTCGTCATGGTCGGGCCTTCGGGCTGCGGCAAGTCGACGCTGCTGCGCATGGTGGCGGGGCTGGAGCGCATCACCGCCGGCACCGTCGCCATCGACGGCGAGGTGGTGAACGACAAGGAGCCCAAGGACCGGGACATCGCCATGGTGTTCCAGAACTACGCGCTCTACCCGCATATGACGGTCTTCAAGAACATGGCCTACGGGCTGAAGATCGCCGGCATGAGCCGCGCGGAGATCGACCGCCGGGTCAAGGACGCCGCGCGCATCCTGCAGCTCGACGAGCTGCTGGAGCGGCGGCCGCGCCAGCTCTCCGGCGGCCAGCGCCAGCGCGTCGCCATGGGCCGTGCCATCGTGCGCGAGCCCCGGGTCTTCCTGTTCGACGAGCCCTTGTCCAACCTCGACGCCAAGCTGCGCGTGCAAATGCGCGTGGAGATAAAGAAGCTGCAGCGCGCCATCGGCACCACCTCGCTCTACGTCACCCACGACCAGGTCGAGGCCATGACCATGGCCGACCGCATCATCGTCATGAACGCGGGCGTGGCGGAGCAGATCGGCGCGCCGCTGGAGGTCTACGAGAACCCGGCGAGCCTGTTCGTGGCCGGCTTCATCGGCTCGCCGGCGATGAACTTCCTGAAGGCCCGGGTCGATGCCGACGGCGCCCATGCCGTGGTCGGCGGCGCCCACAAGCTGGCGAGCCCGCGCGCCCGCGACTTCGCCAACCGTCCGGTCGTCGCCGGCATCCGGCCGGAACACCTGGCGCTGGCGACCGACGTCGACCGGTCGGCGGAGCGGGCGATCCCGGTCCAGGTCGAGCTGACCGAGGCGCTGGGTGCCGACTCGCTGATCCACGGCCGCATCCAGAACAGCGGCGACGAGATATTGGCGCGCCTGCCCGGCGTCGTGCGCCTCGCCCAGGGCGACACCATCGACCTCGCCATCGCGCCCGGCGAACTGCACCTGTTCGACGAGACGAGCGGCCGCAATATCGGGCTCGCGGACGGCGCCTGACCCGCAACTGCCGCCGGGGCACGGGGCCGGCGCCGGGCATGGCAGGGTTGACCACGCCGTCGCGCGAAGGGGCCGGGCATTCGTGCTACGCCTCGGCCCCATGAGTTTCGCATCCCCTCTTGCCCGGCAAGGCATTCCCGGCAGGCCGGACAATGAGTCCGGCCTTGTCGACGGCCCGTCAGGTGGCCCGACACGCCACCGGACAACGGCCGGGACTCGCCCCGCGACACCGTCCGGACAACTCCTGAAACCATCGGGAGATCACGCCGACGGCTCGCCGCGAGATTCAGGTTGAAACCGTTGCCTGCTCTGGACTCATGAAGGGAAATCCCGCTCTCCCCGGAACGGCGACAGACTCGGAAGGCGTGTCCGGGACACCGGCCCCGACCAGTGCCCCGGGAGCAGGCCGTCCCGCCAGCCCGCCGCTGCTGCCGCTTGTCCTGCTTCTGGTCCTCGGCCTGTTCTGGGGTGCGGGTTTCAACATGGCGAAGCTGGCGAGCCAGAACGGCGTCGCGCCGATCGGCTACGCCATGTGGCAGAGCCTGCCCTCTGGGCTGATCGTGCTGGCCTTCATCATGGCCCGCGGCGGCCGCCTGCCGACCGGCCGGCGCTACCTTCTGTTCTACGCCTTCGCCGGCATCGCCGGCATCGCCATCCCCAACATGATCGCCTATGGCGTGATCGCCCACATCCCGGTCGGCGTCTGGGGCGTGATCATCAACCTGGCGCCGCTGTTCACCTATCTGGCGGCCTTGACCCTGGGGGCGGAGCGCATCCACCCGCTACGCGCCTCGGGCGTGGTGATCGGCCTCATCGGCGTGATGCTGCTGGTGCTGCCCGATTCCAGCCTGCCCGATGCCGGCATGGTGGCCTGGGTGCTGCTCGGCGTGCTGACGCCACTGATCTACGGCATCACCAATGTGCTGAACGCGCGCTGGCGCCCGGTCGGCGGGCGGCCGCTGGAATTCGCCTGCGGCATGCTGCTGGCCTCCGGCCTGTTCCTGCTGCCGGCCAGCCTGCTCAGCGGCCAGTTCTACCTGCCCGATCCCGCCAATCTGACGCCGGGCGACCTGGCGATCGCCATCCAGGTCTCGACCACCTGCGTGGCCTATGTGATCTACTACATGATCATCGCGCTCGCCGGGCCGGTCTTCGTCGGCTTCGTGGGCTATCTGGTGACGCTGAACGCGCTGATCGGCGGCATGGTGCTGTTCGGCGAGCGGCATTCCGACTGGCTGTTCGCCGCCATGGCGCTGATCTTCACCGGCATGGCCATGGTCAACTTCGCCGGTCGCCGCCAGGCCCGGGCGGCGATGCGCGCTGCAAAACCCGCGGACGAATCCAAGGACTGATCCGATGCCCGCCTTCCATCTCGCCTTTCCCGTTTCCGACCTCGAGGCCACGCGCGGTTTCTATGCCGGGCTGCTGGGCTGCCCCACCGGCCGCGAATCCGCGCGCTGGATCGATTTCGACTTCTGGGGCCACCAGATCACCGCGCACCTCGTCGACCAGGACGATGCCGTTTCCACCAACCCGGTCGACGGCGACCAGGTTCCGGCGCGGCATTTCGGCGTCATTCTGGCCTGGGCGGACTGGCAGGCGCTGGCCGACAAGCTGACGGCGGCCAAGGCCGACTTCCTGATCCAGCCCCGGGTGCGCTTCAAGGGCGAGGCGGGCGAGCAGGCCACCATGTTCGTGCGCGACCCCAGCGGCAACGCGCTGGAGTTCAAGTCCTTCCAGGACATGGGCCAGGTCTTCGCCCGCTGATCCCTGGGCCCGCTGACCGCCGGCCCGGCTAGCACCTACCAGAGGCGCTCGCGGATCGACTGCTCGCTCATGCGCTCGGACTCCTCGGGGTCGAGGCCGCCGATCTGATCGGCCAGCATGCGGCCCATGCTGGGCAGTGCCGCGCGCTCGACCTGGGCGTCGGCCTCCCACAGCCGGCCGCGGATCAGCGCCTTGGCGCAGTGGAGATAGGCTTCCTCCACATGGACGGCGAGCACGGCGACGGCGTCACGGCCCTTCGCCGCCAGAAGGCGCCGCCAGTCGGGGTCGGTGCTGATCTCCGCCCGGCCGTTGACCCTGAGCGTCTCGGCCACGCCGGGCACGAAGAACAGCAGGCCCACCCGGCCGCTCTCCAGGATGTTGCGATAGCTGTCCGTGCGGTTGTTGCCCAGCCGGTCGGGCACCAGCAGCGTGCGCCCGTCATGCACCTTGACGAAGCCCGGCTCGTCCCCCTTGGGCGAGGCATCGGCCCGGCCCCTTGCGTCGGCCGTGGCCATCACCAGGAAAGGCGACAGCGCGATGAAGGCCGCCATGTGCCGGTCCACGTGGTCGAGCACCTTGCGCTCCGCCCGCCAGGAGACCGGTCCGTAGTGCGCGGCCAGGGCGTCGGCGTCGGCGACCCGGTGCGGCCGCTCCCCGCCGCCGCCAGCCGCTGCCGTGTCAGCCACGACTGTGTCAGCCGCCACCCGTGTCAGCCGCCGCTGGGTCGCCGCGTGGGCAGGATGACATTGGGCGCCGCCGCGGTATCGACCGGCTGCGCGGCGTCCCCATCCGCCGGGGTCGCGGCCGGTTCGGCCGTGTTCACCGGCGTGGCGTCCGGCATCGCGTCGGGCGTGCTGGCGGCGTTGACCGGCATCGTGCCGCCCCGCGAGGCGACGATCTGCTCCAGCGGCGGCTCGCTGTCGCACAGCGGATAGTTCTCGCCATACTCCACCATCGCCTGGGTGAGATAGCGGTCGAGTTCGCTCTGGTCGAAATCGGTGGCGGTCTCGAACTGGGTGCGGCGGGCGGCGCAGTAGCGGCCGGGCGAGACGTTGATCACCGTCTGCGATTCCTGGTTCGCCATCTCGGTGATGTAGGTATCGAACAGCCGCGCCCGGCTGCCGCCGAGATAGCGGCCGAGGAAGTTGCCCAGCGTCTCCTGGCCGTTGCGGATGGACGGCGCGTGCACGGTGGTGAAATTGACGTAGTCGATGAAGGCCTGGTCGCCGCCATAGGCCGACTGGCAGGTCAGGCTGGAGACCATGACCTCGTTGCGCAGGCGGATCATCAGGTCCGCCTCCATCTCCTCCTGGGTCACGCAGGCGCCGGGCGGATGGGCGAGCTCGAAATAGTCGTCGAAGATCGGCGGGAACAGGCCGGCCAGGGGATCGACCCGCGGCGGTGGCGGTGGCGGCGGCGGTTCCGCGCAGGAAGCAACGAGGACAGTGGTGAAGAACAGGCCGGCAAGACGCCTCATGGCGGAGTTCCCGATGCAGCGAATCGACAGGGGACGAAATCGTCAGAAGCGCTTGTATCAGAAAGAAATGCCGCGGTCAGGCACCTTGTTGGCCCGTGCCGCGGCTTTGAGCGGATGTGACAATCGGTGTGGCCAGATCGATCTCCAGCGCCTCCCGGCCAAGCCCGGTCAGGCGCCAGCCGCCGCCGTGTTCAGCCACCAGATCCGCCGCGCCCAGCTCCCTGAGCGAGGCGCGGGCGCGGTAGAGCGGCAGGCCGGTCCCAGCCGCCAGGTCGCCCGGGGTGATGCCCTTGGTCGCACCCGCCAGATGGCCGAGAACCGCGCGGGCGATGGCGGTCAGCGTGCCGTCGGGATTGATGCAGGCCAAACTCAGACCTCCCGGTCGTCGCCAGGACGGACAACCGGCCCGTCGACAGGTCCTTCCACCAGATCGTCAAGCGGCCCGTCCGGGGGGGCGGGCGTGACGGTATACCAGAAAGGCGTGCCGCCGCCGCCCCGCGCGGCGGCGTCCTCGGCCGTGCGCGGGGTGGGCAGGATGACGTCTCCGCCAGGCCGCCAGTTCGCGGGCGTGGCCACCTGGTGGCGGTCCGTGGTGATCAGCGCGCGCACCACGCGCACGATTTCCTCCACGTTCCGCCCGGTGGTCAGCGGGTAGTAGATCATCGCCCGGACGATGCCGCCGGGATCGATGAAGAAGACGCAGCGGCTGGTCTCCGTCCCGCTGTCGCCGGGCATGATCATGCCATAGGCCTGGGCGACGCGACGGTCGTGATCGGCGATCACCGGGAACGGGATCGCCTGACCGAATTCCCGCTCTATGGCGTCGAGCCAGGCGAGATGGGCGTGGATCGAGTCGATCGACAGGCCCAGCAGTTCCACCCCCTCCGCCCGCAGCGCCGGCGCCACCCGCGCCAGCTCGACGAACTCCGTCGTGCACACGGGCGTGAAGTCGGCCGGATGGGAGAACAGGATCACCCAGCCGCCGCGGAAGTCGGCCAGCCGCAGCCGGCCATGCGTGGTCTCGGCCTCGAATTCGGGCGCCGGGGTGCCCAGGCGGGGCAGGGCCGGTGTCACCCCGTTCATCGCAGCCCCATAAAGCCGAGCTCGCGCGTCATGTAGCCCTGGATGAAACCGCGATAGATCATGCTCTCCGGCACCTCCTCCGATGACATGTCGCGCTCGACGACCAGCATGACGACCGGCAGCATGGCGAGAATCTCTTCCGGGGAGCCGGTGCGGTCCTGCGCCGGTGCGGCGCCCTGCCAACCGAGCAGAAGGACCATGATAGCCAGAACTGGCAGGCGATCGGGACGACATCTCATGCGCATTCCTCCCGGGTCGGCGTCAGCGGTGATGCGGGGTCTATTGCTAGCGCAGGACAGGGGTGTGGGAAACCGCCGATGACCGGTGCGGCGCCGTTGTCTGGCGGTCGCTAAGGCTTCATGGGTGCCCGAAGACCGGCAACTCACCGCTGATCATACCAGTGTAGAAAGCGCGATAGGCGAGGTTGTAGACGGTGTCGGCATCCCCGGTCATCTCCCGCTCGATCGAGATCACCACGACCGCTTGGTCCGCGCCGTCGCCGGTGACATGGATCTCGGGCATGCCGCTTTCGCTGAGGGAGGGATGAAAGCCGTACAGGGTGGTGTCGCTCCAGACGGTCTCGATCGCCGCCGCCGCCTCGCCGGCCGTCTTGGCGTCGGCGTAGACGAAGGCGGCGAGGGCGGTATCGACCGCGCCGGTCGACAGGTCAGCGAACAGCCCCAGCTCCCAGGCCGGGATGCCCACACCCGGAATCGGCGCGCCATCGCGCATTTCGGCCGGTTGCTGCTCGGTCAGAAAGGCGACGTTTACCAGCCGACCCTCACCATGGCGGGGGTCGTCGACCACGGCGAGCAGGGCCAGGACGGCCGGAAGCTCGAGCGCCGAGCGATCCACGCCGCCCGTCACCGCCTCGATCCGGGGCCAGGCAGGGGAATAGGCGAGCAGGGGCTCCAGCAGCGCGACGCGGGACGACCGGCCGAGATGCCCGCCGAAGGGATTGCGCGGATCGCGGTCAGCGAGGTTCATCCGGTAGTCCTCCTCAATGTACCAGAGAACGTTCCAATCGCCGCGCTGCTCCGGTGTGTAGCCGGTCGTCCGCAGGGCGCCGGCGATGGCGTCGAAATCGGCCGACTCGGCCATCTCAATTATCGCCAGCTGGTCGGGCGGCGCGGCGTAGGAGAGTGATTGGGCGATGTCGCGCGGCAGGAAGCCGACGATTTCCGTCCACTCTCCGCTGAAACCGAAGGACATGCCCTGCACCATGTCATAGGGCAGCCCCATGGAGCGCATGTAGGGCGCCACGAACCGGTCGTCGCCGAACATCGCCTCCGCCAGGGTCTCGGCATCGCGCGACACGCCGATCCTGGCGGCCTGAAGGTCGGAGTAGAGGATGTCGGCCCATTCCTCGGACTCCATGATTTCGGCCGGAAAGTGGGCCAGCAGGTCGCGCAGTCCGGACGTGCGCTCCTGAGCCTGCGCGGGTGAACAGGCAAGGGCGGCGGCCAGCGTCAGGGCGAGGAGGCCCGGAAGCCGATGGGGGGTCGATCGCATTGGTGTTCTCCGTCGGTCGGATTGAAAGGGCGTGAGACGCCGCTCGGCGGTGGGCGAACACCGGCCGGTCCACGCGGGCTGTCCACCGAACCGAAAGCGCAATGGCATGGTGTGGACGAGGTCGGTCCGCCCGGTCATGTCCCACTCGATCGTCAGTACCTCAACCGCCTCATCCATCACGAAGACCGAGGCCACGCCGCTCTCGCGGTGAGCAGCGCGGGCGCGGCGGCGGGGACGGCGGCCAGAGGCAGTCTCATGCGGGGGCATCCCGTCCGATTGGCGCAGCTTCAGTTTGGCCCGAAGATCGAGAGGTCGCCGCGCATCTGGCCGTCGACGAACCGGCGATAGGGCAGGTTGTACGGCATATCCTCGATACCGGCCATGTCGCGCTCTATCGCCAGCACCGCCACGCTCACACCGTCGCCGGCGCTGGTGACGTAGACCGTGCCCGTGCCGGCGGTACGGTGCGCCTCGTGAAAGCCGGGCGAGCCGGGATCGTTCCACGCGGCCTCGATGGCGGCTGCCGCGTCGCTGGCGTCCTTGGCACTGTCATAGGCGAAGGCGGCGATCCCGTGGTCGGTCGTGCCGGTCGAGAGGTCGGCGAACAGGCCGACCCGCCAGCGCGGGATGCCGAGCTCGGCCGGCGGCGCCCCCGGCATCTCGACATCCGCCAGCTGCACCGGCAGGACCATGACATTGACCAGGCGCGTCTCGCCGAAGCGCTGATCGTCCAGGACGTCGAGCAGGGCGGACAGCGCCGGAAGGTCCGCCGCCGTCCGGTCCGGGCCGCCAACCACGCGGTCGATCAGCGGCCAGGCCGGCGCGTAGGACAGATAGGGGGCCTGGAGCGCGAGCCGGGAGGAGCGGCCGAGCCGGCCGCCGAAGGGATTGGCCGGGTTGAGGGCATCCAAGTTGATGCGCATGTCATCCTCGCCCCACCACAGCATGGTCCAGTCGCCCCGCTCCTCGGCGGTGTAGTCGTTGGCCTGCAGCGTCTCCGCCATCACGTCGAAATCCGCCGTCGACGCCATCTCGAGCAGCGAGATCTGGGCCGGCAGCGCGGCCCAGGTCAGGGAGCGGGCGATGTCCTGGGGTCCGAAGCCGATGAGCGGCTGCCACTGCCCGTCCAGACCGAGGCCGAAGCTGCTGGTCATTTCGTGGGGAAGGCCCATCGCGCGCATGTAGTGGCCGACATAGCCGTCCTCGATCATTGCCTCCAGCATCATCTCGGCATCGCGGGCGACACCGACCCGTGCCGCGCCGATATCGGTGTAGTAGATGTCGGCCCATTCGCCGGTCTCGAACAGCTCGGCGGGGAGGTGGGCCAGCATCGCGCGAAGACCATCGCTGCGCTGCTGCGCGCCGGCTGCGGGAGTCAGGGCGAGACAGGCCGTGATCGTTGCGGCGAGGAGGGCTTTCATCACAATCTCCCGGGGGGCGGCTTCGAGGTGTCGATCGACCTTCGGAGCGGGGCGACCGTCGGGGGTTGGACGCTGTCAAGGTATGGCAGCACTGCGCGCGCCGGCAGTGGCGGTGCCTGCGAGCGTGCCAATACTAATCCAATAATCGACGTGCCTCCACGATGTTGGCGCAACTTCGGGATGTCCCATCCGGGGCGCCTGAGATTTTCTTTCCGCCACGCCTTGCCCGACACCACTTCCCCGAGGCACTGCCCCGCCACCACTGCCCCGACACCACTGCCCTGACACCACTGCCCTGACACCACCTCATCACCGGACATTCATGCCAGCCGATACGACACTGTCAGCCGACCAGCGGTTCCCGGGACTGAGCGCGCTGGCATCGCGGCTGCTGTTCTTCTCGCTGCTGACCAATGGCATGGGCCAGTCCTTCCTGTTCGCCGTCTGGCCGCCGCTGGGCCGCGAGATCGGCTTCTCCGACATCCAGGTCGGCCTGGTGATCACCGCGACCGGCATCGTCTTCATGCTCGGCGCGCCGGTCTGGGGCCAGATCAGCGAGGTCTGGGGCCGGCGGCCGTCGATCGTCACCGGCCAGATCATCTTCGGCCTCACCACGGCCCTGTTCGCGATGGTGGTGAGCGGCCGGCAGGAAGGCATGTTCGCGGTCGGCGCCACCTTCGCCATGCTGGTGCTGCTGCGCGCCGGTTTCGCGGCGGGCGCCAGCGCCATCTTCCCCTCGGTGCAGGCCTATATCGCCGATGTCAGCCCGCCGGAGCTGCGGGCGCGGAACCTGTCGATCATCGGCGCCTCCTTCGGCCTCGGCATGGTGGCCGGGCCGGCGGCGGCGACGGCGCTGGCCGAGGTTTCGATCCTGGCGCCCTTCTACGGCATCGCCGTCGTCGCCCTGGTGATGGCCGTGCTGGTGCGCCAGTTCCTGCCGGTGCCGCCGCGCGTGGACCACCGCACGGCCTCGGGCGGGCCGCCGCTCAGCGTGCCGCTGCTGCGCCTGACGCCCTATTTCGTCATGGCCACGCTGTCCATGACCTCGCTGGCCCTGGTGCAGCAGGTCACCGGCTTCCGGGTGCAGGACCTGTTCGGCCTGTCGCCGCAGGAGGCGGCCTCGCAGGCCGGTGTGGCGCTGATCGTCATGGCGGTGGCGCTGATCGTCGTGCAGATCGGGATCGTGCGCCGTTTCCGTGGCTCGCCCCTGATCCTGCTGCGCGTCGGCGCGCCGGCGATGGGGCTCGCCTTCGCCGGCATGGCGCTGACCGAGAGCTACGCCGCGCTGATCGCCTGCATGGGCCTGTTCGGCGCCGGCATCGGCCTGACCATTCCCGGCTTCGTCGCCAGCGCCTCGGTCGATGCCGGCCCGGCCCAGCAGGGCCGCGTCGCCGGCCTGCTCGGCTCCTTCCAGGCGCTGGGCTTCGTCATCGGCCCGGTCTCCGGCGCCAGCCTCTACCAGGCCCTGCCGGTGGCACCGTACTTGATGGGCGCCGCGGTCGCCGCCATCATCGCCCTGCTCGGCTGGACCAAGCGGCTGGAACGCCGGCTGTAGGGGCGGGAGAGGACGCAAGGGCGGAGAAGACGGGCGGGAGGTCCCGGGTCTGCGAAGCGGCACTTCGCGCCGCATCGCGCACGGGACGACGGTGAAGTCATATTTTCAATTGCAGTATCAATAATTTGCGTCGTCCCGGATGCGGTGCAGCACGCAGTGATGCGCCGCTGATCCGGGACCGGCTGCCCGTCTTCGCCGACACCCCGCCTCAGAAATCCGTGCAGCGCCCGCCGACCTCCCAGTCGCCGAAGCGGGTCGGCTCCGGGGCGTCCTTGCCGCCGATCTCGCCGGGCTTCTGGGGTGCCGGGTCCATCGGCGCGCCGGTGCGGCTGTCGGCCCGTTCGCGCCGGCGTGCCCGCTCGTCGGGCGTCAGCCTGTCGGCTGCGGTCCCATGTCCATCGTTTGCGCTCATCCCCCTGATATGGCGCGGTACCGGGCGCGGGTCCAGACCTTGCGGCGAGGTGGCGCCACGCCCAAATCCATGGCCGTTCTCAAATGTCCCTGAATGGAGCGAATGTACGCGATGGGCATGGTTCGCACGGCCCTGCTGATGGCGGCGCTGACGGCGCTGTTCCTGGGTGTAGGCTATCTGATCGGCGGCTTGGCCGGCGCGCTGATCGCGCTCACCATCGCCGCCGGCATCAATCTCTATGCCTACTGGAATTCCGACAAGGCGGTGCTCGCCATGTACGGCGCCCAGCCGGTCGACCAGCGCAGCGCGCCCGACCTCGTCGGCCTGGTGGGCCAGCTCGCCCGGCGGGCGGAACTGCCGATGCCGCGGGTCTACCTCATCAACCAGGACCAGCCCAACGCCTTCGCCACCGGGCGCAACCCGGAGAACGCGGCAGTGGCGGTGACCAGCGGCCTGATGCGCCGGCTCTCGACCGAGGAGCTGGCCGGCGTGCTGGCGCACGAACTCGCCCACATCAAGAGCCGCGACACGCTGATCATGACGATCACCGCGACCATCGCCGGCGCCATCTCGTTCCTCGCCAATTTCGCCCTGTTCTTCGGCGGCAGCCGCGACAACCCGCTCGGCATCGTCGGCGCCATCGCCATGATGATCTTCGCGCCGCTGGCCGCGGTACTGGTGCAGATGGCGATCTCCCGGGCGCGCGAATACGAGGCCGACCGGATCGGCGCGGAGATCTGCGGCCGGCCGCTCTGGCTCGCCTCCGCACTGGGCCGGATCGAGGCGCACACCCGCACGATCGACAACGTGCCGGCGGAGCGCCACCCGGCGACCGCCCACATGTTCATCATCAACCCGCTGCACGCCCACGCGGTGGACGGGCTGTTCCGCACCCACCCGCCGACCCGGGAGCGTGTCGCCCGGCTGAAGGCCATGGTCGGCGGCAGAAGCGCCCAGGGCGGCCCCTGGGGCTGAGCCGGCGCACGGAGACGCAGCCGGCGCCTTCAACCTCGACCGCACGCCTCCGCCCTCCACCTCGGTCGTACGCGCCCCGTTCCATGCAACATAATGCATAAATCGGCTTGACCTTGCCATCTGATGCATTATTGTTCCGCAACAAACGAACTCGGGAGAAGTCCGTGCGGGACGGCGTCGGATGGTATCATCCCCGCCCCCGGACAAGCGGACAGCGGAAGGGCGCGACACCATGATCACCTTCGATCGTCATCCGGACACCTACCGACACTGGTCGCTCGCCGTCGACGGCGAGGTGGCGACCCTGACCCTCGACGTGGACGAGGCGGGCGGCCTGAAGCCGGGCTACGAGCTGAAGCTGAACTCCTACGACCTCGGCGTCGACATGGAGCTGCACGACGCGGTGCAGCGCATCCGCTTCGAGCATCCGGCGGTGAAGAGCGTGGTCCTGACCTCCGGCAAGGAGCGCATGTTCTGCGCCGGGGCGAACATCTACATGCTGGGCACCTCCAGCCATGCCTGGAAGGTGAATTTCTGCAAGTTCACCAACGAGACGCGCAACGGGCTGGAGGATTCCAGCCGCCATTCCGGCCTGAAATTCATCGCCGCGGTCAACGGCACCTGTGCCGGCGGCGGCTACGAGGTGGCGCTGGCCTGCGACGAGATCCTGATGACCAACGACCGCTCCTCGGCGGTCAGCCTGCCCGAGGTGCCGCTGCTGGGCGTGCTGCCGGGCACCGGCGGCCTGACGCGGGTGGTCGACAAGCGCCATGTGCGCCGCGACATCGCCGACATCTTCTGCACCAATGCCGACGGCGTGCGCGCCGACCGCGCCAAGGAATGGGGGCTGATCGACGACCTCGCCCCGCCCAGCCAGTTCGAGGAGCTGGTCAGGACAAGGGCCCTGGAACTGGCCAGGGGGTCGTCCCGGCCGAAGGACGCCAAGGGCGTTACCCTGACGCCGCTGAAGCGCGAGATCACCGACGACGCCATCACCTACGACCACGTCGCGGTCGAAGTGGACAAGGGCGGCCGGCACGCCACCATCACCATCAAGGGACCGGAGGGCGACCAGCCGGACGACATCGCCGGCATCGAGGCCGCGGGTGTCGACTGGTGGCCGCTGGCCATGGCCCGGCAGCTCGACGACGCCATCCTGCTGCTGCGGCTCAACCTGCTCGATGTCGGGCTCCTGGTCTTCCGCACCCAGGGCGACATCGATGCCGTTCTGGCCGCCGACAAGGTGCTGGACGCCAATCGCGAACACTGGTTCGTCAACGAGACCATCGGCATGATCCGCCGCACCTTGGCCCGGCTCGACGTCTCCTCGCGCTCGCTCTACGCGCTGGTCGACGAGGGCAGCTGCTTCGCCGGCACGCTGGCGGAGATCCTGTTCGCCGCCGACCGCTCCTACATGCTGGAGCTGCCCGATGCCGGCGAGGGCGAGGCGGTGCCGGAAATCGCGCTCAGCGCCATGAATTTCGGCAGCTATCCCATGGTCAACCACCTGTCGCGCCTGGCCACCCGCTTCAACGAGGACGAGGCGGAGCTGTCGCGCCTCAGGACCCGCAACGCCCAGCGCCTGGACGCCGAGGCGGCGATGGAGGCGGGGCTGGTGACCGTGACGCCCGACGATCTCGACTGGGAGGACGAGATCCGCCTGGCCATCGAGGAGCGGGCCGGCCTGTCGCCCGATGCCCTGACCGGCATGGAGGCATCGCTGCGCTTCGCCGGCCGCGAGACCATGGAAACCAAGATCTTCGGCCGCCTGTCGGCCTGGCAGAACTGGATATTCAACCGCCCCAACGCCGTCGGCGAAAAGGGTGCGCTCAAGCTGTTCGGCTCGGGCAGCAAGGCGCAATTCGACTGGGAGAGGGTATAACGTCATGACCGCGCTGAACTACCGCGACCGCATTCCCAACAATGTCGATCTCGGCAACAACCGGACCCTGCAGCGGGCGCTCGAGCACTGGCAGCCCAAGTTCCTGCAGTGGTGGGGCGATCTCGGCCCGGCCGGCTTCCAGGCCGCCGACGTCTACCTGCGCACCGCCACCTCGGTCGACGCCAAGGGCTGGGCCACCTATGGCAAGGTGAAGATGCCCGATTACCGCTGGGGGATCTTCCTGGCCGACCAGGACCCCGACCGCAAGATCGGCTTCGGCGACTTCATGGGTCAGCCCGCCTGGCAGCAGGTGCCGGGCGATTTCCGCTCCACCCTGCGCCGGCTGATCGTCACCCAGGGCGACACCGAGCCCGCCTCGGTCGAGCAGCAGCGCATGCTGGGCCAGACCTGCCCCTCGCTCTACGATTTGCGCAACCTGTTCCAGGTCAATGTCGAGGAAGGCCGGCATCTCTGGGCCATGGTCTACCTGCTCCACGCCTATTTCGGCCGCGACGGCCGCGAGGAGGCGGAGGAGCTGCTGTCGCGCCATTCCGGCGACGCCGACAATCCGCGCATCCTGGGCACCTTCAACGAGCCGATCGACGACTGGCTCAGCTTCTTCATGTTCACCTATTTCACCGACCGCGACGGCAAGTTCCAGCTCAAGAGCCTGGCGGAGAGCGGCTTCGACCCGCTGGCCCGGACCTGCCAGTTCATGCTGACGGAGGAGGCGCACCACATGTTCGTCGGCGAGACCGGCATCGGCCGCGTCATCCGCCGCACGCTGGAGGTGATGAAGGCGATGGGCACGGAGGATCCCGAGGCGATCCGTCGCGGCGGCGCCATCGACCTGCCGCTCCTGCAGAAGTACATGAACTTCTGGTTCTCCTCGGCCCTCGACCTGTTCGGTTCGGAGGTCTCCTCAAACGCCGCCACGGTGTTCGCCAACGGCCTGAAGGGCCGGCCGGACGAGACAAGGTTCGCCGACCACGTGGAGGCCGACAGCAGCTACGAGATGGCCGAGCCCGACGGCAATGGCGGCATCAAGGTGGAATCGATCCCCATGCGCAACGCCATGAACGAGATCACCCGCCAGGCCTATATCAAGGACTGCGAGGTCGGCCTGAAGCGCTGGAACCGGTTGATCGCCAAGGCCGGCTACGACTTCGAGCTGACCCTGCCGTCGTCGCGCTTCCGCCGCTCGATCGGTGCCTGGGCCGGCTTCACCACCAGCCCGGACGGCACGCCGGTCAGCCGCGAGGAATACGACGCCAGGATCGCCGGCTGGGTGCCGACCGAGGAGGACAAGGGCTTCGTGAAGAGCCTGATGCGCTCGGTCACCGAGGTCGGCAAGATGGCCTCCTGGATCGCCCCGCCGGACCGCGGCATCAACAACCTGCCGGTCGAGTACGAATACGTGCACCTGAGCTAGGAAGAGGGGCACCGGTCGGTCGCGGACGGAAGCGGGGCGCCGATCGGCGACCGGCGGCCCCACCCCTTCAATCGGCTGCTGTCCCGGAGCTCAGAAGCCGCCGATCCAGCTCCAGCCATCGTCATCATACTGATAGATGTACATGCCGCCATTCAGATGGACCAGACAGGTCAGTGCGCCGCTGATCGTATGGCTGAAACAGTGATTTCCCCCGCCGGCCTGATAGGCTTGTGCCGTACCGAGTGATCCCAGCGTCAGCGCTGATGCGAGCGCGGTAACGACTGCAATTTTCTTCATGCCCCTTCCTCCCAAGGTGAAGAGGCTTTTTCGGTACGTTTTTAGGGAAAGTCAACAAATGTTAGCAAATATTCCTCTTTTATTCTACTTATAAAGTCATAGTCATGAGAACTTATCGAAATTCGAGTATTTTTCAATTTTGGCTTTCTACTCGTCAGTGTCGGTGCACTTTCCGTCGATCACGAATGCCGGTCGAATGGTCAGCTGCTCGGCGGTCAATTTCCCGGACGGCGGTTCAGCGGGGTCGGCGGCAGTGGCCGCCCAGCCCGTCGACATCGTCAGGATGACGGCAACCATGCCTGAAAGGAGCGCCCGCATTGTCAGCCCCCCCATCGGTATAGCGGCCGTAGAAGGTGTCCTCGCCCGTCGTGGAGTCGGTCGGCTGCTGCGTGGACTGGCAATTCTGCGTTTGCGCGCCGCTGGGGCAGGTCGTTGTGGGGGTTTGCGTCTCCTGTCCACCCTGCGTCTGTGCGAATGCGACGCCCGGCAATGCCAGGATGGCCGCGATGGCTGCGATGCGCATGACATCCTCCATCAAGCATAGCTAAAGCATATGTCTGGTAGAACGATTGGGAAGCTGTGCCTGCCTTCCGGCGGGTGGCGGCGAGCGGTTCACCGGCTCCCCGTCATTGCGGATCGGTGTAGCGGCCGTAGAAGGTATATCCGCAGTGGGAAGTCGCCTGCGGTTCAGCGATCTCGGCGGGGGCGGTGTTCGCCGAGAATCCGCCGGTCTGCGCCTGGGCGGCGACCGGGATGGTGACCGTGGCGGCCAGGGCGGCGATGATGATCAGAACCTTGCGCATGGGTGTCTCCTTTCGCGGGAGCGGCCCCTCCTGGGGCGGCGATGGTCCGAAAGTAGATCGTCCAAGGTATATGGTGCTGTGATGATGATCACCACCCGCGAAAAAAGTAAAGCATCAATGAATTTTCGCCTCCAAGGTGTCGCGCGCGGGAAGGAGAGCCAGCAATGACCCGTCACATCGCCATCATCGGCTGCGGACCGGCCGGCATCTACACCGCCGAGCGGCTGGGACGCGTCGCCAAGGACGACCGCATCGACGTCATCGACCGGCTGCCCGCGCCCTTCGGGCTGGTGCGCTACGGCGTGGCGCCCGACCACCAGTCGACAAAGGCGATCGCCCGGACGCTGGCGCGGGCGCTGACCCGCGACAATGTCGGCTTCATCGGCAATGTCGAGATCGGCAAGCAGATCTCGCTGGCGGAGGTTCGGGCGCATTACGACGCCGTCGTGCTGGCGACCGGCGCGCCGCTCGACCGCCGGCTCGGCATCCCGGGCGAGGACCTGCCCGGGGTCCAGGGCTCGATCCGCTTCGTGGGCTGGTACAACGCCCATCCCGATCATGCCGACCTTGCCCCCGACCTGGCCGGGGTGGCGGAGGTGGTGGTGATCGGCGCCGGCAATGTCGCCCTCGACGTCGCCCGGGTCATCGCCAAGACCGAGGCGGAGCTGGCATCCGCCGACCTCGATCCCGAGGCGCTCGGCCGGCTGGCGGCCATGCCGCTGAAGCGCATCACCATCGCCGCCCGGCGCGGCTTGGACGCCGTCAAGTTCACGCCCATCGAGCTGGAGGAGATGGGCAATCTCGCCCAGGCCAGGCCCGTGGTCGATCCGGCCGACCTGCCGCCGCCGCCCACAGAGGGCGCGGAGGACAAGGTGACCGCCCTGCTGCGCGGCTTCGCGGCCGTGCCGGCGGACGACCCGCGCCCGGTGGAGATCCGCTTCGCCTTCAACCTCACCCCCGCCGCCTTCGAGGGCGAGGACAGGCTGGAGGCGGTACGCTTCGACGGCCCCGACGGCCCGGTCACCCTGCCCGCCCAGCTCGCGGTCAGCTGCATCGGCTACAATTCGATCCCCTGCGACGACCGGGCGCCGGAGCGCGGCTGCTTCGCCAACGAGGACGGCCGCATCGAGGACGGCCTCTACGTGGTCGGCTGGGCCAAGCGGGGCCCGTCCGGCACCATCCCGACCAACCGCAAGGAGGCGCACGAAATCGCCGACCGTCTGGTGGCCGAGATCGCCGATAACGGCCGCGACGGCGCCGATGGCCTGCTCGCCCTGCTGGACGCGCGCGGCGTCCGGCCGGTGGCCATGTCGGACTGGGAGCGCATCGACGCCGCCGAGATGGCCCGCGCCATCGGCACCAGGCCGCGCCACAAGTTCGGCAGTGTGGCGGAGATGCTGGCGGCGCTCGACTGACCTTGCTGTCGCCACGGAGGCTGGCCTGCCTGCCGGGGACGGGGCATCATCGCCCTCGCCCTCAGACAGTTCGCGGAGCAAGACCCAGGATGACCGACTCCAACGATTCTCCGGCCGACAAGCTGGTCGACGGCCCCGCCATCGACCCCGCCACGCTTCCGGTACGCACCGGCACCGGCTACCCGGCCCCGCATGACGAGCCCTGCCGCGGGCGGCGGCGGCGCACGCTGGGCGACCGCTTCGGCCTCACCGATTTCGGCGTCAACCTGCTGACCCTGCCGCCCGGCACCTGGTCCTCCCAGCGCCACTGGCACACCAGCGAGGACGAGTTCGTCTACATCGTCGCCGGCGAGCCCCTGCTGGTCACCGAGCGCGGCCGCCAGAGGCTCGCGCCCGGCATGGTCGCCGGCTTCAAGGCCGGCGTCGCCGACGGCCACCACCTCATCAACGACGGGAAGGCGGACGTGGTGCTGCTGGAGATCGGCTCGCGCCGGCCCGGCGACGCCGTGGACTACAGCGACATCGACATGAAGATCGAGGACCGCGGCACCAGGAAGCGCCGCTTCATGACGAAGGCGGGGGAGCCGCTGTGAGCCTGTTCTCGACCGTCACCGGCAGGTTGTCCGGCCCGTAACGGCGAAGCGCCTCTTCCAGCGCCGGCGCCTCGGCCGCGGCGACGCCGACCGGTATCGTCACCCGGTGGCGCGAACGCAGGAGACGGGCGCGCAAGGACCAGAAGGCCTGGCAGAAGATCGGCTGCTCCTGGCCGAGGACCGCGCCCTCCGCCAGGTCCAGCCGGACGCAGATCGGGCCGTGCCGGGCGATGGGGAGAGAGTCGCCGATGCGTTCGAGGATGACGGGGAAGGGCAGGGCCCGGCGCACCTGGACGGCCACGATCTCCTTCCAGGCGATGCGGCCGGGCGCCATCGGCGTGGCGAAGGCGGCCAGTCCCTGCCGGTCGATGCACAGCTCGTGGCGGCGCAGCACGATGCCGATCAGGATGATGGCGAAGCCGGCGAGCGCGATCAGCGCCAGACCGAACATGGCGATGCGGCCGACCGGCAGGCCGCCGGTATCCTCGCCCATCGCCGCCAGTAGGATCATCACGGCGGCGAATCCGCCCGTCGCGGCCAGCGAGAGCGCATGCGCCCGGACGGTGCCGCGAAAGCAGGCGCGGTCCGCCGCGCCTCGTTCCAATCGTTCGGTCATGCCTCGCCGGTATCATGATCGGGGGACTATCGGGCGGCGAACGGCGCCTGGGGTCTTCATAGCAGCCGCATTCGCGCTACAACAACGCCCAACCCCCATTCAGCCGACCCGACGACTGGAGCCACCCCATGCTCACCCTCACCCGCCCCGCCGAGCACGTCGCCCTGATCCGCTACGAACGGCCGGAGGCGCGCAACGCGCTGAACATCCAGATCCGCCAGGACATCGCCGCCATGCTGGAGGACCTGGCCGGCGACGACAATGTGCGCGCCGTGGTGCTGACCGGCACCGAGAAGGCCTTCGCGGCGGGGGCGGACCTGTCGGAGATGGCGGCGCTGGACGCGGTCGGCATGCAGCGGGCCAACACGGGCGCCGTCTGGGACCGCATCGCCCGCTTCCCCAAGCCGCTGATCGCGGCGGTGAACGGCTTCGCGCTGGGCGGCGGCTGCGAGCTTGCGATGCATTGCGACATCATCATCGCCGGCGAGGGCGCGACCTTCGGCCAGCCCGAGCCCAAGGTCGGCCTGATGCCGGGCGGCGGCGGCACGCAGCGGCTGACCCGCGCCGTCGGCCCCTATCGCGCCGCGCTCTACCTGCTGACGGGACGTCTGTTCGACGCCGAGACGGCGCTGCGGATGGGGCTGGTCAGCGCCGTGGTGGCCGACGACAAGGTGGTCGAGGAGGCCCTGGCCGCCGCCGGCGAGATCGCCCGACTGCCGCCGCTCGCCATCAGGGCGATCAAGGAATCGATCCGTCTGGCCGCCAACGCCCCCCTCGACGCGAGCCTGGCCTTCGAGCGCCGGTCCTTTCAGTTCCTCTTCGCCACCGCCGACAAGCAGGAGGGCGTCGCCGCCTTCCTGGAGAAGCGCAAGGCGGACTTCAAGGGGCGGTGATGGGTCTCGCGACGACGGGCGGCCGGTCCCGGGTCTGCGAAGCGGCACTTCGCGCCGCATCGCGACCGGGACGACACAGCTTGTTGATTCTTTTAATGAATTCCGTCGTCGTCCCGTGCGCAGTGCAGCACGAAGTGATGCGCTGCAGACCCGGGACCGGCCGCCCGTCTTCTCAAAAAGCCGATGCCCGGGAAGCGGCAACAGCCCCTCAGAACCGCTCCACCCAGGGTCTGACCTCGATCTCCCAGCTCCAGGCGCTGCGCGGCTGGGCCAGCAGGTGGCGGTAGGAGAGCGCGATGGCATCCGGGTCGAGCATACTGTCGGGCTTGTCCGCCGGTTCCTCCCGGCCGGGATTGCGGATCGCCCCGTCGATGACGACGTGGCCGACATGGATGCCCTGCGGGTGCAGCTCCCGCGCCATGCTCTGGGCGAGGCCGCGCAGGGCGAACTTGCCCATGGCGAAGGGGGCGGACTGGGCATAGCCCTTCACGCTGGCCGAGGCGCCGGTGAAGAGGATCGCGCCCTTGCCGGCGTCGAGCATCCGCCGCGCCGCCTGCTGGGCGACGAGAAAACCGCCGAAGGCACTGACCTCCAGCGCGTTGCGCACACCGGCGGGGTCGAGTTCGACGAAGGGGCCGCGCACCCGGGCGCTGGGGTTGTAGATCACCACGTCCGGCGCGCCGCCGGCGTCGAGCGCGGCGAACAGCATGTCGACATCGGCCGGCTTCGCGGCATCGCAGCTGTGCGCGACCGCCCCCACCTCCGCCTCCAGCGCCTTCAGCTTGTCGGGATTGCGCGCGGCCAGCGAGATCTTCAGCCCGTCGGCGGCGAGCAGACGGGCGAGCGAGGCCGAGAGCCCTTCGCCGGCGCCGACGATCAGGGCGTGGGTGTAGTCGAGACGGTCGGCCATGGACGCGGATCCTCCTGACGGCTGCGGTCGCGCGCACGATAAGGGATCGGCGCGGCCGCGTGCAATCGCCGACGCCAGGGCGGCAACCGGCACCTTGACAGCATCCCCGCCCGCCGCGAAACACGGGGAGGGGCAAGGGCCGGGCGACGGCGTCGATACGCCGGCCGGCGCCCTCACCGCCGGGCCGGTCAGCCGGTTCACGGACATCCGGAACGAAGGGGAGCACGCGCGGAGCATGGTCGATTTTGCCAGGGACGAGGCGACGCTGGGCGTGGTGGGCGCCGGCGCCATGGGGCAGGGCATCGCGCAGGTGGCGCTGACCGGCGGGCTCAAGGTCCGCCTCTTCGATGTCGACGCCGGCGCCCGGCAGGCCGCCCGCGACCAGGTCGGCAAGCGCCTCGACCGGCTGGTGGAGAAGGGCCAGCTCGACGAGACGGCGCGGGACGCCGCCTTGGGCCGGCTCGCGCTCGCCGACACCCTCGATGCCTTCGCCGATTGCGACGCCGTGGTCGAGGCCGTGGTGGAGCGCCTGGAGGTCAAGCGCGAGGTCTTCACCGCACTGGAGGCCATCGTCCGGCCGGACTGCCTGCTCGCCTCCAACACCTCCTCGATCCCGATCGCCCGCATCGCCTCGGCGCTGCGCCATCGCGGCCGCGTCGCCGGCCTGCACTTCTTCAATCCGGTGCCGCTGATGAAGCTGGTGGAGGTGGTGGCAGCGCCCGACAGCACCGAGGAGACCCTGACGGCGCTGGAGGCGCTGGGCCGCCGGCTCGGCCGCGACCCGGTGCGGGTGAAAGACGTGCCGGGCTTCCTCGTCAACCTGGCCGGCCGCGCCTACATCACCGAGGCGTTGCACATCCTGGGCGAGGGCGTGGCGGGCGTGGCGGACATCGACGCCGTCATGCGGGAGTGCTGCGGCTACCGCATGGGCCCGTTCGAGCTGATGGACCTGACCGGTCTCGACGTCAATTACCCGGTCTGCATGACCGTCTTCGAGGGCTTCTTCGCCGATCCGCGCCTGCGCACCACGCCGGGCCACGCCGCGCTCTACAATGCCGGCCGTCTCGGCCGCAAGACCGGCCAGGGCTTCCACACCTATGCCGAGGGCAGGAAGGTCGAGGCGGACGGTCCGCCCACACCGTCACCGGGCCCGTTGCCCGCCATCGTACTGCTGGCGGAGGATGCAAGGCTGCTGCAGCTCGCCCGCGACACCGGGGTCGTGGTGCTTTCGGCCGATGACGGGGCGAGCCCCATCGTCACCGCCCTGCCGCGCGGCCGCGACGCCACCCAGGCCGCCTTCGACACCGGCGTCGACCCGGCGCGCCTGGTGGCCGTGGACACCGAGTTCGACACCTCGGCCCGGATCACGGTGATGACGCCGCCGGGCGCCGACAAGCAGGCGCGCGACCTGGTCGCCGGCTGGCTCGCCGGTCCC
>JAVKFF010000238.1:0-25200 GCA_040226215.1 Azospirillaceae bacterium
CCGCTGATCACCATCTACATCTTCCTGGCGCTGACCGCGGGCGGCCCCGGCAACATGCTGGGCGCCCTGGTCGGGGCCGTGCTGGTCGTCTGCGTCATCGAGGGCAGCCGCTTCCTGCACGACCTCGTGCCGGGCCTGTCCGGCGTGCAGGTCGCCGCGACGCGCGAGATGGCGATCGGCATCCTGCTGATCCTCGCCATGCGCCTGCGTCCCCGCGGCCTGGTGCCGGAACGTCCGCTGCGCGCCCGCGAGGTCGGTCTGGCCGTGCGCCGTCCGGACGCCTGATCCCATCCGACCGAAGGAGCCGACGATGTCCGAACCCAGCCGTGCCGATCTCCTCAAGGTCGCCGCCCGCGTCACCGACGCCGCCGGCCGGCCGGGCCAGCCGGGGCCGCTCTACGACGCCCTGTCGGACGGCGTGAAGCGCCTCGTCGGCCACAAGCTCTTCACCCTCATGTTCCTCGACATGAAGCGGGGCGAGGCGGCGCGCATCTACTCCAACCGGCCGGAAGAGTATCCGGTCGGCGGCCGCAAGCCGCTGGGGGAGATGACCGATTGGGGGCGCCACGTGATCGGCGGACGGCAACCCTGGCTCGGCCGCACCGACGCCGACATCCGCTGGGCCTTCTTCGACCACGAGCTGATCCGGAGCCTGGGCTGCGGCGCCTGCATCAACCTGCCGGTGCTGTGGGACGGCGCGATCCTCGGCACCATGAACATCCTGGACGCCGAGCATGCCTATCACCCGGTCGACGTCGCCACGGTGACGCCGCTGGCGGCCTTTCTCACCGCGCCCTACCTGGCGGCGATCGCCGGGGCCGGGTAGCCGGGCGCCGGCGCGCGGCGCGGGGGCGATGGACGTGTCGGACGCACTGCAGGTCCTGCTGGTCGGCGAGGAGACCGCCTATCTCCTCGGCAATGTCGCGGAGGACGTGTTCGACGCTTCGATCCGGCTCGACCGGCTGGCCGCCTATGTGGCGCAGCCGGGGCATGTGATGGCCATCGCCGTCGCGGACGGCGTGGTGGTCGGGCAGGCGCGCGCGGTCGTCCACCGCAATCCGGACGAGGCGGACCAGCTCTATGTCGACAATCTCGGCGTGGCGCCCGACCACCAGCGTCGGGGCGTCGCCACGGCACTGCTGCGCCTGCTGCTGGAGGAAGGCCGGCGGCGCGGCTGCGCCGGCTTCTGGGTGGCCACGGAAGCCGACAACGCCGAGGCCATCGCCTTCTACCGCTCGCTCGGTCTCGATGCCCGGGAGATGGTCTATTTCGAGGGCGGACTTTAATCGCGGCGGTGGTGGCACCGGCGCGGCCGCGCTATCCTCGGCGTCTTCGAGAGGACGGGCCCGGCATGGACGACATCGCCATCGAGCGCGCGGATCTGGGGCTGCCCCGGCCGGACTGGCCGGCGGAGTTCGTGCGCTGGACGCCGCCGCCGGCACTGGTGGGGCTGGTCATCGACATGACGGGATACCGGGAGCGCGCGCCCTGCCGCATCCGCCAGGTCGAGTCGGCCTCGCTGGTCGTGCCGCTGATCTTCAGCTTCGACGAGCCCTTCGAGATCGGCCTGGGGCGGGAGCCGGGGCGCCAGGACCGCATGCCCAGCTTCGTGGCCGGTCTGTTCGGCGGCCCGGTGCTGATCAACTCCAACGGCCGCTCGCACTGCCTGCAGATCAACTTCACCCCGCTCGGCGCCCATCGCTTCTTCGGCCTGCCGATGCGCGAGGTCGCGGACCGCATGGTGCCCGTCGCGGACATCGACGACCGGGCCGTCGCGGAGCTGGGCGCGCGGGTGGAGGAGGCGCCCGACTGGCCGGCGCGCTTCGCCCTGGCGGAGCGCTTCATGGTCCGCCGTCTCGGCCGCTCCGCACCGCTCAGCGGCGCCGGCCGCGCCTTCGCCAGCCTGCTGCGCTCGGGCGGCGGCGCCCGGGTGGCGACGCTGGCGGGCGAGCTGGAGTGGAGCCGCAAGCACCTCGCCAGCCGCTTCCGCGACGAGATCGGCCTGGCGCCAAAGGCGGTGGCCCGCATCGTGCGCTTCAACCGGGCGCAGCGCCTGGCCCTGCGCGCCGCCGCCGTCGACTGGGCGGACATCGCCGTCGACGCCGGCTATGCCGACCAGGCGCATCTGATCCGGGAGTTCCGGGAATTCGCCGGCGCCACCCCGGCGGGCTGGCTCGCCGCCCAGCCGCGCGCCTGAGCGGCCTCGGGCGCCAGGTTACAAATCTTCAATCTCCAGGTGGGCGAGGCGCGCTAGGGAATTGGCATCGATCCACCTGTCCGGGAGCATCACCATGTCGAACACCACCACGATCGAAGCCCCACGCCTTTACCCGACCTTCCGCTATCGTGACGCCAACCGGATGATCGACTGGCTGGTCGAGGCGTTCGGGTTCGAGGTCCACGCCCTCTATCGCGACGACGAGGGCAATGTCGCCCATTCCCAGCTCGCCTTCGGCTCGGCGATGATCATGATCGGCCATTCGCGCGAGGACGACTACGGCCGCATGGTCGGCGGGCCCGGCGAGAATGGCGGCAAGGGCATCTATGTCGCCGTGCCGGACACCGACCAGGCCTGCGCGCGGGCCCGGGCGGCGGGGGCCGAGATCCTGGAGGAACCGACCGACCGCGACTACGGCAACCGGGAATTCCTCTGCCGCGATCCGGAAGGCAATGTCTGGGCCTTCGGCACCTACTGGCCGAAGGCGCATGAGGAGGCGCTGGCGGCGGAGTAACCCGCCGGCGCGCTCACGCCGCCAGGCGGTCTTTGTAGAACCGGCCGCCCTTCATGATGACGTCGAGGTTGCGGCCCTGGTGTTCCAGCACGTTGACGTCCTCGAGCGGGTTGCCGTCGACGACCAGCAGGTCGGCGACGGCGCCCGGCGCCACGGTGCCCAGGCGGCCTTCCTGCTGCATCAGCGCGGCGTTGGTCGAGGTGGCCGAGATCAGCACCTCCGCCGGCGTCAGCACGTCGGCACGGATGGAGAACTCGCGGCTCTGATGGGCGTGCATGTCGCCCAAGAGATCGGTGCCGAAGCCGGTCTTCACCTTGGCCGCCTTGAGGATCTCGAGCGATCTCAGGCCGGCCTTGATGACCACCTCCAGCTTGTCGAGCGAGACCTTGGGCAGGCCCTGCTCCTTGCCGAAGCGGTTCATCGCCTCGTAGGTGACCAGCGTCGGCACGACATAGGCGCCGTGTTCGGCGACGATCCCGGCGACCCGCTCGTCGATCAAATTGGCGTGCTCGATCGAGCGCACGCCGTGGATCACGCAGCGCTCGATCGCCTCGGGCATGTAGGCGTGGGCCATGACGTATTTGCGCCAGCTCCTGGCTTCCCAAACCGCCGCGGCGATCTCCTCGTCGGAATATTGCAGGTTCCAGATCGGGTCGGAGGGCGAGGCGACGCCGCCCGAGGCCATGATCTTGATCTGGGTGGCGCCGCGGCGCAGCTCCTCCCGCGCCGCCTTGCGCACGGCGTCGACGCCGTCTGCGATGGCGGCCAGCGTGGCACCACCCCGGCAGCAATGGCACACCGCCATGGTGGTGTTCTCTTCATAGGGCCGGAAGTCGCCGTGACCGCCCGTCTGGGTCAGCGCCTTGCCGGCGAAATGCATGCGCGGGCCCTTCACCAGCCCGTTCTCGATGGCCATGGCGAGGCCGTAATCCGCGCCGGCGGCATCGCGGATCGTGGTGAAGCCCCGCATCAGCGAATTCTCCAGCAGCTCGCGGCTCATCTGGCTCAGCAGCGAGGCCGGCATCTTCTCGATGCGGCCGATGTCGGGATGCACGGCGATGGCGTGGAAATGCGCGTCGATCAGCCCCGGCATCAGCACCTTGCCGGCGACGTCGACGCGGCGCGCGGGATTGCCGCCAATGGCGCCTTTCGTCACCTCCTTGATGGTGTCGCCCTCGACTGCGACGGAGACGCCTTCGCCGAGCTCGGCCGAGGTGCCGTCGAACAGCCGCGCGTTCTCGAAGACGATCACATCCGCCATCACAGCACCCCGTGGTCAGGAATCCGCGCCCGAGTCGGGCCTCCCCCACCTATAGCGGACATGCCTCGGAGGATGGAAGGATGGCTTGCGGATACGAGACTTGCCATGGGACGTCTCGGCAAGATGCCGTCGTGGATGCTAGTAACACGGTATTCTTATGTAGGACTCATGACGGCGGATCGCGAAAAGGGCCTTGATGAGCGCTGAACCGACGGTCGACACCTCGCCCAAGGTCTCCGACGAGATCCGGCGCACCACCTGCTATATGTGCGCCTGCCGCTGCGGCATCGACGTCCACATCAAGAACGGGCACATCCGCCATATCGAGGGCAATCGCGACCACCCGGTCAACCGGGGCGTGCTCTGCGCCAAGGGCTCCGCCGGGGTCATGCAGCACCTCTCGCCCGCGCGCCTCAAGGCACCGCTGAAGCGCGTCGGCCCGCGCGGCTCCGGCGCCTTCGAGGAGATCTCCTGGGGCGAGGCGATGGCGCTGGCGACCGAGTGGCTGGCCGAGGTGCGCCACCGCGACCCCAAGCGGCTCGCCTTCTTCGCCGGGCGCGACCAGTCGCAGTCGTTGACCTCGTTCTGGGCGCAGAACTACGGCACGCCCAACTACGCCGCCCATGGCGGCTTCTGCTCGGTCAACATGGCGGCGGCGGGCATCTACACCATGGGCGGCGCGTTCTGGGAGTTCGGCCAGCCGGACTGGGAACGCGCGAAGCTGTTCATGATCTTCGGCGTGGCGGAGGACCACGATTCCAACCCGATCAAGATGGGCCTCGGCCGGCTGAAGGCACGCGGCGCCAAGGTGATCGGCGTCAACCCGGTGCGCACCGGATACAACGCCATCGCCGACGAATGGATCGGCATCACGCCGGGCACCGACGGCCTGTTCATCCTGGCGCTGGTGCACGAACTGCTGCGCGCCGGCAGGGTCGATCTCGACTATCTGATCCGCTACACCAACGCGCCCTTCCTGGTGATCGACGACCCGGACACCGCCGACCACGGACTCTTCGCACGGGACGATGACGGCAAGCCGCTGGTCCGCGACCGGGTAACGGGCGCCGTCGCCGCCTTCGACGCGCCCGGCGTGAAGCCGGCGCTGAAGGGCGAGGCGCCGGGACCGGACGGCCGGACGGTTCTGCCCGCCTTCGAACTCATGGCGCGAAAATATCTCGACGGCGCCTACGCACCCGACATGGTGGCCGAGCGCTGCGGCGTGCCGGCCGCGACCATCCGGCGGATCGCCGCGGAGCTGGCCCGCACCGCCTTCGAGGAAGAGATCGTCATCGAGCAGCCCTGGACCGACTGGAAGGGCGAGCGGCACCAGCGCATGGTCGGCCGGCCGGTCGCCTTTCACGCCATGCGCGGCATCTCCGCCCATTCCAACGGCTTCCAGACCTGCCGCACGCTGCACCTGCTGCAGATCCTGCTGGGCTCGGTCGAGGTGCCGGGCGGCTTCCGCTTCAAGCCGCCCTATCCCAAGCCGTTCACCGCCCATCCCAAGCCGCATGCCGGATCGGAACCCGACCAGCCGCTGCCCGGCCCGCATCTGGGCTATCCGCACGGGCCCGAGGATCTGCTGATCTGCGAGGACGGCAGCCCCTGGCGCATCGACAAGGCCTATAGCTGGGAGGCGCCGCTGGCCGCGCACGGGCTCATGCACATGGTCATCTCCAACGCCCATGCGCGCGATCCCTACGGCATCGACGTCCTGTTCATGTACATGGCCAACATGGCCTGGAACTCGTCCATGAACACAGGCGGCGTGATCGACATGCTGACCGCGCGCGACGAGACCGGCGCCTATCGCATCCCGAAGATCATCTACGCCGACAGCTATTCCTCCGAGATGGTCGCCTTCGCCGACCTGGTGCTGCCCGACACCACCTATCTGGAGCGGCACGACTGCATCTCGCTGCTCGACCGGCCGATCTGCGAGGCCGACGCGGCAGCGGATTCCATCCGCTGGCCCGTCGTCGAACCGGAGCGGCCGGGCCATGCCGGCGTGCGCTGCTTCCAGTCGGTGCTGATCGACCTCGGCGGCCGGCTCGGCCTCCAGGGATTCGTCGACGCCGACGGCCGTCCTCTCTATGCCGACTATGCCGACTACATGGTCGCCCACGAGCGCCGACCCGGCGTCGGCCCGCTGGCCGGCTGGCGGGGCGCTGGCGAGGTGCATGGGCGCGGCGCCCCGAACCCCCACCAGCTCGACCGCTATATCGAGAACGGCGGCTTCTGGCTCTCCGAGATCCCGGAGGAGGCGCGCTTCTTCAAGCCCTGGAACAAGGCCTATCAGGACTGGGCTGTCTCCATGGGCTTCTTCGACGCAGCGCAGCCCTTCGTCTTCAACCTCTATCTGGAGCCGCTCCGGCGTTTCCAGCTGGCCGCGGAGGGCCGGGCCGAGCCGCAGCCGCCCGATCATCTGCGCCAGCGCGTCCGTGAAGCCTTCGACCCGCTGCCCACCTGGTATCCCCCCTTCGGTGACGAGGGCGCGGAGGCGGGGGGCTACACCTTGCACGCGATCACCCAACGGCCGGCGGCGATGTACCACTCCTGGGGGTCGCAGAACGCCTGGCTGCGCCAGATCCACGGGCGCAACCCGCTCTATGTCTCAGGCGACGTCTGGCGAGAGCATGGCTTCGAGGAAGGCGACTGGGCCTATCTCTCCTCGCCGCACGGCCGCATCAAGGTGCCGGTCGCGCTGATGGAGGCGCTGAATCCCAAGACCGTGTGGACCTGGAACGCCATCGGCAAGCGCGAGGGCGCCTGGGCCCTGTCGCCCAGAGCGCCGGAGTCGCGCCAGGGCTTCCTGCTCAACCACCTCATCCACGAATTGCTGCCGCCCCGGGGCGACGGGCTGCGCTGGTCGAACTCCGACCCGGTCACCGGCCAGGCCGCCTGGTACGATCTGCGCGTCAGGATCGAAAAGGCGCCGCCGGGCGAGGAAATCGCCGAACCGCACGTCCCGGCGCAGCAGTCGCCGGTCGGCCGGGGCCCGGACATGGTGAAGTATGGCGAGGGCTGGTCATGACCTCCCTGCCGCCGCCGTCGGATAAGAAGCTCGGCCTCGTCATCGATCTGGACACCTGTGTGGGCTGCCACGCCTGCGTGGTCAGCTGCAAGTCGTGGAACTCGTCGGGCTACGGTGCGCCGCTCGCCGATCTCGACGCCTATGGCGAGGCGCCCGTCGGCAGCTTCCTCAACCGCATCCACACCTTCGAGGCGAAGCAGGAGGGGCGGCCGGCGCAGATCGTGCACTTCCCCAAGAGCTGCCTGCATTGCGAGGACGCGCCCTGCGTCACCGTCTGCCCGACCGGCGCTTCCTACAAGCGCCAGGCCGACGGAATCGTGCTGGTGAACGAGGACTGGTGCATCGGTTGCGGGCTGTGCGCCTGGGCCTGCCCCTACGGCGCGCGCGAGATGGACCAGGCGGCGGGCGTGATGAAGAAATGCACGCTGTGCGTCGACCGCATCTACAACGACAACCTGCCCGAGGTAGACCGCGAGCCGGCCTGCGTGCGCACCTGCCCGGCCGGCGCCCGGCATTTCGGCGATCTCGGCGATCCCGACAGCGCCGTCTCGCACCTGGTGGCCGAGCGCGGCGGCATCGACCTGATGCCCGAACAGGGCACCAGGCCGGTCAACAAGTACCTGCCGCCACGGCCCAAGCAGGAGATCGGCGAGGCCGAGCCGGTCGATCTCGTCGCCCTGGCCGAGCCGGAAGCGAAGGGGTTCCTCGGCTGGCTCGACCGGGCGCTGGAGAAGCTCTGATGCATCCCGCACCCTCGCTCATCGTCTTTACCACCCTGTCGGGGCTCGGTTTCGGGTTGATGGTGTGGCTCGGCCTCGGTCTGCCGGTGGCCTGGGGCTGGGCCGCCTTCGCCTGGTGCGCCATCGCCATCGGCGGCGCCTCGATCGGCCTTCTCGCCTCCACCTTGCATCTCGGCAACCCGCAGCGCGCCTGGCGGGCGCTCAGCCAGTGGCGCTCCTCCTGGCTCAGCCGCGAGGGCGTGCTGGCCGTCGCCACGCTGCTGGTCTTCGGGCTCTACGCGCTGCTCTGGATCTTCTTCGGCCGGCGGGTCGAGGCGCTCGGCATCGCCGCATCGGTGCTGGCGCTGGCCACGGTGGCCGCGACGGCGATGATCTATGCCCAGCTGCGCACGGTGCCGCGCTGGCACATGCCGGAGACGCCGATCCTGTTCGTGCTCTACGCGCTTGCCGGTGGCGCCCTGCTGGCCCTTCAAGCGCTGGCCGGGCTCGTCCTGCTGGTGCTGCTCGGATGCGTGCAGGTGCTCGCCTGGTGGCGCGGCTCGACCGCCTATGCCCGCTCGGGCTCCAGCATGGAGACCGCGACCGGCCTCACCCACCACGGACAGGTGCGCCTGTTCGAGGCGCCGCACACCACGCCCAACTACCTGATGACGGAGATGGTCTTCGTCGTCGGCCGGCGCCGCGCCGCCGCACTGCGGCGAATCGGACTGGCGCTTGGTGTCGTCATTCCGGCGCTTGCCTGCCTCCTGGCGCTGATCGTGGCGGTGCCGCCCGTCGTCCTCGCGCTGGCCGCGCTCTGCCACCTCGCCGGTGTTGTTGCGATGCGCTGGCTGTTCTACGCGGAGGCGGAGCATCTGGTCGGCCTCTATTACGGCCGGCGGCCGGGCGACAGGGCAGCCGCCTGAGACGGCAGGACGACGCCCGGGAACTCCCTCACCTCATTTGGGTTGAATCCGCGACTCCACCGGGCCATCGTGGGCGGCATTGCTCAAATCTGGCCACAGTTCGGGAGCATTGAGGCCGGGATCGGATCGCAATCCGATTGCATCGAGGCCGAAGAGAGGCTTTGCTGCAATCAGGAGTCGGTGTCTGACGCTTTCCCCAAGAAAGAGGTTCTACACCGACGGGGAGGTCCTCGCTTTCCCCCCAGCGGGGACCTCCCAATACACCGCCCGGCTTCGCTCGATCCGAACGCCAGCCCTATCAGCACGACGCGACGCACATATCCGCGTATGCGGCGCACGGCACCCCGACAGGGCATCCGATCCGCCGCCATGCCGGGCGGCACCAACTGACCGACACGCAGGGATGCCCACGCCATGCAGTACACACTTCTCGGACGCACCGGCGTCACCGTTTCGCGGCTCTGCCTCGGCACCATGACCTTCGGCCGGGAATCCGACGAAGCGGAATCCGCGGCTGTCTACGCCGCCTGCCGGGAGGCGGGCGTCACCTTCTTCGACTGCGCCAACAGCTATGCCGACGGCCGTTCCGAGGAGATCCTGGGCGGGCTGATCGCCCGTGAGCGCGACGAGGTCGTGCTGACCTCCAAGGTCGGCATGGGCAAGGCGGTGAACCGCAGCGGGCTCTCCCGGCGGCATATCAGCCGCTCGGTCGAGACCAGCCTGAAGCGGCTCGGCACCGATCGCCTGGATGTCCTGTTCGTGCACCGCTTCGACCCGGATACGGCCGTGGAGGAGACGCTGCGCGGGCTGGATGATCTGGTGCGCGCCGGCAAGGTGCTCCATCTCGGCGTCTCCAACTGGGCCGCCTGGCAGATCGCCCGCGCGCTGGGGCAGGCCGAGCGGCAGGGCTGGGCACGCTTCGCGGTGATGCAGCCGATGTACAACCTGGTCAAGCGCCAGGCCGAGGTGGAACTGCTGCCGCTGGCCCGGGCGGAAGGCATGGCGGTGACGCCCTACAGCCCGGTCGGCGGCGGCCTGCTGACCGGCAAGTACCGTCAGGCCGGCAGCGACGGGCGCATCCGCACGTTCGATCTCTACGCCCGCCGCTACGCGCCGGACTGGATGTTCGACTGCGCCAGCCGCTTCGCCGCCTTCGCCGAGGAGCGGGGCTGGCATCCGGCGAGCCTGGCCGTGGCCTGGGTTGCCGCCCATCCAGCCGTCACCGCGCCGATCGTCGGCGCCCGCAATACCGAGCAGCTGTCGACCGCGCTGGCCGCCATGGACATCCCCATGACGCCGCAGCTGCGGGCCGAGATCGATGAGCTCTCCCCGACGCCCGCACCGGCGACGGACCGGCTGGAGGAGCAGGGCTGACCCGGTCCCGGCGGCGGCTCAGAGGCGCGCGGCCATCAGCACCGAATAGCCGCCGTAGAGCGCCAGCATGGCCAAGCCCTCGGGCCGGCAGAGCCGCCAGCCGCTGCGCGCGAAAACCAGCAGCAGCGCGGTTGCCGCCAGCATCACCCAGACGTCTACCGTCATGATCTCCGCCGTCACGGGAAGCGGGCGCACCACGGCCGTGACGCCCAGGATGCCGAGCACGTTGAAGATGTTGGAGCCGAGGATGTTGCCCAGCGCCAGATCGCTCTGGCGGCGCAGGGCGGCGGCCACCGAGGCCGTCAGCTCCGGCAGCGAGGTGCCCACCGCGACCAGCGACAGGCCGATGATCGACTCCGACAGGCCGGCGCTGCGGGCAAGCGAGATCGCGCCCTCGACCACCCAGTGCGCACCCAGCACGGTCAGCGCGATGCCGCCGACCAGCAGAGCGAGCGTGACCGGGATACTCCCGGGAACGTCGTCGATCTCGCTGGCGACCGCCGCGCGCACCTCCCGCCGGTCGCTGCGGTAGGCATAGACCAGGTAGGCGAGCAGCAGCGCCAGGAGCGCCACGCCGGCGAGCCGGTCGATCATGCCGATGACGGCGAGGCCGAGACAGACCAGGGCGGCGAAGGCGGCGGCCATGGCGTCGCGCCGGAAGGCGGCCGGACGGATGGCGATCGGACCGATCACCGCCGCAAGACCCAGGATCAGCAGGATGTTGGCGGTGTTCGAACCGACAACGTTGCCGATGGCGATGCCGGGGGAGCCGGCAAGATTGGCCTCCAGCGAGGTGACCAGTTCGGGCGTCGAGGTGCCGAAGCCGACGATCACCAGGCCGATCAGCAGCGGCGACACGCCGAGCCGTCGGGCGGAGGCGACAGCGCCGCGCACCAGACCTTCACCGCCAATGAAAAGGGCGCCGAGACCGGCACCAACCCAGATGATTTCCACTACCGGAGTCCAATCGGGGATTCCGGTCGCCAAGGCCGGCATCGGCGCCAAGGTCTTGCGACCGGCGCCGCGCCTAGATGGGGAAGCGCTCCGGGGGCGAAAAGGGGGACGGCCGGCTGGATGGCGAATTATCCACCGGTCGGTGTCTCGGCCGCTGTCATGTCCATGACGGCTGTGCCAGATTTGCCGTCGCAGCCGGGAGAAGGACCACAGGCGAGATGGGATCGAACACCGCCGCGCCGACGCGCATCGGCATCGTCGGATACGGGTTCATTGGGCAGGCGCTGGCGGCCGCGGTCACCGAGGCGCCCGACCTGTCGCTGGCCTTCGTCTGGAACCGCTCGCCGGAGGCGCTGGCGGATCTGCCGCGGGAACTGGTGCTCGACGATCTCGGCCGTGCCGCCGGGCGCGGCGCCGATCTGATCGTCGAGGTCGCCCATCCCGACATCACCCGCGAGCACGGCGCGCGCTTGCTCGCCCACGCCGACTACATGCCGGTCTCGGTCTCCGCCCTCGTCGACGACGACCTTCGGGCAGGGCTGGCCGCGGCGGCGGCGGCCGCGGGCCGACGGGTCTTCGTGCCGGCGGGCGCCCTGATGGGGCTCGACGCCCTGCGCGCCGGTCGTGGCCACTGGGCGGAGGTGACGATCACCTTCCGCAAGCACCCGCGCAATCTCGACTTCTCCGCCAGCGGCGTCGACCCGTCCGGCATCGCCGGCGAGACGGTGCTCTACGACGGACCGGTGCGCGGCATCGCCCGGCTCTATCCGCGCAACATCAACACCATGATCACCTGCGCGCTGGCCACAACCGGCCTCGATGCCTGCCGCGGCCGGCTGGTGGCCGATCCCGCACTCGACATCGCCATCGCCGAGGTCGAGGCGGTGGGCACGGACGGTGCGACCCTGTCGATGGTCAAGCGCCAGCCGGTCAGAGGCGTCTCGGGCACGGAGATGATCGCCTCGATCCTGCGTTCCGTCGGGGACGCATGCGGTAGCGGCGAGACGCTGACCTTCGTGTGAGGACCGCGCGGGTCCACTCCGATTCTGGCCGCCTCAGCCGTCGTCCCGCGCCTTGGGCAGGACCATGAAGACGGCGAGGCCGAGGACGACCGCCAGCGCCAGGACGCCGATGGCCGGTGTGTAGGGATCGCCGCCGGCATCGGCGGCGACCTCCGCCAGGCTGCCCGACAGCCACTGCAGCAGGGCGGCGCCGACGAACATCACCATGTTGAGCAGCGCCAGCGCCCGCCCGGTCAACTCGCCCGGCACCGCGCGGCGGATATAGGCGAACTGCACGATCGGCGAGGCGGAGACGAGCCCGAGCGCCAGGATCAGCACGATGCCGGCGGCCAGGCCGTCGACCGGCCGGAAGGCGAGACCCGCCAGGGCCAGGGCGAGGATCGTGGAGGCGACGACGATGAACCGGGAAATCGCCCGCTGCGTCGTCGCCAGGCCGCCGGTGAGCGCCGGCGTCACCGCCATCGCCACCGAGAGCATGAGGGCGAGATAGCTCGCCCCGACCAGGCCGAGGCCGTAGCGCTGCTGCACGAAGGGCACGATCCAGACGCCACGGAAGGCGAGGATCGCGCCATAGGCGACCAGGCCGATGGCGAACAGCCCGGCGAGGTGCCGGTAGGGCAGCCGGGCCAGCAGGCGGAAATCCTGCCACAGGCTGCCGTCCGCCGCGCTCGGACGCGGCGCCGCCCGTCCGATCAGCGGCAGGGTCAGCACCAGGCAGAGGACGAGCGGCGGCAGGTGCGCCAGGAAGGCCATGCGCCAGGACGATGCCTCGATCAGCAGGGCGAAGGGCGTGGAGGTGGCGAGGATGCCGAGACTGCCAACCGACATCAGGATGCCGGAATGGCGGGCGAACTGCGCGGGCTGGGTGCGGTGGGAGATGAAGACGAGCGCCGCCATCAGCGTCGGCGCCGTGCCGGCACCGATCAGCAATTGCCCGGTGAGCAGCACCGTGAAGCTGGGCGCCAGCACGCAGATCGCGGTGCCGGCGATGGCCAGGGTGTAGGCCGCGAGCATCACCTCGCGTACGCCGAAGCGGTCGAGCAGGACGCCGATCGGCAGCTGCAGCACGGCGAAGGAGATGTGGAACACCGCCGCCAGCAGGCCGACATCCGAGGCGCCGATGCCGAGATCGGCGGTGAGGTCGGCCACCATCACGCTGGGCAGGGTGCGGAAGCTCTGCGACAGGGCAAAGGCAAGCGCCATGATGGCGAGGCCGGCCCGGAAGCCCGATCGCCGGGCAGGGTCGGTCATCGCGCCCGGACTCCGGCGTCGACTCCGACGTCGACTCCGGCGTTCGGCACACAGGGCAGCCGGCGCCCGCTGGAGGCGCTAAAGCCCCCGCCGGTCAGCGCGGCAGGGGCTTCGCACGCATCGGTCACTGTCCCGCAAGCGGCGCCGTGAAGGCCCCGCCCCTCGCTCGGGCGCCGCAGACTCCGGGAGTCTCCATGGTTAGTCAAGAAACACGTGAGGCGATTCCTGGCGAAAAGTTAATCGGGCGAGGGGCGTGCGCCCCGGTTTCGCCCGGGCTTGACCTACGCGGCGGCGGGAGAGAACGCGAACGCCTCCGGTAGCGCCACTTCGAGGATCTCCAGATCCGCCGACGCGGCGGCCAGCGAGAACGCGGTATGGGCCGGTATGGCGATACTGTCGCCGGCCTTGAGCGCCTCGGGCTGGCGCCCCTCGCAGGCGACCGTCACCCCGCCCTCCAGAACGAAATGGAAGAGGAACTCCGCGTCGTGCCGGTGCGGCGCCTCGTCGACCGTGCCGGCGACGCGGGCAACCTTGACGCCGGCCAAGCCCGAGGTGGCGTCGCCGATGCCGAGATCCCGCGCCTCGAAGCCGCCGAGGCGCCAGGGCCGCCACTCGGCTTTCGCCACCTCGTGGCGCACGAAGCGCTGGCCGGAGAACAGCCGGTCGGGGTTCACCGTGTGGTTGGGCAGTTCCAGGTCGTGGTCGACGCAGGTGATGTGGTCGGCCGGGCAGCCGATCTCGATCACCTCCAGGTCGTCGCCGCTCTCCAGCACCCGGTGCCGGATCTCCGGCGGCTGCAGCACGCAGTCTCCGGCGCGCATCACGAAGGGCTCGCCCTGGTCCTCGTAGACCAGCCGCACCCAGCCCTTGTAGCAGTAGATCATCTGGAAGCGGACCTTGTGGAAGTGCACGTAGTCCGGCACCGGTCCCTCGCCGGGCACGCGGATGTGGCTGGCGATGAAGCGGCCGCCCTGGCGGTCGGGGATCAGGTCGCGGTACTGCATGCCGGCCCGCCCGGTGCCCCAGGCGGCGTCGTGGGTGATCCGGCTGATCACGACGGAGGGACGCATTTCCGGCAGGTGCAGCGGCGGATCGGCCTCGACCAGCTCCACGCGGGTGCCGTTGGGCGCGGTCAGCACGGTCTCGCCACCGGCGGCGGCGCGCGGATCGTCGCAGAGCAGGCGCAGGATGCCGGGCGGACCCTGGCGCCCCCGCTCCAGGCGCAGGCGGATGCCGTAGCCGCTCAGCACCACCGTCGCCGGATCGTCGGCGGGAAAGATGCTGTCGATGCGGAAGCCCAGCGTCCTGGTGAAGAAACCGAGCGTTTCGCCAAGCTCCGTGGCCGGCAGCACGAACTCCGCCGACTCGACGTGCCGGGTGAGCTGGATGGTCATTTTTCTCGCGTCCTCTAGCATCTCCGCCCCGGGGCGCCGACTGTCAAGGCGGCCGGCCGGTCCCCTTGGCGGGCACGTTACCCAATGCGGCGCGGCGCGCCTATAGCCGGGATCGCCGCATCGGTTGGTCGGTGCCATCCGGGCGGATTGACGCGTCGGGAGAAGGGCGACATTGTATTATCGATAAAACAAATTCGACATCGCCGCCGACACCGCCGGGGCGTCTATCAGGGAGTGTCCAGCATGTCTCGAACCTTGCGATCCGTCCTTCTCTCAAGCGCCGTCATCGGCGTCTCCGCCCTTTCGGTGGGTGCGGCCGCGCAGGAACTGCGTGTCGGCGTCTGGGACCTGCCGCCCGGCCAGGGCAACCCGTTCACCGGCCGCAGCGTGCCCAACATCTTCGTCTGGGACGCCGTCTTCGACCCGCTGGTGCGCATCGGCGAGGACGGGCGCGCGGTACCGGTCCTCGCCACCTCCTGGGAGGCCGTGGAGCCGACCCGCTGGCGCTTCGACCTGGCCTCGGGCGTGTCCTTCTCCAACGGGGTGGCCTTCGACGCCGAAGCCGTCGTGGCGACCTTCGAGTATCTGATGACCGATGAGGGGCGCGCCTCCTCCGTTGGCTCCGAACTGCGCAACGTGGTGGGGATCGAGCGGGTCGACGACGACACCGTCGACCTGATCACCTCGGGACCCGACCCGGTGCTGCCCAACCGGCTGGCGCTGGTCTACATCATCGAGGGCGGCGCCTGGGCCGAGCTGGGCCCGGACGGCTACGCCCAGGAGCCGGTCGGCACCGGCTCCTTCATCGTCGACTCCTGGGGCGAGGCGGAGGCCGTGATGGTGGCCAACACCACCTCCTGGCGGGCGCCGGAGATCGGCCGGCTGACCGTGCTGGAACTGCCCGAGCGGCCGGCCCGGCTGCAGGCGCTGCTGTCCGGCCAGATCGATGTCGGCTTCGGCTTCTCGCCCGACAATATCGGCCAGCTGGAGAGCGCCGGCATGGAGATCGTCGCCACGCCGGCGCCGCAGGTCATGTCGCTGGCCTTCGCCAACGAGGCGCATCCCGACAGCCCGTTCGCCGACGTGCGGGTGCGCCAGGCGGCCAACCTGGCGGTCAACCGCGAGGCGATCGCCGAGGTGCTGCTCGGCGGACTCGGCGCGCCGGCCGGCCAGGCGGGCACGCCGGCCGCCTATGGCTACGACCCGTCGATCCCGCCCTATCCTTACGATCCGGAGCGCGCCCGCGCGCTGCTCGACGAGGCCGGCCATGGCGACGGCTTCGACGTGGTGGCCAGTGTCGTCGTCGGCTCCTTCCCGGCCGACAGCGAGATCTACCAGCAGGCGGCCATCGATCTCGCGCAGGTCGGCATCAATGTCGAGCTGCAGCAGATCCGCTTCCCGGAATGGCTCGAATACTTCCTCAACAATACCTGGCCCGGCGAGCTGTTCGGCTCATCCTGGAACACCGCGCCCTACATGGACTCCATCCGGCCCTACACCTACATGACCTGCATGAAGGCGACCCCGCACTTCTGCGAGGAGTCGATGACGCCCTATGTCGAGGCGACGTTCGAGGAGTTCGATCCCGAGGCGCGGGCCGCGTTGCTGCATGAGCTGCATGCCTATACCAACGAGGTGCTGCCCTCGATCTGGCTGGTCGAGCAGATCGACGTCACCGCCATGGCGCCGGAGGTCGAAGGCCTCGCCTATGTCAACCGCACGATCTACTACGAGGACGTGACGGTCGGCGAGTAGGGCACCAAGCGCTGGAGAAGACGGGCCACCGGTCCCGGGTCTGCGAAGCGGCACGTCGCGCCGCATCGCGCCCGGGACGACAGCGAAATTGTTGTTTAATGACCTGATCGTCGTACCGTACGCAGCGCAGCACGAAGTGATGCGCTGCAGACCCGGGACCGGCCGCCCACAAGGCACCGCCCTAAATCCGGCGCCGCGTCCTGGCCGCGCGAGGCCCCGCATCTCCGCTGCGCTCCGAGTGGGACGACGGTGGTTGGATTTGGGATTGAAACTAGATTTCGTCGTTCCGCACGCAGGCGTAAGCCGGAGATGCGGAACCTCGCGCCCGTCGTCTCCTGACCCGTCGGCCCCGCCGAAGCGGGGCGATGCCGAGGCTCAGCTCCCCGCGTCGAGCCGGGCGATCAGGGCGGCGGTGTCGGCCTGCAGCGCGGCGAGGTCGCGGGCCGCTGACGGGTCCGCGCCGTCGAGGCGCGCCTCCAGGGCCGCGAGGCGGGCGCGGATCTCGGCGATCTCGGCCACCAGATTGTGCACCATGGCCGCCAGCCGGTCGTCGTCGGCCGCGCCCAGCAGCCTGGCCGTCGCCAGGGGATGGGATGCCGTGCTCTCGGCCATGCCAGGCCCTCCTCGTTCGGTCATGCGTCAGCCCTTGCGCGCGATCATCATACCCCAGGGCGTCGCCCAGCGCCGCGGGTCGGCATCGGCCGCTGGGTCGGCGCCGGGCGGATGCCAGGGCCTGAGTTCCGCCTCCGCGAAGCCGGCCTGACGCGCCATCCGCGGCAGGTCGAGATGGCGGAAGGGCTCCCAGTACGGCTCGTCGATCAGCTGGCTGTACCAGGCGAGCAGCACATCGCGGAACGGGTCGCCCAGCAGACGGTTCTCCAAGGTGACGAACAGGCCGCCCGGCTTCAGCACGCGGGCCGCCTCGCGGAAGCTGCCGGCGATGGCCGCCTCCGGCATCTCGTGCAGCACCATGGTGCAGGTCACGAGGTCGGCGCTGCCATCGGCCTCGGGCAGGGCCTCGATCGCCGCCTGGCGCCAGTGGATGGCGAGGCCGCGCTCTGTCGCCATGCGGCGGCCGAGACGCAGGCAGGGTTCCGCCACGTCGAGGCCGATCACCTCCGCCTCCGGCCAGGCGCGGGCGAGCGAGAAGGTGGTCTTGCCGAAGCCGCAGCCGAGATCGAGCACGCGGGCGGGCGGTACCTGGAGGCCGAGGTCGGCGACGAACTTGTCGTGCAGCTGGAAATCGGTGTTGCGGCCGACATGGACGAGACGCGCGCCCAGCAGGTAGACCGCCGCCCCCGCGGCGTCGCGCCAGATGCCGCCCGCCTGGCGGTGGAAATCGAAGAGATAGTAGCCCGGATAGGCGAGGCCGGGATCGGCCTCCAGACTGCCGAGGTCGTCGGGACGCGGGGCCAGTGCCGCCTCGATCGCCGGCAGGCGTTCGGCGACGATGCGGTCGCAGGCGGCCCAGGTCATTTCCTGGATGTGGCGATGCAGCCACTGGAAATAGGGCGCCGTGGGCAGCGCCTGGACGACCGGAAAAGCCTCCTCCTGGGACGCGGGTGGCGCGTCGCCCGTCGCGACCTCGTATTCCCGGCGCAGGCGCGCGAACAATGGCCCCATCCAGTACCGGCGCAGGCCGAGGATGGTGGCCACGGTCGGCAGGGCCGCATCCGGCCAGTCGAGCAGCCGGTCGATGGTGTCGGCGGGGCGGGCGCTGTCGAGGCTGGTGTCCACGAATGTCGTCCTCGGCTGGGGCAAGGGATGATATTTCCGCCCGCAGGCGGGCAAAGCCGTTGCCAGAATTGTTCTACAGATAATACATTTGACCCATGCACCGCAAACCCGCCATGCACCCTGTCCTCGCCCGACTATCGATTTCTCGATGAGCGCGCGGCTCGGTCCCATCCTCTTCGCCACCATCGCCTGCCGCGATCTCGACCGCTCGCTCGCCGCCTACCGGTCGCTGCTTGGCTGGCCGATATGTTGCGACGGCACGATCTCCGGCACCCTTGCCGACCTCTGGCGTTGCCCTGCCTTGGCTGGCGCCCGCTGGGCCCTGCTGGCACCTGGGGAAACGGTGACCGGTGGAATCAGGTTCATCGAGGTTGGCGCGGCGCCGCCGCCGGCACCCCTGACGACGACGGGCTGGGCGGCGGCGGAGCTCAGCTGCGACGACCTCGACGGGCTCGTTGCGGCGGCGCCGAAGGCGGGCTTCCGCGTTCTGGGCGCGCCGGCGCCGCTCGGCTCCAACCCGGCGATCCGCGCCATGCAGCTTGCCGGACCGGATGGCGAGGTGCTCTACCTGACCGACATCCGCGCCTATGCCGGCACGCTCGACCTCTACCGTGCCGGGCGCACGGCCGACCGGGTCTTCATCGCCGTGCTGGCCGCGACCGATATTGAGGCGGCGCGCGGCTTCTACGAGGACCGGTACGCGGCCCCCCGCATTTCCGACCGGGAGGTCGCCGTGCCAGTGCTGCGGACGGCGCACGGCCTCGCCGATTCGGTGTTGCAGCGGATTTCCAGCCTGCAGCTCGCCGGGTCCTGCCTGATCGAATGCGACGGCTATCCGGCCGCGGCACCGCCACGCGGCATGGCGCGCGGCCTGCCCCTGGGCGTCGCCATGATCACCATGGCGGGCCTGGCCGGCGCGGCGGGACTCGAGGTTCACGACGCACCCTATGGCGGTGCCGCCGCAATGCTGGAGACCGGAGCGGCCGGCGAGTGGCTGGAGATCGTCGAGCACGCGCTTCCGGCGATGGTCCCATGAGCCGCTGGCGCGCCGTCGGCGACGTGCTGCTGCGCCGTGCGGTGGAGCTCGCCATACTGCTGTTCGCGATCTCCACCCTGCTGTTCTTCCTGCTGCGCCTGTCCGGCGATCCGGCCGCGGTGCTGGCCGGGGAGGAGGCGGACCCGGCGACAGTGGCGCTGATCGCCGAGCGCTACGGCCTCGACCGTCCGCTGATCGTGCAGTACCTGCAATACCTCGCCTCGACCCTGTTGCTGGACTTCGGCGAGAGTCTGCGCGGCGGGCTGCCGGCGATATGGATGGTGCTCGACCGGCTGGGCAGCACGCTGCTGCTCTCCTTCCTGGCGCTCGCCACCACTATCGCCATCGCAGTGCCGCTCGGCGCCTGGCTCGGCATGCGGCCGGACGCGGCTGAGCGCAAGGTGGTCAATGGCGGCGTCTACGTCATGCAGGGCATCCCGGGCTACATCGTCGGGCTGATCCTGATCCAGGTCTTCGTCGTCGAGCTGCGCTGGCTGACCTCCATCGGCATTTCGAGCTGGACGAGCTGGATCCTGCCCTCGCTGACGCTGGCCTCCTTCCTGGTGCCGAAGATGGTGCGGGTGCTGGCCGCCAACGTCTCGGAGGCCCTGCGCGAGGACTATATCCGCACTGCCCGGGCTTGCGGCGCGACCGAGCGGGAAATCCTCTGGCGTCATGCCGTCCCCAACGCGCTGCTCGGCGCCACAGCTCTGATCGGCACCCAGTTCGCCTTCCTGATGTCGGGCGCGCTGGTCACCGAGTGGATCTTCTCCTGGCCCGGCTTCGGGGCGCTGCTGATCGAATCCGTCGACCGGCTCGACTTCCCTGTCGTCCAGGCCGCCGTGTTCGTGATCGCCTTCCTGGTCTTTGCGGTGAACGCGGTGACGGACGTGGCTTTCCGGCTGATCGACCCGCGCCTCAGGGAGCAGCGGCCATGACCGTCGGCACGCCGGCACGCCCGCGGGGTCTGTCGCTGCGGCGCCTGCGCTTCTGGCGCGAAGGCGGATCGGGGCGCTGGATGCTGCTGGCGGGGCTCGCGGTCGTCCTCCTGCTCGCCATCGCCACCGCCGCGTCGCTGCTGGCACCGCCGCCGGGCGCCTTCGCCGGCAGCCTGATGGAACGCTGGAAGGCGCCGCTCGAGGCCGGCTACCTGCTCGGCACCGACCAGCTTGGCCGGCCGCTGCTTGCCCGCGTGCTGGCCGGCATGCCCTGGTCGCTCGGCATCGCGCTGACGGCGGCCCTGATCTCGGTGGGGCTCGGCACCCTGGCCGGCCTCGTCGCGGCGTGGGTGCCGGGCTTCACCCGCCGGGCGATCCTGCGGCTGGTCGACACCGTCATCGCCTTTCCCTCGCTGGTCATCGCGGTGACCGTGATCGCCGTGCTCGGCCGCGGCTTCTGGCCGCTGGCGCTGACGCTCGGCCTCGCCACCTGGCCGATCGCGGCGCGCGTGGTCTATGCCGAGGCGATGAGCGTCGCCCGGCGCGACTACGTGCTCGCAGCCCAGCTCGCCGGGGTCGGCGGCACCACCATCCTCGTCACCCACGTGCTGCCGGCCCTCCGGCCGACCCTGCTGGTCATGCTGGCCTTCACCTTCGCCGACATGCTGATCGCCGAGAGCGCGCTCTCCTTCCTCGGCCTCGGCGTGCCGCTGACCGCGCCCTCCTGGGGCAACATGCTGTCGGAGAGCCGGGAATACCTGGTGGAGGCGCCGTGGATGATGCTGGTGCCGGCGGGCGCCATCGTGCTGGCGGTGGTCGCGCTCAACCTGGTCGGCGACGGGGTGGCGGCGATCTCCCGGCGCCGGGCGCGGGACCTGGCATGAGCGGGGCCACCACCGACACCGTCCTCGCCATCGAGGATTTGCGCATCGGTTTTCCGCTGGCCGATGGCGGCGTTTTCAACGCCGTCGACGGCGTCTCCCTGGCCATTGCCCGCGGCGAGATCCTGGGACTGGTCGGCGAATCCGGGTCGGGCAAGTCTATGCTGGCGCTGGCCACGCTGGGCCTCGTGCCGCGGCCGGGCCGCGTCGTCGGCGGCCGGATCGCCGTCCTGGGCGAGCCGGTGACCGGGGCACCGGAGAAGCGGCTCAGGGCCCTGCGCGGCGGGCGCCTCGGCATGGTCTTCCAGGACCCGATGACCGGTCTCAACCCGGTGCGCAGCGTCGGCTCGATCCTCTCGGAATCGATCCGCCGGCATCAGGGCCTGGACAAGGCCGAGGCGCTGGACCTCGCCGAGGCGGCGCTGAAGGCGGTCGGCATCCCCGCTCCACGGGCGCGGCTGGCGGCCTATCCGCACCAGTTGTCGGGCGGCCTGCGCCAGCGCGTGATGATCGCCCTCGCCCTCGTCAACAACCCGGCGGTGATCGTCGCCGACGAGCCGACCACGGCGCTCGACGCCACCATCCAGGCGCAGATCCTCGACCTCTTGCGCACCCGGCTCAGCCGTGCCGGCGGCCTCCTGATCACCCACGACCTCGGCGTGGCGGCGGAGATCTGCGACCGCATCGCGGTGATCTATCACGGGCGGCTGGTGGAGACCGGTCCGGCGGCCGAGGTGCTGTCGCGGCCGGTCCATCCCTACACCGCCGGGCTGATCGCCGCCGCACCCCGCTTCGACCGCGCCCGACCGCGCCTCAACCCGATCCCCGGCCAGCCGCCGGGACCCGTCGCGGAACGTGCCGGATGCTCGTTCCGTCCGCGCTGCGCCCATGCCGGTGAAGCATGCGGCCAGGCGCCGGCGCTGGAACCGGTCGGCGGTGCCGCCGAGCACCGCGCCGCCTGCTGGAACCCGCTCTTTAGGCCGGTCCGGGAGGTGCGGACATGAGCCGCGAACCGCTGCTCGAGGCCCGCGACCTCTCCGTCGGCTTCCGCACGCGCGGCGGCAGGGTGCATGCGGTCGACCGGGTCAGTCTCAGTGTCGGCCGGGGCGAGACGGTCGGCCTGGTCGGCGAATCGGGGTCGGGCAAGTCTACCCTGGCACTTGCCGTCATGGGAGCTCACCGGCCGGACGCCGGCAGCATCCGCTTCGACGGCCGCGACATCGGCCAGCTCTCTCCGGCGGCGATGAAACCGATCCGGCGCCGCCTGCAGATGATCTTCCAGGATCCCTACGCCTCGCTCGATCCGCGCATGACCGTCGGCCGCATCCTGGCGGAGCCGCTGAAGGCGCATCGCTGGGGAGACCGGGCGGCGATCCGCGCCCGGGTGGCCGCGCTCCTCGACGCCGTCGGCCTGCCGTCCGATGCGATGGAGCGCCTGCCCGCCCAGTTCTCCGGCGGCCAGCGCCAGCGCATCGCCATCGCCCGCGCCATCGCGCTGGAGCCCGACATGATCGTCGCCGACGAGCCGGTCTCGGCGCTCGACGTCTCGATCCAGGCGCAGATCGTCAACCTGCTGCGCGACATCCAACAGCGACTGGACAACGCCTTCCTGGTGATCGCCCACGACCTGGCGCTGGTCCACCAGATCGCCGATCGCATCGTGGTGATGTATCTCGGCCGCGTGGTCGAGGAAGGCACGGCCGACGACATCGTCGAGCGGCCACAGCACCCCTACACGGTGGCCCTGCTGTCGGCGACGCCGACGCCGGACGTGGCGCAGCGGCGCCAGCGGCTGATCCTCGCCGGCGATCCGCCCTCGCCGATCGACCGGCCGCCTGGCTGCCCGTTTCACCCGCGCTGTCCGATTGCCGAGGCGCGCTGCCGGGTCGAGACGCCGGAACTCGACGCCGCCGGTGCGGGCGCGGGGCGGGTCGCCTGCTTCTTCCCCGGCCGCTTGCCGCCGCCCTGGCTGCCCCACACATTCGGAACCGATCCTTCGCCCTCCAAGGAAGGGAGCCCGAGATGACTGAGCCATCCCTGACCCTCGACGAGCGCGGCGACATCGTCTTCGTGCTGGCCCTGCGCCGGCGCTGGGCCGACCGCCTCTACCCGGCGCTGCGGGAGGAATACGACGCAGCCGTGGGCGACGCGCCGCCGGACGACCGCAAGGCGGCGACGCCCGTCGTGCACGACCTGCCGCGCTATCGCTGGTTCGCCTGGATGGAGCGCGGCGCCCAGAAGCAGATGTGGCGCGCCGTCTCCGACGCCGTCGCGGACTGGCCGGCGATCGAGACGCCGGCGGCGCCGAGGGGCTCGCTCGAGCTCGACCCCGATTTCCGAGCGCCCGACTGGTACACCGACTGGGACATCCACGTGCAGCCGGGCGGCATCTGGCGGGCCGACCACAACGCCCAGGTCTACGCGCTCGGCGCCAAGCTGGTGATGATGGGGGAGAACGACGATTACGGCTTCCACCGCCTGTTCACCCGCGACTGCCTCGCCGCCTTCCAGACGCCGCCGCTCCGCGTGATCGATCTCGGCTGCGGCTTCGGCAAGTCGACCTGGCCGTTCCGCCAGGCCCTGCCGGAGGCCGAGGTGATCGGCGTCGACCTCGCCGCGCCCTGCCTCAGGCTGGCGCATGCCAAGTCCGAGGCGCTGGGTCTCGCTGTCCGCTACATCCAGGCCGATGCGTGCCAGACCGGGCTGGAAGCGGGATCGGCCGGGCTGGTGACCGCCACCATGGTGATCCACGAGCTGCCGCAACCGGCCCTGAAGGCTTTCTTCGCCGAGGCGGCGCGGCTGCTGGCGCCGGGCGGCAGGCTCCGGGTGCTCGACTTCCAGTTCACCGGCGAGCCCTTCCGCGACCTCGCCATGCTGGAGCATGGGGCGCGCAACAACGAGCCCTTCATGCCCGGCATGATGGCGGCCGACACCGCCGGCATGGCGCGGGATGCGGGCTTCGCCGAGGCGCGCTGGGTCGCCTTCGACGAGCGCGGCGGCGGCCGGCAGGAGAGCCTCGCCTGGCCGAAGCGCGCGGAGTGGCACTTCCCCTGGGCCGTGCTGGAAGCGGAGATGGGGACATGAGCGGCGGGACGGCAAAGGCCGAGCTGCGCTTCTTCGAGCATGGCGAGACCGACACCCTGGCCCAGCTCGTCTTCGACCTGGCGGCCCAGCTGCATGTCGAACGCCAGCGGCGCCTGGCGCTGGAGACCCTGCTCGTCCGCTCCGGCGCCGTCTCCGAGACCGCGCTGGAGGCGCTTGTCGGGGACGATGCCTTCCTCGCCCGCAGCCGGGACGTCCTCGACCGCTCGCTCGCCCGGCTGATGCGCATCGTGGCGGAGGACGGCGACCGCCAGGGGCCATTGCGCGCCGAGGATCCGGCCGTGGCCCAGTCTGCCAAGGAGAACCGCTGATGGCCCGGCCGCATATCGAGTTTCTGCAGAGCCAGTGGCTGGACTGGGAGGCGGAAGGATTGCCCGGCATCCGTTCCGGCGTCGCGCGCAAGGTACTCTCCATGGACGCGGAGACGGGCGCCTGCAGCCTTCTCCTGCGCTATCCGCCCGGCTGGCGGCTCGACGTGCGGCAGGTGCTGGGGGCGGACGAGGAGTTCCTGGTGCTGGACGGCGTGCTGACCGTCAACGGCCACGCCTTTGGCCATCTCGGCTATGCGCATCTGCCGGCCGGCCACACCCGCGAGACGATGGCGAGCCAGCATGGCGCGGTCGTGTTGACCTTTTTCTCCTCAGCACCGCTACCCGGCCCCGTGGCTACGCCCGATCCGGCGCGGCTGGTCGAAGGCGTTGACGGCTTCGCCGTGCCCTATACCGGCAATTTCCATCCCGAGTTCCCGCCGGGCGCGGGGCGCAAGATGCTCTACGAGGATCCCGTGACGGGCGACCAGAGCTGGATCCTCGGCACGCTCGGTCTGCGCTGGGCGGAGCGGGCGGAGAAGCACCCGGTGGTCGAGGAGATGTACCTGCTGGCGGGCGAGGTGCATGGCGACCGCGGCGTCATGCGGCCGGGGGCCTATTTCTGGCGGCCGCCGCACCTGGCGCACGGGCCCTATGGCAGCCTGACGGGCAACATCTACTTCTTCCGCACCAAGGGCGGAAAGCTGCAGACCGAATACGAGGACAGCGCCGCCGGCTTCCGCTGGTGGCCCGACTTCCGGCCGGTTCTGCCC
>JAVKFF010000239.1:0-5266 GCA_040226215.1 Azospirillaceae bacterium
TCCGCGGACGATTGGTCCGATTTCCGGGCGACGAGTTCACCCACCTCAATAACCTCATAACTCTCGTTTAGCCAGGTCCCCGACAGCGGGTCTTGGATTTGTTGCACACGCAAGGTGGCTTTGAAGGCGTCTCCTTGCCGAAGGGAAACATCGCGGCTCTCTAGCCGATCAAAGAACGTCTGATCGACGATAGGGGCTGAGATGCGGAAGCCGTTCCAAACAAACTCCCACTTCCGCGCCGACCTCTCGAATACTGCCTTATGCACGGTGAGCACCGCGTCATGATCCTGACAACGCCGCCCTTCTTCCGGACGCGGCACTGCGTTCTGACGGATGGTTGAAAAGCTCTCCCGCGGAATTTCGATGATGGGCTGCGGATCACGCATCCCTCGGGCTATGCCGAGCGAGGTCACTGCTGCATCTTTTTCGAGCACTTCCATCGAGCGGGCGACATGCCGGTTCACCGCCAGGCTTTTCTCGACCTTCTCGCGGTGTTCAAACGCTTCCTTCGGCACGATGATTCGGTCATCGCCGTGCTCGATGATGACTGCATCGGCGTTCACGATGATCGTTGGTGGAGTGTCGGGGCTGATCACCTTCTCCCAGAGGAAGGTGGCGAACAACGCTAGTACGATGTCCCGGGCGGTCGCGGCGCTGAAAAGGTTACGCAACGACTTTTTCGCCGTCTTGAGCCTGGCTCGGAAGCTACCCGGCCCGACCGCTTCGATTGCAATCTCCAAGCTGTAGCCCGGATTGACCTCCTGGTTGACCGCGCGGATGGCCTCAGCGAACGAGACAAGCGCGTTGCCGAACGTTAGGACATCGACCTCGTGCATCCGTCCACCGAAGTGGAGCACGAAGCCTTCATCCTCAAATTCCCGTAGGTCAATCGTTGCCATGTTGGGGCGAAAGGTGCCGGATCAGTCTGTAACTGTCACCCCACCATTTGGCTGCCTGAGACCCGAGCCAGACCTGAGCCCGGCGAACGGTGCAAGAACGTTTCCCCACACTGTCTCCCCATGTTCCCGACGTGTTCCGTGGAGAAGCGGCGGTTTGCGAGAACGGGTGTTCACCCATGTCGCCCCGTGAAGTGCTTGATTTTGCTAGATAAAAATGGTGCTGCAGAGAGGAATCGAACCTCCGACCCCGTCCTTACCAAGGACGTGCTCTACCCCTGAGCTACTGCAGCATCCGGGCGGCGGGTCCTGAAGGCGGACCCCCGCAAGGCGGCGGAACCTGCCACAGGCCGGGCCGGCTTGCAAGCGTCCTGCGTCCGTTCCAGGCTGGCGGCATGACCAGGGATCCGAAAGCCGGCAAGACGACGGTCGCGCAGCAGGAGCGGCAGGCGCGCCTGGCCGCCGCGCTGCGGCAGAACCTGCGGCGGCGCAAGGCGCCTGCCGGGCCGGAACCGGCGCCGCCGCCGGGCGAAACGCCCCCCGATTCATCGCAATCCTGACCGCCGCGCCCGCGACAGCGGGCCGCAGGGCCGCCTGGGCTCTGCGTTTTTCCGACTCTTGCCGGCCTGCGGCAATCGGGATAGGTCAGCCGGAGCAGGAACTGTCCGCACCAACAGGGAGTGTGCCGCGTGGCGATCATGTCCGACCGCTGGATCCGCCGGATGGCGACCGAGCACGGCATGATCGAGCCGTTCGTCGAGGCGCAGAAGCGCGAGGGCACGATCTCCTACGGCCTGTCGTCCTACGGCTATGACGCGCGGGTCTCGCCCAGCTTCAAGATCTTCACCAACGTGAATTCCGCCACGGTGGATCCGAAGGCGTTTTCCTCGGAGAGCTTCGTGGACCGGGAGACCGAGGTCTGCATCATCCCGCCGAACTCCTTCGCGCTGGCCAGCACGGTGGAGTATTTCCGCATCCCGCGCGACGTGCTGGTGATCTGCCTGGGCAAGTCCACCTATGCCCGCTGCGGGATCATCGTGAACGTGACGCCGCTGGAGCCGGAATGGGAAGGGCATGTGACCCTGGAATTCTCCAACACCACGCCGCTGCCGGCGAAGGTCTATGCCAACGAGGGCGGCTGCCAGTTCCTGTTCCTGCAGGGCAACGAGCCCTGCGAGGTCTCCTACAAGGACCGTGCGGGCAAGTATATGGGCCAGCGCGGGGTGACATTGCCCAGACTCTAGGGGCCGCGGCTCCAGGCGGCTCGATGGCTTTTTTGTGACCCTGCCGAACTCTTGCCGCATTTCGCGGTTCTAAACGTAGCGGGATTGCGGTAACGCAACCTGGGGTTTGTCGCGGCGGGAGACGCGCGACCCCGGGGCGCACAGGATCAGGGTGAGGTACAGGGGTTCATGCGGCAACTCGAACAGCCCGAGGGGGCGGCCGGTCACGGCCGCGGCGAAACCATGGACAGGATCCGGATCATCGGTGGCGTGCCGCTGGAGGGCACGATCCGGATCGGTGGCGCGAAGAATGCCGCGCTGCCGATCATGGCGGCGGCGCTGCTGACCGACGGCCCGCTGGTGCTGGACGACGTGCCGCGCCTGGCGGACATCACCTCCATGTCGCGGCTGCTGATCCAGCATGGCGTGCGCCTGTCCGGCGCCGACGAAGGCGAGGACGGGGCCCCGGCGGCCGACGCGCCCGGCCAGACCCTGACCCTGGACGGCGGCGGCGTGCACAACCTGCGGGCACCCTACGACCTGGTGCGGAAGATGCGCGCCAGCATCCTGGTGCTGGGGCCGCTGCTGGCCCGCTTCGGCCGGGCCGAGGTCAGCCTGCCGGGCGGCTGCGCGATCGGCACCCGGCCGGTGGACCTGCACATGCAGGCGCTGCAGACCCTGGGCGCGAAGCTGCAGGTCGAGGCCGGCTATATCAAGGCGGAGGCGCCGGACGGTCTGGTGGGCGCGGAGATCCGCTTCCCCTTCGTGTCGGTCGGCGCCACCGAGAACATCCTGATGGCGGCCAGCCTGGCGCGCGGCGAGACGGTGATCCGCAACGCCGCGCAGGAGCCCGAGGTGGTCGACCTGGGCCACTGCCTGATGGCGATGGGCGCGGAGATCGAGGGGCTGGGCACCGCAACGGTCACGGTGCGCGGCCGCGACAGCCTGCACGGCGCGCGGCACAGCATCCTGCCCGACCGGATCGAGAGCGGCACCTTCGCGGTGGCGGTGGCGCTGGCCGGCGGCGACGTCCTGCTGCAGGGCGCGCGCGCCGACCTGCTGGGCGCGGTGTCGACCGTGCTGGAACAGGCCGGCGTCGAGGTGCTGGCGGAGCCGGCGGGCGTGCGGGTGCGCCGGCGCAACGGCGGCATCGCCGGTGTCGACATCATGACCGAGCCCTATCCCGGCTTCCCCACCGACATGCAGGCGCAGATGATGGCGCTGATGACCCGGGCCGAGGGCGCGGCGATGATCACCGAGACGATCTTCGAGAACCGCTTCAGGCAGGTGCCGGAACTGGCGCGGATGGGCGCCAACATCACCGTCCATGGCGCCTCCGCCCTGGTGCGCGGGGTGTCGGAGCTGAACGGCGCGCCGGTGATGGCCACCGACCTGCGCGCCTCGGTCTCCCTGGTGCTGGCGGGGCTGGTGGCGAAGGGCGAGACCATCGTCAACCGGGTGTATCACCTGGACCGCGGCTATGAGCGGCTGGAACAGAAGCTGGGCCGCTGCGGCGCCCGGGTCGAGCGGATCTGACGCCGGGGCCGGGAGAGACGCGCGATATGGTCGGAAGCGATACGGGCGGGAGCGGGGCGATGACGGCGCGGCTGCAGGCACAGGACCAGGAGGGACTGACCCTGCTGTCCGCCATGCTGCAGGATGCCGTCCTGCGGGTCGGCGACCTGGCCTGGCTGCCGAAGCGCCGGCGCTTCGCGTTCGGCGGCAGCCGCTACCGCCACGAGGCCGTCGTCGAGGGCGGCAAGCCCGAGCGCATCGGCTTCGGCGCCCATGTCGACACGGTCCTGTCGGTCGCCAGCCGGGGCATCGCCCAGGACCGGCCGGACGACCTGCTGGTCCTGCTGGCGGTGACCGCCGTGCCGCCGCCGGAAGATGCGCCGGACGGGCCCTGGGCGCTCGGCTTGATTTTCGCGGGCGGGAGTGCGATCAACCTGCGCGTCGAATGTATCGACATGTCCCTGGCCGACCTGGGTGCCGCCTATGGCACCCGCCTGACGCCGGACCATGATCTCGACGATGGCGGGTCGGCGGACGGCTGATACCGGGCCGCCCGGACCGGACACCATATCGAGAGGCGGCCGTCGCTCCTGCCTGACGCCATCCGGGAGGCAGCCGGACAGCGGCCGCCCCTGCTGCCATCGGACCTGCGCATGATTGCCAACGCCCCCCTGGTCTTCGCCCTGCCGAAAGGGCGTATCCTCGACGAGGTGATGCCGCTGCTCCGCAAGACCGGCATCGAGCCCGAGCCGGCCTTCGACGACCCCGACAGCCGGCAGCTGCGCTTCAAGACCAACCATTGCGACCTGGACCTGATCCGGGTCCGGTCGTTCGACGCGGCGACCTTCGTCGCCTTCGGCGCCGCCCATCTCGGCATCGCCGGCTGGGACGTGCTGATGGAGTTCGACTATGCGGAGATCTATGCGCCGCTGGACCTGGATGTCGGGCATTGCCGCCTGTCGGTGGCCGAGCCGGTGGAGATGACGAAGGCCGACAACCCGGCCCGCTGGAGCCATGTCCGCGTCGCGACGAAATACCCCAACATCACCCGCGCCCATTTTGCCGCCCGCGGCGTGCAGGCCGAATGCATCAAGCTGAACGGCGCGATGGAGCTGGCGCCGGCCCTGGGGCTGTGCCGCCGCATCGTCGACCTGGTGTCCTCCGGCGCGACCCTGCAGGCCAATGGCCTGGTGGAGGTGGAGACCATCGCCGAGGTCTCCTCCCGTCTGGTGGTCAACCGTGCCGCCCTGAAGATGCGGCCTGTCCAGGTCAATGCCTGGATCGACCGCTTCCAGGAGGTCCTGGATGCCGCTTAGGCTGGATGCCGCCGACCCGGGCTTCGCCGCCGCCTTCGACCGGATGGTCGCCGACCGGCGCGAGCAGGACGCGGATGTGGGCGAGACCGTCGCCGCGATCGTCGCCGATGTCCGCGCCCGCGGCGATGCCGCCCTGCTGGACTATACCGAGAGGTTCGACCGGGTCCGCCCGGCGGCGGGCGGGCTGGCGATCGGCGCGGGCGAGCGCGCCGCCGCGGTCGCCACGGTGCCGGCGGAGGTCCGCGCCGCGCTGGCGCTGGCGGCGGAGCGGATCCGCGCCATCCACCTGCGGCAGATGCCGCAGGACGACCGCTAC
>JAVKFF010000240.1:0-5326 GCA_040226215.1 Azospirillaceae bacterium
GTAGCCGAACCCCGCATAGTTGTCGATGCAGTCGAAGCTGTCGTCCATCGCCCGGAACTTCTGCCGGATCCGCTTGATCAGGGAACGGACGTTGGCGCGATAGCCGTCCTCGCCGCAGCCTGCGAAGAAATCCCGGCCATGCACGACATCGTAGATCCGCCGATAGGGAACGTCGGCACCGGCCTTGCTGGCCAGGAGATTGACGATGCTGAACTCCGACAAGGTCAGGTTGACCTGCTGGCCATCCCAGTAGCACCGGGAGGAATCCAGGTCGAGGGTCAGCCGGTCGAGGGTCAGGACCCGCTCCCGATCGGCCTCCTCGCGCGTCTCGATGCCGGTTCGCATGCGCGGGACAAGCCTGATGCGGTGCAGCACGATGGAAAAGCTGCGGGACTTCTCCACGAAATCCACCGCACCGCCGAGCAGGGCCGCCTCTTCGTAGATCTGGTCGGACAGGACCGTGAGGAAGATGACCGGAAGGTCGGGCGAGACCGCGCGGACATGACTCAGCACGACGATGCCGTTCATGCGCGGCATCTGCCAGTCGAGCAGCAGCACGTCGATCCGCGCGTCCTCGGCGAGATAGTCGAGAAACGCCTGGCCGTCGCCGAACTCGACCACCGAGAAGCCCTGGTCTCGAAGGTTCTGCGTGATCGATTCGCGAAAAAGCTCGTCATCGTCCACGACCGCAATGTGACGTACGGCATGGGACAGCCCAAGGTCCTGCCCGTGGCCCTGACGTTCAGCCGCCCTTGGCTGCGAGCTTCCGGTAGCAAGCATCGTTTTCTCCTGGATCCGCTTTCAAATCGTAGGTGAGAAGCTGGTATTCCTTGGTCTTGACGTCGGGGTAGAAGACCATGGTCAGCGCACAGCCGGCGGCCCGGTAGGTCCAGACGAGGCCCGGCGTCCGGGCAGTGGTTTCGGTCGGCGCGCCAAGCAGCTGTTCCACCTGTTCCGGCGCATCGCCGACAAGGGATTGCGGATCGACGGACCTGCCATCTGCCGACCTGTCGTCACTCGAGCGGCCCGCGGCGGTGCCATCGGTCTTCGGCGGCCGGGGACGCGGGCGGGCGGCGGCGGGATCGACCTTCCTGACCGCCAGCTGGGGCGGGGGGGCGACATCCCGACCCTGCGGCACCTTGTCAACGGCCGCGACGCACCCGGCCAGAACCGTTGCCGCCGCTATCGCCAAAGGCAAGGTGCGACAGGGCCGAAAGTCAGCCAGGTCTGCCGGCATGGCTCGGTTCCCTCGTTCGACCTGATCGAGATCGGTCCGACCGGACGGCACAGGCCGATGGCCCTGCCGCTGCTTTTCCATGGGCGGGTGTCACGCCGGCCCATTCTTCGTCCAGCCCACTGGCCTCCCCGACCGGAAACGAACGGGGTGCCCGAACGTTCCCCAAATTTTGTCACAGCCATGAATATTTGAGCTATGCTCCGCCCGCGCCGCCCGGCGGGTCAGGCGCAAGTCAGTCCGGCCGGCAGGATCCCTCGTACAGGACCCGCCGCGCAGCAGCGGGTTCTCGGGCCGCGCCGTCGCATCGGCTCACCGGGTTCCCGCGTTCACCTGGAGCATGCCTTGTCGCGAATCGACCACGGCCGAAGCGCATGCGCAGCGATCGTACGTGCAGGGCTCGTCGGGCTTGCGATCGGCGCATTTCAGATCGGCACCGCCGCCGCACAGACCGTGCCCAGGACAGCCCAGGAGCCGCAGGAGCGGGCACGGACCGGCCCACAGCGCGGGCAGGGGGTGGCCGAGCGGCCCCGCCCGGAATACGACGCGATCGGTGTCCGGCTCGGCGGCTTCTTCCTGTACCCGTCCCTCGGCCTGGCCGAGCGCTATCGGGACAATATCTTCTACCAGGACAGCGACACCACGGGCGATCTGGTGACCATCCTGTCGCCGTCGCTTCGCCTGCAGTCGAACTGGAACGTCCACAGCCTCACGGTCTATGCGGACGCGGATAGCGGCACCTATCTCGATCGGTCCAGCGAGAATTTCCTGGACATGCGGGCGGGCGCCGCCGGCCGGCTCGATATCCGGCGCGATCTGGCGCTGTCCGGGGAGGTGTCCGCCGCGCGCCTGCACGAGCCACGGTCGTCGCCGGATCAGGTCGGCGCGGCCGAGCCTGTCACCTACCGCCTGCTGCGCGCCGAATCGACCCTCGCCAAGCGGTTCAACCGGCTGGCCCTGCGCGTGACCGGCGGCCTGGACAACTACAGCTACGACAATGTCCCGGCGACCGGCGGCGGCACCTTCGATTCCAAGGACCGCAACCGGACGGTCTTCGAGCAAGGCGTCCAGCTGGGTTATCAGGTCTCGCCGGCCCTGGAGCCCTTCCTGCGGGCCGGACTGAACCAGCGCCGGTACGAGCGGACCCCCGACGACAACGGTTTCGACCGCAATTCCTGGGGCTGGTCCACGGTCGGCGGCCTCGCCTTCGACCTGGGCGGCATCACGTCGGGCGAGGGCTATCTCGGATATTTCGAGCAGCGCTATGCGCGTGCCGGCTTCGGCCCGATCGCGGGGGTCAGCGCCGGCGGCAGCCTGCTCTGGAATCCGACGGAGATCACCACGGTGACCTTCGGCGCCGATCGGATCGTGGAGGAAACCACGCTCTCCGGCGCGGCCGGCGCCCTGCGCTCGGCGCTCCGTGCCGAAGTCGATCACGAACTGCGCCGCAACATCATCCTGTCGGCCAACGCGCGATACGCGGTCATCGACTACGAGGATATCACCCGGGTCGACAACGTCGCCGGTGCAAGCATGGGCGGGAGCTATCTCGCCAACGAGCATCTGCGGTTGGGCGTGGACTACTCCTATGCGCTACGCAGTTCGAACGCGGCCGGCGCCGACTATCGCACCCAGACAATCATGCTGCGCGTGACCGGCCAGCTCTGACGCCCGGCGCCCGTCGACGCGGACGCCCGCCGCAAACTGGTTACCCGAACGTCACAGAATTGCTTCGGGACTGCTGAGATATTTCTCCCATCGCCCCGGTCCGCCGCGCATTGCCCGCGGCGACCGCAGGCGGACTACGACAGTGCAGGACTTGTCCGGGAGACTTTCGATGCAGACCCTTGCGAACGCGGGATCCGATCTCGCAGATGCCGGCAGCGCGGCCGGTACCGTCTGGCCCGTCATCCTGTGCGGCGGATCGGGCCGGCGCCTGTGGCCGGTCTCGCGCCGCGATCATCCCAAGCAGTTCCAGCGGCTGAGTTCCGACAAGAGCCTGGTCCAGGAGACGGCGCTGCGCGCGCGCGACGGGCTCGGCCTCGGCATGCCGGTCCTTCTGTGCAACGAGACGCACCGTTTCATGCTGCAGGACCATATGGCCGAGATCGGCATCGAGGCGGCCGCGCTGCTGAGCGAGCCGCAGTCGCGCAACACCGCGCCGGCGAACGCGGCGGCGGCCCGGTTCGTCAGCGACCGCGATCCCGACGCGATGCTGCTGGTGATGCCGTCGGACCATTTCATCGGCAACCAGGCCGCCTTCGCGACAGCCTTCGCCAAGGCGCGGCAGATCGCGCAGACGGGGCGGCTCGTGACGTTCGGCATCCGTCCTGTCCGGCCGGAAACCGGCTATGGCTATATCGAGCAGGGCAGACCGGTGGAGCCGGCCGGGACCGGCTTTGAGATTGCCAGTTTCATGGAGAAGCCGGCCCTCGCACGGGCTGAGGAGCTGGTGCGCGGCGGCCGCCATCTGTGGAACAGCGGCATCTTCCTGTTGCCGGTGCGGGTGCTGATCGACGAGTTCGAGCGGCTCTGCCCCGATATCCTGGCCGCCGCATCGGCGGCGCTGTCGGCTGCGCGCGACAGCGACGGGCGGCTGCTGCTCGACACGACCGCCTTCCTGACGGCACCGGCCGCATCCATCGATGTGGCGGTCATGGAGCATACCCGGCTGGGCGCCGTGGTCCCGGCCGACATGGACTGGAGCGACATCGGCACCTGGCCGGCCCTGCGCGAGATGCGCGGCGGCGATGCGATGGGCAACGTGCTCGACGGCAATGCCGTGGTGGAGGATGTCACCAACTGCTTCATCCAGTCGACCGGCCGCCTGATCGCCGCCATCGGGCTCGACGACGTGGTGATCGTGGAAACCGACGATGCCGTGCTGATCAGCGGTGCCGGTCATGCCGCCCGGCTCGACGGGCTGGTCGGGCGCCTGCGGGACGCCGGGCAGAGTGCCGCCGACCGGCATCTGCGGGTGCATCGGCCATGGGGCCACTACCGCACCGTCGACCGGGGCGACCGCTACCAGGTCAAGCACATCCAGGTGAAGCCCGGCGAGTCGACGAGCCTGCAGTTCCATCACCATCGTGCGGAACACTGGATCGTGGTCAGCGGAACCGGGCGGGTCGTCCGCGATGGCGAAACGATCCTGCTTCACGAATGCCAGTCGCTGCACATCCCGCCGGGCGTGTCCCACCGGCTGGAGAATCCCGGGAAGATCCCCCTCCGCATCGCGGAGGTGCAGGTCGGCGCCTATCTGGGCGAGGACGACATCGTCCGGCTCGACGACCGCTACGGAAGGGCTTGAGCGATGGCCGACCGCATCCTGGTCACCGGCGGCGCCGGCTTCGTCGGCAGCCATGTCTGCAAGGCCCTGGCCGGCGCCGGGCTGGTGCCGATCACCTACGACGACCTGTCGGGCGGCAACAAGGAGGCCATCCGCTGGGGCCCGCTGGTGACCGGCGACCTGGCCGATCGCGACAAGCTCGATTTCGCGATGACACGGTTCAAGCCTAGGGCGGTGATCCACCTGGCCGGCGTCATCGCCGCCGGCGAATCCGTGGCGGACCCGGCGAAGTACTACCGGATCAATGTTGTCGGCTCGCTGGAGCTGCTGGGGGCGATGCGCCGCCACGGCGTCGATGCGGCCGTATTCTCGTCGAGCGCCGCGGTGTACGGCGATGCCGCCGAGATGCCGGTGACCGAGGATGCGGCGATCCAGCCGACCAGCCCCTATGGCCGCACGAAAGCCGCGGAGGAGGGGCTCCTGCAGGACTATGTCGCCTACGGCCTGCGCTCGATCTCCCTGCGGTACTTCAACGCCGCAGGCGCCGATCCCGACGGCGAGCTGGGCGAGCTGCACGAGCCGGAGACGCATCTGATCCCGCTTGTCCTGGAGGCTGCGGCCGGCATCCGCGACGTCTTCGAGATCTATGGCACCGACTACCCCACCCCCGACGGCACCTGCATCAGGGATTATGTGCATGTCAGCGACCTGGCGCGGGCGCATGTCCTTGCCCTGGAGCGGCTCGCCAGGCCGGGAAGGGCGGGCGCGGAGGCCTTCAATCTGGGCAGCGGCAAGGGCGCCAG
>JAVKFF010000241.1:0-17337 GCA_040226215.1 Azospirillaceae bacterium
CGGCAACCACGCCCAGGGCGTCGCCCACGCGGCCCAGCTGCACGGCATCCCGGCGACCATCGTCATGCCGACGGATGCCCCGGCCATCAAGAAGGCCAACACAAGGGCCTATGGCGCGACGGTGGTCGAGTACGACCGCTACACCCAATCGCGCGAGGAGATCGCCGACGCGCTGGTGCGGGAGAGCGGCGCGCACCTGATCCGCCCCTATGACGATGTGCGCATCATCGCCGGCCAGGGCACGGTCGGACTGGAGATCGGCCAAGACTGCGCGGACCGCGGCATCGTGCCGGACCTGCTGCTGTGCAACGCCAGCGGTGGCGGTCTGATCGCCGGCACCGCGATCGCGACCCGCCATGCCTGGCCAACGCTGCCCATCTGGGCGGTCGAGCCCGCGGGCTTCGACGACATGGCGCGCTCTCTGGCGAGTGGCCGGCGCGAGCGCGTCGAGCCCGGCGCCCGCTCGATCTGCGATGCCCTGCTGCAGGTGATCCCGGGGGAGATCACCTTCCCGATCAACCGGAAGCTCCTCGCCGGCGGGCTCGCCATCAGCGACGACGAGGCGCTCGGCGCCATGGCGACGGCGTTCGAGTTCTTCAAGCTGGTGGTGGAGCCGGGCGGTGCGGCCGCCCTCGCCGCGGCGCTGAGCGGACGCATCGAGATCGCCGGCCGTACCGTGGTCGTGATCGCCTCGGGCGGCAATGTAGACCCGGCGGTCTTCATCCGCGCCCTGTCGGGCGATAAGAGGGCGGACGCCGTCAGCTGAGCGGCGCGCCGGCCTAGCCTGAGCGCGCGGACGGACTCCCGCCCGCGCCGCGCCAGGAGGCCCGGAAGGGCCGCCTCGGAAGGGTCGGTTCGACGAGTTGCGCTAGGACGCGTTCTCGACCGGTGCGGCGCCGCCGCCCAGCGCCGAGGATGCACTCGACGAGGAAGGCCCGCCGGACGAGGAGGCGGCACTGGACGCCGAGGTCGAGGCGCCGTTCGACTTCGCCTCGCCACCGCCGATCACCGCCATCTTCTGCTTCAGGTCCTCTGACTCCTTGCGGTCGAGGCGCTTCACCAGCCCCTCAATGAAGGCACCCCGGGCCACTTCCAGGCTGTCGTGCAGGATGTCGCCGCGCACTTCCGCGGTCTCCAGCAGCGAGACGTCCTTCGAGCGAACGCGCCCGTTGACCTTGCCCCAGATGCGCACGGCGTCGGCAATCACCTCGCCATTGACCACCGCCGATTTGCCGATCGTCAAATTGTTGGAATAGACGTCGCCGTCGATGACGCCGTCGATCTGCACGTCGCCCTCGGTTTTCAGGTCGCCGGAGACCCGCATGTCGACGCTGATGATCGAGGGCGGGCTGTCGGCATGGACAGCTCGCGGCTGGGACCGGCTCTCCGCCGGCTGGCCACTCGTCGAGGACGAACTGCCGCTCGGCGTCGAGGAGGAGCCGGACGAGGCGGGGGATTTAGAACTGCTCTGCGACTTCGAGAACATGCTGTCCTGCCAGGATGAAGTTCATGGGGTTTTGGGGCGTTCCGTTGTCCAGAATCTCGTAGTGGAGATGCGCGCCGGTGCTACGGCCGGTGCTACCCATCAACGCGATGCGCTGAAGATAATCAACCGTCTCGCCCTGCTCCACCAATATTTCCTGAAGGTGAGCATAGCGTGTGACCAGACCGTGGCCGTGATCGATTTCGATCACATTGCCGTAGCCGTTGCGGCGGCCGGCGAAGGCCACGGTTCCCGGTGCCGTGTTGTGGATGGGAATGCCGTAGGTCCCGGCGAAGTCAATGCCTTCGTGCATCGCCGAACGGCCGGTGAAGGGGTCGCGGCGCGGGCCGAAATTGCTCGTCAGCCGATGGTCGTCCAGAACCGGGTAGCCGATCGGCATCTCGCCGGCGAGCCGCCACAGCAGCCCCGCCCGATCGGTGAGGTTGATGGTCTCCACCGCGTCGATCCAGCCCGGGCGGCCGGCGATCGCCTCGTCGATCAGCGGGATCAGCGGCCCGCCGGCGCCCTCGAAGCTGCTCGCCGTCGACGTCGCCTCGTCAAGCAGCGCCTCGATGTCGAGGCCGGTGACGGCGAGGCTCGACTCCAGACCGCGAAGATGGTTCTCGGTCGAGTCCCTGAGGCGGGCGAAGACCTGTTCCTGGTAGCTGCGCAGCGAGGCAAGCTCGTTCTCCAGCCGGCCGATGCTGCCGGTCAGCAGACCCAAGCGGTCAAGCGCCTGGTCGCGCTGGGTGGCGGCATCGACACTGGCGACCACCGCATCGCGCAACAGCGTGGCCAGGGTCGTGCCGTGTTCGCGCTCGATGTCGAAGCGGCGGCTCAGCGAGGCGAGCTCAACCGTCAGACCGTCGCGTTCCGCCTCCAGGGCGGCGACCGAGGCATAGGCGGCCTCGACCGCGCCGGACAGCTCGCGCACATTGTCCGCCAGGGCACCGACCCGATCCTCGGAATCCACCAGCTGGGCGTTGAGCTGGGAGACCGACAGACGCAGGCGCTGCGCATCGTCGACCGCCTCGTTGCGGTCCTGCTCCAGCGACGCCATGGTCGCCTGGATTGTCGACAGCTCCTCCAGCCGGCGGTCGATCTCCACCAGCGCCTCGTCGCGCTGGTCCGCCAGCAGATCGCGCTCCTCGACCAGCGTCGCGTTGCGCGATCGGAGGTCGGCGGCGGCCAGGTCCATCTCCTCCACGGTGGCCGACAGCTCGTCGACCCGGTCCTCGAGCTCCGCGGTGCGCACCAGCATGCGCTCGGTCATCCCGTCCTGGCGGGCGAGCTGCGAGGCCTGCGCGAAGGCATCCTGGGAGCGCCGCGACATGTCGGCGATCAGCGTGGCATAGCCGATCTCCAGATCGTCGATCTGGCCGGCCTGGTCTGAAACCCTGAAGGTGGCGATGGTGAAGGCGGTGCTGGCGGCGACCGCCCAGACCGTGACGCCGGTGGCGATGCCGGCGAGGACGAGCTGGTGGCGCCGGCGGAAGAAGAACTGGCTGGTGCCCTGCTCGGAACGGATCAGCAGCTGCCGATCACGGAAAACGCGATTGAATATGTCGGTGAACGCCGCCCGTACCGACATGCGATCTGCCTCCGCCGTGTGCGTGCCGCGCCTTCCCCCAATCCAGCCCCGATCCGGAGCGATGGTTCCGCTAAACCGAACTCTTAACTGCGCCAGTCAACATGAGGGGGAAGCGCGGCTTTTCATCGGGCTTGAGTGCCCAATTTCAAGAGTGGAGCGTAAACTAACGGAGGTAGGAGGGATTTGCAAATATTCTTGAGTTTACCGTGAGGCCTTTCGACAGCTCCCCGCGGCACCACGCGTCCATCGATGAGAACCCGGATTCGCTGCCGACCGGTTGGGCGAGGAATTCTAGAAATTATTATATTTCATATCATTACGCCGTAAATATAATGTTATACATTGAAAATATCGCAAAGCGGCGGGAAGCCCCTTCGCATGGTCGCGCCGACGCGATAGGCTCCGGCGATCGCGGATCCTGACCGCCCACAGCCCACTCCCAGTCGCGGAATACCGACATGGCCCTGATCGACCCCCTTCCGACCGATGCCACGCCCGAACTGGAGGAGGCCTTCGCCTTTTTCATGGGACCGCTCGGCTTCGTGCCCAACTCCATGCGGATCATGCAGCGCCGGCCGGCCATGGTGAAGGCGTTCTCCGCGCTCAACGCCGCCGTCATGGCGGGCGCGGTGGACCCCGGCCTGAAACGGCTGATCGGCCATGTCGCCAGCCGCGTCGCCGGCTGCCAGTACTGCATGGCCCATACCGTGCTGGGGGCCGAGCGCAAGGGCATCGCCGAGGACAAGCTGCACGCCGTCTGGGTGTACCCCACAAGCCCGCTGTTCAGCGCTGCGGAGCGCGCCGCGCTCGACTTCGCGGCCGCCGCCGCCAGCGTACCGAACGCCGTCACGCCGGAAATCGCCCAGGCGCTGAAGGCGCACTGGTCGGAGGACGAGATTGTCGAGATCCTCGGCGTCGTCGCCCTTTTCGGGTTCCTCAACCGCTGGAACGACAGCCTGGCAACGCCGCTGGAGGACGAGGCGGGCCGGCTCGGCGACACCTACCTCGCCGACCACGGCTGGACCAGGGGCAAGCACGAAGGCGGCTGAGCGCGCGGCTCCGCCAGCAGACCTCGCAGGCGGCAGAGCTCACAGGCGGCAGAGCTCACAGGCGGCAGACCTCACAGGCCGCAGACCTCAGACCCCGCAGAGCGGATAGCCCCGGTCGAAGATCCCGCAGCGGGAGGCGCAGGACGCCAGCGTCAGCGACAGCGCCACCAGCACCAATACTGTCCTCGCTCTGCCGGCCATTCCCGGTCGCTCCTCTGACGTTTGTCGACGGTCAACTTTGTGACGCGCCGAGGCGACCGGCAATGGGTTTCATCCACCGCCTTCATCCGCCCGCGAGCGGGGCATGACACCGTCCCGCGATTGCCGCCTCGGCGATCGCCGCGAATGCCTTAGTCTCCGACGCCCGACCCGCCGCATGGCCAACGCCGCGGCGCTTCCCCACCTCGTCCGATCGCGATGTCCGACCCCGTACTTCTCTACACGCTCACCGCCGTCGCCGTGCTCATTGCCGGCATGTCGAAGGGCGGCTTCGGCGCCGGCGCCGGTTTCGCCGCGACACCCTTGGTCGCCCTCGTCGCCGGCCCGGCGCAGGCGGCGGCGATCATGCTGCCGATCCTCATCCTGATGGACCAGGTCGGGCTCTACGCCTATTGGCGGCAATGGAACTGGCGTATCGCCCTCACCCTCATGATCACCGCGCTGGTCGGCATCGCGCTGGGCGCGCTGACCTTCGGGCTGATGGACGAGGCGATCCTGAAGATCCTGATCGGCGGCATAGCGCTCGGCTTCATCGTCTTCCGCTTCATGGGCCAGCGTCAGGCGCGCGCGCCGCGCGAGCCCGGCGGCTGGCGGGCCTGGCTCTGGGGCTCTGTCACCGGCTTCGTCAGCTTCGCGGTGCATGCCGGCGGTCCGCCGACCTCGATCTACCTGATCCCGCTCGGCCTCCAGCGCACCGTCTACCAGGCGACCACGGTGCTGCTCTTCTGGTGGGTCAACCTGGTGAAGCTCATCCCCTATTTCATGCTGGGGCTGTTCACGCCGGTGAACCTTGAGCTCTCGGCGATCTTCGCGCCGCTCGCCATCCTCGCCATGTGGCTGGGCATCTGGGCGCACAAGCGCATCAGCGACAAGCTGTTCTACCGGCTGATCCTGATCTTCCTCGCCGGTGCCGGCGGCAAGCTGGTCTGGGACGGCGTGGCGGCGCTGGTGTGAGCGCCCGCCCGGCACACGCCCGCGTCCTGCTACTTGATGCGTTCCAGCACGCTCACATAGTTGGCGACCGAACTGCCGCCCATGTTGAAGACGCCGGCGAGTTCGGCGCCGGGTATCTGCATGCAGCCGGCGGTGCCGGTCAGCTGCATGGCCGCCAGGGCGTGCATCGACACGCCTGTGGCGCCGATCGGATGGCCTTTGGACTTCAGGCCGCCCGAGGGGTTGACCGGCAGGCGCCCGTCCTTCTCGGTCACGCCCTCCTCGATCACCCGGTGCCCCTCGCCCGGCCTGGCCAGCCCCATCGCCTCGTATTCCATCAGCTCGGCGATGGTGAAGCAGTCATGCGTCTCCACGAAGCTGAGGTCGTCGATCGAGAGGCGGGCGCGCGCCAGCGCGTCCTGCCAGGCCCGTTCGGCGCCGCCGAACCGGGTGCGGTCGCGCTTGGACAGCGGCAGGAAGTCGTTGACATGCGCGGTGGCCCGGAAGGCGATCGCCTTGTCCGCCGCCAGACCCGTCTCGATGTCGGCGATCACCAGCGCCGCCGCCCCGTCGGAGACCAGCGAGCAGTCGGTGCGCCGCAGCGGCTGGGCCACATAGGGGTTCTTGTCGGAGACGGTGTTGCAGAACTCGAAGCCCAGATCCTTGCGCAGCTGCGCGTAGGGATTGTCGACCCCGTTCCTGTGGTTCTTGGCGGCGATGCGGGCGAGCGCCTCGGACTGGTCGCCATGGCGCTGGAAATAGGCCTTGGCGATCTCGCCGAAGACACCGGCGAAGCCGCCCTCGATGGCGCCTTCCTCCTCGACATAGGAGGCGGTCAGCAGGATCTCGCCGATCTCCGTGCCGGAGCGCGCGGTCATCTTCTCCGCGCCGACCACCAGAGCCACGCGGCCGCGCCCCGCCTCGATCCAGTCGATGGCGCCGTGCAGGGCGGCGGAACCCGTGGCGCAGGCGTTCTCGATCCGCGTCGCCGGCTTGTAGCGCAGCTCCGGGATCTCCTGCAGCGGCAGGGAGGAGGGGAAATCCTGGCGCGAGAAGCCGTTGTTGTAGAGGCCGACGAAGACGCCGTCGATATCGTCCCCGGTCATGCCGGCATCGGCCAGCGCCTCGCGCGAGACCCGGCGGATCAGCGTCTCGACCGTCTCGTCCTCATGGCGGCCGAAGGGCGTGTGCGCCCAGCCGATGATGCAGGTAGCCATGGATCCGCTTCCCTTTCCAATCAGTCCCCGGGGCCTAGTCCGCCGCCAGCAGCACCTCGAAGGTGATGCCGACCGCGTTGGCGCCGCGCCGCAAACGCCCCTCATGTACCGTGGCTCCGGGATCGACGGCAATGGTCGGCACGCCCGCGCTGCCATGCATACCGATATGCCCCTCGACCGCGAAAACCTCGGTGATCGGGTCGGCGACTGCCGGGGCGTCCTCGAAGGCGCCGCCGACCAGGCTGCCGACCGCGGCGACGATCCGCGCCTTGGGCATATCGTGCGCCGCCGCCGCGGCTTCCAGGGTTCGGGTGAAGTCGACATTGGGCGACAGCTTCACCAGCAGCGCGCCGGATGCGCCGCTCCCCGACACAGCGACGGGGTGGAAGATCGAGAAGTTGGTTTCCGCGTCGGGCTGGATGTCGAAGGCCGCGCCATCGATGCGCGCCATGCGGACGTTCACCTCCCCTGCCAGCACCGTGCGGTCGAGCAGGACGTGCCCGGCGCCGGCGCGGCCGTCGGCGAAGCGCCAGCGGGCATGGCAGTGCAACGCCGGCCGGCCGTCCTGGCGGCCGAGGAAGACCGCGCCGGTCTCGATCGTCGCGCCATCGGCGGCGAAGGGGCCGGCATACCAGGCCGCGCGCTGTGGCTCGTCCGACAGGCTCGGCAGGTTGTAGGCGAGCGGCGCAACAGGCACATCGTCAAGGATGAAGGCGGCCGAACCGCCCGCGCCCGCTGCCGCGGCCAGCGCCTCGGCAAGCGTCGCGCCGGACGGCAGGCGTGCCGTCTCCATCGCCACGCCGCAGGCCTGCGCCCGCCAGGCGTGCCGAGAGGGTGGTCCGGGCTGGTCGAGCCGCCGCAGGGCCGGTTCGCTCACGCCGATTTCTCCGCCGCCGCCACCGGCAGTTCGCCCCGCTCCTCGAGCCGGTCGCGCACCAGGCGCTTGGGCACCTTGCCATAGGCCGATTTCGGCAGTTCGCCCCAGACCACCACCGCCTTGGGCAGCTTGTAGCGCGGGATCTTCTCGCCCAGCCAGGCCAGAAGCGCAGGTCCGTCGATCACCTCGCCCGGCACCGGCACGCAGACCGCCAGCCCGACCTCACCCCAGACCGGGTCCGGCACGCCCAGCACGGCGACCTCGGAGACCGCCGGGTGGGCCAGGATCTTCTCCTCGATCTCGCGCGGATAGATGTTCGAGCCGCCGGAGATGTACATGTCCGAAGTCCGCCCGGTGATGTAGAGGAAGCCCTCGCGGTCCACATGGCCAAGGTCGCCAGTGCGGAACCAGCCGTCGCGGAAGGCCTTGGCGTTAGCCTCCGGATTCTCGAAGTAGCCGGCGAACACCGATGGCCCGGCGACGCAAATCTCGCCGGTCTCGTTTGCGCCGAGGCGATTGCCGTCATCGTCCTGGATGGAAATCTCCACGCCGGTGCGCGGATAGCCGCAGGTGCCGATCCTCGTATCCGGTCCATCCTCCGCCTCGTGCAGGCGCGGCGGCAGCACGGTGATGCAGCCGGTCACCTCGCCCAGGCCGAAATACTGCACCAGCACCGGACCCAGCTTCCCAAGCGCGTGCTTCTGGTCCTCGCGATACATCGGCGCGCCGGCATAGATGACATAGCGCAGGCTGGAATGGTCGTGGGCGTCGACCGCCGGGTGCCCGCACAGCAGCTTCACGATGGTCGGCACGGTGAACATGTTGGTCACGCCGTGGCGTTCGACCAGTTCCCAGATCTCCGCCGGATCCATGCGACCGCCGGCCGGCAGCACGGTCACCGCGCCGCGCGCCACCTGGGTCAGCTGGTGGATGCCGGCGCCGTGGGAGAGCGGCGCGACGACCAGCGAGACATCCTCCTCGGTCGTGCCCGGCATCAGGTCGCAGAGATGGTTGGTGATCACGAAGGCCATCTGCCCGTGCGTCAGCACCGCCGCCTTCGGCCGGCCGGTGGTGCCGGAGGTGAAGAAGAACCAGACCGGGTCGTCGTACGCCACATCCGCATCGGCGAAGGCGGCGGGCGCACCGCGCACCACGGCGTCGACATCGAGATCGCCGAAACCGCCGCCGGCGATGCGCCCGACCGTCTTCACGCAGTCGGTCGCCGCCAGCACCGCCTCGACATGCTCCAGGAAGTCGCCGTGGACGAGCAGCGCCGTCGCCCGGGTCCGGTCGACCATGTAGACGACCTCGTCCGGGGTCAGGCGGAAGTTCGTCGGCACCAGCACCGCGCCCAGCCGGAAGATCGCGAACATGGCGACGAACATCGCCGCGCAGTTCTTCGAATGCAGCAGCACCCGGTCGCCCTTGGCGACACCCTTGTCCGCCAGCGCCCGCGCCAGGGCCGAGGCGGCGCCGTCGATGCGGCGCCAGGACCAGACCTCACCGGCCTCGATCAGGCCCGCACGCTCGCAATGGCGCGTCGCCGCCTGCGTCAGGAAACCCGCCAGGTTCATCACCCGCCGGTAGACCAGCAGGGTCTGCGCCGAGCCGTCAGGCGTTCCGTTCACCGATCCTCCCACCGTGCCCGCACCCCCTTGATCTGAAGCCGAAGGCCGATTAACGGGAAGCGTGCGGCCGGCGTCAATGTCGTCCTCGCAACCATGCCGCTACGGACGGAACCGACAGATGGCCAGGACTGGACGGTGGATCGCCATGATCCGAGCCATCGGTCCCGCGACCCACACGGTGATGTCGATGGGCGATCTGCGGGCGGCGGCCGTCGCCGCCGGTCTGGAGAATGTCCGCACGCTGCTGGCGACCGGCAATCTGCTCTTCGAGGCGGCGGGTCGCGAGGTGGACATCCGGAGGACCCTGGAGGGCATCGTCGGCGACTTCGGCCTGACCAACGAGGTGTTCGTGCGACAGCCGGAGGAGATCGTCGCCACCATCGAGGCCAATCCCTTCCCTCTCGCCGCCGCCCGGCGCCTCAACCACCTGCTGGTGCTGTTTCTCCACCGGATGCCGTCACGCGAGGCGCTTGACCGGCTGGCCGGCTACGAGGGGCCGGAACACGCCCGTGTCGTCGGCCGCGAGGTCTTCATCGACTATGTCGAGGGTGTCGGCCGGTCGAAGCTGACCGCGGCGGTACTGGAGCGCCGCCTGGGACTGACGGGAACGGCGCGCAACTGGAACACGGTTGGCAAGCTCCTGCAGGGCTGAGTGCCGTCCCTCGCGACTTGTTGAACGGCTGTCCGGAATTTTCTTCGCGCAGCCCGCGGCTCCGAAGACCATCTTGCGGACGATCACGCCAACAACGGGAATTTCCGCCATGCCGATCCCCCGCCAGAAGACCCCGCCCCTGCGCCTCGACACGTTGAGCCACGACCCCTTCGATCTCGACCAGGAGACCGCGGAGCGCGGCACGCTGCTGGTCTTCTATCGCGGCCTGCACTGCCCGATCTGCGCGAGGTACCTGAAGGAGCTCGACAGCCACGTCCCCGCTTTCGCCGAGCGCGGCTTCGCCACGGTCGCCATCACCGCCGATGGGCGCGAGCGCACCCAGCGGATGGCCGAGCGGGTCGAGGCTGCGAACGATCTCCGCTTCGCCTACGGCCTGACGCTCGCCGCGGCGAAGGATTGGGGCCTCTGGCTCTCCACCTCCCGGGGCACGACCTCGATCGGCGTCGAGGAACCGGCGGTGTTCCCGGAGCCGGGACTGTTCCTGGTACGTCCCGACCGCACGCTCTATTTCGCCTCGATCCAGACCATGCCCTTCGCCCGGCCGCCGATCGCCAGCTTCGTGCCCGCCCTCGATTTCGTCATCGAGAAGGACTATCCGGCACGCGGGGAGTACACCGGCCCGGTCTGAGGTTCAGGCCCAGCGCGCCATGACGTGGCGGGCGACCGTGTAGTCCTCCAGCCCGTACATGGACATGTCCTTGCCGTAGCCCGACATCTTCATGCCGCCATGGGGCATCTCGTTGGTGAGCGTGAAGTGGCAGTTGATCCAGGTGCAGCCATACTGCAGCCGGGCGGCCACCTTCATCGCCGTGGTGACGTCCTGGGTCCAGACAGAGGAGGCGAGGCCGTAATCGCTGTCGTTCGCCCAGGCGACCGCCTCGTCGGCGTCGCTGAAGCGGGTGACCGAGACGACGGGACCGAAGACCTCGCGGCGCACGATCTCGTCGGTCTGCAGGGCGCCGGAGACCAGCGTCGGCTTGTAGAAGAAGCCGCTGCCCTCGCCCTTGCCGCCGCCGGTGACGATCTCGGTGTGCTCGAGGCTGGAGGCACGCTCGACGAAGCTCGCCACGCGCTCGCGCTGGCGCTCGGAAATCAGCGGCCCGAAGAACGTCTCCGCGTCGTCCGGATCGCCGTATTTCAGATCGGCCATGGCCGAGGACAGGTCGGCGACCAGCCGGTCGTGGATGCCGCGCCCGGCATAGACCCGGCAGGCGGCCGTGCAGTCCTGCCCGGCATTGTAGAGCGCACCGGCCGACACGCCCTCGACCACGGCCTCCAGATCGGCATCGTCCATGACGATCACCGGCGCCTTGCCGCCGAGTTCCAGATGCGTGCGCTTCAGCGTCTTGGCCGCGGCCTGCAGGATCTTCTGGCCCGTGGCGATGTCGCCGGTCACGGATACCATGCGCACCTTGGGGTGGCTGGACAGCGCCGCGCCGACGCTCTCGCCGCGCCCGGCCACCACGTTGATCACGCCCCTGGGGAAGATCTCCGCCATCACGCCGGCCAGCTTGAGCGCGGTCAGCGGCGTCTGCTCCGAGGGCTTCAACACCACCGTGTTGCCCGCCGCCAGTGCCGGGGCGATCTTCCAGGCCAGCATCATCAGCGGGTAGTTCCAGGGCGCGATCGAGCCGACGACGCCGACCGGATCGCGCCGAATCATGCTGGTGTGCCCGGCCACGTACTCGCCGGCCGCGCTGCCGCCCATGCAGCGCACCGCGCCGGCGAAGAAGCGGAAGGTGTCGACGATGGCGGGAAGCTCGTCCTCCAGAACGCGCACGAAGGGCTTGCCGCAGTTCAGGCTTTCCAGCCGGGCGAAGGCCTCGGCATCGGCCTCGATGCGGTTGGCGAGCTCCAGCAGCAGGCCAGCGCGCTCCGCCGGCGTGGTCTGCGACCAGCTCCCGAAGGCGTCGGCCGCCGCACCCACCGCCGCGTCGACCTGCTCCTGGCTCGCCTCGGCCACGTCGACCACCTTGGCGCCGCTGGCCGGGTTGACGATCTCTTCGGCCTGGCCCGCCCCGGCCGCCAGTTCGCCGTTGATCAGAAGCTTGGTATCCATCTGGGGTCTCCCTGAAGCGCGGATCGTTACTTGCCCATGCCCGACACGTCGTGCGTGTCCCGGGTCAGGTAATAGGCGATGAGGATGGGGATGAAGGTGACGGCGATGACGAAGCAGGCGACCACGTTGGTCACCGGCCGCTGGCGGGGGCGGATCAGCTCCGACAGCATCCAGATCGGCAGGGTCTGCTGCTGGCCGGAGGTGAAGGTGGTGACGATCACCTCGTCGAAGCTGAGCGCGAAGGCCAGCATGCCGCCAGCCAGCAGGGCCGAGGCGATGTTCGGCAGCACCACGTAGCGAAAGGTCTGGAAGCTGTCGGCGCCGAGGTCCATCGAGGCCTCGAACATCGAGGGCGAAGAGCGGCGCAACCGGGCGATGACGTTGTTGTAGACCACCACCACGCAGAACGTCGCGTGGCCGATCACGATGGTCCAGACCGAGAAGTCGATGCCGGCGAGCCCGTAGGCCGAACGCAGCGAGATGCCGGTGATGATGCCGGGCAGCGCGATCGGCAGGATCACGAGCAGGGTCAGCGTGTCGCGGCCGAAATGGCGCCAGCGGAACAGCGCCGCGGCGAACAGCGTGCCCAGCACCAGGGCGATCGCGGTGGCGACCAGCGCCACTTGCACCGACAGGCCGATCGCCGCCCAGATGTCCTCCCGCCCCCAGGCGACCGCGAACCAGTCCAGCGTCAGGTCCGGCGGCGGGAACTGATAGCTCCGCTCCTCGGTGGAAAAGGCGTAGAGGATGATGAAGCCGAGCGGAACGTGCAGGAACATGATGCCGCCGAGCGCCGCCAGCTTCAGGCCCAGGGACGGCCGGCCGATGCGTTCAGAGCGCATTGAACGCCCCCAGCCGCTTGGCGATCGTAAGGTAGATCGCCATCACCAGGATCGGCACGACGGAGAACGCCGCCGCCAGCGGAATGTCGCCCGCCGTTCCCTGCAGCGACTGCACCACCTGGCCGATGAACGGCCGCGAGGAGCCGATGATGCCGGGGATGATGTAGTCGCCCAGCGTCAGCGAGAAGGTGAAGATCGAGCCGGCGACGACGCCGGGCAGCGCCAGGGGCAGGATCACCTTGCGGAAGGTCGTGCCGCCATGGGCGCCGAGATCGGCCGAGGCCTCGACCAGGGTCCGCGGCACCCGCTCCAGCGAGGCCTGGATCGGCAGGATCATGAAGGGCAGCCAGATGTAGCAGAACACCACCCAGGTGCCGATATACGAGGTCGACAGCGTCGCCCCGCCGATCACCGGTATGCCCAGGACGGCTTCGAGCAGCCAGGTCAGGTGCAACTGCTCCGCGGCCCAGGGGATGATGCCCTCGCGCGCCAGCACCAGCTTCCAGGCATAGACGCGCACCAGATAGCTCGACCACAGGGGCAGCATCACCGCCAGGTAGAAGAAGGCCTTGGCCCGCGGGCTGGCGTAGCGCGCGGCGTAGTAGGCGATGGGAAAGGCGATCGCCGCGTCGGTCAGCGTCACGGCCGTGGCCATCAGCACGGTGCGCGCGATGACGTCGAGATTGGCGGCGGTCAGCAGCCGGTCGAAGGTGTCGAGGCTGACCTCGTAGACGATCTGCCCGGTGAAGCCGTCGATCGAGAACAGGCTGTGCGCCAGGAAGGCGAACAGCGAGCCCAGATAGATGATGCCGAGCCAGGCGAGCGGCGGCGCGATCAGCAGGAACAGCAGCAGGCCCGGATGGGCGAACAGCACCCGACTGATGCGGCGGGGCCAGCTGTCGTCCGGCAGGCGCGGGATCGCTGTCGCCGAGGCGGTCATCTCGCCGCCTCGCCCGGCGCCGGACCGCCCAGTGGCGCATCGGACAGCACATTGATGGCCGACCGGTCGAAGGCGATGCGACAGGCCGAGCCTGGCTCGACAGCCTGGTCGGCCGCCACCGCCACCTTGACTTCGTCACCGTTTGCCAGGGCGACGATGGCGCGCAGGTGAGCGCCCAGGAAGGTGACCGAGCGGACGGTCCCATTAGCCTCGACCGCCCGGTCGCCAGCACGCTCGCCATGCTGCAGGAACCGGATGCGTTCCGGCCGCACGGCGAAAGCGCGGGCCTCGCCGATCAGCGGTTCCGCCGTCGCCGCATCGAACAGGTTGGAGGCGCCGACGAAGCCGGCGACGAAGGCCGTGCGGGGCTGGTCGTAGATCGCCCGTGGGCTGCCGATCTGCTCGATCCGCCCGTCGTTGAACACCGCCACCCGGTCCGACATCGCCAGCGCCTCGCCCTGGTCGTGGGTGACGTAGATGAAGGTGATGCCGACCTGCCGCTGCAGGGCCTTCAGCTCGTCCTGCATCTGCTCGCGCAGCTTGAGGTCGAGGGCGCCGAGCGGCTCGTCGAGCAGCAGCACCGACGGCCGGTTGACCAACGCCCGGGCCAATGCCACGCGCTGGCGCTGTCCGCCGGAAAGCTGTCCCGGCCGCCGCTCGGCCAGGCCCTCCAGCTTGACCATGGCCAGCATCCGCGCCGCCTCCTCCCGGCGCTGGCGGCGCGGCATCCGGCGCACCATCAGGCCGTAGGCGACGTTCTCCCAGACCGACATGTGGGGGAACAGCGCATAGTCCTGGAAGACCGTGTTGACGTCGCGGTCGAAGGGCGGCACGCCTGCCACGTCCTTGCCGTGCAGGGTGATGCGTCCGGCGGTGGGGAAGTCGAAGCCGGCGATCAGGCGCAGGCTGGTCGTCTTGCCGGACCCCGACGGCCCCAGCATGGAGAAGAATTCGCCGTCCCTGATCTCGAAGGAGACCCGGTCGAGCGCGATCACCGGACCGAAGTGCCGGCTCACGCCCTCGAAGCGGATCGCGGTCGTTTCGGCATCACCCATGGCGCGCGTCACCGTGGCGGCCGGCACGGAGCCGGCCGCCGTGTCGTGAGGGGGCATGAGGTGCCGGTCAGCGTCCGCCGAGCACCGCGATGTAGTCGGTCACCCAGCGGTAGTAGGGCACGCAGCTCTCCTGGGTCCCGCAGTCCGAACGCGGCGTGCGCCAGAACCAGATGCGCTCGAAATTGCCCATGCCGTTGATCTCGCAGCCGTCGGGGCCGAGCAGCTCGGAAGTCTCGCAGGCAGCCGGCACCGACGGCACCGAGCCGAACCAGGCCGCGAGATCGCCCTGCAGGTTCGACGACAGCGAGTGCTCGAACCACAGATAGGAGCAGTTCGGGTTGGGTGCGTTGACATGCATCATCAGCGTGTCGGCCCAGCCCGTCGCGCCCTCGACCGGGATGGTCGAGGCGATGGGCGCCCCGCCGGCGCGCAGGATGTTCACCTGGAACGGCCAGGAGCCCGAGGCCACCACGCCCTCGTTCGTGAAGTCGTCGATCTGCACGAAGGCGTCGTGCCAGTAGCGCAGCACGATCTCGCGCTGCTGGCGCAGGAGGTCGAGTGCCGCGGCGTACTGCTCCTCGGTCAGCTCGTAGGGATCCTGGATGCCGAGTTCAGGCTGGTGGTGCATCAGGTAGAGGGCCGCGTCGGCGATGTGGATCGGCCCGTCGAAGGCCTCCACCCGGCCGACATTGCCCTGGCCGTCGGGCAGGGTCATCTCCTCGAAGACCACGTTCCAGCTCTCCGGCGCCTCGGGGAAGACGTCCGTGTTGTACATCAGCACGTTGGAGCCCCACTGGTAGGGCACGCCGTAATGCACGCCGTCCACCGTGTGCCATTCGGCCGACTGCAGGCGCTCGTCCACCGTGCCCCAGCTGGGCACCAGATCGGTGTTCACCGGCTGCACCTGGCCGCCATAGATCAGCCGCAGCGAGGCATCGCCCGAGGCGGTGACGAGGTCGAAGCCGCCCTCGTTCATCAGCGCCACCATTTCATCGGACGTCGCCGCCGTCTGCACGCGCACCATGCAGCCCGTCGCCTCCTCGAAGCCGGTCACCCAGTCGAAGGCGGGGTCGGTGTCGCCGCGCTCGATATAGCCCGGCCAGGCGACGATGCGGAGCTCGCCTTCCGGCTCGCCGACCGTCTGCAGCATCTCGGTCGCCTGGCCGAAAGCCGGGCCGCTCAGTGCCAGGATGGCAATAGCGGACGCGGCGGTCCGCACCAGGGGGGTGCGCATGAAGTCCATGTCGAGGCCTCCTTCTGTCCGACGGGGCGGCTTGGGCGCCGCCGCTCACCTCGACCGAAACTCTATGCGGCTTCGCGCCATTACGGGAAATCGGAAGTCCGGTGAAATTGTATCGGAAATTCCGATGGCTTCGCCTCGACTATCGATTTCTCAGCGCGGCGTCTTCGCGCGTCATCTCGATGAAGTGCGCCGCGGTTTCCGGCACGTCGGAGCCGCGCCGCCAGGCGATGCCGAGGTCAAGCTGCGGGATCGCCGCCGACAGGGTTCGTGCCTCGATGCGGTCGCCCTCCAGCGACCAGGGCCGGTAGGCGATGTCCGGCAGGATGGCGAGGCCGGCACCGGTGGCCACCAGGCTGCGCACCGCCTCCACCGAGGAGGTCTTGAGCACGATGCGCGGCTCGCCGCCGGCGGCCCGCCAGTGGGTCGCCAGCGACTCCGTGATATCGTCGGTCGACAGCGCGATCATCGGCTCCTCCGCCATGTCGGCGATGGCGATCGCCTCCTGCCGGCAGAGCCGGTGGTCGGGCGGCATCCAGACCCGGAAGCGCGAGCGCATCAGCACCTCGTGCTCGAGCGCGTAGGTGTCCTCCATGTTGGAGGTGATCATCAGCCCCGCCCCCAGCTCGCCATTGACCAGCAGGTGCTCGATATAGGCCCGCTCGTCCTCGATCACCCGCACCTCGACATTGGGGAACATGCGCCGATACCGGGCGAGAATATGGGCGAGGAAATAGCCGGAAACCATTGATGTAACGCCAAGATTGAGTTCTCCCGAAACAGCCTCGGGCCGGGTCGAGATGGCCTTCTCCGCATCCGCCACCGTGGCCAGGATGGAATGGGCGTGGCGCAGGAACTGATGGCCCTGATAGGTCAGGTCGACGCCCTTGGAATGGCGCGTGAACAGCGTCGCCCCGGTCTGCCCCTCGAGCTGCTTCAGCGCCTCGGTCAGCGCCGACTGCGAGATGCCCAGCGACGCCGCTCCGCGCGACACCGATCCCGCCTCCGCGACGGCGAGGAAGTAGGTGACCTGCTTGAGGGTAAGCTGCATGCGGTGGGGACAGGCGCTGGCTGCGGGATGTCGCGGCGACTATAGCGCCGGAGCGGTTCGATCGTCAGCGTCCGGTAGATCTAGCGCGAAGTCGACCGCGAAGTTCCGGCTCTCTCTGCGGTCGGCTGGAATGACGCCGAACTGATAAAAAACTCCACCGTCGTTCCGCACGCAGCGCAGCGGAGATGCGGAACCTCGCGCCCGTTTTCGCCGAAGTCCCAGCCTGGCTGCGCGAGGTTCCGGCTCTCCCTGCGGTCGGCCGGAACGACGGAGTTGATTTGGTGAAAAAATTCCATCGTCGTTTCGCACGCAGCGAAGCGGAGATGCGGAACCTCGCGCCCGTTTTCGCCGAAGTCCCAGCCTGGCTGCGCGAGGTTTCGGCTCTCCCTGCGGTCGGCCGGAACGACGAAGAAATGATGAGAAAATTATCCGTCGTTCCGCACGCAGCGAAGCGGAGATGCGGAACCTCGCGCGACCGGG
>JAVKFF010000242.1:0-8344 GCA_040226215.1 Azospirillaceae bacterium
AGGATGACGTTCCGGAACTTCACCACCGGCGGCAGCCATGCCTTCGGCGGGACCTATCTCGACCTCGTGCCCGACGAACGGCTGGTCTACACGGACGCCTTCGACACGCCCGATCTGCCGGGCGAGATGACGGTCACCGTGACATTGAAGGCGGTCTCGGTCGGCACCGAACTGAATGTCGAGCAGCAGGGCATCCCGGAGGCGATACCGCCCGAGGCCTGCTATCTGGGCTGGCAGGACTCCCTGTGGAAGCTCGCCAGGCTCGTCGAGCCCGAGATCAACGAGTAGCGCGGCACCGGCCGGCCCTGCCGGAGGGCCATCGCCCTGCCATGCGCCGGCAGCTCAGGCACCCGCACCCGCGGTGCTGCCGGCGCCGGTGCGGCTGCGTGACAGGAGATCTTGCGCCACGCGCAGCGCGGCCTCGTCCCGGAACTGCGGCGCGACGACCTGCACCCCGATCGGCAGCCCGCGCACCCCCTGCAGCAACGGGATGGAGACGCAGGCGGCGTAGAGCAGAGTCCAGGAACTGTTCATGACCGGATCGCCCGTGCTGGCGAGACCTTCCGGCGCCTCGCCGGTCGCGCTCAGGCACAGGACGGCGTCGAGCCCGTGATCGCGGCAGAGTGCCGCGAAGCGGCGCCGGCACTGTGCGCCAAGCGCGACGGCGGCGGCATGCTGGGGGGCGGTGTGGCGTGCCGCCCTTTCGAGCCCCAGCAGGAAGGATTCACTCAGCAGCTCCTGGTGACGCAGGCGCTCGTCCGCGAAACCCCGGTACAGTTCGAAGTCGTGGATCGCCCGCGCCGCTGCGGAAAGGCCATCGAACTCGGCCGGCAGGTCCAGGGTTTCGACGGCCAGCCCCGAGATGCGCAGCGACTCGATATAGCGCTCCATCGCCTCGCGGGCGGCCGGCGCCGCCAGCTGCCAGTCTGGCCCCCGGCAGAACGCTATCGTCGGCCTGGGGCAGTCCGCATCTTCCGGGACGGGGACCGGCCGGACGCCCGACAGGCAGCGGTAGACGAGCGCGCAATCGGCAACCTCGCGCGCCAGAATGCCTATGGTGTCCAGCGATTCCGCCAATGCGCGCACGCCGACCCGGACGATCCGGCCGAAGCTCGGCTTGAACCCGACAATGCCGCAATAGGAGGCGGGACGGATCACCGAGCCCAATGTCTGGGTGCCCAATGCGACAGGCACCATCCCTGCGGCGACTGCCGCAGCCGAGCCGGAGGAGGATCCGCCCGGCGTGTGGCCCGGGTGCACCGGATTGCGGGTCCGGGCCGGGGGCCAGGCCGCGAACTCGGTCGTGGCGGTCTTCCCCAGGACGATGGCGCCGGAAGCCCGCAGCAGCGCCACCGCACTGGCATCCGCCGCCGGCCGGTGGCCGGCGAAGATCGCCGAGCCATAGGCGGTCGGCATGTCGTGGGTGTCGAAGATGTCCTTGACGCCGACCGGCAGACCCCGCAGCGGAGCGGTCGCCCGGTCCGGCGCGCAGCCCTCGAGGCAATGCGCGGCCGCGATCGCCGAGTCCGTCGCGAGATGGGACCAGGCCTGCAGTTCGGCGTCGCCGTCCTGGATGCGCTGCAGGCAGTCCTCGACCAGCCCGAGCGGCGAGAGTTCGCCCGTCGAGAACCTCTCGAGCGCGGTGCAGGCAGTTGGAATCTCGTCGGTCATCGCGGTACCTGTAAATGGATGCGGGCGCGGCACTGGCCGGCCGCAATGTCAATCCGCTTGATCCATGCCGCGAAAGCGGCGTTAGATCCCCGGCGTGATCCGGTAACCGGAAAGGGGCTTGCATGTACGATCTGATCCTGCGGCAGGGCCGCGTCGTGGATCCTGCACAAGGCACCGACCGGGTGGCGGACATCGCGTTCGCCGATGGCAGGGTCGCTGCGATCGAGGCGGTGCTTCCCGGGCCGGCGGCCGCGGAGCGGGACGTTTCGAACTGCATCGTCTGTCCCGGCCTGATCGACCTGCACGCCCATGTCTATTGGGGCGGGACCGCCATGGGCGTCGATGCCGAGATGGTGGCCCGCCGCGCGGGCACCACAACCCTCATCGATGCGGGAAGTGCCGGGGCCGCGAACTTCCACGGCTTTCGCAGGCATGTCATCGAGGCCACGCCGCTGCGCGTGCTGGCCTTCCTCAACATCGCCTTCCCCGGCATCTATGCCTTCAGCAGCAAGGTGATGGTCGGGGAATGCGGCGAACTGCGGCTGTTGCACCCGGGCGAGTGCCTGCGCGTGGTCAACGAGAACCGCGACCTGATCGTCGGAATCAAGGTCCGCGTCGGCCGCACCGCCAGCGCGGCCCAGGGGGTCGCCCCCCTGGAGATGGCACTGGAAGTCGCCGAGGAGGCCGGCCTGCCGGTGATGGCGCATATCGACGACCCGCCGCCCAGCCGGCGCGACGTCCTTTCGCGGCTGCGGCCGGGGGACATCTTCACCCACTGCTTCCGTCCCTTTCCCAATACCGTGCTGCGTGCCGACGGGGAGGTCTGGGACGACGTGATGCTGGCGCGCGAGCGCGGCGTGCTCTTCGACATCGGGCATGGCGGCGCATCGTTCGGCTTCGCCGTGGCCCGCGGCATGCTGGCAAAGGGGTTCACGCCGGACGCGATCTCCAGCGACGTGCATGCGCTCAGCATCGACGGGCCCGCCTTCGATCTGCTGGCGACCATGTCGAAGTTCTCCAATCTCGGCATCGACACCGTGGCGCTGATCCGTGCGGTGACCGCCGCGCCAGCGAAGGCCCTGCGCCGCCCGGACCTCGGGACCCTGGCGGTCGGCGCGGCGGGCGACGCCACCGTGCTCGCGGTCGAGAAGGGTCGCTTCGACTATCACGACGCGCTGGGCGAAACGCTGGTGGGCGACCATCGGCTGGTGCTGAAGGCGGTCGTGCTCGCAGGGGGTTTGTGGCAGCACTGATGCGCCCTAGCCGAAGGCCGGCGGCTCGGTCGGCCATGGGTTGAGCAGCTCCAGGGTCGCGGCCAGCCGCAGGAGCTGCCGGTCTGCGAAGCGGGATCCCACCAGCTGCAGGCCGACGGGCAGGCCGCTCCTGGTCTGGCCGGCGGGGATGCTGATCGCCGGCTGGCCGGTCAGGTTGAATGGCGCGCTGAAGGGGCTCCAGCCGTAGAAGGAGATTTCCCGGCCGGCGATCGTCCCGACGGTGCGCCGCCCGGCGGCGAAGGGTGGACAGGCGACAGCCTGCATCTCCAGCACGTCGGCCTGCTCGAACGTCGCGCGCACATGCTGCCACCATTCGATGCGCGCCAGCCCCGCATCGTAGAAGTCGAACGGGCCCAGCCGCTCGCCAGCCTTCACGTAGCCCAGCAGTTCCGGCTCGAAGGCATCGGGCCGCTCGGAGGCGGACGGGCCGAGCCGTCGCGCCAGGCCGGCCGTGAACAGGGTCTGCCAGAATCGCATCGGCGAGGGCCAGCCCGGGCGTCCGGTCGCCACGTCGTGACCGGCTTCCGACAGGCGCGCGGTCGCCCTGCGGCAGATCTCGACGACCTCGGGGTCAACCGCTTCGGCAAAGCCCAGGTCGTCGCAAAACAGCACGCGTAGCGGAGGTTCCCCGTCGGCCTCCGGCCTGGGCGGTTCGGCCGGCAGCGAATAGGGGTCCCGCTCGTCCGGCCCGGCCAGTTCCTGGTAGGCGACGGAAAGATCGGCCACGCTGCGTGCCATCGGTCCGACATGCTGCAGGCTCCAGTTCGGCCCGCCGGGGTGGTTCGGCACGCGACCGAAGGACGGCTTGAAGCCGAGGATCCCGCAGAACGAGGCAGGGATCCGCAAGGAGCCGCCGCCATCGGTGCCGATGTTCAGCGGTGCCATGCCGCACAGCGTGGCGACGGCAGCGCCGCCGCTCGAGCCGCCGCAGGTCAGCTCCGGGTTCCAGGGATTCCGCGTCACGCCGAACAGCAGGTTCTGGGTGACACCCATCCATCCGAAGGCCGGGGTGTTCGTCTTGCCCAGGAGAATGGCGCCCCGTTGCAGCAGCCGCTCAACCGCCGCGGCATCCGCCGCAGGCACCGCATCGGCGAACAACGGCGATCCCGAGGTGGTCCTCACGCCGGCGGTAGGCAGGGTGTCCTTCACCGTGAAGGGAATGCCGAACAACGGGTTCAGCCTGTCGGGTTCGCCGCTGGCAAACCGGCGCTCCGCGCGGCGTGCCGCCGCCATGGCGCTGTCGGCGGTTACGGTGACGAACGCGTTCACCTGCGGATTCAGGCGTTCGATCCGCTGGAGGCAGGCGGCGACAACATCGACCGGCGACAGTTCCCGCCGCCGGTAGAGCCTGCCGATTTCCGCGATCGACAGCAGGCAGGGCGCCTCATTCGCACTCGCCGACATGCTTCCTCCCTCAATTTCCCTTGACGCGCAATCCTGCATCGGTCACGGTTTCAAAGCAAAGTGAAATGTCAGTTTCAGCTCATTGAACGCGGAATTTGCAATTGCAGAAATCTGTCGCACAGCCGGATGGCGATCCCCAGGGCGGAAGCAGGCGCCGGGATTCCGCCTATGAGCGGCTGCTTTTCGCGATCATCTACGGCGATCTCGTCCCCGGGTCGGCGGTCGACGAGAAGACCCTGGCGGAGGATCACAAGCTCGGCCTGGCTGCGGTGCGCGACGCGCTCTACCGCCTGTCCCTGGAGGGGCTGGTGGAACGGCAGCCGCGCATCGGCACGCGCATCGGCACATTGGGCATCCGCGAACTGCGCGAAGTGTTCGAAGCCCGGGTCATGCTCGAGGGCGGCGTGGCCGAACTTGCGGCCGAGCGTGCCAATGCAACCGCGATCGCGGCGATGCGGCAGGCGCTCGAAGGATTCGAGCAGGTGGTGGAGGCGCGGGATTTCCGACGGCTGGTGCGCATGGATCGCGCCTTCCACCAGTCGCTCGCCAGTGCGACCCACAACGCGATGCTCCTGCGTCAGGTCACCCTGATCCACAACGATGCCGCGCGGTTCTGGTACTTCGGCCTTCCCCGCCTCGATCCGGCATCGGTATGTGCGGACATCGCGTCGCACATGGAGGTGGTGGACGCGATCGAACGCCGCGATCCGGCGGCGGCAAAGCGCGCGATGCGCGCCGTTCTCGGCCATTTCCCGGACAATGTGCGCGAGTTCCTGGCCGGGCCAATTCTCTTTCAGGACAGGAGGCTGGAGGCAGATGACTGAGGCAAAGGCGGATGAGGCGGAGCTTCACGGCGGCAGCGCCGAGGATCGGGCGCGCATCATGGGGCAGCATCGGGCCTACCTGCAGGCCAATGCCAGTTTCGACTGGCCGCGGCTGCAGGAGAAGATCTGGACCCGCGATGCCCATGCGACCTACTTCAACCTGAACGGCCATACCTATAACGGGCCGGAGCACTGGGTGCGCCTGTGGCAGTACTACGCCGACCAGGTGAATACCGGCGAATGGATCCCCTACGACATCGGCGGCGTGGTGAACGGCGACCTGGCGGTCGTCTGGTGCCATCGCAAGACGAAGATGGAATGGGTCGGCACCGACCCGCGGCCCGGGGACAAGCAGCATGTCGACCGGGACTTCGTCTCCCGCTCCACGATGGTCTTCCGCAAGGAGGACGGGGACTGGCGGGTCGTGCACGTGCATTTCTCCGAGGCGAACGACGGAGAGCGTCCCGGCGGTATCTGATGCCGGCGGGCCGAGGCGGTCGGATGCCGCCAACCGGCGCCATGGCGCCCAATGCTGACAGGAAAGAAGGGGCCGAGTCATGAGAGTCCAGAATCTCGCAAGGAGCGTATCGCTGGCCGGCGTCATTGCCGCGATGGGAGTCGCGCCGGTGCTGCTGTCGACACAGGCGAACGCGGAAGACGAAATCGAGGTGGGGGTCGTGCTGCCGATCACCAGCGTGCTCGCCCCCTATGGCAAGCCCTTCGTCGACGCGCTCGAAATGGCGGTCGCCGACGCCAATGCGGCAGGCGGTATCGATGGCCGGAAGATCGAACTTGTCGTGGAGGACAGCCAGGCCTCCAACACCGTGGCGATCAACGCGATCAACAAGGTGATGCGCGGTGACCCCGTCGCGGTGTTCGGCCCGGCGCTGGGCACGCAGATCCTGGCGATCATGCCGACGACAGAGCAGGCAAAGGTGCCGCTGATCGCCGGGCCAAGCACCCGCAAGGTGACGCAGCAGGGCGCCGACTACTTCTTCCGGAACAGCACCCACGACGCGATCGCGAAGGAGAACTGGACCCGCTACCTGGTGGAGGATCTCGGCAAGAAGAAGATCGGCATCCTCCATGTGGCAAACGAGTGGGGCTATTCCGGCCGCGACAACACGGCCGGCTTCCTCAAGGAGCTGTACGGCCTGGAGCCCGTCTCCATCGCGTCCTATCAACCGACGGACAAGGACCTGACCGCGCCGATCCTGCAGATGGTCAATGCCGGTGCGGATGCCATCGTGTCCCAGGGCCATCCGGTGGACGAGGCCCTGCTGGTCAAGCAGATGAAGCAGCTGGGAGTCGACGTGCCGCACATCGCCTCGGGCTCGCTCTGCGTCTCGGTGCTGCGCGGCCTGGTGAGCGCCGAGGAAGTGGCGGGGCATTATTGCGAAGGGCCGGACGTGATCCCGTCGCTCAGCGAGAAGCCGGCGGTCCAGGCCTGGGTCAAGGCGTACAAGGAGAAGACCGGGTTCGAGCCGGATATCTACGCGACGCACTACTACGACGCGATGAACATGCTGATCCAGGTGATGAGGCAGCAGGGCGCGGACCGCGAGAAGATCCGCGACGGGCTGCGGGACGCCTCCTACGAGGGGGTGATCGGCACCTACAAGGCCGACGAGGAAGGCAATCTCTGGCACAACGCGGCGATCATGAAGTTCCTGCCCGACGGCAAGATCGAAGTCGTCCGCCGCTACAGCAACTGACCGCGATCGCGTCAGCGGGCACCGGGAACCGAAAGGGCAAAAGGTGGCTCAGATCATCGCATCGGGTCTGGCGATGGGCAGTATCTACGCTCTGGTCGGCCTCAGCTTCATCCTGATCTACAACGCCACCCACGGCCTCAACTTCGCGCAAGGCGAACTCGTGATGCTGGGCGGGTTCGTCTTCTACTCTGCCGCCGGCACCGGCGCCCCATACTGGGCGGCGGCCCTGGGGGCAGTCGTGGCGATGGGCTGCTTCGGCTTCATATACCAGCGGGTGCTGTTCTATCCGCTGCGGGAGCGGCCGTTCCTGGCCTTCGTCACGGCGACGATCGGGTTCTCCATCTTCGCGCGGAACCTGGCGCTGCTGGTCTGGGGGCCCAATCCGCTGAAGGTGCCCTCGTTCTTCGAGACCGGCAGCGTCGATGTCTCCGGCGTCGTACTGACGCCGGAACATCTCTTCATCATTGCCGTTACCGCGCTCGTCCTGCTGTTGCAGTACCTGCTGTTCTTCCGGACCGACCTCGGGCGGCGCATGCGCGCGACGGCGCAGAATGCCGAAGTGGCCCAGCTCATGGGCATCCGCCCGAACCGGATGATCGCCATCACCTTCGTGGTCGCCGCGGGGCTGACCGGGGTCGCCGGCGTGCTGGTCGCGCCGATCTTCCTTCTCGACACCGAGATCGGCCTCAACCTGATCCTCAAGGCGTTCATCGCGGTGATCATCGGCGGTTTCGGCAGCGTGCCCGGCGCCGTCGTCGGCGGCCTGATCGTCGGGCTGCTGGAGATCTTCGTCGCCGTCTACATCTCGTCGGTCTACAAGGACGCGGTCGCCTTCGGCGTCCTGATCTTCTTCCTCGTCGTGTTCCCGCGCGGGATCTTCGGCGAGCGTGTGGCAGAGCGGGTCTGAACGATGAACAGACGCTCGCTCGCAATCGCAATCCTGGTGGTCCTGCTGCTCGCGATCCCGCTCGTGGTGACCTCCACCTATCACATGCGGATCGTCAACCTCGCCCTGGTCTTCGGGCTCCTGGCGGTCAGCCTGAACATCGTGCTCGGCTATACCGGGCAGGTCGCCCTCGGCCATTCCGGGTTCTTCGGCATAGGGGCCTACACGGCCGCCTTGATCACCGAGGGCGGCAGCGGGCTGCTGTTCTGGCCGGGCTTCCTGGCGGCCGGCATCGTGACCGGCATCGCCGGCCTTGCCATCGGCATTCCGGCGCTCAGGCTGCGCGGCCATTATCTCGCCCTGGCGACGCTCGGCTTCGGCGAGATCATGCGCCATGTCTTCTTCAACTGGCGCGAAGTGACCCGGGGCATGGACGGGATCTCCGGCATCCCGGCGCCGTCGATCGGCATCGTCGAGCTGCAGGGCGAAGGCAGCTATTTCTACCTTGCGCTGGCCATCCTCGCCCTCGCGGTGCTGTTCTGCTGGCGGCTGCAGGCGTCCAAGTACGGC
>JAVKFF010000243.1:0-2459 GCA_040226215.1 Azospirillaceae bacterium
CCCGGTTCCGCATCGTCGAAGAGCTGTCCGTGACCACCGGCTATCGCCAGGTGGTGGCGGATTATGCCGGGTTCGACGGCGACCTGGCGCCCGCCGAAGAGGGCGAGGTCGATGGCAAGCGCCTGCTGGCGGCGTTGCGCGCCTATCTGACGGCGACCGGGATCCCGGCGGACTGGGAGTCGATCAACCGTGCGCCGCTGCCGACCCTGGTCACCTCCCTGGCGATGATCTGCCCGTTCTCGCCCGGCGAGAAGCAGGCCCTGCTGGAGGCCCCCGATGCGGCAGAGCGGGCGCGCACCCTGGTGGCGCTGATGGAAATGGCGGCGCTCGACGGTGGCGGGAACGGCGAGGGTGCGCCGCCGGCCAGGCCGAACTGACATTGACTGCGGTCGGGCGCCGTGCGAAGCGGCTGCGCGCGTGTGAGGAGAGCGAGATGACGGACGAAATGACGCCTGCCGGCCCGGCGCGGGCGGATGTGGATCCCAAGCTGCTGGAACTGCTGGTCTGCCCGGTGACCAAGGAGAGCCTGCGCTACGACCGGGAGCGGCAGGAACTGGTAAGCGACGCCGCCAGGCTGGCCTTCCCGATCCGCGACGGCATCCCGATCATGCTGGTGGACGAGGCCCGGCCGCTGGACTGACGGCATGGCCGACAGCCCGCACGAGGCCGCCGGCCGCCCGGCGCCGGAGGAAATCCGCCTGTCGAAGGACGGCGGCACCCTGACAATCAGCTTCCCGGGCGAGAGCTTCGCCTTCACCCCGGAATTCCTGCGGGTGGAAAGCCCCTCTGCCGAGGTGCGCGGCCACAGCCCCAGCCAGCGCAGCTATGTCGGCGGCAAGAAGGATGTGCGGATCGCCGCGATCGAGCCGGTCGGTTCCTACGCGGTGCGCCTGCGCTTCGACGACGGCCATGACAGCGGCATCTATTCCTGGGCCTATTTCTACGACATGGGCCGCGACCGGGACGCGGTCTGGGCCGCCTACCTGAAGGGCCTCGCCGCGGCCGGGGGCCGGCGGGAGGGCTGAAGGTTCGCCTCTATGCCCTGCAACGGCACATGTCGTATGGCATCCGGAGCCAGGGCAAGCGGACGCCTACTGTCCGCAGGAATTCCGGAAACCCTGTGTGTCGTCATCCCTCTCGACAGTCCCCAAGGACCCGGCCTCTCGATGCGAAAGAACAGTTCCGATAATCTGTTTCAGAAATGAATCGGGCAGATATCCGAACACATCGGCGGTCCTTGACGCCGGCACGATGCCCGGAGGAATTGCCGAACCGATTTGGATTATGAGGTTGAGCTCTGTTGTGACGATCCAAGATTGCCGACCGTCCAGCCCCAGATGAGCCGCAACCCTGTGGGGTATCGGAATCCCTTTTATGGCACCCGGATCAGTGTGAGTGATCGGGCATACGCCAATTTCCCGTCTGCCGCCGTCGTCAGTGTCGACCACCAGGACAACGGCGCAGGGACGATCCTTTGTGCCGTCCATCCGTCCGGCATCTTGCTCATGTTTCCAGAGATAATCGTACCGGATGACAACCCCCGGCCTAAGCTCCGGGAGTTTCAACGGTCAATCCATCAGATGGTTCAGGTCGGGATAGTCGTCTGGGACCGAGAAGTTTTCCAGTGCCTCGACATGCTTTGCTGGCAGTTCATTCACCCCAAGGCTCTTCCGAAGGTCGGGCCCTTGAGGACCTTCGAACGCCAGCGGAATCGTCTTCGGCTCTGTCGTGCGACTGTTCCGATTCTCGGATTTTCCAGAAAGAACGCCAGCTTCGCGGGCGGTCGCGCCTTTGCGGGGCAAGGCGCTCTTCAGCCGGGCAATGGACACGCCACCGGACTTTGAGAAACCCTGAACGTTTCGACGCTTGGCGACCATCTGCATGACTCCGACAGTTGGTTACCGAACGTAGTGTCCCCCGAGTCGCACGTCAACGACTCGGCCGATTCGCGGGTCGCAACAGGGAATAGAGCTAGGCAATTGACAAAGCTGGGAAATCACCCGGCGGTCACCGGTCTCCGCCCCCGACCTTTTCTGGTGCTGCTGCCGCTACCCGATGCCGGTCGCGGCGGCCATAATGCCCGCCATGGTCGCTCGTATCGCCACGATCGCCTTCCAGGGCCTGGATGCCGTCCCGGTGGACGTGCAGGTGCAGGTGGCCGCCGGCCTGCCCGCCTTCACCATCGTCGGCCTGGCCGACAAGGCGGTGACCGAGAGCCGGGAGCGGGTGCGCTCCGCCCTCTCGGCGGTGGGGCTGAGCCTGCCGCCCAAGCGCATCACCGTGAACCTGGCGCCGGCCGACCTGCCCAAGGAGGGCAGCCATTACGACCTGCCGATCGCGCTGGGCCTGCTGGCGGCGATGGAGGTGCTGCCCGAGGATGCGCTGGCAGGCTTCGTCGCGATGGGCGAGCTCGGCCTGGATGCCGGGCTGACCGGGTCGGGCGGCGCGCTGCTGGCCGC
>JAVKFF010000244.1:0-3534 GCA_040226215.1 Azospirillaceae bacterium
GACGACCGAGTCGACCCGCTCGGGAATCTCGCCGATGCCGGGCATCAGCAGAATGGCCCCGCCAACCCGCATGAACACCAGCAGGAACGCGAAAACGCCACCCGGTACGATCTCGTTCAACATGGTCCGGCACCCCCGTCAGGCAGCGATGACTGCCGGCATGGCGCCGGAGCGGGCCGTCGACAATCGCCGGGTCCGGAATGTCGCCGCCCGCGCGCATGGCACCGTGCCGGCCCGCCGGCTATGACAGCCCGACCGCGCGGGCCATCATGCGCTGCATCAGCTCGATCATCGAGGTCATCATGAACGGCAGGAAGATCAGCAGGCTGAGCATGATCGTGACGATCTTCGGCACGAAGGTGAGGGTCATCTCCTGAATCTGGGTCAGCGCCTGGAAGAAGGCGACCAGCACACCGACGGTGGTGGCGACAGCCATGCTCGGCCCGGCGACCGTCAGCAGGGTCCAGATCGCATCGTTGGCAATGTCGAGTACGTCGGCGGTGTCCATACGCGCCCCATATGCTCCATCCGGCCGTGGCCGCACGCGGCGACAGCCCGCGCGAACAGGATGGCAGATTCGGGACCGCCGGGCACCCGGCCCGTGCTGCCTCCCGAGGCATCGGGCCGGCATTCCGGCCGGACCCCGGCTGGAAACCGGCGGGCGGCTGGAAACCGGCAGGCGGCGGGGAACCGGCGGCTGCCGGGCCGCGACGGATCGGTCGGAGTCGCGTGCCGGAGAGCGGCTCTCAGGCGGCGATGCCTCAGATCGGCATCCGGAGGATTTCCTGATAGGCGGAAATGATCTTGTCGCGGACGGCGACGACAGTATCCAGCGCCATTTCCGCGTTGTTCACCGCCGTCACGACGTCGGCAATCTCCGCCTTGCCGGTCACCACGTTCACAACGCCCTTCTCGCTCTGGCGCACGGCGCCGGCGGTGTCGCTGATCGCCTGGGTGACCAGTTCCGAGAAACTCGTCGCAGGGTCGCGGGCTGCCTTGTCGAGGCCGCCGCCGCCCTGCGTCTTGGAAATCTGGTTGAGCGCGTTGGAGTAGGCCTGGCTCGCCGCTCTGACATCCACCATCACAAGAACCCGTTACGTTGTGCAGCCTGCAGGGCAGGCCGCCAAGGGCCGCCTACCGCAGCAGGTCAATCGTTCGCGCCATCATCGCCTTGACGGATTCGATGACGGTCAGGTTGGCCTCGTAGGTCCGCTGCGCCTCGCGCATGTCGCTGACCTCGATAAGTGAATTTACGTTGGGAAGCTTAACATATCCTTGAGGCCCGGCGGCCGGGTTGCCCGGATCGAACTCAAGACCGAACGGCGAGCTGTCGGTGGTGATCCGCTTCACCCGCACCAGGTTCGTTTCGGCTTTCTTGTCCAGTTCGTTGGCGAACGAGAGGACCTTGCGGCGATAGGGGTCGCCCCCCGGCCGGGTGGATATGGAATCCGCATTGGCCAGATTCTCGGAGATCACCTTCATGCGGGTGCTCTGCACCTGCATGCCGGCTGCCGAGATCATCATAGCTTTGGTAAGATCCATGGCCCGTCTCGAATCCGTCGACGCGCCCGGCAACAGCCGGTCCGCTTATTGTCTTGGTCTAAAGGCAAGCCTCTGAAAAGGCAAACCACTTTTGCCTACAGAATCCCACACGATTGGTTAACAAATTCTTAATACGCGCGCAGTTCGGCGGACCGGGGCCAGGCAGCGCCATCCGCGCCAGTCAACGGCTCTTGCCCAGGGCAATCTTCAGAAGCCCCATCTGCTTGCGATACAGGCCCGTGATCGCCTGATAATTGATCTGGGTTTCCGCCACCTTGACGATTTCGGCCTCCAGGTTGACCGAATTGCCCGAGGGCAGGACTTCGAAACCCTTGACCCGGGTGCCGCCATTTTCGCCCTGCAAGGTGCCGGTGGCATGGCTGTCATGGGTCTTGTTCAGGCTGATCCGGTCCAGGTCGCCGCGCATCAGTTCCTTGAAGGACTGCGGCTGCAGGTCGCTGGCGCGATAATTGGGGGTGTTCGCATTGGCGATATTCTCGGCGAGCACCGATTGGCGCTTGTTCAGCCAGTTCAGGCGCCGCCCGATCGCGCTGAGCACCGGTATGTCGTTCAAATCCATTCTGATCTCCGGGGTCGGAGCCGCGATACCGGGTCACTTTGTGCCGTGGCCGACCGATTGGCCGGCCCGGTATCGTTTTCTGCCGGTCCCGGCGCGCCCGCCCGAAACGAGGCGCTGCCGCAGGTCCGGCGCCAATAGCCGCAATCTCTTCGCGCCACCCCGTGGCACGTATAGTGCTTCCTATGCAAGACTTTGTCCAATTCACCGGATGGCGTAGCCGAAGACATCGGGGCCGCGCAGGATCCGGCACCAGGAGGACGCCGCGGCGTCCAGCACAGGGCATCAGACATGGCTTCCCGCCCGCCGAAACCGCCGACCGCGCAGCCTGCGCTTCCCGCGCCGCGCAGCCCGCTGGACCAGAAGCAAAGCGAGCCTTCGTGGCATGGCCCGAAGCCGCCGCGCCGCGGCCCGGCCAGGGCCGTGGCCCTGGAACACAGGCCGGAACGGGGCGATCCCCGCCCCCGGATCACGGCCACCGGCAGCGGTGCGGTCGCGGAACAGATCCTGCAGCTGGCTTTCGCGAACGGCGTGAAGGTGCGCGAGGATGCGGACCTTGTCGAGATCCTGGCCCTGTTCGAGGAGGATTCCCTGATACCCCTGGAAGCTCTTGCCGCCGTTGCGGAAATTCTTGCCTATGTCTACCGGGCCGAGAATCGCGAGGCCCCCGTGTTCGACACCGGCGCCGGTACCGGTGCGCCGTCGCCCGGCGGCGCGGATGGCGCGCGACAGCCGTGACCTCGCCCGGTGACAGGCCACAGGTGACGCGCAGGCCGAATCCGGGTACCAGTCCGGGGAGTTGCCATGACCCGATCGCGATTCGGGCATTGGTTCGGTCGCATCACGCACCGGCGCCGGCATGAACAAGACATCCAGTACACCGCCCCTCGAAGGCACGGCCGGTTCACGGCCGTCCGGCCCTGGTTCGTCCGGCCCTGGCCCGACAGGCACGGGCCCGTCAGGCGATCCCGGGCCCGGCGATGGCAAAGTGCGCGATGGCCGTGGCGCCGCGCTGGATGCGGATCTTGGCGAACTGATCCTGCTGATCGGGCGGATCCGCCGGGACCTTGAAGGCGGCGATCCGCTGCACTGTCCCGACATGAAGCCGCTGGCGCGGCGCGCGGAGCGTATCGTCGGCCTGCTGCCGCAACTGCCGCGCGCAGAGGCGGAGCCCCTCCTGCCGCGCCTGGAGCGGGTGATGCGCGAGCTCGACGCGGTGGAGGCGAGCCTGCTGGAGCGCAAGGCCGTGCTGGACCGCAGCCTCGCGCCCGGCGGCGGCCCGGCACCGGCCGAACCCGGAGCGGAGGGGCGGCACCGGCGGTGATCGGCTTCGAAGACTGGCTCCGCTATGTGCTGGGACTGCTCGCAGTCCTGGGCCTGATCATCCTCCTTGCGCGCGGCTTCCGGATGCTCAG
>JAVKFF010000245.1:0-23045 GCA_040226215.1 Azospirillaceae bacterium
GCGGCGATCCAGGAGGCGCATCGGCTGGCTGGGCCGTTTGGATTCCCGCGTGCGCGGGACTGACACGGGGAGGCATACGACCCGATAAACTCACCCGTCGTTCCGGCCGCGCGCGAGCGAGAGCCGGAACCTCGCGCGGCCAGGCTGGACGGTCGGAGAGGGCGGGCGCGCGGTCCCGGGTCTGCGACCGCGTCACTTGCGCGCCGCATCGCGCACGGGACGACGGAAGCGCGTATGGGACCGCTCCGTCACGCCAGCACGGTGACCAGGCCCTCGAACAGGGCGCGGCCGTCGGTGTTGCCGAGCGCGGGGTCGACGGCGCGTTCGGGGTGCGGCATCAGGCCGAGCACGTTGCGCCGGCCGTTCAGGATGCCGGCGATGTCGCGCCGGCTGCCGTTCGGGTTCCGGCCCTCTTCCCGGACATAGCGGAAGGCGATCAGGTCCTCGCCCTCCAGCCGGTCGAGCGTGTCGTCGTCGGCGAAATAGTTTCCGTCGTGATGAGCCGCCGGCAGGTCGAGGCGCTGGCCCGAGGCATAGGCGCGGGTGAACGGACTGTCGGTCGTGGCGACGCTGAGCGCCACGTTCCGGCCGAGGAATTTCAGGTCGCGGTTGCGCATCAGCGCGCCCGGCAGCAGACCGGCTTCGGTGAGAACCTGGAAGCCGTTGCAGATGCCCAGCACCGGGACGCCGCGCTCGGCGGCCTTGACGACGGCCGGCATGATCGGCGAGCGCGCGGCCATGGCGCCCGAACGCAGATAGTCGCCATAGGAGAAACCGCCGGGCACACCGACCAGGTCGAGCCCCTCGGGAAGCGCCGTCTCGCGGTGCCAGAGGGGAATCGGTTGGCGCCCGGTGACCAGCGTCAGGGCATCGAGCAGGTCGCGGTCGCAGTTCGAGCCGGGGAAGACGATGACACAGGCGCGCATGACCCGGGTTTACCCATGGGCGCCGGCCGGGGCAAGTGCGTCCGTGCGCAAGGCTTGGTCATGGATTTTCGATGCCCGCACCGGCGCCTTCGCGGCGAAACGCGGTCTGCCTAGCCGCTCGAACGCGCCCGTTCCAGCGGTTCGACCGGCTTGATCCAGGAGACCTGCGGCCCGTAGGCACCTTCCTCGCCGGAGGTCGCGAAGCGCACCATCTGTCCCTGCTCGACATCGGCGAAGGCCATGTCCTCACAATGCACGTCGTTGAAGAACAGGTTCATGCCGCCGCTGGTCTCCACGAAGCCGAAGCCGGCCTCGCGGTTGAGGCGCACGATACGGCCGGTCTGCGGGCCCTCGGCCTGGCGTTGCGGGTCGCGCCGCTTGCCCAGCTTGCGCTCGATCTGCTCGGCGACCGCGTCGATCGCCTCGGTGACACAGTCATTGGCGTCCTGATTGGCGTGCACCTCGTGCGGCCGCATCTCCCGCTTGGCGACGGCCCGGTCGCCGCGCATGGACACCTCCACGGTGGTCTGCAGCGTGCCTTTGTGCGGCTGGCGGTGCGGGCTCTCCAGGGTGACCTGGATCCACTGGATGGCGTCCTCGTAATGCGCCAGCTTGCGCAGGCGCTGGCGGGTCCAGTTCTCCAGCGCGTCGGAATGCTGGATGCCGTGAAAGGAAATTTCCGTGCGGTCGTCGAGCCGGTCGGCCATCGTCAACTCCCGGTCAGTTCCCCCTTGGCGTCCGGATGGACGCATCGGGTGCCTGTTCTGGAGTTGGGCTCGCGGGAGGCTGGTTCAACAGGTTTCGGGGGAACGAGTTTTCGGACCTGACGGGCGCTGGACGGCCGCGTCCCGGTGTCCGGGCGCTCAGCCCTTTCGCTTGCCGCCTGCCGGCTTCCTTGCCGCCGCCTCGGCCCGACGGTCGGCCTGCCAGGCGATGTAGATGCGCCACAGCATGAAGCTGGCGGCGCTGCGGTGCGGACGCCAGTCCTCGCCCAGCGCGTAGAGCTCGTCATGACCGGGGCGTGCCTCCACCCTCGCGGCGATCTGCCAGCCGATCTGCAGGGCGAGATCCTTGGCCGGCAGGACGTCGCGGCGGCCGAGTCCGAACAGCAGGTAGCACTCCGCGCTCCAGGTGCCGATGCCCTTCAGCGCCGTCAGCGCCTCCATGGCCGGCGCGTCCTCCAGACCGGCGATCCGGTCCAGGTCGATCGAGCCGTCGAGGATGGCGCGGGCCAGGGCCTGACCGTAATTGGCCTTCTGGCGGGAGAAGCCGCAGGCCTTCAACGTGTCGGCATCGAGGGAGAGGAAGCCCTCCGGCTCGACATCCGGCAGCGCCGACTCGAGCCGCCGCCACATGGCGTCCGCCGCGGCGGTGGAGACCTGCTGGTCGAGGATGATCTTCAAGAGCGTGGCGAAGCCGGGCCCGCGCAGCCGGATGGGGAAGCGCTCGACATGGTCGAGGGCGGGGGCGAGCACGGGCACCCGACGGGCCAGCCGGGCGGCATCGGCGATCAGGGCCGCCTCGGCCGCGGCGATGTCGGTGGTGGCGGCGCTGGCGCTCGGCGGCATCGGTTCAGCCGTCGAGGCTGATGTCGTAGCGTTCGATGACCGGGTTGGCGAGCAGGCGGCGGCACATGTCCTCGACCCGCTTGCGCGCCGTCTCGCGGTCGTTCTCGGCGATGTCGAGCTCGATCAGCTTGCCCTGGCGGACCTCGCCAACCTCGTCGAAGCCGAGGCCGTTCAGGGCATGGCCGATGGCCTTGCCCTGCGGATCGAGAACGCCGGCCTTGAGCCGGATGCGCACGGTCGCCTTCACGCCTCGGCGCCTTTCTGCTCGGAGAGCTCGATCACCTCCCCGTCCTCCAGGATGCCCAGGCGGCGGGCGACCTCGCGATAGGCCTCCTCGACATTGCCGAGGTCCTGGCGGAAGCGGTCCTTGTCCATCTTCTCGCCGGAATGCACGTCCCAGAGCCGGCAGCTGTCCGGGCTGATCTCGTCGGCCAGGATGATGCGCATCTCGCCGTGCTCGTTGTAGATGCGCCCGAACTCCACCTTGAAGTCGACGAGGCGCAGGCCGATGCCCAGGAACAGGCCGGTGAGGAAGTCGTTCACCCGGAGCGCCAGGGCCATCATGTCGTCCAGGTCCTGGGGGGCCGCCCAGTTGAAGGCGGTGATGTGCTCCTCGGAGACCAGGGGATCGCCCAGTTCGTCGTTCTTGTAGTAGTACTCGACGATAGAACGGGGCAGCGCCGCGCCCTCCTCGATGCCGAGACGCTTGGAGATCGAGCCGGCGGCGATGTTGCGCACCACCACCTCGACCGGGATGATCTCGACCTCGCGGATCAGCTGCTCGCGCATCGACAGCCGGCGTACGAAATGGTTCGGCACGCCGATCTCTGTCAGCCGGCTCATGACGAATTCGGAGATGCGGTTGTTCAGCACCCCCTTGCCGGAGATGACGCCGCGCTTCTGGGCGTTGAACGCGGTGGCGTCGTCCTTGAAGTACTGCACAAGGGTGCCGGGCTCGGGACCCTCGTAGAGAATCTTCGCCTTGCCTTCATAGATTCGGCGGCGCTTGGTCATGCGGGTCGTCGCGCCTCGCTCGATGGGTATGGGATGGGCCACTCGGTTTACTGGCGTAGGGCCAGCTTCGCTCGCTGTCAATCGGAGGCCGTCATATAGCAACCGGCGGCCGGCACCACAATTCGCCCGGGCGCAGCCCTGCCCCGGCGGGGCTGCACGCCTGGGCGGCGGCCGGACCGCCGTCACCGACGTGGCCTATCAGGATCATTGAATTGGCGCCGCTCAGCGTCTAAGTCTCCCGCAGTTTCGCGAGGGCGGCCGGCAAGGGCGTCCGCCGATCGCGCCGGATAGACAATCCCGCAGGGATTCTGCCGAGGGATTCTGCCGCCAGAGGATGCCGCCACGATGACCACCTTCGACGATCGCAAGCAGGCCTTCGAGGCCAAGTTCCAGCACGACCAGGAGCTGCTGTTCAAGATCCAGAACCGGCGCAACAAGCTGCTCGGCATCTGGGCGGCGGAGCTCCTCGGCAAGTCCGGGACGGATGCGGACACCTACGCCAAGGAGGTGGTGATGTCCGACTTCGAGGAGGCCGGCGACAACGACGTGCACGACAAGGTCGCCGCCGACCTGTCGGCCGCCAATGTCGACCTGTCCGAGCATCGCCTGCGCAAGAAGATGGACGAGCTGCTGCAGGTCGCGCACGACCAGATCATGACCGAAACGAACTAGCCAGCGGTCGCGGCAGCCCCGTGGCGCCGCGGGTTCGAGAAGACGCTCGACCGGTCCCGGATCAGCAGCGCGTCACTGGCGTGCCGCGCAGCATCCGGGACGACGACGTTGAGATCAAGGAACACGTTTGCGTCGTCCCGGCCGGAGCGTCAGCGGAGAGCCGGGACCGGGTGGTCGTCCTCACCGGACGCCACCTCGCGCATGATGTCATCTCCGACTCGATCGGGGACCCAGAGGCGGTGCGGGCGGCCACGCCGGCCTGGATTCCCGCTTTCGCGGGACTGACACTAGAGCATTAATAACAATAGATTATGGGGCGCCTCAGCTGCGTCGCCTCAACCGCCGCCCGCCGGCAGGTCGACGCTGAGGAAGACGGCGCGGCGGGCGTCGGGGTCGCTCCATAGCGGGGTCGTCTCGCCGACGCGGAAGACGGCGGCACCGGGGGCGAGGCCGGTTTCCTGGGTGAACAGCACATGGCCGTCCCTCAGCTCATAGGTCAGCGACGGCCAGCTCTCGCCATCGGTTTCGGCGAAGACAGAGAGGTCGAGCGGGGCGCTGATCTGCTGGCAGGCCTCGCTCTCGCACCAGAACATCGGCGCCACCGGATGCGGCCGGTCGCCCCAGAGCACGGGCATCACCAGATAGCGTCCATCCATCGGCACCAGGAACACCGAATCCGGCGGATAGGGCGCGCGCTCGGCCGCCGGCATGGCCTCGAAGGCGTTGTTGACGGCGCCGACGATGCGCTGCCGGGCGGCGGCGTCGAAATCGAAGTCGTCGACGTCGACCCAGTCGAAGGCGCGGTCGACGGCCATGTTCTCGTCGGCGACGGCCTGCACCGTCGGGCCGTCATCCGGGATCAGCTCGCGGACCGGGTTCAGCCCCGGCGCCATGCCGGAGGAATGGAAGGTGCCGATGCGGTCGACCACGCTCCAGGTGCCGTTGGCCAGCTCCTCCACCAGGATGATGCCGGGCGTGCCCTCGCCATAGATCGGCTCGCTGGTCACCGTCTGGCCCTGGTAGCGGAAGACCAGCTGGCCGTCCTTGCCGGTCTCCGGCGGGCCGTCGGCGTCGACGATATGGGCGACGCGCGGCCGCCCGGTCGCCGGGTCGAGCCACATCGTCCAGTCGTAGAAGCCGCCCTCCCAGCCGGGAACGGTGGCGCTCAGCAGGCCGATGTCGAAGCTGTCCCACGGATAGGCGAGGAGTTCGCCATCCTCCAGCGCCACCGTGCGCCGGCGCTCGGCGTCGAAGGCGAGGGCGTCCGGGCAGTCCACCGATACCCGGTAGCCGCCGGTGAGGTCCGTGCCCTGCGGCCGGTGGTACCAGACGCAGCCATTGTCCTCCTCGGCGACGTAGTGCAGCGCCGGGCCGAGACTGGTCTCGCCCTGCGGCGGCTGGCTGTCCGGTCCCTTCTGGGCCAGCGCCGTGGCGGGCAGGGCGAGCGCGGCGACCAGCCCGGCGACCAGGAGACCGCCGGACCGGCTAGGTCCCGAACACCCGCGCGAAGATCGTGTCGACATGCTTGGTGTGGTAGGCGAGGTCGAACAGGCGCTCCAGCGCGTCGTCGTCGAGGTGGCGGGTGACATCCGGATCGCCCTTCAGTTGTTCCAGGAAGCTCGCTTCGCCTTCCCAGACCTTCATGGCATTTCTTTGGACCGACAGATAGGCCTCCTCCCGGCTCATCCCGGTCTGGGTGAGGGCGAGCAGCACACGCTGGGAGAAGACCAGGCCGCCCAGCCGGTCGAGATTGCGCTGCATCGCGTCGGGATAGACGAGCAGCCGGTCGACGACGCCGGTCAGCCGGGCCAGTGCGAAGTCGAGCGCGATGGTGGCGTCGGGGCCGATCACCCGCTCGACCGAGGAGTGGGAGATGTCCCGCTCGTGCCACAGCGCGATGTTCTCCAGCGCCGGGGTGACGGCGGCGCGGACCAGGCGGGCGAGACCGGTCAGGTTCTCGGTCAGCACCGGGTTGCGCTTGTGAGGCATGGCCGAGGAGCCCTTCTGGCCGGCGTGGAAAAACTCCTCCGCCTCGCGCACCTCCGAGCGCTGCAGGTGCCGGATCTCCGTCGCCAGGTTCTCCACCGAGCCGGCGATGACGCCGAGCACGACGAAGAACATGGCATGCCGGTCGCGCGGGATCACCTGGGTGGAGACCGGCTCGGCCACCAGGCCCAGCCTGGCGGCGACATGCGCCTCCACATGCGGGTCGATATTGGCGAAGGTGCCAACCGCGCCGGAGATGGCGCAGCTGGCGACCTCGGCCCGGGCGGCCAGCAGGCGCTCGCGGTTGCGGGCGAAGGCGGCGTAATGCCCGGCGAGCTTCAGCCCGAAGGTGGTCGGCTCGGCATGGATGCCGTGGCTGCGGCCGATGGTCGGGGTGTAGCGATGCTCCTCCGCCCGCCGCCGGAGCGCGGCCAGCAGCGCGTCGAGATCGGCCAGCAGCAGGTCGGCGGCCTGGGTCAGCTGCACCGACAGGCAGGTGTCCAGCACGTCCGACGAGGTCATGCCCTGATGCACGAAGCGGGCGTCGGGGCCGACATGCTCGGCCAGGTTGGTCAGGAAGGCGATGACGTCATGCCGGGTCTCGCGCTCGATCTCGTCGATGCGCGCGATCTCCCACTTGCCCTTCTTCCAGACCGCCTCGGCGGCGGTCCTGGGGATGACGCCCAGTTCCGCCTGGGCGTCGCAGGCATGGGCCTCGATCTCGAACCAGATGCGAAAGCGGTTCTCGGGCTCCCAGATGGCCGTCATCTCGGGCCGGGAATAGCGCGGGATCATGGGGCGGACCTCGGTCTGGCGGGGGTTGCGCGTCGCGCCGGACCATAGCAGCGGCGGCCCTCAGGGCAAGCGCGAGCGGGCGCAAGGGAGGCGTGCGGGGCGGCGTGGCGTGGTTCGCGAAGACGGGATGCCGGTCCCGGGTCTGCAGCGCATCGCTACGCGCTGCGCAGCGCACGGGACGACGAGATTTGGTTCATTTCATGCAGTTCATTTCATGCAATTGGGACATCGTCGTCCCGTGCGCGGTGCGGCACGCAGTGACGCTCCGCAGACCCGGGACCGGTCGCCCGTCCTCACCGAGGATGCCGCCACCCCGTCCGTCACCCACGCCGCGCGCGGGTCAGCAAGCGGTCGAGGGCGTTGAGGAAGGCCTGGCGGTCGGCGGCGGAGAAGGCGGCGTGGCGGGTCTCATTGCGGGTGACCTCGCGCATGTGCTGGGCAATGGCGCGACCGGCCAGCGCCTGGCCGATGGAGGCGGCGGTGAACTCCCGCCCGCCCGGGCCCAGAACCGCCGCGCCCGCCTCGAGGCAGCGCGCGGCCAGCGGCACGTCGCGGGTCACCACGACGTCGCCCGGACCGGCCCTGGTGGCGATCCAGTCATCCGCCGCGTCCGGCCCGTCGGGTACGGCGACGACGGAGATTAGCGGGTCCGCGCTCGGCCGGATGCCGCCATTGGAGACCATCACCGCCGGCACCCGCGTCCGCCCCGCCACCCGCTCCACCTCGGCCCGAACCGGACAGGCATCGGCGTCGACATAGATGGTCGGGGAGGTGGTGGTGGGCATGGGCGGGAGATCTCCGACGATGGTGGGGGTATGCGCGGCGTGCTCAGCCGAACCACGAGCCTTAGCAGAGACCCAATCTCCGTCGACATCAACCGGCGGGGACAAATTGACTCGTATTACGGGTGTAAATGCTTCACTAAATCTCTTAATTCGATTCTCAGTTCTCGGTCATGCCTCCTGCCGCCGATCCCGACAGCATTTCCGCGTTCATCGACCGATGGACCGCCTCGGGCGGGGCGGAGATGGCGAACTTCCAATCCTTCGCCAAGGAACTCTGCGCGCTCTTGGGCCTGCCCCAGCCCGACCCGGCGCAGGAACGCAACGCGGCGAACGACTACGTCTTCGAGCGGCGGGTCGAGTTCAAGCACGACAACGGCACGACCAGCCAGGGGCGCATCGACCTCTATAGGCGCGATTGCTTCATCCTTGAGGCGAAGCAGTCGGCGAACCGCGTGCGTCTCGGCGGCGATTTGGATCAGTTGGCATTGCTGCCGGAGGATGCGCGGCAGATCAAGCGCGGCACAGCCGTCCGGGGCACCAGGGGCCTGGATCAGGCGATGTTCGAGGCGCGCCGGCAGGCGGAGGGCTATGCCCGGGCCCTGCCGGTCGAGCACGGCTACCCGCCCTTCATCCTGGTCGTCGATGTCGGCCGGGTGATCGAGGTCTACGCCGACTTCTCCGGCCAGGGGAAGAACTACGCCCACTTCCCCGACCGGCAGAGCTATCGCCTATCGCTCGACGATCTGCGGGATGGCGAGATTCAGGAGCGCCTGCGGTCGATCTGGCTCGATCCCCGCGCCCTCGATCCGACGCGCACATCGGCGGAGGTGACGACCGACATCGCCGTGCGGCTCGCGCGGGTCGCCCGCACGCTGGAGGGCAAGCGCGACGCCGGCGAGGTGGCGGAATTCCTCATGCGCTGCCTGTTCACCATGTTCGCAGAGGATGTCGGCCTGTTGCCGGAGGGCAAGTTCGCCGAGCTGTTGGCGGAGATGGAGAAGACGCCGGCCCATTTCGCCCCGGCCTTGGAGAGCCTGTGGACGGTTATGGACGAGGGCGGCTATTCCCCGCACTTCAACGCCATCATCCGCCATTTCAACGGCACGCTGTTCAAGACCCGCACGGCGATCCCGCTGGACGCGGAGGAGATACGCGAGCTGCGGATCGCCGCCTCGAAGGACTGGCGGCATGTCGAGCCGTCGATCTTCGGCACGCTCTTGGAGCGCGCGCTGGACCCGCGCGAAAGGGCCAGGCTCGGGGCGCACTATACGCCGCGCGCCTATGTCGAGCGCCTGATCGTGCCGACGATCATGGAGCCACTGCGCGACGAGTGGGACGCGGTCAAGGTGGCGGCGCGCGATCTGGTCAAGCACGGCGACGAGGAGGGCGCGCTGGGCGCCATCCAGGATTTTCATCACCGGCTGTGCACGACCATCGTGCTGGACCCCGCCTGCGGGACCGGCAACTTCCTCTACGTCGCCCTGGAGCTGATGAAGAAGCTGGAGGGCGAGGTGATGGAGGCGCTGGAGGATCTTGGCCTCGACCAGGCGCGGCAGGCGATGACCGGCGAGACGGTGAGCCCGGAGCAGTTCCGGGGGCTGGAGATCAACCCCCGCGCCGTCGCCATCGCCGACCTGGTGCTGTGGATCGGCTATCTGAAATGGCAGCTGAAGACGGGCGGCGCCACGGCGGTCAACGACCCGGTACTGCGCGCGACCGGCACGATCGAGGAGGAGGACGCCATTCTGAGCTATCGCGAGCGCCGCCTGATCACCGATGCCCAGGGCCGGCCGGTGACGATCTGGGACGGGCGGACGTACCAGGCCCACCCGATCACCGGGGAGGCGGTGCCGGACGAGACGGCGCGGATCGAGACCTATCGCTATGCCGATCCCCGCGCCGCGACGTGGCCGGAGGCGCATTTCATCGTCGGCAATCCGCCCTTCATCGGCGGCAAGGACATGCGCGCCGAACTGGGCGACGGCTATGCGGAGGCGGCGTGGGCCGCGCGGCCCGACATGCCGGGCGGCGCGGATTTCGTCATGCATTTCTGGGACCAGGCGGCGCGCATCCTGACCCAGCCTCGACCCAAGGAGATCGGGAAAGGCGCCAGGATCGAGCGGCGGGAACCTGTCCGTCTGCGCCGCTTCGGTTTCATCACCACCAATTCGATCACCCAGACCTTTTCCCGCCGCGTCATCGAACGGCACATGTCGGGCAGGGTGCCCCTGTCGCTGGTCTTCGCCGTGCCCGATCATCCCTGGCAGAAGGCGGCGGGCAAGGCGGCGGTGCGCATCGCCATGACCGTCGCCGAGCGGGGGACGGGCGAAGGCGTGCTGGCCAAGGTGGCGCACGAGGCGGACCTCGCCAGCGACACGCCGACGGTGCTGCTGGAGAAGCGGCGCGGGATGGTGCGGGCGAACTTGACGCTGGGGGCGAACACGAGCGCGGCGAGAGCGCTGCTTGCCAATGAGATGGTCTGCAGTCCCGGCGTGAAGCTGCACGGCGCCGGGTTCATCGTCACGCTGGAACGGGCGCGAGAACTCGGGCTTGGCGCCGTGCCGGGGCTGGAGAACCACATCCTGGCCTACCGCAACGGCCGCGACATCGCCGACCGGCCGCGCGGGGTGATGGTGATCGATCTCTACCCGCTGACCGCCGAGCAGGTGCGCGACCGGTTCCCCGCCGTCTACCAGCACGTCGCCGATCATGTGAAACCGGAGCGGGATCACAATAAGCGGGCCAGCTATCGAGACAACTGGTGGATATTCGGTGAGCCACGCAGGGAGTTTCGGCCCGCCCTTGAGGGTCTCACCCGCTACATCACCACGATCGAGACGGCCAAGCACCGCTTCTTCCAGTTTCTCGACGCCTCCATCCGGCCGGACAACATGCTGGTCAATATTGGCCTCGACACGACCGCGCATCTGTCTCTTCTGTCTTCGCGCGTTCACACGCATTGGGCTCTGGCCGCCGGTGGTTGGCTTGGCGTCGGCAATGACGCGCGCTACAGCAAGACCCGCACCTTCGATCCCTTTCCCTTTCCCGACCTCGCCAGCCTCACGCCGGCGCTGAGCGAGCGGTTGCGCGATCTGGGCGAGCGGCTGGATTCCTTCCGCAAGGAACGGCTGGCCGCGCATGGCTTCCTGACCATGACCGGGCTCTACAACGTGCTGGAACGGCGGCGCGCCGTGCTGCACGCACCGGACGCTCCGCCCCTCGACGACCGGGAGAGGGCGATCGACGAGGCGGGGCAGGTCGGCGTGCTCATGGACCTGCATGACGCCATCGACCGGGCGGTGCTGGGCGCCTATGGCTGGTCCGATCTGGCCGACGCGCTTGTCGGCCGGCCCGGCGCCACCACGCCCTCGCCGCACAAGAGCGCCGAGCAGGCGGCGGCGGAGGAGGATCTGCTGGGCCGGCTGGTCGCCCTCAACCAGGTCCGGCAGGTGGAGGAGGCGCGCGGCCAGGTGCGCTGGCTGCGCCCGGATTTCCAGGCGCCACGGCTGGCGCACAAGGTGTCCGTCCCGGAAGGCGAGCAGGTCGAGGCCGATATCGCCCCGCTCCCGGCGGACGAGCGGCTGCCCTGGCCCGAGGACGGGCTCGACCAGATCCGCGCCGTGCGCGCGTTGTTGAGCCGTGCCGGCAGTCCCGCCGGCGAACCGGAAATCCTCGCCGCCTTCACCGGCCGCGCCAGCCCCAAGCGCAAGGCCCGCGTGGCCGCCGTGCTGGAGAGCCTGGTCGAGATGGGTATCGCGCGGATGGATGATTCGGGCGGCGGCTTCTTCGCGGCGCGGTGAGGACGCCGGTGTGGGAGCGGACGGCGGGCCGGTCCCGGGTCTGCGGCGCGTCGTTTCATGCCGCACCGCGCACGGGACGGCGGAACGGTGATAAAACATTGTTTTCCTTGTCATTCCCGCGCAAGCGGGAATCCAGACCTGCGGAGACGGTTGCACGGTTCGCCTGGATCCCCGATCAGGTCGGGGATGACGTGGTAGGGCCTGGCCTTGTCCCTCAGCTTAACCCCACCACCGGCACGAGCGCGCCGTGGATGGCGCGGGCGGCGGGGGAGGTTAGGAAGAGGATGACGGCGGCGAGGTCCTGCGGGGTGACCCATTTGGCGGGGTCGGCATTGGGCATGGCCTGGCGGTTGGCCGGGGTGTCGATGATCGAGGGCAGGACGGCGTTGACGTTGACGCCCTTGGACCGGAGCTCGGCCGAGGCGGCCTCGGTCAGGCGCATGACGGTGGACTTGGCGGCAATATAGGCGCCCATGCCGGCCTGGCCCTTCACCGCGCCGGCGGCGCCCACGGTGACGATGGCGCCGCGCCCGCGCTCGACCATGCCGGGGACGACGGCGGTGAGCGTGTGGCGCAGCGTGGTGACGTTGAGCGCCTGCATGCGCTCCCAGAGGTCTTCCTCGGTCTCGTGCACCGCCGGGCCCATGGCGAAGCCGCCGGCGATGGCGGCCACGGCGTCGGGCGGGCCGGCCAGCGCCGCCGCCCGGGCGAAGCCCTCGCGGGCTGCGGCGTCGTCGGTGAGGTCGCAGGCGACGGCCGCGACCCGATCGTCACCGCCGAAGGCGTGAGCGAGCGCGTCGGTGTCACGGTCGAGCGCGGCGACGCGCCGGGCCCCGGCCGCCAGATAGGCGGCGACGGTGGCACGGCCGAGCGCGCCGGCGGCCCCGGTGACGGTGACGCTCATCGTCTGGAACCCTTCGGCCGGGAGGAGGGCCGGGGAGCGGTCGGAACGGGTTTCGGACATCGGTGCCTCGTGCGGCTGAACGGAAAATAGGCGCGCGAACGCCCCCTGGATCGCCCCCGGGATCGCCCGCTTAATCGCCCTGGGCAACGCCCCCGGGGACAGCGTCCCAGGCACGCATCCTTTGGGGATCGGCCGGGCCGTCAGAACGGCCCCGGCGACGTCAGCCAGCCCGGGCGGCCTTGCGGTCGAAATAGCGGTGCGTGCCGCGATGGACAACCGTGTCGGTGTCGAGCACGGCATGCGCCTCGACGTCGCTGGCCGCCGCCAGGCGGTCGTAGAGGTCGCCGAAATCGCGGTAGCACGCGTCCAGCAGGGCCTGGAAGCCGTCGATGACGAAATAGGTCTGCTGGAAGTCGTCGATGATGTACCTGGTGCGCATCACCCGTTCCACGTCGAAGGCGATGCGGTTGGGCGAGGCGTCCTCCAGCGCGAAGACCGATTCTGCCGGTGAGGAGAGGATGCCGGCGCCGAAGATGCGCAGGCCCTCCGGTGTGCCGATCAGCCCGAACTCCACCGTGTACCAGTAGAGCCGGGCGAGGTTGTGCAGCCGGCCCAGATCCATGGCCCGGCGGCCGCCCTTGCCATAGGCCTCCATGAAATCGGCATAGACCGGGTCGGCGAGCAGGGGAACGTGGCCGAAGACGTCGTGGAAGACGTCGGGCTCCTCGAGATAGTCGAGCTCGCTCTCCGGCCGGATGAAGGCGCCGGCGGGGAAGCGGCGGTTGGCCAGGTGATCGAAGAAGACCTCGTCGGGCACCAGGTCGGCGACCGGCACGACCTGCCAGCCGGTCAGCGGCAGCAGTTTCTGCGACAGCCGGGCGAAGTCCGGGATGCCGCCGTCGGAAAGCTTCAGCCGGTCGAGCGCCGCCAGATAGGCGGGGGCGGCGCGGCCGGGCAGGATCTCCATCTGCCGGCGGTAGAGCCGGTCCCAGCGGTCGTGCTCCTCCGGCGAATAGGACGACCAGTCCTGATCGATGGTGTAGTCGGCATTCTTCGGCGCGGCGCGATAGCGGTTCTTCGCGTCGATCGCCGGATCGGCGGCGCCGGCATCGGCGCGCGTGAAGGCGGTGTCGGCCATGGGAGCGGCTCCCTTCCTGGCGGTGACGTGGAAGCCGTCATGATAGCCCGCCCGGGACGAAAAGGGCTTTCATCCTTGACCACGATTGGCGACAATTCGAGCAATCTGTTTCAGAACCACGGCTGATATGAACGAGGAATCCGGAGAATACCGCATTGGCGAAAGCGACCGGCGAATCCTTGGCGCCCTGCAGGCCGACGCCACGCTGACGCTGAAGCAATTGGCCGAGGCGGTGGCGATGTCGCCGTCCACCGTCTGGCGCCGGGTGCAGGACCTGGAGGCCGCCGGCGTGATCACGGGCCGGGTGACGTTGCTCGATCCGGCCCGGCTCGGCCTGCAGGTCTGCGTCTTCGTGCACGTGAACATCCGCGACCACCGGGCGGAGACCCGAGAGGCCTTCGAGCGCTTCGTGCAGGGCCGCCCGGAGGTGATGGAGTGCTTCTCGATCACCGGCGCGCACGACTACATGCTGATCGTGCGCACCGCGACGGTGGCCGCCTTCGAGGACTTCCTGATGCATGCCCTGCTGGCCCAGCCGGCGGTGGCGGCGGCGGCGTCCAACTTCACGCTGCGGCAGCAGAAATACACCACCGCCCTGCCGCTGTGAGGACAGGGGAGACGGGCGGCCGGTCCCGGCTCTCCCTCCGGTCGGCCGGGACGACAGGTCGACCTATAAGTATTTGTTTTCCTTGTCATTCCCGCAAAAGCGGGAATCCAGTCCGGCGGTGCCGGTCGCACGGTCGGCCTGGATCCCCGATCAGGTCGGGGATGACATCTGTGAGGCGGGGACAAACTCAAGGCGCCCGGTCTCAGTAGCGTCACCGCGTACCGCCCACGGGGTGATGTTCTGTCCCCAACCCTCTGATTTTCCATGTTATTCACGCTAAAGCGGGAATCCAGTCCGGCGGTGCCGGTCGCACGGTCGGACTGGATCCCCGATCAGGTCGGGGATGACATCTGTGAGGGGGGGGACAAACTCGAGGCGCCCGGTCTGAGTAGCGTCACTGCGTACCGCCCACGGACTGATGTTCTGTCCACAACCCTCTGATTTTCCATGTCATTCCCGCGAAAGCGGGAATCCAGTCCGGCGGTGCCGGTCGCACGGTCGGCCTGGATCCCCGATCAGGTCGGGGATGACCCAGGAAGGGGTGGGCGAGGGTGGGCGAGCGCCACCCTCAGATCAGGCCGAGCGCCTTGAAGCTGGCGGTGTCGCGGCGACCGACGATGACGTGATCGTGCACGGTGACGCCGACCGGCTCGAGGGCGCGGACGAGGGTGCGTGTCATCTCGATATCGGCGCGCGAGGGGGCGGGATCGCCAGAGGGGTGGTTGTGCACCAGGATCAGCGCGGAGGCGGAGAGTTCGAGCGCACGCTTGACCACTTCGCGCGGGTAGACCGGCGCCTGGTCGACGGTGCCGTGGCCCTGCACCTCGTCGGCGACCAGGCGGTTCTTGGCGTTGAGGAAGAGCAGGCGGAAGCGCTCCGCCGGCTCGTGCTGCATGGTGAGCTTGAGGTAGTCGATGAGCCGGCTCCAGGAGGACAGCACGGGCTTCTCCATGACCTCCTCGGCCAGCATGCGGCTGGCGGCAGCGGCCACGGATTTGAGCGCGATGACGGCGGCGGGGCCGAGGCCGGCCCGGGCCGTGAGCTGGTCGGCCGGGGCGTTCAGGACACCGCCAAGTCCGCCGAAATCGGCGAGCAGGCGCTTGGCCAGGGGCTTCACGTCGCGGCGCGGGATGGCGGCGAAGAGCAGCAACTCGATCAGCTCGTAATCGGCCAGCGCCTCGGGGCCGGCGGCGAGGAAGCGCTGGCGCAGGCGGTCGCGGTGGCCGCGATAGTGCGCCTCCTCCTCCGCCCGAGGTTCACGTTCCTGACCCATCACCCCATGGTCCCCGCGGTCCCGGGCGCGCGGGGGCCCGGATGCACGCGCCTTCTCGTCACGCGCTAGTCGTAGGGGGGATAGGTATAACCTTTGGGCGAGTTGGTAAAGATTTCCACGCCATCGGCGGTTACCCCGACGGAGTGCTCGAACTGGGCCGACAGGCTCTTGTCGCGGGTTACCGCGGTCCAGCCGTCGGAGAGCACCTTCACGTCCGGCCGGCCGGCATTGATCATCGGCTCGACGGTGAAGAACATGCCCTCCATCAGCGTCACGCCCTCGCCGGGGCGGCCATAGTGCAGAACCGAGGGCGGGGCGTGAAAGACCCGACCGAGGCCGTGGCCACAGAAATCCTCGACGACGGAGAAGCGTCGCGGCTCGGCATGGCGCTGGATGGCATGGCCAATATCGCCCAGCGTCGCACCGGGACGGATCGCCTGGATGCCCAGCATCATCGCCTCGTAAGTGGTCTCGACCAGCTGGCGGGCGCGCACGGTAACCTTGTCCCCGGCATAGAACATGCGGCTGGTGTCGCCGTACCAGCCGTCGAGGATGACGGTGACGTCGATGTTGAGGATGTCGCCGTCGCGCAGCCGCTTCTCGCCCGGGATTCCGTGGCAGACGACGTGGTTGATCGAGATGCACGAGGCGTGCTGGTAGCCACGATAGCCGATGGTCGCCGAGGTGGCGCCCTGATCGTAGACGAAGGCCTCTATGAGGCGGTCGAGCTCGCCCGTGGTGACGCCGGGCTGGACGTGCGGCGTGACGTGGTCGAGCGTGGCGGCGGCGAGCCGGCCGGCCTTGCGCATGCCGGCGAAGCCCTCCGCGCCGAAGATCGGGATGCGGCCGGCCTCCGTCATCACCGTATCGGTCTCGAAGCTCATCGAACGTTCCATCATCTTCTGTCTTTCCGGCGACCCGCCTTTCCCGTGCCCGGTCGGGCGCCCCTATAGCACCATGGGCAGCCGCTTTTCCACGACGATGGCCTCAGGGGAGACATGACAGGCGTAGACCAGCGCCTCGACGCCGGCGGCCAGCGCGCGCCCCAGCGCCGCCTGGTAGGCCGGGTCGATGTCGCCGGCAATCCGGAAATGGTCGTTGTCGCCGCGCTGCACCAGATAGACCATCACCGAGCGATGGCCCTGGCGCACCATCTCCGACAGCTCGTCGAGATGCTTCGCCCCGCGGGCGGTGACCGCGTCGGGGAACTCCGCAGCGGTCGGGTAGGGGCCGTCCGGCCGGGTCAGGTGGACGTTCTTGACCTCGACATAGCAGCGCGGGCGGTGGTCATCCTCCAGCAGCAGGTCGATGCGGCTCGCACGGCCGTATTTCACCTCGCGGCGCAGGCTGGCATAGCCGGCGAGTTCGGCGATCGTGCCGTCGCCGATCGCCTCCTCGACCAGGCGGTTGGGATGGCCGGTATTGATGCCGACATGGGTGCCGTTGGCCAGCCGCACCACTTCCAGCGAGTGCTTCAGCTTGCGGCTCGGCACGTCGTTGTAGGACAGGAAGCAGGTGAGACCCGGATCCTTCAGCCCAATCATGCCGCCGGGATTGGCGCAGTGCGCCGTGACGACGCCGCCGTCGGCGAGACGGATGTCGGCCAGGAAGCGCTTGTAGCGCTGGACGAGCGTGCCCTCGATGAGGGGCGTTGGAAACCGCATGGGGGCGCTCCATCGGAAGGGTCGGCCGGCGGACCGCAACTTCGCCGATGCCGGGCAGCCAGGCAAGCACGCCGGCACAGGACACTGTCGGATCTGACGTGCGGGCGAGGCCATCCGTCCGGCGAACCGGCAAAGCCGTCGCCGAATCCGCCTGCGCAGGCATCAATTGAGTCGGTACGCCGATTGACCACAATAAGGGGAATAGTGGAAAGCTAAGTTCTTACACATGTGCCCAAATTGTCATCATCAACCAAAATACTAACCGAATGAGATGATGCGTTTGTATAATTGATGCTGGTTTCCTCTTTCTAATCCAGCCCGCCTGGAATCGAATAATCCTCGCAAAGTACGAGAGGATTGTGTGGTGGGGCTGACAATCAAGTTCAGCGACTCCCGCCCCGTTAGCCGTTGTCGGGCAAACACGGTAGGCGGGCTGGGGCGCATCGCTTCGGCTGCGCTCGTCTCAGCCGCAATCAGCCTGGGTGCGCTTACGCCGGGGCCCGGCACCACAGCGTTAGCGCAAGACCTGCCGTCGGAGCAGGAAATGGCGGCCATCGCCGAGGAGCGCGCCCGCGTCTTCGAGCAGATGCGGCGCCAGCCCGACAATCTCGATCTCATGTTCGCCTACGCCCAGCTATCCTCGGCCCTGGGCGAGCTCGAGGCGGCGGCGGCGACGTTCGAGCGCATGCTGCTCTACAACCCGGACCTGCCACGGGTGCGACTGGAGCTGTCGCTGCTCTATTTCCGTCTCGGCTCCTACCCGTCGGCACGCGCCTATGTGACGGAGGTGCTGGCCGAGCCCGACCTGCCGGAGCAGGTGCGCACCAACGCCGAACTTCTGCTGGCGCGCATCGAGGAGGCGGAGGACCCCAGCCGCTTCTTCGCCAGCGCCTTCGCCGGCATCCGCTGGCAGTCGAACGCCAATGCGGGACCCGCCAACCCGGAGATCACCCTGTCGGGCATCGACCTCGTGCTCGACGACGAGGCGACCGAGCAGTCGGATTTCAGCGCCATCGGTTCGCTGCGCTTCGGTCATGTCTACGATCTCGGCTTCCAGGACGGGACCGTCTGGCGCAGCTCGGGCGAGCTGACCTATGTCGACTATTTCGAACTCGACAGCCTGGACCAGCTCTATGTGCGTGCCGAGACGGGCCCCCAGATTCCGCTCACCGGCAACGAGGCGAACTCCCCGACCGTGTGGCCGCGCGCGGTGGGCGAACTCTTCGTGCTCGACTCGGAGGTCTATTTCGAGGGCATCGGCGGCGGCCTGAACGGCACCCTGCCGCTCGACGACAACATCGTGCTGTTCGCGCGCACCGAGGCGGTGTGGCGCGATTTCGAGGCATCGCCCGGCAACCCGACCAACGATCTGCGCGACGGCTTCCAGGGCCAGGTCGAGCTCGAACTGCTGACCCGCAACGAGGACGGACTGGTCTTCGGCGCTTCCGGCCTGGTCCGGCGGGTCGATGCCGCGGCGGATTTCTTCGCGCTGATGCGCTATGCCGGCGACGTGTCGCTGGCCTACGAGTTCTCGCCCGACGGTGCGCCGGTCGAAGGCGATTGGACCGCGGGGGTGCGGGCCGGGTACCGCTACGACGACTACGATGCGCCCGATCCGGGCCTCGATCCCAACGTTATCCGCCGCGACCGCGAATGGTCGGTCGGCGCATTCGTCAGCTTTCCGTTGCTCGAGGATGTCTATGCCTCGATCGATCTCGACTACCGCGACGTGAACTCGACGCTCGACATCTACGAGTATGACGTCTTCACGGTCACGGTGGGCGTGCAGTTGCGTCTATAGACAGGAGGACGCAGGCCATGACCAGATCATTGCTATCATTGACGATTTCCGCCCTTGCAGTGGCCGCGGCGCTGATGCCGGCTGCCCTGCAGGCACAGGAAGAAGTCGGCAACACCGCCGCGGTGAACCCGGACGCCACCGGCACGCCGCCGGGCGCCCCGATGCGCACGCTGGAGCTGGGCGACGCCATCATCTTCAACGAGCGGATCACCACCTCGAACCGCGGCAACATCCAGATCCTGTTCGCCGACCAGACGACACTGACGCTGGGACCGAACAGCGACCTGACAGTGGACCAGTTCGTCTACAATCCCGGGGCGGCCGGCGAGGGCTCGCTGCTGCTCAGCCTGTCGCGCGGCAGCATGCGCATCTTCGGCGGCGAGTTGGGCGAGGCGGGACGGCTCGACGTCAACACGCCCTCGGCCCTGCTGGGCATCCGCGGCACGTCGGCCGTGATCGACGTGGACGAGAGTTCCGGCGCCAGCGTCTTCGTCTGCCTGGTGCCGACCTGCGTGGCGTTGGACGGCGAGGGCAACACGATCGGCCAGATCGATCGCGCCGGCTACATGATGGTGATCGGCCCCGACGGGGTGACCGATCCGTTCCCGGCCTCGGCGGATATGCTGTCGCAGTACAACCGGCAGTTCGAAAGCGAGGGCGAGGAGACCGGCGGCACCGACAACCCGCCGAACGACGGCGACGTGGCGCTGGGCGAGGACGAGGAGGGGATGAGCTATCTCGTCCTGCCCTTCGTCGATCAGTGGGTCGATCCCTCCGGCTGGTACCGGCCCGACTTCCCGTTCGAGGATTTCGAGTTCGACTTCGGCGACGACGTCGTGCTGACCCTGCTGCAGGGCCATACCGGATCGTTCATCAACAGCCCGCCCACCCAGATCCTCGCGGTGTTCCGCGGCGATGACGACCAGGTGCGGTTCATCCTGGAGGACGGGCGGGTCTTCACGCTGCCCTTCGACGACGGCTTCGAGGGCTTCTTCAGTTCGGCCAGCGCCGGCGGCTTCGGCCTGGTGGACGAGGACAGCGAGTACTACTTCTTCGAGGTCGGCGGCGTTCCCAACCCGCAGCCGGGCGATTTCGGCATCGATACGGCGGCCGACTTCTTCATGTTCGGCGGCCTGCCCTTCGATGTCGAGGAGGCGTCCGGCCTGCCGGCGCTGATGACCTACGACATCCTGGAGAACCCGTTCGATCCGGACTCCAACAACCCGCTACTGCCCTCCACGGCCTCGGGCGCCTTCCTGCAGAACGCCAGCCCGCTCTACTCCATCGCCCGCGACGGCGAGGACAGCCGCGACCTGCTGGCAGTTGCGCTGGGCATCAACGATACCGGCGACGGGCAGCAGATCTCCTTCGCCGGCCTCCTGGGCGAGCACCGGATCGACCCGGAATCGGGCGAATCCTCGACATTGAGGCTCGTCTCCTTCGCCCAGGAGAGCGGCAGCGACCCCTATTCGGCGGGCGGCGACATCGGCCTGATCCCCGCCAATGGCGGCGTCTTCGACGCCGACGACGAAGACTTCACCGGTGCTGGCGATCCGAACTGGTCGCCGGTCTTCTATGGCGGCGATTCCCCCGATTTCGGCGTGATCGGACCGCAGGATTTCGGCACCCAGTACGATGGCGAACCGTCTTTCCCGGCGGTCAGCCAGCTTGGCGGCTCGGCGACACCCTACGAGCCCTATGCGCCGGTGCTGATCGACATGTCCGGCAGCGCCGACACCGCCGGCCTCAGCTTCACCGAAACCCGCACGCTTAACGGCTACGCCGTCGGAGCGGGCACGATGTATCTGGGCGGGTCGGTGCCGCTGAACGGCAATGGCGGCGGCTCCTACGCCACCACCTGGAGCACGCTCGACGCCGATCCGTTCTCCGTCGAGATCGCCTTCTATGGCGAGGAGAACCGCGCCGGCGCGATGTTCAACGTGGAGACGAGCTACGACCAGTATGCCGACTCGACGGAGAGTTCCGGCGCCAACGAAGCCACCTTCTATTTCGGTCAGCATGGCGAGGATCCGAGCGTCTATGGCGAGCGGCGCTACGCCATCGTCAACGACACCACCTATGCGATGCAGGAATCCGCGCTGACCGATGATTTCATCGGTGTCGGCGACGTGACTCCGTTCAACGATTCCACCGGCATCGTCAACGGGAGCACGGTGTCCCAGGACTATGGCATCCTGGCCTCCTCGACCCTGATCCCGGTGAGCGGCAATGTGGTCACCGAGGGCTTATGCGACTGCCAGTACCTGCAATGGGGCTGGTGGGGCTACCGGGCAACGGAGACCGACAGCGAGACAGGCGACGTCGTCCGCGAGGACCTGATCCCGCTCGGCACCTATGTGGTGGGCGACCTGCCGTCGCCGGGCGACTTCACCCATATCGACGGCACCGCGACCTATGCCGGCGGGGTGATCGCCAACATCGTCAATGACGGCAGCCAGTACGTCGCCACCGGCACCTTCAACAACTCCTACAATTTCGGCACCCGCAGCGGCTCGATGGCGATCAACGACCTCGACCAGCGCGACTATGCGGGCGCGATCTCCAGCGTCAGCGACATCCACAACTATTCCGGCACGCTGACCGGCGATCACGGGGTGACGGCGGCGATCAACGGCTCGTTCTTCACCACGGGGGCGGACACCTTCTCCAACTATCTCGACGCGGTCGCGGCGACCGGCGGGCAGGTGATCCTGAGCGGCGACAGCTACAATGGCGTGGGCACCTTCGCCGGCTCGCGCACGGGCTATACGGAGCCGCCCGAGCCGCCGGGCGAGTGACCTCCGCCCTGATCGCCACCTACCTGGACGCCGGCCTGCCGCCGGGTACGAATTGCCGGGTGCCGGCGGCTGTGGGATGATGCGCGGCGGTGCCGGCCTGCTCCGGCCGGCGCCCCCTCCCGTTTTCCGCCAGACCGAGTGCCGCCATGCCCGGTGACGATCCGCCCTCCACCGACCGCCGCTATACGGCGGCGCTGCTGATCATCGGCAACGAGATCCTTTCCGGCCGCACCAGGGACGCCAACCTTCCGTTCCTGGCGGAGACGTTGAACGGCTGGGGGATCGAGCTGGTCGAGGCGCGGGTGGTGCCGGACATCGAGGTGGAGATCGTCGCGGCGGTGAACGCGCTGCGTGCCAGGGTCGACTACCTGTTCACCACCGGCGGCATCGGGCCGACCCATGACGACATCACGGCCGCCTCGATCGCCCGGGCCTTCGGCGTGCCGTTGGAACGCCATGACGAGGCGGTGCGCCGGCTCCAGGCCCATTACGGCGATCCCGCACTGCTGACCGAGGCCCGGCTGCGCATGGCCAATGTGCCGCAAGGGGGCACGCTGATCGACAATCCGGTGTCCGCCGCGCCGGGCTTTCAGATCGGCAACGTCTTCGTCATGGCCGGTGTGCCGAAGATCATGCAGGCCATGCTGCTGGGGCTGGAGGGACGGCTGACCGGCGGGCGGCCGCTGCTTTCCCGCACCGTCGGCGCAGCCCTGCCCGAAAGCCAGCTGGCGGAGGATCTGGCCCGCCTGCAGGACCGCTTTCCCGATATCGCGATCGGCAGCTATCCTGGCTTCGCCGGGGGCCGGCCCAGCCTGTCGATCGTGCTGCGCGGCCGCGACCAGGGCCCGCTCGACCGTGCTGCCGAGGCGGTGGCGGAAGCCATGCGCCGGCTGGGCGCCGAGCCCGTCTTCTTCGGCTGAAGGGAGGCGGGCCGGCGAGGGGCGAGGGCGCTTGCGCCGCCGCCGGCCATTCCATAGCCTTGGCCCGTCCACCGCCCCCGTGCCCGCTTGGCGGAACTGGTAGACGCAACGGACTTAAAATCCGTAGGCCTCCGGGCCGTGCCGGTTCAAGTCCGGCAGCGGGCACCATGGGGCGGGCTGAGCGTGAGGACCAATTCGGCTTCCAACTCCTTGTTATCATTGTCATTCCCGCGAAAGCGGGAATCCAGACCGGCGGTGCGTGTCGCGTGGCCGGCCTGGATCGCCGATCGAGTCTGGGATGATATCGGTGGGGGCGCGAAGACAGGCGGCCGGTCTGGATTCCCGCTTTCGCGGGAATGACAATGATAACAAGGAGTTGGAAGCCGAATTGGTC
>JAVKFF010000246.1:0-80837 GCA_040226215.1 Azospirillaceae bacterium
CACCAGGCCGTTGACGCCGACCTGTCGTGCCGGCTCAGCCTCTCCGGCGAGCAGGGCCGAAAGCGACCTGCCGCTCGCCGCCGCGCGGGCGCTGAGCCAGGCCGTGGCGACGCCGCAGCGGATGCGGGCCGGCACGTCGCGGGCGTCCAGCAGGTCGAGGAAGCGCGGATCCTCGACCGCGAGCCCGGCGACCGCCTCACGGGCGCGCCGGATCAGCGCCGCCTCGTCCACCGCCTCGTGCGGCGGCGGCGCCACCTCGCCCCAGCCCTCCGCCTCCTCCAGCACCACCTGCACGACGACGCCCGCCCGCTCGGTCTGCGCGCCCTTGGCCCAGCGATAGGGCACGGCCAGGGGCAGGCGGTAGGCGTGGAAGGAGAGTGGCATGGCGGGCGATCCGATGCGCGAGAAGAGGCCGGCGGGCACCGCATCGTACCCCCGCTGTCCCCCGGCAGCCAAGCGAGGGCGTCGATCGTCTGGTTCGATTCCGCCACCACCTCTCCACACCGGCGCCAATATGCTGGTGCAAGATGATCACGACATCACGGGCGGCTGCGCCCGAATGAACGCCCGCCCGAACGCCCGAACGTCCAGGGGATCGCGACCGATGAGAACGCGCCACGCCACATTCCTTGCCGGCCTGCTTGCCGCCAGTCTCGTCCTTCCCGGCGGCGCCGCTGCGCAGGAAACCGCCCCCAGCCTGGACGAGGCCGCCAATGCCGTGATCCAGGGCATCTTCGACCGGCCGATCCGCCTCGTGGACGGTCTCTACGAAGGCCAGGCATTTGTCGAGGGCGGGGCCCAGCGACCGCGCGTCACCATGGCCCGGACGCTCAGCCTGACCGGCGATTTCGATGCCGATGGCCGCGCCGACCGGGCGATCTTCCTCACCCATGACGGCGGCGGCACCGGCCGCTTCGTCTATCTCGCCCTCCTCACCGCCACCGGCATGGGGCCGGAGAACACGCTGACCGTGGCAATCGGCGACAGGGTGCATGTCCACGACCTGTCGTTCGACGACGGCGTCCTCACCGTCGGCATGGTCGGACACGGTCCCGCCGACCCCGGCTGCTGCGCCTCGCACGACATGGAGGTGCGCGTCACCGCCGAGGATGGCGAACTGATCGCCCGCGAGAGCGTGGTGCGGGGCCGGGCGCTGCCGGCGATGCTCGACGGCACCGCCTGGCGGCTCGCCCGTTTCGACTGGGACGCCCAGCCGGTCGACGAGGAGATCGAGATCACGCTCGAAGTCGCCGACGGACGCGTTGCCGGCGTCGCGGCCTGCAACCGCTACTTCGCCGACATCGTGCAGCCGGAAGACCCGGAGCCCCTCGCCCTCGAATTCGAGGCCATCGGCGTCACCCGCATGGCCTGTCCGGAGCCGCGGATGACGGCCGAGGACCGTTTTCTCGACCGGCTCGCCGGTGCCGAGGCCTTCAACTTCGAATTCGGCGACCTGGTGATCCTCTACGCCACCGTCGGCGAGAACGGTGCCATGGTCCTCACCCGGCAGGAGTGAGGCCGCCCGGGCCGGCGGCGGTTACCAGGATTTACAACTATTCGCTTTGCGTTCCGGCTGTTACGGCGGAAACTGGAATTGTTCGTCCGGTGCATTACCTTGCTCGTCTCCGCCGCCACGCCCGCGGTGGAGCCGGCGGTGATATGCCGGCATTTTGCCGTGTCCGCGAAAGGCCGGCACAACGTCTGGACGGAAGATGCGACTCTCCTGGCTGAAACAGATCGCGCTGTCGCTAGTGATCGTCGCCGTGGCGGTGGGCTGGGTCTGGCACGACGCACGCCAGACGACCGGCAGCGCCGACGGCGCCCCCGGCGCGCCGGGCGGCTTCGGGGCGCGCGGCGGTTCGGCCGCGCTGGTCGTCACCGCGACCGCCGAGATGACGTCGCTGGTCGACGTGTTGCGCGTGATCGGCAATGGCGAGGCGGTGCGCGAGGTCTCGATCTACCCCCATGACGGCGGCGAGGTCACCGACGTCAATTTCCAGTCCGGCGCCCGTGTCGACGCCGGCGATGTGCTGATCACGCTCGAGAGCGACGAGGAACGCCTGCAGGTGGAACTGGCCGAGGTCATGCTGGCGGAAGCGCAGCGTGTCGTCGACCGCTACGCCCAGCTGGCGCCGTCCGGCGCGGTCTCAACCGCCCAGCTGGAGACCGCCCGCAGCGATCTGCGTCTGGCGGAGACCGAGCTGCGCGCCGCCGAGCTCGATCTCGCCAGGCGCGAGGTGCGGGCCCCGTTTGACGGCGTGGTCGGGCTGCCGGAGATCGACACCGGCGACCGCATCACCACCTCGACGCTGATCACCACGCTCGCCGACCGCTCGTCGCTGACTGTCGAATTCGAGGTGCCCGAGCGTTTCGCGGCCCATCTCGAGGAGGGCATGGTGCTGCAGGCGTCGACCCCGGCCCTGCCCGGGCGCACCCGCGACGGCATGATCGCCCAGATCGACTCGCGCCTCGACGCGACCACGCGCACGCTCAGGGTCTGGGCCGAGATCCCCAATTCCGAGGACCGCCTGCGCCCGGGCATGAGCTTCACGGTCGTCCTCTCCATTCCGCAGGGCGACGGTGTCAGCGTGCCGGAGATCGCCGTGCAATGGGACCGCAGCGGCTCCTATGTCTGGCGCATCGCCGACGGCACGGCAGCACGCGTGCCGGTGACCATCCTGTCGCGCCAGCAGGGCCGCATCGTCCTGTCCGGCGATCTCGGCGACGGCGCCCTGGTGGCTGTCGAGGGCCTGCACAACCTGCGGCCCGGCCGCGAGGTCGAGATCGCCAACCTGGCCGCACCATCCGCCGGGGAAGACGCCGCGACCACCCGGCCGGGCAGCTGAGCGGTGCAGACCCGCGGTCCGGACATCGCCGCGCTCAGCGTCCGCAGGCCCACACTCGCCGTCGTTTTCTCGCTCCTGATCGTCGTCGCCGGGCTGGCCGCGCTCTACGGCGTCGACATCCGCGAATTGCCCGATGTCGACCGGCCCGTCATTTACGTCTCGACCACCTATGACGGCGCCGCGCCGGAAACCGTCGACACCCAGGTCACCAGCATCGTCGAGGGCGCGGTCGCCCGCGTCCCCGGCGTCTCGTCGATCAGCTCGAACAGCGAGCAGGGCCGCAGCCGCGTCACCATCGAGTTCGACCCCTCGGTCGACCTGACGACCGCCGCCAGCGACGTGCGCGATGCCGTCTCGGGCATCGAACGGCAGCTGCCCGACGACGCCGACGCGCCCACGGTGGTCAAGTCGGACAGCGACAGCTCCCCGATCATCCGGCTTTCGGTCACCTCGGCGACCCGCAACTCGATGGAACTCACCGACCTCGTGAACGATGTCATCGCCAACCGCCTGGCCGCCGTCGACGGGGTGGCCAGCATCGAGATCTATGGCGATACCGAACCGGTGCTGCGCGTCCTTCTCGACCCCATCGACCTGGCCAGCCGCGGGATCGGCTTCGCCGACCTCGTCGCCATCCTGGACCGGGCCGCCTTCGACGTGCCGGTCGGCAATTTCGACGCCGAGGACCAGCGGCTCTCCGTACGCGCCACCGCCGACATCACCAGCGCCGCCGGCGTGGCCGGTCTGCGCATCGACGCCAACACGCGGGTCGGTGACATCGCCTTCGTCGACGCCGCCCCGATGGAGCGCACCACCATGGTGCGGGTCAACGGCGCCACGGTGATCGGCCTCGGTGTCGTCCGCCAGGCCCAGTCCAACACCATCGAGATCTCGCGCGGCGTGAATGCGGCGATCGAGCAACTGCGCCTGCAATTGCCCGAGGACGTGGAGATCGCGATCTCCTCGGACGACGCGACCTTCATCCAGGGCTCCATCGACGAGGTCGCCTTCACCCTGGTGCTGGCGACGCTGATCGTCATCGCGGTCATCTATGTCTTCGTCGCCTCCTTCCGGGCGACGCTGATCCCCGCCGTGACGATGCCCGTGGCGCTGATCGGCACCATCGCCTGTATCTGGATCTTCGGCTTCTCCATCAACATCCTCACCCTGCTGGCGCTGGTGCTGGCCACCGGCATCGTGGTCGACGACGCCATCGTCGTCCTGGAGAATATCGAGCGGCTGCGCGCCATGGGGGCGCCCCGGCGGGCCGCCGCCGTGCTGGGCACCCGCCAGGTCTTCTTCGCCGTCCTCGCCACCACGGCGACGCTCGCCGCCGTCTTCGTGCCGATCTCCTTCCTGCCCGGCACCGCCGGAAGGCTGTTCGCCGAGTTCGGCTTCGTGCTGGCCATCGCCGTGGCGATCTCCTCCTTCGTCGCGCTCACACTGTGTCCCATGCTGGCCTCCCGACTGCCGGAAGGAGACGGCAGCAAGCCGCTTGTCAGCCGCCTGCTCGGCGCCATCGGCCGACCGCTCGCCCGGCTCTATGCCGGCCTGCTGACGATCGCGCTGGCGGCCCCGCTGGTGACCCTGACGCTGGCGAGCCTGATCGTGGCGGCCGCGATCTCGCTGTTCCGCGACATTCCGACCGAACTGCTGCCGCAGGAGGACCGCGGCATCCTGTTCATGTCGATCTCCATGCCGACCGGATCGAGCCTCGACTATGCCGACCGCCAGGTCTCCCAGGTGGAGGACCTGTTCGATCCGCTGATCGAGACGGGCGAGGTGCGCGCCGTGTTCTCCGTGGTACGCGGTGGCGGCTCGGCCTTCGTCATCGTGCGCCTGGCCGACTGGGACGAGCGCGAGCGATCCCAGCAGGAGATCGTCGCCGACCTCGTCCCCGGCATCAACCAGATCCCCGGCGCGCGCATCTTCGTGCGCAGCCCCAACAGCCTGGGCATCCGCGGCGGCGGCAGCGGCCTCAGCTTCGCGCTCACCGGTTCGGAATACGACAGCCTCGCCCTCGCCGCGGACGACTTCGCCGCGACGATCCAGGACCAGGTGCCGGGGGTGCAGGGCACACGCGTCTCCTACGAGGTGACCCAGCCGCAACTCTCCATCGAGGTCGACCGCGAGGCCGCGACGGATATCGGCGTGCCCTTGAGCGACCTCTCGGCCATCCTCGGCGCGCTGATCGATGGCGGCGAGGTGGGCGAGGTATTCGTCGGCGGCGACGCCGTGCCGATCCGGGTCGAGCCGCGCGGCGGCATCCTCAACGACCCGTCGGATATCGGCAATCTCTACATCACCACCAATGACGGCCGCAGCGTGCCGCTCTCCTCGGTGATCACGCTGAGCGAGCGGGCGAGCGCGCCGTCCCTGACCCGCGAGGGACAGCGGCGGGCCATTTCCGTCTCCGTCACCCTCGACCCGACCATGCCGCTGGGCACGGCGGTGGAGGCGGTCAGCGCGCTGGCCGTGGAGGCACTGCCCGACGGCGTCGGCCTGATCTTCACCGGCGACGCCGCCGCCCTCAACGAAACGACAAGCGGCGTGGCCATCACCTTCGCCGTCGCCATCGTGGTGATCTTCCTGGTGCTGGCCGCGCAGTTCGAAAGCTTCGTCAGCGCGTTCGTCATCCTCGCCACCCTGCCCTTCGGCCTCGCCGCGGCGGTCTTCGCGCTCTACCTCACCGGCTCCAGCCTCAACATCTACAGCCAGATCGGCCTCGTCATGCTGATCGGTCTGATGGCGAAAAACGGCATCCTGGTGGTGGAGTTCGCCAACCAGCTGCGCGACCGCGGCATGGCCGTCGCCGAGGCGGCGCGCGAGGCGGCGATCGTGCGTCTGCGTCCGGTGCTGATGACCATGATCTCCACCGTGCTGGGCGGCCTGCCGCTGGTGCTCTCCAGCGGCGCCGGCGCGGAGGCGCGCCAGGCCATCGGCTGGCTGGTGGTCGGCGGCCTCGGCTTTTCCACTCTGTTCACGCTGTTCCTCACGCCCGTCGCCTATGTCCTGCTCGGCAGCCTGTCGACACCGCGGGCCGAGCACGCCAACCGGCTGGAGGCCGAACTCGCCGAGGCGGAACGGCGCGGCGTCACCATCTGACCGCGGACCAGGACGGATTTGACCTGGCGCAAGGCGGCGGTCGCCCATTGTCGGCTAAATGGCACTTCCCAAGCGTGATTTGCCCCACCCGGCGAAGGAGGTGCGCCATGGCCAGGAAGGACGACAGCAAGACACCCGCACGGGCGAGCGATCCCTTCACCGGTTTCCGGGAGGAGATGAACCGCTTGGTCGAATCCTTCTTCGGCAATCGCGACTGGTCCCTGCCGGGCGTGTTCAGCGGCGTCGGCAAGGGCGAGGGCGTGATCTCGCCGTCGATCGACGTGAAGGAGAACGACAAGGCGATCACCCTGATGGCCGAACTCCCCGGCATGTCCGAGGCCGACATCGACCTCACGCTGAACGACGGCCGCCTCACGCTGAAGGGTGAGAAGAAGGTGGAGAAGACGTCGGACAAGGACGACGTCCACCTGACCGAGCGCCGCTATGGCAGCTTCCAGCGCTCCTTCCGGATCCCCGACACGGTGGACGAGGACGCCGTCTCGGCCAGCTTCGACAAGGGCGTGCTGACCGTGACACTGCCGAAAGTGGCGAGCGCCGCGAAGAAGGAGAAGAAGATCGCGATCAAATAGGTCGCCCGACCGCAAGCCCGAAGCGGCGCCGGAATAGGGAACGCAAGGGAGCGGCGGAGTACGCGCCGCCGCTCCTGTCCCATCCTCAACTTGTGGTATGCTGACCTCGGTCCTTCGTTTTGAAGGCCGCGGCAAGACGGGCCGGATGGGAGGGGGCGCGATGTTCGAGCTTGAGCGTTTCGTGGACGATTGCCTCAAGGCGTCCGGCCAGCCGGACAGCCAGATCGCCATCCGCGAGTTGCTGCAGGAGGCGATGAGCGACCAGGCCTCCCTGATCGCCGCGATCGGTGAGCCGAGCAAGGCCGGTCTCGGCCGCATCCACGTCTCCGACAACCTCACCATCCTCAATCTCGCCTGGGGACCGGGAATGACGCTCCGGCCGCACGATCACCAGATGTGGGCGGTGATCGGCATCTATGGCGGGCGGGAGGACAACATCTTCTGGCGCCGCATCGAGGACGAGGAGTCCGGAGAGGCGACGATCGAGGCCGCCGGCGCCAAGACCCTGAGGCGCGGCGAGGTGGCGACGCTGGGCTGGAACATCATCCACTCGGTCACCAATCCGCTCGACAAGCTGACCGGCGGCCTGCACATCTATGGCGGCAATTTCTTCGAGGAACCGCGCAGCGAGTGGGACCCCGAGGCGCTGACCGAGCAACCGCTGGACACCGCACGGCTGGCCGCGGAGTTCGAGCGCTCGAACCGGCGGATGATGGGTTAGGCCAGCCGCCAACTTTTGTGCATTGCAGCAAAATCTGCTTGAAATATTCCGTCCATATCATAGGTTAAGAGGGCGAGAGGCAATAAGCACACGTGCGGCCTTTCGATTTGCTGCGCGTGGACTCCACGGAACGAATGGCAGCAAAATCAATGGCTTTCAACAAGCTTGCCGTGATCGGGGCGGGTGCCTGGGGCACTGCGCTGGCGCAGACCATGGTGCGCGCGGGGCGCGACGTCACCCTTTGGGCGCGCGAGCCGGAGGTGGCGGCGGAGATCAACGCCGAACACAGCAACACGCCCTTCCTGCCCGATATCGCGCTCAGCGACACGATCCGCGCCACCGCTGACGCGGACGACGCCGTCGCCGGCGCGGACGCCGTCATTCTCGTGGTCCCTTCCCCCTTTCTGCGCGCGACCTGCCACCGGCTCGGCCCGGCACTTCCCACCGGCGTACCGCTGATCATCTGCTCCAAGGGCATCGAGGCGGAGAGCGGCGCGCTGATGTCGGAGGTCGTCGCCGAGGAACTGCCCGACCACCCGCTCGCCGTGCTCTCCGGACCGACCTTCGCCGCCGAAGTCGCGCGCGGCCTGCCCACAGCCATCACCTTCGCCATGGCGGAGACGCCGGCCGAACCCGAACAGCTTGTCGAGAGCGTCTCGGCCGAGCTTCTGCTCGCCGTCTCCTCGCCGACCTTCCGCCCCTATCTCAGCACCGACGTCATCGGCGCGGAAATTGGCGGCGCGGTGAAGAATGTCATCGCCATCGCCTGCGGCATCGCCGACGGCATGGAACTCGGCTCCAATGCGCGGGCCGCGCTGATCACCCGGGGCCTGGCCGAGATCACCCGCTTCGGCGTGGCCAGGGGCGCCAGTCCGGAAACCCTGATGGGACTGTCCGGCCTCGGCGACCTCACGCTGACCTGCAACTCGACCCAGAGCCGCAACTTCTCCTTCGGCCGCGCGCTCGGCCAAGGCCGGACGGTCGAGGAGATCATGGCGGGCCGGCGCGTCGTCGTCGAGGGCGTGCACAACGCCGCCTCGGTCTGCGCCGCGGCACTGGCCATCGGCGTGCAGATGCCGATCTGCGACGCGGTCAACGCCGTGCTGCACAAGGGCGTCACCGTCGACAACGCCATCAAGGCGCTGCTCGACCGCCCGCTGCGCGGCGAAGGTCCCAGCCTCGACCCGGTGGTCATCGGCCGCTCCAGCGCCGCCTGACCGCCCGCCCTTTCCGGAGGAGCCCGCCACCCGGCCGGCGGATCGCCTCCGTTTCGCCCGCGCCGCGCCTGACCGGCACAGCGGCGCCGTCAACAACGACCGACGGACCAGTCCATGACCGTATCGACGGGGGCCGCACGCGCGCGGCCCCGTGAAGCCGCGCAGCTGCCGGCCGACCCGCGCCTGATCCTGGCGACCGATCTCGACGGCACCTTTCTCGGCGGCAGCGAGGCCGAGCGGCGGGATCTCTACGGCTATCTCGAACGGCATCGCGAGCGGCTGCTGCTGGTCTTCGTCACCGGCCGCGACCTCGGTTTCATAGACGAGCTGAAGTCCGAAGGCATCGTCCCGCATCCCGATTTCGTCATCGGCGATGTCGGCACCACCATCGTCTCGGGCCACGACTTCCAGCCGGTGGCCCGCGTCCAGGACCCGATCGCCGAGCTCTGGGGCGACGCCGGCGAGCGGGTGCGCGCGCTGCTCGCCGACGAGCCCGGTATCCGGCCGCAGCCCACGCGCTTCGAGCGGCGTATGTCCTACTACTACGACCCGGCGACGTTCAACGAGGCGACCTTGCGCAAGATCGAGGAAGCGGGCTTCGACTGGCTGACCTCGGCGGAGACCTTCCTCGACGTGCTGCCGCGGGGCGTGCGCAAGGGCCCGACCCTGCTGCGCTTCCTCGCGGCGCTCGACCTGCCGGCCGAGCGCGCGCTGGTCGCCGGCGACACGCTCAACGACCTCTCGCTGTTCGAGACCGGCCTGGATGGCGTCGCCGTCGGCAATTCCGAACCCAAGCTGGTGGCAGAACTCGCCCGCCTGCCCCGCACCTATCTCAGCCCGCGCCACGGCGCGGCCGGCATCCTCGATGCCATCCGCCATTTCGGCAAGACGCTGGAACACCGACAGGAAGGAGAACCGGAAGCATGAAGTCCGATCTCGTCATCGTCTATCACCGCCAGCCCTATGAGGAGGTCGTCGTCGACGGCAAGGTGACCTTCCAGGAACACAAGAGCCCCAACGGCATCGTGCCGACGCTCAAGAGTTTCTTCGGCACCGTGAAGAAGGGCAGCTGGATCGCCTGGAAGCAGACCAAGACCAAGGGCCAGGCAGACTTCGAGCGGACCGTCACCATCGAGGACGCCAATGGCAGCTACAACGTCACGCGCCTGCCGCTGACCGCCGACCAGGTGAAGCACTTCTACCACGTCACCTCCAAGGAGGCCTTCTGGCCGATCCTCCACTCCTTCCCGTCCATGTTCAACTACGAGCCGGTGAACTGGGAGAACTTCAGGGAGGTCAACCGGCTGTTCGCCGAGGCCGCCTGCGAGGAGGCCGCGGACGACGCGCTGATCTGGATTCACGACTACAATCTCTGGCTCTGCCCGCACTACATCCGTCAGATCAAGCCGAACGCGAAGATCGCCTTCTTCCACCACACGCCCTTCCCCTCGGCCGACATCTTCAACATCCTGCCCTGGCGCGAGGAGATCGTGGACAGCCTGTTGAGCTGCGACATGATCGGCTTCCACATCCCGCGCTACGCCCGCAACTTCGTCGGCATGGCGCGCGGCCTGCGCGACGTGCGGATCGAGAAGACGGTGAGGGTCGAGGAGTCGATGTCGCCGGTCGGCCAGGCCCTGTCGGAACCGGAAATGCCGGAATGGATCTCCCACCAGGGCCGCCGCATCCTGATCGACGCCTTTCCCGTCGGCACCAATCCCCTGCTGATCGAGGATGTGCTGTCGCGCCGGGAGAGCATGGAGAAGATGCGCGAGCTGCGCGCCGAGATCGGCGACCAGCGCCTGATCGTCGCCGTCGGCCGCACCGACTACGTCAAGGGCATGAAGGAGATGCTGGCGGCCTATGACAGGCTGCTCGAGCGCCGGCCGGACCTGCGCGAGAAGATCAAGCTGCTGGTCACCTCCGTGGCCGCCAACGCCAACATGACGGTCTACCGCAACGCCCAGCGACAGGTGGAGCAGATGGTGGGCCGCATCCACGGCAAATACGCCACCATGTCCTGGGGGCCGATCATGGCCTTCACCACGCCCATCCCGTTCGAGGAGGTGCTGTGCACCTACCGGATGGCGGACATCTGCTGGACCACGCCGCTGCGCGACGGGCTGAACCTGGTCGTCAAGGAATTCGTCGCCGCCCATCGCGGCGAGAACGGCGTGCTGGTCCTCTCCGAGTTCACTGGCGCGGCCATCGAGCTCAAGGACGCGGTGATGACCAACCCCTATTCGATCGACGATCTGGTCGCCCGCATGGAGGAGGCGCTCGACATGGACGACGCCGAGCAGCGGGACCGCATGGGCCGGCTGCACGCGAATGTCGTGAAGTACGACATCCGCAACTGGGCCGACCACATCTTCGCCCAGTTCAAGCGCCTCGCCGGCCGGGCGTCGCCCTCCCGCGAGGCCGCGGTGGCGGCCGCCGAATAGGCCGGCCTATTCCGCCGCGTCCGCCGCGCCGATCGCCATGCCCAGGCCGGCGATCAGCGCCTGGATACGTTCGCCGGCAAGCCGCTGGATGCGGTCGGCGATCGGGTGGCCATCCATGGCGCGAGACAGCGCGTGGCTGCCGATCGCCAGGGTGACGATCAGCAGCGCCTCGTCGCTTGGACGGCCCGACGATCGCTCGCCCGGTTCCAGCCGGTCGAACTCCGCCGCGATGCGCGCGAAGGCCTCGCCGAAGGCATGGCGGAGCGCCTCGCCACTCCTGGCCGTGTCCTGGTTGACGGCCGAGAGAGTGCAGATCTCGCCGATACGCTCGCGGTTCGCCGGCTCCAGATAGTAGGCGGCGATCGCCTGCGCCTCGTGCCTGAGGCCGGCCGCATCGGTCGCGCCGCGCGCGCGCAGCCGGGCCAGGAACGCGTTGTCCTCGCTGACCACCGCGGCGAACAGCGCCGCCTTGGACGGGAAATGAGCGTAGAACGCGCCCCGGGTCAGCCCGGCGCTGGTCATGATGCCGTCGATGCCGATACCGTCATAGCCGTGCTTGCGGAACAGCCGGCCGGCCGCGTTGAGGATGGCCTCGCGGCTGCGGTCCCTTTGCACCTTGCTGGGCGGCATTGTGCCATCTCCCGATTGACCCGCGCCGCCGGCCTACCCGTGCTGCGACAGCGCACCCGTCGCGGAGGCTACGGCAATTCCTCCGCCGGTCAACCTGCCTCTTGGCAAGGTCCCCCAGGCGGACCCGCCACGGGGCATGGCGCCGGCCCGGCGAATTTGCCACACTCCACCAGCCTCGGCATTGACAAGGTAAGCGAGCATGGCGTCGAACAGATCCGGCACAGGCGACGACAAGCCGGCCGATCGGGAAAGCGGCAAGGCCGCAGAAGGCGCGACCGCTGATCCGACGGCCCCGGCGCCAGCGGCCGAGGAGGGCGCCGCCGCGCCAGGCACGTCCGACCGGCCGGCCCGTCGCCGGGGCGCCGCCGCGCGCCGTCTCGCCCAGATGCGCCACGATCCCGCCGCCATCCGCCGGGCTTTCGAGAACGGCGAGTTCCCCTACGCCACGCGCATGCGGCGCAAGCCCTACGAGGCCGCCAAGACATTGCTGCAGGTCGAGCTGCTGAAGGTGCAGCGCTGGGTGCAGGAAGCGGGCGAGAAGGTGGTGGTGCTGTTCGAGGGTCGGGACGCCGCCGGCAAGGGCGGCACGATCAAGCGCTTCATGGAACACCTGAACCCGCGCGGCGCCCGCGTCGTCGCCCTGCCCGTTCCCGGCGAGCGCGAACAGACGCAATGGTATTTCCAGCGCTACATCGCCCACCTGCCGGCCGCCGGCGAAATCGTCTTTTTCGACCGCTCCTGGTACAACCGGGCCGGCGTGGAACGGGTGATGGGCTTCTGCTCGCCCAACGAGTATCTGGAGTTCATGCGCCAGTGCCCGCAGCTCGAGCAGATGCTGGTACGCTCGGGCATCAGGCTGCTCAAGTACTGGTTCTCGATCAGCCGGGACGAGCAGCTGCGCCGCTTCCACGCCCGCCAGACCGACCCCCTGAAGCAGTGGAAGCTGTCGCCGATCGACCTCGCCTCGCTGGACCGCTGGGACGACTACACCGAGGCGAAGGAGGCGATGTTCTTCTACACCGACACCGCCGACGCGCCCTGGACCATCGTCAAGGCGAATGACAAGAAGCGGGCCCGGCTGAACTGCATGCAGCACTTCCTGTCGAGCCTGCCCTATCCGAACCGCGACCGCGGCGTGGTGCGCGGTCCCGACCCGCTGATCGTCGGCGCCGGCGCCCATGTGGTCCACGCCGCCGACCACGTGCTGGGCAAGGCGCTGCACCCGCCGAGCCAGCGCGACAAGCCGGGTGAAGTCGATGTTTCAGATGAGGAAAAGGCGGGCGACGGCTGAGGCTGTCGCCAGCGCCGTCAGCGCTGCAGGGCGGGCTCGCCTTCCTGCTGGGCGACGCGGAAGCTCTCGCCGCAGCCGCAGCGGTCGATCTCGTTGGGATTGTTGAAGACGAAGCGGCTGCCCATCGGCTCCTCCACCCAGTCCATCTGGGTGCCGATCAGGAACATGCTGGCGGTCGGCTCGACCAGGATGGTCACCCCCTTGTCGACCACCTTGTCCTCAAGCGCCTTTGCCTCCCGGGCATACTCCATGAAATAGGAGAGCCCGGAACAGCCGGTGCTGCGCACGCCGACGCGCACGCCGACGATCTCGCCATCGGCCTTGGCCATCAGCGCCCTGACGCGCTCCGCCGCGCGCTCGGAAATGGTCATCAGGGGCGGCATCTCTCGAGCCATGGTCTTCCGTCCAATCCGCCCGGGCTCTGACGGCGAACGCCGCTACCGCCCGAGTCTGCAATATCCTTCAACGCCCTACACCATATCAGGTCCACCCGCCCCTTTGACAAGGGTGGCGGGCGCGGGTCTCACATGCCGAGGATCAGCCGGGCGTCCTCGCTCGACCGGTCCAGCGACCAGGCCGGCTCCCAGGTCAGTTCGACCGTCACCTTGGCCACGCCCGGCACCCGGCCGACACCGCGCTCGACCATCTGCGGCAGGCTTCCGGCCACCGGGCAGTTGGGCGCGGTCAGCGTCATCAGCACGTGCGCGTCGCCGTTTTCCGCGACCTCGACCGCGTAGACCAGGCCGAGGTCGTAGATGTTGACCGGGATCTCCGGGTCGTAGATCAGCGACAGATTGTCGATGATCTTCTCCTTCAGGTCCGCCGGGTCGGCGCGCTCCGGATCGCCGCCCTGCGCGCGGTCGTGGACCCAGTCGGGCTCCTCGACCTCCAGCTCCGGCATGAAGGTGTGGAAGTCGAAGGCCGGTGGCGGCGCGCGGCGCGGGGCTTCATCCCGGCGCCCGTCGTCGGTCACCCTGTCGTCAGTCCGCCTGTTCTCGGGCCGGTCGTCGCTCATTCCGTCATCCATCGGCTGACCTCCCGGCTCAGGCGAACATGGCCTTGACCTGCTCCAGCGCCTCGGCCAGCCGGTCGATCTCGGCCCGGCTGTTGTAGAGGCCGAAGCTGGCCCGGGCGGTCGCTGGCAGGTCGTAGAACTGCATCAGCGGCTGGGCGCAATGATGCCCGGCGCGCACCGCCACGCCGAAGCGGTCGACCAGCGTGCCGATGTCGTGCGGGTGCACCCCGTCGAGCGTGAAGGAGACGATCGCCGCCTTCCGTTCCGCCCGGCCGACGATCGTCAGCCCCTCGACGGCGCCGAGGCGTTCATGGGCGTAGGCCAGCAGGTCCGCCTCATGTGCGCGGATGCGGTCGTAGCCGAGGCCGGCGACATAGTCGATGGCGCTGGTCAGGCCGATGGCCTGGGCGATCGGCGGTGTGCCCGCCTCGAACTTGTAGGGCAGGTCCGCGAAGGTGACCTTGTCGAAGCTCACCGTGCGGATCATCTCGCCGCCGGACTGGTAGGGCGGCATGGCGTCGAGCAGGCTCTCGCGCCCGTAGAGCACGCCCACGCCCGAGGGGCCGTAGAGCTTGTGGCTGGAGAAGACCATGAAGTCGCAGCCCAGCGCCTCGACGTCGACCGGACCGTGCACCACCGCCTGCGTACCGTCGACCAGCGTGGTGATGCCCCTGGCCCTGGCCGCCGCGACGATGCGCTCGATCGGCGTTATCGTGCCGACCGCGTTGGAAATGGCGGTGATGGCGACCAGTTTGGTGCGGTCGGTCAGCAGCCGTTCATAGTCCTCGAAGAGGAAATTCGCGTCACCGTCGATCGGCGCGACCTTCAGCACCGCGCCCGTGCGCTTGGCCAGCAGCTGCCACGGCACGATGTTGGCGTGGTGCTCCAGCATGGAGATGACGATCTCGTCGCCCTCGCCGATATGCTCCCCGCCCCAGCTGTGCGCCACCAGGTTCACGCCCTCGGTGGCGCCGGAGGTGAAGACGATCTCCGTCGCCCTCTGTGCATTGATCAGGCGCCGCACCCGCTCCCGCGCGCCCTCGTAGAGATCGGTCGACTGGGTGGAGAGGTAGTGCAGGCCGCGATGGACGTTGGCGTAGTCCTCCCGGTAGAGCCGGTCGACCGCCTCGATCACGCTTCGCGGCTTCTGCGCCGAGGCGGCGTTGTCGAGATAGACCAGCGGCCGGCCGTAGACCTCGCGGCCGAGGATCGGGAAGTCGCCGCGGATGCGCGCCAGGTCGTAGTCGTTGACCGCGCTGGCATGCACCAGCGGCGCGTCCACTCGCCGGCTGTCCTTCATGACGGCGGTCATTCCGCGCCCTCCTCGTCGAACCCGCCATCGGCCATCCAGGCGTCGATCGCCGCCTGGTACTGGCCGCGAATTTCCTCCGCGGCGATCTCCTCCAGCGCCTCGGCGAGGAAGGCGTGGATCAGGAGCCCGCGGGCCGTGTGCTCCGGGATGCCGCGCGCGCGCAGATAGAACAGCGCGTCGGTGTCGATCTGGCCCGCCGTCGCACCGTGCGAGCACTTCACGTCGTCGGCGTAGATCTCCAGTTCCGGCTTGGCGTCGATCTCCGCGCGGGGCGAGAGCAGGATCGACTTGTTGAGCTGGTAGCCGTCGGTCTTCTGGGCCACCCGGTCCACATGGATCTTGCCCTGGAAGACGCCGTGGGCGCGGCCGTCCAGCACGCCCTTGAAGACCTGGCGCGACAGGCAGTGCGGCGCCTCGTGGCGGATCAGCACGGTGTTGTCGTGGTGCTGCCGGCCGCGGCCGAGATAGGCGCCGCCGAGCCTCACCTCGCCGCCCTGGCCGAGCAGGCGGATAGTCGACTCGGTGCGGTCGACGCCGCCGCCGATGGCCAGGTTGAAGCCGTGATAGACGGCGTCGCGGCCGACATGGGCGCGCAGATGGTCGAGCGCGACGTGACTCTCCGGCGTGTCGATATGCCGGTAGTGGTCGAGCCTGGCGCCATCGGAGACCTGGATCTCTGTCACGGCATTCTCGAGATGGCCGGCACCATCGCCCAGCACGGTCTCGACGAGTTCGAGCCGGGCATTGACTTCCAGCAGGATCATGTGCCGCGGATGGGCCATCACCGGCTCCCGGCCGGTCATCACGCTGACGAGATGAAGGCGTCCGCCATCTGTCCCGGCCGGTACGCGGACGATGGCCCCGTCCGCCATCCAGGCCGCGTTGAGCGCGATCATCGGGTGATCGGCCTCGACGGTCTCGCCAAGCCGGTCCGCCAGGGCGGCGTGATCACCGCCGAGCAGGGCGTCCAGGCGGACGATGTCGGCAACGCTCTGCCCAAGATCGCTCGCCGCCTCGTCCAGCGTACCGTTCACGAAGACCAGGCGCGGCGCCGGCAGCGCCGCGACCCGCCCGGCGAAGCGGGTCGGCAGCCGCGCCGGCTCGGCCGGCCGGTAGCTCTCGCGCATCAACATCCGCCGCAGATCGGTGAACTTCCAGCGCTCGCGCTTGCGGTGCGGCAGGCCCTGGGCCGTGAAGGCGCTGACGCCGGCCAGGCGCAGTTCGACCAGCGCGTCGGCGTCCTTGCCGCTGATGCGTTCGCCCCGGTCGCCCAGGAAGGCCTTTATGCTGCGGTCCTCGTCCGTCATCACGCCGCCTGTTCGATCATGTCCTGGTAGCCCTTCGCCTCGAGTTCCTTGGCGAGTTCCTTGCCGCCGCTGCGCACGATCCGGCCGCGCGCCAGGATGTGCACCCGGTCGGGCACGATGTAGTCCAGCAGGCGCTGGTAGTGGGTGATCACCAGGGTCGAGCGGTCGGGCGCCCTGAGCGCGTTCACGCCCTCGGCGACCACCTTCAGCGCGTCGATGTCGAGCCCGCTGTCGGTCTCGTCCAGGATCGCCATCCTCGGCTCCAGCAGCGCCATCTGCAGGATCTCCGCGCGCTTCTTCTCGCCGCCGGAGAAGCCGACATTGACCGCGCGCTTGAGCATGTCGTCGCTGATGCCGAGCGCCTTGGTCTTCTGACGCACCAGCTTCAGGAAGGCCATGCCGTCGAGTTCCTTCTCGCCGCGCGCCCGACGGTGGGCGTTCAGCGCCGTGCGCAGGAAGGTGTTCGTCTGCACGCCCGGGATCTCCAGCGGATACTGGAAGGCGAGGAACAGGCCGAGATGGCTGCGTTCTTCGGGCTCCAGCTCGAACAGGTCGCGGCCCCGGAAGCGTATTGTGCCGCCGGTCACCTCGTAGCCCTCGCGGCCGGCCAGCACGTAGGACAGGGTCGACTTGCCGGAGCCGTTGGGGCCCATGACGGCGTGCATCTCGCCCTCGCCGATGGTGAGGGAAAGCCCCTTGAGGATCTCCTTGCCGTCGACCGTCACATGCAGGTCGTTGATCTCGAGCATTATCGATCGTTTCCTTGCGTTCGTTGCCGCCGTCGGCACAGGCCGGCTTTCATTTCCCTCGGGCCCAGGCCGGCCATCATTTCCCGCCGCCCCAGCGCCAGCGCCAGACCCCGTCCGTCTTCAGCCAGGCGACCCAGATCAGCAGCGCGACCAGCGCCGCGGTGCCGGCGAAGAACAGCAGCCAGGCGCCGAGACTGGCGAAGGCGGTGATGATGGTCAGCACCGCCAGGACGATCTCCGCCACGAAGAAGCCGGCGACCAGGGCCCAGCCCTCCCAGCTCGTCGGCTGGGCGCCGTAACCGTGGGTCTTGGGCTTGAACCAGTAGCGGCGCATGGGTCTCGCTCCTCACTTGCGGCGCAGCGTCCGGCGCCGCACGACGAAGACGAAGATGCCGGTCACCACCAGCATCGTCACCAGCAGCACGCCGAGCCGCAGGAAGCGCTCCTCCACCGCCATCTCGGGCGTGTCGGCCGCCAGAACCGCGGCGGAGCCGAGCGCCACGAGATAGGCCAGCACCAGCACCCAGCCCCAGGGGCTGATCGGGCGGACGCCGCGTCCGGCGCCCCGCCTCTCGAACCAGGGATCGCCGAAGCCACGCATCAGCCGACCGATCCCTCCAGGCTGATCGCCACCAGCTTCTGCGCCTCCACGGCGAACTCCATGGGCAGCACCTGCAGCACCTCGCGGCAGAAGCCGTTGACGATAAGCGCCAGGGCCTCCTCCTCCGGGATGCCGCGCTGGCGGCAGTAGAAGAGCTGGTCGTCCGACACCTTCGAGGTGGTCGCCTCGTGCTCCACCTGCGCGGTCGGGTTCTTCATCTCGATATAGGGCACCGTGTGGGCGCCGCAGCGGTCGCCGACCAGCAGGCTGTCGCACTGGGTGTAGTTGCGCGCGCCGTCGGCATTGGGCTGGATGCGCACCAGACCGCGATAGGTGTTGTCCGACCTGCCGGCCGAGATGCCCTTGGAGATGATGCGCGAGCGGGTGCGCCGGCCCATATGGATCATCTTGGTGCCGGTATCGGCCTGCTGGCGATTGTTGGTGATCGCCACCGAATAGAATTCGCCCACCGAATCATCGCCGCGCAGCATGCAGGACGGGTATTTCCAGGTGACGGCCGAGCCGGTCTCGACCTGCGTCCAGCTCACCTTGGAGCGCTGGCCGCGACAGTCGGCCCGCTTGGTGACGAAGTTGAAGATGCCGCCGCGCCCTTCCTCGTCGCCAGGGTACCAGTTCTGCACGGTGGAATACTTGATCTCCGCGTCGTCGAGCGCGACCAGTTCCACCACCGCGGCGTGCAACTGGTTCTCGTCGCGCTGCGGCGCGGTGCAGCCCTCCAGATAGGAGACGTAGGCGCCCTTGTCGGCGATGATCAGCGTGCGCTCGAACTGGCCGGTGTTCTCCGCGTTGATGCGGAAATAGGTCGACAGCTCCATCGGGCAGCGCACGCCCGGCGGCACATAGACGAAGGAGCCGTCGGTGAAGACGGCCGAGTTCAGCGCCGCGAAGTAGTTGTCGCCATGCGGCACCACCGAGGCCAGGTACTTGCGCACCAGGTCCGGATGCTTCTGGATCGCCTCGGAGATCGAGCAGAAGATCACGCCGGCCTCGGCCAGCTTCTCCTTGAACGTGGTCACCACCGAGACGCTGTCGAACACCGCGTCGACCGCGACGACACCGGCCAGCACCTTCTGCTCGTCGAGCGGGATGCCGAGCTTCTTGTAGGTGTCGAGCAGTTGCGGATCGACCTCGTCCAGACTCTTCGGCCCGTCCTTCTTCTTCGGCGCGGCGTAGTAGTAGAGATCCTGCAGGTCGATGGGCGGGTATTTCACCTTCGCCCAGTTCGGCTCGACCATGCGCTGGAACACGCGATAGGCCTCGAGCCGCCAGTCGAGCATCCATTGCGGCTCGCCCTTCTTGGCGCTGATGAAGGCGATGATGTCCTCGTTCAGCCCCTTGGGCGCCGTCTCCTGCTCGATATCGGTGACGAAGCCGTACTTGTAGCGCTGGCCACCGACTTCCTTGACCGTATCGATGGTTTCCCTGACCGCGGCCATGCCCTCTCCCTTGCAACTGGCGGCGCCGGCCTTGCGACAGCGCCGCTCTACCCTTCGTCATCGGATCGGCCGGCACCCACCGGCGCTCCGAACCGCAACTCGCACAATCCCGACTTATCTACTCGGTTATTGCTCACCTTTATGTATGCCGACGCCCTGTCGGATCAACGAAAATCGCCGCCACAAAACCCCTGATCCGAGTCAGGTTAAAGCATCATGTTGTTCACTTCCTTGGGCAGCTGCACGACCAGGCCGTCCAGCTCTTCGGTCATGATGATCTGGCAGCCCAGGCGCGAGGTCTCCTGCAGCCCGAAGGCGAGGTCGAGCATGTCCTCCTCGTCCTCTTGCGGATCCTTCAGACGGTCGAACCAGTCCGGATCGACGATGACGTGGCAGGTCGAGCAGGCCAGCGATCCCTCGCAGGCGCCCTCGATGTCGACGCCGTGCTTGTGGGCGATCTCCATCACGGACAAGCCGATCGGCGCCTCCACCTCGTGTCGCGTCCCGTCCGGGTCGATAAAGGTCATCCTGGGCATCGTCGACCGTGTTCCTTCCGCGTTCGCAACTGCTCGTACCAATCTCGACCGCCCCCGGCCGGCCGGGGGGTATTAGACCAAAGCGGGCGCCGCACCTAGACGGGTGTCGCATGGCGTGCATGTGCGGTGGGCAGGCGCCGGCATTCATGCCGCCCGCGACGCCGCCTGGCGCCGCCGCAGCGCCCGCCACGCGACAACGAAGGCATCGATCGCCGCTTCCGGCGTCTGCGGCCCGAGACTGACGCGGATCGCGCTGCCCGCGATGTCCTCGGGCACGCCCATGGCGCGCAGCACATGGCTCGTCTCCACCTTGCCGGAGGAGCATGCCGACCCGGCGCTGACCGCGATGCCGGCGAGGTCGAAGGCCATCAGCTGGGTTTCCGATGGTACGCCGGGCAGGGCGACGACGCTGGTATTTGCCAGCCGTGCCGTCGCCTGTCCCGGAAAGCGCGCCGCCGGCTCGATGTCGACGACCGCGCTCTCCAGCCGGTCGCGCAGGCCGGCCAGCCTGGCGAAGCCGGCGATGTCCTGGGCCGCGATCGCCGCGCCGAAACCGGCGATCGCCGGCACGTTCTCCGTGCCGGCGCGGCGCCGCCGCTCCTGGCCGCCGCCACGCAGCAGCGGCTCCAGCGCCAGCCCCTCGCGCAGGACCAGCGCGCCGGCGCCCTTCGGCCCGCCGATCTTGTGGGCGGACAGGGTCAGCATGTCGACGCCAAGTTCGGCCATGTCGACCGACAGCCGGCCGACCGCCTGGGTCGCGTCGCAATGGACCAGCAGCCCCGCCGCGCGGGCGACGCGGGCGGCCTCGCGCACCGGCTGGATCACGCCGGTCTCGTTGTTGGCCAGCATCAGGCTCAGCACGCCCCGTTCGCCGGCCGCCCGCGCCCGCACCTGCAGCGCCGGCAGATCGATCACGCCGTCCCCGTCGACGGCCATGGTCTCGACACCCGGCTGCGCCAGCACGCTGACGTGCTCGACCGCGCTCGCCAGCCGCACAGGCCGGCCGCAGCCCTGGAGGGCCCAGCCATTCGCCTCGGTGGCGCCGGCGGTGAACACCACCTGGCCGGCGTCCACGCCGAGCGCGGCCGCGACCTCGCGACGCGCCTCCTCGACCAGCGCCCGCACCGCCCTGCCGTGCGCGTGGACGCTCGACGGATTGCCGGTCAGGTCCAGCGCCGCCACATGCGCCGCACGCGCCGCCGGCAGCAGCGGCGCGCTGGCATTGTAGTCGAGATAGTGGCGTTCCAGACGTTCGCCCGTCATCGCGGTCCCGGCACGGTTCGGATGGAAATTCGAGGGTCGCCCAGCGAGAATTCGGTGACTGGTCGGCGCCTATTCGGCAGCGACCGGTTCGCGCACGCCGACGCGTGGCAGCGCCATGGGCGGCGTCACACCGACCACCCGCCGTTCGATCACGTCCTCCAGCGTCACCGCGGAGAGGAAGCGGTGGATCTGGTGGCCCAGTTCCTCCCAGAGGTCGTGGGTCAGGCAGCGCGACTTGTCGGAGTGGCAGCCGGCGCCGGAACCCGGCGTGCACCGGGTCGCGCGGATCGGCTCGTCCACCGCCAGGATGATGTCCGCGACGCGCAGTTCCCGGGCCGGACGGCCGACCAGATAGCCGCCGCCCGGGCCACGGACGCTGCGCACCAGTCCGCTGCGCCGCAGCTTGGCGAAAAGCTGCTCGAGATAGGACAGGGAGATCTCCTGCCGCTCGGCGATCTCGGCCAGGGCGATGGGGCGTCCCTGCGCATAGCGGGCGAGATCCACCATCGCCATGACGGCATACCGCCCCTTGGTGCTCAGTTTCATGGTCGTTTCTCCAACCGGGGCATCCGGCGCTCAGTTGCGCGCCCGGCGAGGCTGCCCGGCGCCCAGATCGTCGTCATTGGCTTCCGACTGGCCTTCGCCATGCGGCAGGGCGGCCCGCATGGCGGCGTTCTCGCCTTCGAGTTGCTGCACCCGCTGGCGCAGCGCCGCGATTTCCTCGCCGAGGCCGCACAGCGCCCGATTGACCGGGTCCGTGAGATCGTCGCATGGCGTGGCATAGGCGACGAAGGCGGGCGCGGGTTCCGGTGCCTTGCCGATCGGCTTGGCCGGCACGCCGACGACGGTGATGCCCTCGGCGACGTCCTTGTTCACCACGGCGTTCGACCCGACGCGGACGTTCCGGCCCAGCGTGACGGGGCCGATGATCTTGGCCCCGGCGCCGACGATGACGCCGGCCTTCAGCGTCGGGTGGCGCTTGCCCTTCTCCAGCGAGGTGCCGCCGAGCGTCACGCCCTGGTAGAGTGTCACGTCGTCCTCGATCTCCGTGGTCTCGCCGATCACCACGCCGGTGCCGTGATCGATGAAGAAGCGCCGGCCGATGCTGGCGCCCGGATGGATCTCGATGCCGGTGGCGACCCGTGCCATGTAGGCGACCCACAGGGCCAGGCCCTGCAGGTTCCAGCGCCAGAGGCGGTTCGCCAGCCGGTGCGCCAGCACCGCATGCAGGCCCGGATAGGTGAACAGGATCGATACCGCCGAACGCGCCGCGGGATCGCGAACGCGAATGGTTGCTATGTCTTCGCGAAGTCGCTTGAACATTGCGGCGCCCCTTGTGATATACCGCGCAGTCTTCGGCGGAGCGCCGCGTTTCGCGGACCTGCGGTCATGCCCAGGCGCGGTCATGCCCAGGTGCCGCGCGGGCGCGCTCCCGACCCGCGAGACTGTGGATATAAGAACCCCTACACCGGGGTCAAGAATTAGCCGGCCTTCCACATCGATCGCGGCGAAGAATTCCGAGCCCATCGCTCGGTCTTTTTGGTTAACCGGCCTCGTGAAGGCCGCCGGCAGAAGCGAGTGAGGTCGGGATGCCCGAAGTGATCTTTAACGGACCCGAAGGCCGCCTGGAGGGACGCTACCGCCATGGCAGCGGCAGCAATCCGCCGGTGGCCCTCATCCTGCACCCCCATCCCGAGCATGGGGGGACGATGAACAACAAGATCACCTACCTCCTGTTCCAGATCTTCCAGCAGCGCGGCTTCTCCGTCCTGCGCTTCAACTTCCGCGGTGTCGGGCGCAGCCAGGGCGTGTTCGACCGCGGCGAGGGCGAGCTGTCGGACGCCGCCTCGGCGCTCGACTGGATGCAGGCGCACAACGCCAATGCCCGTACCTGCTGGGTAGCCGGCTTCAGCTTCGGCGCCTGGATCGGCATGCAGCTGCTGATGCGCCGTCCCGAGATCGAGGGCTTCATCTCCGTCGCCCCGCCGTCGAACATGTTCGACTTCGGCTTCCTGGCGCCCTGCCCGGCCTCCGGCCTGATCATCAACGGCACGCGCGACGACGTGGTGCCGCCCGAGGCGGTGGACAAGCTGGTCGGCAAGCTGCAGCAGCAAAAGGACATCGTCATCGATCACCGGCTGCTCGACGGCGCCAACCACTATTTCACCCAGCATATCGAGGCGCTGGCCGGCCATGTCGGCGACTATCTCGACGAGCGGCTGGGCAAGGCCGACGCCGCCGAGTGAGCCCCTCCAGGGACGCAACGCCGTCCTTTCCCGATCCCGCCCGTTCCCGATCCCGCGAAGACCGTCTGACGCCATGACCGCCTACCGTTCGGAATTCGTGCGCACGCTGGCCGAGCGCCGGTTCATCCACCAGGGCACCGACCTGGAGGCCCTGGACGCCGCCGCTGCGAAGGGACCGATCACCGGCTATATCGGCTTCGACGCCACGGCGGACAGCCTGCATGTCGGCTCGCTGGTGCAGATCATGATGCTCTACTGGCTGCAGCGGACCGGCCACCGGCCGATCGCGCTGATGGGCGGCGGCACCACCAAGATCGGCGACCCTTCGGGCAAGGACGAGGCGCGCCAGCTGCTCACCGACGAGATCATCGCGGCCAACATCGCCGGCATCCGCCGCCATTTCGAGGCCTTCCTGGCCTTTGGCGAAGAGGACAACCAGGCGATCCAGGCGAACAACGCCGACTGGCTCGACGGCCTCGCCTACATCCCCTTCCTCAGGGATGTCGGCCGGCACTTCACGATCAACCGCATGCTGACCTTCGATTCCGTCCGCCTGCGGCTCGACCGCGAGCAGCCGCTGACCTTCCTCGAATTCAACTACATGATCCTGCAGGCCTACGACTTCGTGGAGCTCAACCGCCGCTACGGCTGCACGCTGCAGATGGGCGGTTCGGACCAGTGGGGCAACATCGTCAACGGCGTCGAACTCGGCCGCCGCATCGCCGGTGTCGAACTCTTCGGCCTGACCACGCCGCTGATCACCACGGCGTCGGGCGCCAAGATGGGCAAGACCGCCCAGGGCGCCGTCTGGCTCGGGCCGGACCGGCTCAGCCCCTATGACTACTGGCAGTTCTGGCGCAATACCGAGGACGGCGATGTCGGCCGCTTCCTGCGCCTGTTCACCGTGCTGCCGCTCGACGAGATCGCTCGGCTCGAAGCCCTCGGCGGGGCCGAGATCAACGAGGCGAAGAAGCTGCTGGCCGGCGAGGCGACGGCCCTGCTGCACGGCCGCCAAGCGGCGGAGGAGGCGGCGGAAACCGCGCGCCAGACCTTCGAGTCTGGCGAGAGCGCGGAAGGCCTGCCGACGGTGGAGATCGGCCGCGCCGAACTGGCCGCGGGCCTGCCCGCCTTCCGGCTGCTGGCGATCACCGGCCTGGCGGCGTCGAACGGCGAAGCCCGGCGCCTGATCCAGGGTGGCGGCGGCCGGCTGAACGACGAGAAGATCGCCGGTCCGGAGGACATCATCGACCTGGCTGCGCTCAATCCCGACGGCGTGCTCAAGCTCTCCGCCGGACGCAAGCGCCACGCCCTCGTCCGCCCGGTCTGAGCGGCCGGGGACGCGCACCGTTATCCCGGCGTGCGACCGAAGAAGATCTCGCGCAGGATGCCCGGCGCCAGGGCGGAGAGCGTGTCGACGCTGACGCTGGGGCTGCCGATCGGCCCTTCGACCGCGTAGTTGATCGCGAAGATGCCCTGGCCGCCGATGCCGGTGACGATCTCGCCGATCAGCGGGATGTCGGCCAGGAAGGTGTTGACGCCGTAGACCGGGATCAGGGTGCCAGAAAAGGCCAGCCGGTCGGTCGCGAAATCCACGTTGCCGGCGAAGCTGATGCCGAGCAGACCGCCCGAGGCCCGGCCGCTCAGGATCGTCAGGCGGTCGTCGGCGTAGCTGAAATCGGCCAGCAGCCTGTCGAAGCTCAGACTGTCCGGCGGCGCGCCCTGGCGCTGCACCGGCTCGGCCGCCAGCAATCTCGCCAGCGGCGGGGCGTCGAGCACCGCGAAGTCGTCGAGCTGGGCGCGCCCGGTGATGCCGCTCGGCCCGACCCGGGCGTCGAGCAGCAGCCGGCCCCCGGCGATGCCGTCCAGGGTGTCGAGCAGGCCGAACAGCGCCGCGGCGTCGTCGGCAATCAGCTCGACCGAGCGCACCGCGCCGTCGAGCGGCCGGAGCGAGAAGGAGAAGGCCTCGCCCGAGGGATGGCTGCCGTTGAGCTCGATCAACTGCCAGGCGCCGCCGATCCGTCGTGCCTGGCCCACCACATCGCTGAGACCGCCATTGTCGGTGAGCAGCACGTCGTCGATATCGAGGCGAACGTCGAGATCGGGTTCCGTGCGCGCCGTGCCGGAGGCGCCGACGCCGCCGGTCGCGCCGCTGAAGAACGCGTCGAGCAGCGTGCGCAGATCGAGACGCGCGCCACCCAGCCGCAGGTTGATCATGCCGGGATCGCTGAGATCGACGGCCACGGACAGGCTGTTGAGACCGAGCGAGGCGCCGACCAGATCGAGGCGGTTCAGGGTTCCGTCGGCCGGGTTCAGCCGCACCGTGCCGTCGACCGAGAGGCCGTCGGAGGTGACCGTGAAGCCGTCGACGAAGGGGATCTGCGACCCGGCGAAGGTCAGGTCGACCGTGCCGCCGGCGCCGACACCCGGCGGCTTGGAGAAGCCGACCTGCTCGACCCCGATCCGCGCGCCGGTAAGGTCCAGATCGGCGGCGAGCCGGGTGGTGCCGTCATTGCCGGCGGTGACGTTCGCGCGCACCGGGATCGGACCGGTGATCCAGGGTGCCAGTTCGATGCCGAGGCGCTGACGGTCTGCCTCGTTGAGCGTCGCCGCCATGGTCCCCCGGCCGCTCACCTGGTCGGCCGGGAAGAAGTACTGCGTCCAGCGGAAGCTGGCGCCAACGCCGAGCATCACGCCGCGGCCGTCGGCCAGCAGCGAGCGGCCGTCGATGTCGAGCAGGCCCGTGAAGTCGGTGATGTCGGTGTCGCCGGCGATCGAGCGGACATCCACGTCGACCAGGTTGACCCGGGCGGCGATCGCGATGTCGCTGGACTCGATCACCTGACCCAGCGGCAGGCCCACGCGCAGCCGGCCGGAAAAGGCGCCGCTGCTGTCCGCCGGACGGATGCCCGCATCGGCGGGCAGTTCAAGCGGCGGCAGGTCGAGCACCGCCAGCAGGTCCGGCAGCTGGCCCGAAAGCCCGGCATTGACCGAGAGGCGCTGCGGCCGGGACCCGTCCAGGCCCTCGATCAGCACGGCCCCGTCGACCAGCGTCACGTCGTCCACCGCACCTTCGCTCACCTGGATGTCGAAGCCGGCCTCGCTGAAGGTCGCTGTCGCGGCGCCGCCGGTGATCGGCGGCAGCCCTTCCAGGAACCGCACCGTCAGGCCGCTGGCGTCGATGGTGCCGTCGATGGCGACGAGGTTGGCCTCCGGGCTGTCGGCGGACACCCGCGCCTGCATCGTCAGCGAGGCGTGCTCGACCTCGCCCCGGCTCATATTGGACAGGATCCAGTCCCGCCCCCCCGTGGCGACCGGCGGCCAGTAGCGGCCGAGCAGGTCGACGGGCAGGTTCTCGAGTTCGGCGTAGCCGGCCACGTCCAGGATGCGGCCGTCGATGATGGCGACCTCGCCCTGGCCGCTGACGATGGGACCGCCGAGATTGACCTCGAAGGAATCGACGGTCAGCCAGTCCTCGACCAGATCCGCCCGGGCGCTCAGTCCCAGGCCGGCGACGGTCACCGGTTCGTTATAGAGCCAGGGCAGCACCAGGCGCCCGGCGCCGCCGCGGGCGTGGAAGACCAGCGCGGTCGGCTCGAAGCCGTCGCCGAAGGTCGCGAAGCCGGTGGCGATCACCGGCGAGTCGACGGTTGCGAGCGGCGTGAGGGCCGGGTCAAAGTCGACGAGATCCGCCGGCACCACGTTGTCGACCGAGTAGCGCATGATCGTCGAGACCGCCTCGACATCGTGTTCCAGTTCGATCTCCGCGTTGATGAACGGCGCGGTCTCCGACGCCGCGATGCCGACGGTGCCCGCCGCCGTGAACTGCGGCCGCGGGCCGGAGACGAGGTCGACCGTGCCGTCGAAACTGGCCAGCCGCCCCGCGAACAGGGCGCGGACCTGCACCGAGCCGGCGATCGCCGGATGGACGGCGGACAGCACAAGGTCGAGGTCGAAGCGGGTGGTCAGGGTGGTTCCCCCCAGGGCCAGATCGGCCGCGCCGTCGATGCCGATGCCGGCAGGATTGCGCCGCAGATGCACCTCCGCATCGCTCGCCCGCCAGGTGACGCCGACCACCTCGTCGATGATCTCGATCGTCGCGCCCTCGACGCTGAGCGCCGTCAGCGCCGCCATGCCCGTGCCGTCGGCCGGATCGCGGTCGAGCGCGTCGATCAGGCTCTCCCAAACGCCTTCGTCGCCACCGGCCGCGGGCAGCGCCTGACCGAGGAAGCCGGTCTCGTCCGATGGCCGTCCCAGGCCGCTGCCGAGATCGACGTCGAAGCTGCCGTCGGCATGGCGCCTGACCGTCAGCCGCGGTCCGGCGAAGCGCATCGCGCTGGGCACGATGCGGCCGTTCAGGAGGTCGCCGAAGCTGATGCTGATATGCAGCGCGGACACGGTGATGATGGGCGTGCCGTCCGGCCGCGCGATGGTGGTGTTCTCGGCGACCAGTTCGATCGGCGCGCCGAGCCCCTCCCAGGAGAGCAGAGTCTCCCCGACATCGAGCCGGAAGGGCTGATCTTCCATCGCGTCTTCGATATACGGGGTGAGGAAGCTGACGTTCAGCGGTCCGGCGGCGAGCCGGACGGCGAGCCCGGCCAGACCCAATAGCAGGGCAAACAGGATGAGCGCCAAGCCCGAGATGAAGAGCCGTGTCGTTCGCGTCATCACAGGTGTGGCGCATCCCGGCAACAGCCGGGATCGCGTGCCGCCGCCGGGTGCCAGCAGGACGGCGAGCCGATGACGGCGGAAGGCTCCAGCGCGCCAGCCGGCTCGTCCGCCTGGCCGCCACCGGCCGATGGCGCGGCCCTGCGGGTGGGCTGGGAGAACTGGGATGGCGCGCTCGCCGGCGCCGCGCTGTCGGCTGAGCAGCTCCGTCTCGCCGAGGGCCTGGACCGCGACACCGGCCCGCTAGCCGCCCTGTTCGGCGGCTCGCCTTTCCTGTCCAGCCTGGTCTGCCGCAACCCCTGCCCGACGCTCGACCTGCTCGCCGACGGGCCCGATGCCGCCTGGGCGGCGCTGATCGCCGAGCTGACGGCACCGGCGCCGGAGCCCGAGGGCGAGGCCGCGCTGATGCGCCGGCTGCGCCTGGCCAAGCAGCGTGCGGCGGTGATCGTCGCGGTCGCCGATATCGGTGGCCTGTGGCCGGTCGAACGGGTCACCGCGGCCCTGTCGCAACTCGCCTCCAAGACCCTCGACGCCGCGCTCTCCCATCTGTTCGAACGCCTGGCCCAGCGCGGTGAGATCGATCCGCAATCGTCTGCTGACCGGCTCGCGGCCTGTGGTTTCATCGTCCTCGGCATGGGCAAGCTTGGCGCAGACGAACTCAACTATTCCAGCGACATCGACCTCATCGTGCTGTTCGACCCGGACCGTGTCGCGCTCAAGCGCCCGGATCGCCTCGGCCAGACCATGGTCAGGCTGACCCGTGACCTTGTCCGCATTATGGAGGAGCGCACCGCCGATGGATACGTCTTCCGCACCGATCTGCGCCTGCGTCCCGATCCGGGGGCGACGCCGCTGGCGGTGAGCGTCGAGGCGGCGCTGAACTACTACGAGAGCCTGGCGCAGACCTGGGAGCGCGCGGCGATGATCAAGGCGTCGGTCGTCGCCGGCGACCGCGCGGCCGGTCGCGCCTTCCTGCGCCAGCTCGAGCCCTTCGTGTGGCGCCGCGCGCTCGACTTCGCCGCGCTCAACGACATCCACCAGATGAAGCAGCGGATCGACGCGCGCACCGGCCAGTCGATCGACATCGCGGGCTACAACATCAAGCTCGGTGCCGGCGGCATCCGCGAGGTCGAGTTCTTCGCCCAGGCGCAGCAGATGATCTTCGGCGGGCGCGAGCCCCGGCTGCGCTGCCGGGGAACCGTGGAAACCCTGTCGCGGCTGGCGGAGCTGCGCCTGCTCCAGCCAGAGACGGCGGAGAGCTTGACCGAGGCGTATCGCCATCTTCGTCGCGTCGAACACCGCCTGCAGATGGTCGACGACCGGCAGATCTACACCCTGCCGAAAGACCGCAATGCCCTGGAGCGCTTCGCCAGATTTCTCGGCCACCGGGACGCCGCCGAACTGGCCGATCGGCTGCAGACCAGCCTCGGCACGATTTCCGGCGCCTATCAGGACCTCTTCATCGCCGAGTTCGGGGAGAGCGACCGTCTTTCCTTCACCGGCGTCGACGAACTGCCGGAAACCGAGGCCGAACTGGCGGCGATGGGCTTCGTCAACACCACGGCTGTGGTGGAGACCGTGCGCGGCTGGCTGCACGGCCGCTACCGGGCCACCCGCACCGAGCGCTCCCGCCGCATGCTCAGCGACCTGTTGCGTCCGCTCATGGAGGCGTTGGGCCGGCTGCCGCAGCCCGATGCGGCGCTGGTGCGCCTCGACCGCTTCCTGTCCGGCCTGCCCGCCGGGATCCAGATCTTCGCGCTGCTGCACAGCAATCCGGAGATGCTGACGCTGCTGGCGGAGATCCTCGGCACCTCCGACCATCTCGGCAACGAGCTCAGCCGCAATCCCGACCATCTCGACGCCGTGCTCACCCCCGGCTTCTTCGAGGCGCTGCCGGTCAGCGGCGAGCTCGGCGAGGACCTGTCGCGACAGCTCGCGGGACAGCGCTATTTCGAGGACGAGCTGAACCTGATCCGGCGCTTCACGCACGATCACCGCTTCCGCGCCTCGGTCCACCTGCTGCGCGGCCTGACGCCGGCGGAGGCGCTCGCACCCTACCTCTCCGACGTCGCCGATGTCTCCATCGCCACGCTGCAGCCGCTGGTGGAGCGCGAGTTCGCGCGGCGCCATGGCGCCTTCGGCGGATCGCGCATGGCGGTCCTCGCCTTCGGCAAGCTCGGCAGCCGGGAGATGTCGATCCGCTCCGACCTCGACCTCATCATGATCTACGACACCGGCGGCGACGAGCAGGCGCCCGGGGAATCGGACGGCGACAAGCCGCTGACGCCGAGCCTCTATTTCACCCGGCTGACCCAGCGCCTGGTCTCCGCCATCACCGCGCCCACGGCGGAGGGCGCGCTCTACGAGGTCGACATGCGGCTCAGGCCGTCCGGCAATGCCGGGCCGCTGGCGGTCAGCCTGACGGCTTTCGAGCGCTATCAGCGGGAGGACGCCTGGACCTGGGAGCACATGGCGCTGACCCGCGCGCGCCCGGTCTGTGGCCCCTCGGATCTGCGCCGCCGGGTCGAGGCGGTCATCCGCGAGGTGCTGTGCCGGCCGCGGGACGCCGACGTGCTGTGGCGCGACGTGGCGACGATGCGCCGGCGCATCGACCAGCAGCACGGCACCACCGACACTTGGGCGGTCAAGCATGTGCGCGGCGGCATCGTCGATATCGAGTTCATCGCCCAGGCCCTGCAACTTGTCCATGCCGCCGGCGAACCCGAGGTGCTCGCCCGCAACACCGCCGAGGCTCTGGCGCGGCTGGGCCGTGCCCGCCACCTTGCGGGCGCCAACGAGCTGATCGACGCGCTGACCCTGCAGCACCGCGTGCAGGCCTATCTGCGCCTGACCCAGGACGGCGCCTTCGACCCGGTGGCCGCCGCGGTTTCCGTCAGGGCCAGTCTCGCCCGCGCCGTGCTCGGCCCGAAGGCGGACGAGACCGCCTTCGACGATGCCGCAGGCCGGCTTTCCCGGGCTCAGAAGGTGGCCCATCAGCGCTACCTGGAGATCGTCGAGGCTGCGGCCGTCGAGGCCGGCTGGGGTGCGGAGGACGGTGCCGATGACGGAGCCGACTGATGCCAAGGGATCAATGCTTGTTCTGAGCCCGGCAACGCCTACCTTGAGCGTGTTGTATTTCGACCAGGACAGCGTGGTCGCGCCAGAGGAGATGAACCAGAGATGAGTGTCGACGTCGGTGACAAGGCCCCGGATTTCACCCTGCCCAAGGCCGGCGGCGGCGACGTCAGCCTGTCTGGTCTGAAGGGACACAAGGTCGTCGTCTACTTCTATCCGAAGGCCGACACGCCGGGCTGCACCAAGGAGAGCTGTGGCTTCAACGACGCGCTGCCGGATTTCTCAAAGCTGGACGCGCATGTGATCGGCATCTCCAAGGATCCGGTGCGCAAGCTCGACCGGTTCGCCGAGAAGTACGGCCTCACCTTCACCCTCGCCTCGGATGCCGAGAGCGACACGGTCGAGCGCTACGGCGCGTGGGTCGAGAAGAGCATGTACGGCAAGAAGTATATGGGCATCGACCGCTCGACCTTCCTGATCGACGAGGACGGCAAGCTCGCCGCTGTCTGGCGCAAGGTCAAGGTGCCGGGACATGTGGACGAGGTGCTGAAGGCGGCGCAAGGCTAGCCCGCAGCGGTCCGATGGGCGGCGCGTCAGGCGAAGCTATAGGCGTCCATCGCCAGGGTGCCGTGGCTGGTGCTGGCATGGATGCGCTCGCCCCTGCCGCCGGCGCCCAGCGCCACGTAGAAGGGCATCAGGTGGTCGTCATGGGGATGGGCGTGCGCCGCGTGCGGCGCCCGGGCGCGATAGTCGACCAGCGCCTCCCGGTCGTCCGCCGCCACCCGGTCGGCCAGCCAGTCGGCGAAAGTGCGCGCCCAGGCGTGCTCCCGCGTCGCAGGAGTCCAGTCGATATCGCCGAGATTGTGGGTGATCGAGCCGCTGGCGAGGACCGCGACGCCCTGATCGCGAAGCGGCTGCAAGGCCCGGCCGAGCGCCAGATGACCCTCCGGCCCTTCACCCGCCAGGGTGGAGAGCTGCAGTACCGGCAGGTCGGCTGTCGGACGCATCAGCAGCAGCGGTACCCAGGCGCCGTGATCGAGCCCGCGGTCGGGATCGATGGTGGCCGCGATACCAGCCGACCGCAGACGACCGGCCACCGTCTGCGCAACGACGGCGTCGCCCCGTGCGGGGTAGCTCAGCCGGTAGAGCGCCTCCGGGAAGCCGTGGAAATCGTGGATGGTCGCCGGACGCGGCGCCGCCGAGACGCTGGCCACCGGCGCTACCCAATGGGCGCTGATCACCAGCACCGCGCGGGCACCGTCGAGCAGGTCGCCGGCCGCCGCCAGGAAGTCGCGAGCGGCGATGTCCTCCAGCGGCAGCGTCGGCGCGCCATGGGTCACGAACAGGGCGGGTGCGGTGGTCGACATGTTGTCCTCGTCCTCATCCTGGTCCCCGGGCTGCGGGATCGGCCGGCCAGGCAGCCGAACCTCCGATTGCCACAATAATCATTTCGCATCATCGGATAATCCCCTAATCTGGGGATAAATATGCCTCGATCAGGAAACAGTCTGCCCCATGGACACCCTCACCTCGATCCAGGTCTTCCTCAAGGTCGCCGAAACCGGCAACTTCTCCGCCGCCTCCGACCTGCTCGGCCTGTCGCGGGCGATGACGTCGAAGCACGTCAAGGCCTTGGAGGACCGGCTGGGCGTGCGCCTGCTCAACCGCACCACGCGACGGGTCAGCCTGACCGAGGCGGGCCTCGCCTATCTGCAGCGCGCCGGCCAGGCGATGGCGGACCTCGAGGACGCCGAGCTGGCGGTCTCGGATCTGCACGACAATCCGCGCGGCGTCCTGAAGGTCAACGCGCCGATGTCCTTCGGGATCGTCCATCTGGGTCCGGCGCTACCCGACTTCCTGGCGGAAAACCCCGAACTCACCGTCGACCTGACCCTCAACGACCGCTATGTCGACCTGGTCGAGGAAGGCTACGACGTGGCGGTGCGCATCGGCCAGTTGCCGGATTCGAGCTATATCGCCCGCAAGATCGCCCCGGTTCGCATGGTCGCGGCCGCCGCGCCCGCCTATCTGGCCGCGCACGGCACGCCGGAGCACCCGGACGATCTCGGTCGGCATCGCTGCCTTGCCTACACCTATTCTCAGCGGCCGGAATTCTGGAGCTTCGAGCGCGGCGAGGAATCGGTCACCGTGCGCATATCGGGCCACATGAAGGCCAACAATGGCGACGTGCTGCGGGCAGCGGCCGTCGGCGGCGCCGGCATCATCGCCCAGCCCACCTTCCTGTCGGGCGAGGACGTGCGGGCAGGTCGGCTGACGCCCATCCTGTGCGGCTGGACGATGCGCGGCGGCGCCGTCCACGCCGTCTATCCGCCGAACCGACACGTCTCCTCCAAGGTGCGGCGCTTCGTCGACTTCCTGGTCAGACGCTTCGGGCCGGAGCCGGCCTGGGACCGGGAATGGCTGGAGAAGTTCCACATCGAGCGTGAGGCGGCGGAATAGGCGACCGCCCGGATTCCCGACCACCCGGCGGTCCGATCGCCGTCAGCGGAACTCCTGGGTCAGCGTGACGACGAGCGCGAAGATCAGGACAGCCCCGACCGCCAGCAGACCCGCCGTCTTCAGCCGGCGGCGGATCCACGGAAACAGCAACGCGGCGAGCGCGACGACGATGGCGATCTGGAGCACGGCACCCATGGCGCCCGTGTAGCGCAGCCGGCCGGCCAGGACAATGCCGGCAACCGGCACCGCGGCGTCAGCAGGCACCTGCGCGTCCTGCCCCGGTGCGTCCTGCCCCCGGGTGCGTCACGCCGGCCAGCAACCGGATTCACCCCCGACCGGTCTCACTTCCGACCGGTCTCACTTCGGTGTCACCCGCCGCCCTTGAACTCCGGGTTGTAGATCAGCCCGATGACGTTGCCCCAGGGGTCCTTCACGCCGGCGACGACGATCTCGCCGCCCACATTGGTCGGCTTCTCGTGCACGGTCGCGCCCAGGGACTTGAAGTGGGCGACCGCCGCCGCGATGTCGGCCACGCCCCAGTAGGTCAGCACGTTGGCCGTCTTCGCCGTCGGGTCGGTCGCGTCCTCCAGCAGGCCAAGCTCGTAGCCGCCGATCTCGAAGCCGACATAGAACGGCTCGTCGAAATAGGGCGCGGTGCCGAAGGCGTCGGTAAACCAGCGCTTCGCCGCCGCCAGATCGCCCACCTTGTAGATCGTGGTTCGCAGGCCGAGCATCCGTTCCGCCATCCGTCCCTCCCCTTGCCTCGCTCCGGTCGAGCAGGGACCGTAGGACGATGGGAACAAAATAGCAACATTCGAATCCGACCCGACGCCGCGTCCCTGACCTCAGGCCTCGCGGAAGCCGTAGGGCGTCGGCCCGCGTTCGTAGTCGTCGACGACCAGGGCATGGCCGGTCGGCGGGAAGGCGCGTTGCGGGCAGCCCGGCCGCTCGCAGATGCGACAGTGCAGGCCGATCGGCACCGCCGCCTCGTCGGCCAGCACGTCCATGCCGTCGGCATAGACCAGCTGGGCCGCGTGCTGCAGGTCGCAGCCCAGGGCCAGGGCGTAGGTCTGGCCGGGCTGGCGGTGCCCGGCACCGGGCTTGGCGACGGTGGTGGCGAGCGAAAAATAGCGCTGGCCGTCCGGCATCTCGGAGACCTGCACCTGGATGCGGCCGGGCGCCCGGAAGGCGTCGTGCACGTTCCAGCGCGGGCAGGCGCCGCCGAAACGGGCGAGTGGGCTGCCGGCGGCCGAGAAGCGCTTGGAGACGTTGCCGGCCTTGTCGATGCGCACCATGAAGAAGGGCACACCGCGCGCGCCCGGGCGCTGCAGTGTGGTCAGCCGGTGGCAGACCTGCTCGAAGCTGGCCTGGAAGCGCGCGCCCAGCACGGCGATGTCGTAGCGCACGGCCGTCGCCGCCCGCCAGATCCGGTCATAGGGCATGACGATGGCGCCGGCGAGGTAGTTGGCGAGACCGACCCGCACCAGTGCCCGCGCCTCCTCGGAGGTCAGTTCCGCCGCGCCGGCCAGCCGGTCGAGCAGGCCGCGATGGGCGATCAGCGCAATCTGCAGGGCGAGCTGGAAGGTGCGGCTTTCCGGCGGCAGCATCTCCGACAGCAGCACTCGCCGGCCGTGCCGGTCGTAGCGGCGCTGCACCAGCCCCATCACGTCGACCGGGAGGATGCGTACCCGCAATGTCAGCTCGCGGTCGAGATGGTCGATCAGCCCCTGCTGGATGCCGCCGATATCCAGGCCGCCGGCCGACCACACCTCCTCCGCCGCCGCCTCCAGCTCGGGGAAGTGGTTGCCGGCCTCGTGGAAGAAGGCGCCGGCCTCGTCTGCCGGATTGGCCGGCCCGATCCGCGCCCCCACCTCGCCGCCGATCGCCGCCCGCTCCGCCTCCAGCCGGTCGGCATCCGCCAGATCGCGATAGGCGCGATAGAGCTGCACCAGCGCGCTGGCCGCGGTCGGCACCTGCTCCGCCAGGTCGATCATGTCCTGGCGTTTGACATCCCCGCCGGCCAGCAGCGGGTCGCCGAAGACCTCCTGCAGCGCCCCCAACAGGCGCGAGCCGTCGTCGTCGGCGAAGCTGGCGATATCCACGTCCCAGAGCTGGCCGATCTTGAGCAGCAGCGCCACCGTCACCGGGCGCTGGTTGCCCTCGATCAGGTTCAGATAGCTGGCCGAGATGCCGAGCCGCTCGGCCATCGCCGCCTGGGTGATCCCCTGATCGCGCCGCAGCCGGCGGATCTTGTGCCCCAGCATGGCCTTTCGCGACATCTTTACAAACTCCACAATTCGCCTACCGGAGAATTTACACAATCCGCCACTTTACGCAATCACGGATAAAGCGCCAAATTTGCCGGTTGTATGCTGTGAAGTCTCGGAACATTGTAAATTAATCACCGTCGCGATGACGGAAAGTTATTGACTTCGTTGACAAGGGAAATCCCATGGCTCCGCTCGACACCGCGTCCCCTGCACCGACCGACAGCGGCCCGCGCCTGCGTGACCGCGCCTGGAGGGAGCGTCGCTTCGCCGGCATCCGCCGCGACTACACCGCGCAAGACGTCGCCCGCCTCTCCGGCTCCATCCGCATCGACCACACGCTTGCCCGTCTCGGCGCCGAGCGGTTGTGGGAGCTGCTGCACCGCCGCGACTTCGTCAACGCGCTGGGGGCGACCAACGGCAATCAGGCCATGCAGATGGTCCGCGCCGGTCTGGAGGCGATCTATCTCTCCGGCTGGCAGGTGGCGGCGGACGCCAACACCTCTGGCAACATGTATCCCGACCAGTCGCTCTACCCCGCCAACTCGGTGCCGGAGGTGGTGCGGAAGATCAACCGCACGCTCGAGCGCGCCGACCAGATCGAGCATGCCGAGGGCGGTGCCGGCCGCTACTGGTTCGCGCCCATCGTCGCCGATGCCGAGGCCGGCTTCGGCGGCCCCCTGAACTCCTTCGAGCTGATGAAGGCGATGATCGAGGCGGGCGCGGCCGGCGTGCATTTCGAGGACCAGCTGGCCTCCGAGAAGAAGTGCGGCCATCTCGGCGGCAAGGTGCTGGTGCCGATGAAGACCTTCGTGCGGACGCTGAACGCCGCCCGGCTCGCCGCCGACGTCATGGACGTGCCCACGGTCCTGGTCGCCCGCACCGACGCTGAATCCGCCAAGCTGATCACCGCCGACATCGACGAGCGCGACCTGCCCTTCATCGACCGCGAGAACCGCACCGAGGAAGGCTTCTACCCGATCAGGAAGGACGGCCGCCTGGACTACTGCATCGCCCGCGGCCTCGCCTTCGCACCCTATGCCGACCTGTTGTGGATGGAGACCTCGACGCCCGATCTGGGCCAGGCGAAGCTGTTCGCCGAGGCGATCCGCAAGGCGCATCCGGACAAGATGCTGGCCTACAACTGCTCGCCCTCCTTCAACTGGAAGGCCAAGCTGGACGATGCCACCATCGCCAAGTTCCAGCGCGAGCTGGGCGCCATGGGCTTCAAGTTCCAGTTCATCACGCTCGCCGGCTTCCACTCGCTCAACTACGCCACCTTCGAACTCGCCAGGGGCTATCAAGAGCGCCAGATGGCGGCCTATGCCGAGTTGCAGGCGGCGGAGTTCGCGGCCGAGAAGGACGGCTACACCGCAACCAAGCACCAGCGCGAGGTCGGCACGGGCTATTTCGACCAGGTCAGCCTGGCGATCTCCGGCGGTACGGCGTCGACCATCGCCATGGCGGACTCGACCGAGACCGCGCAGTTCCACTGAGCCACGGGCCAATCGGCATCCGGGTCCGCGCGACCATCACCCGGGCACTCAAAAGGGGAGAGAGGACAATGACACAGCGTTTCTGGATCGTCGGCGGCGACTACAGCGACACCAGCTTCCGCGACCTGAAGCCGGGCAGCCAGACCCTGGCGGGGCCCTTCGCCGACTACGACCGCGCGCTGAGCCAGTGGCGCCAGCTGGCCGAGGCGAGCCGGCACAACGCCACCGCCCGCTACACCATCGCCGTGGAGCAGGCCCGCGCCTGATGCCCGGACAGTTCCCGCCATGCGGATCGCGCCGTTGTTTCGGGGAGGAAACGCCGGCAGTCGTGGCACGGCGATCCGCGGGGGGCGCGACGGCCCTGTCCGGGCGGCCGGGCGGGGTCGTCGCACCGTCAGGCTTTGACCGGCCTCGCCGGTTCGGCGACAGTGACGCACCTGGATGTCCATCCTGACGGGAATATCGCATGCGTGTCGGATCACTGCTCTTGGGCTTGGCGCTATGCGCCGTCTTCCCCGCCCCCCTCATGGCCGATGACGGCAGCCGCGCGCCCCGGCAGCTTGACCTGTCACCCGACACGGTGGACTGCATCCTGCTGCAGGAGGACAGTTTCGGCCCGGCCCTTCATGTCGAGCTGACCCCGCTCGGCCGGACGGTCGTCACCGCCATCACCACCACGCGCATTGGTGAGGCCGTGCCGATGGTCTTCGAGGGCGTCGTGCTCTCCCGCCCGGTGGTGCACGAGGCGATCACGAGCGGCAGCCTCCTGATCAGCGGCGGCGAGTCGGAGGCGTGGCCGGTGGAACAGCTGCTGGAACGCCTCGGCTCGTGCGCTGGCCCGGACGATCCCTAGAGCGGATCATACCTTGACGGAATCGCGGGAGCGCTTCCGTCAAGGTATGTGAATCCGCTCTAATCGATTGATAATAGACAGGATTCACACGGCTTGACGGAGCCGAGGCCGGCTCCGTCATGCCGTGATCCTGTCTAGCGCTGGCCCACAGCCCCGGCTGGCACCTTCGAGCCACCATCGTGGCGGCGCCGCGATGCGCGCCTAACTCCCGTCATTCCCGAACTCTCGTTTCGGTTTGTAACCGACGCGCTAGCGCCTATACTGTGCCGACCCGTTGCGCATCGGAGGCATCCGCATGGCAAGAACTGTTCCCGTCGCGTTGGCCGCAATCGTCCTCGGCACGCTCGTTCCGGCCACGGTCCTCGCCCAGGACATCTGCCAGGGCTTCGGTCCGCAGACACCGCGCGACATCACCTCGGCCGACGGCGGCAACCCGCTGGTCTTCGCGCCCGCGCCGGTAGCCGCCCAGATGAACCTCTGCAATATCCACACCCACACCCAGGCGGAGCATCGCGGGCCCGGCTTCACCGTCTTCGCCGGCGCGGGCGAGCATGGCGGCTACCGCTGCAACGAGACCGACAGCCTGACCGCGGCGGAGCTGGAAGACCCCACCGGCGGCCAGGGCGCCTTTGGCGGCGTGGTACCGGGCGACACCATCGAGGTGCACTGGGTCTACACCACCTGCGCGGTTGGCCCGGGCGAGGGCCTCGGCGCCTGTCTCAGCGATGCCTGCGCCAACCCGCAACTGCGTGTCGAGGCCCAGGTCTTCCTGCTGGTCAACGATCCGAACGCGCTCGACTTCGCCGATTTCGACTATCCGGGCACGGCGACGGACGGCCTGCACCAGCCCGCGGCCCTGCCCGCCGACACCGGCGATCCCGTGGTCTTCGCCGGCTCCACCACCGGACCCAGCTACGACCAGCGGACCTGCTCGCCCCTCCAGGTCACCTGGAGCGTGCGGCCGCAATGCGCCCGTCTCGACATCGCCTCGCTGCACGCCTGGGCGGAAGGCGGCAACGTCTTCAACGAGGATCACTCCCACGGCGTGCGCGCCCTGGTCACCGCACGCGACCTGCTGGCGCCGATCGGCGAATAGCGCGGCGGCAACACGCCGGAGATCCCGGCTCTACGCTCCGCCTCGGCCGGGATGACGGTCGACTGTTTGCCTATCCCGGCTTCGTCGTCCCGGGCGCGATGCGGTGCGTAGTACCGCTTCGCAGACCCGGGACCGGCCGCCCGTCCTCGCGAAAGTCGACGACGGCGATGACGACAGGCCGATGCCGGCTCTCCCTTCGGTCGGTCGGGATGACGCCGGGTTGATTGGACTTGGTTCCAGACAAGGGACCTTCCGATGGCGGCCGGCCCTAAAGCCCACCGCCAACGCGCAGGATCGCGCCGGTGACGTAAGCGGCCTTTTCGGAGAGCAGCCAGGCTACGGCCTCGGCAATGTCGTCGGGAACGGCGGCCCGACCAAGCGGTGCGGTGCGCGCCACCGCGGCCGGCCGGTCGGGATTGCCGGAGCGCCGGTGGATCTCCGTCTCGGTGGTGCCGGCCTGGATGGCGTTGACCCGGATGCCGTCGCCGCCAACCTCCTTCGCCAGGCCGATGGTGAAGGTGTCCACCGCCGCCTTCGAGGCGGCGTAGTGGACGTACTCGCCGGGGCTGCCCAGCGTCGCGGCCACCGATGAAACGTTGACGATGGCGCCGCCGCGGCCACCATGACGGCGCGCCATGCGCCGGATCGCCGCCTGGGCGCACAGGATCGTGCCCGTCACGTTGACCGCGAAGACGCGCCCGATGGTCTCCGGCGCGATGTCCTCGACCCGCGTCGCACCGCCGATGACGCCGGCATTGTTGACGAGATGGCTGACCGGGCCGAGTTCCCGGTCGCAGGCCGCGAACAGTCCGGTCACCTCCGCCGGATCGGCGATGTCGGCGGCGTGGGCGAACGCCTGCACGCCCGCCTGCCGGCAATCACCCGCGACAGCCTCGGCGCTTGCCCGGTCGCCGGCATAGTTGATGCACACAGCGTAACCCTCGCGGGCCAGCAGGCGCGCCGTGGCGGCGCCGATGCCACGCCCGCCCCCCGTCACCAGCGCGATGCCGCGTCCGCCCATTGCCAGCCTCCACGTCCCGGATTGCGTCGCGGCCAGTCTGCCGCCCCGGCGCCCGCCTGGCCACAGCGGCCGGGCGCCGTCCCAGCATTGCACGTCACGCAGCGGTAACCGAACGATCAGATGGACAACACACACGCTTCATCGAAACCTGTCATTCCTGGCACCGCTCACGGGAGAGAGAGTCGAAGCCGCCCGCCGGTTTCCCGCCACCACGCTTCACGAGGATGATGATGAGCCGTTCCCTGCGTCTCGATCGCCGCCGTTTTCTCGGGTCCACCGCCGCTGCCGGCGCGCTCGTCTCCGCGCCGGCCTTCCTGTCCATGCCCGCTATCGCGCAATCGGGCCGGCCCGGCGTCAGCCACGGCCTGCAGTCCGGCGATGTCGGCATGCACGACGCCGTCGTCTGGGCCCGCGCCGACCGTCCGGCCAGCATGCTCGTCGAATGGGCCACCACCGACAGCTTCCGCGACTCAACCGTGCTCAGCGGCCCCGACGTGATCGACGCCACCGATTTCACCGGCAAGCTGCGCCTCACCGGCCTGCCGGCCGGCCAGGACATCTTCTACCGCGTGCACTTCCGCGACCTGGCCGACGTCAACGTGGAGGGCGAGGCAGTGGTCGGCCGTCTGCGCACCGCCCCGGCTGCCAAGCGCGACATCGCCTTCACCTGGTCGGGCGACACCTGCGGCCAGGGCTGGGGCATCAATCTCGACTGGGGCGGCATGCGCGGCTACCGGGCGATGCTGGACACCAACCCGGACTTCTTCATCCACTCCGGCGACACGGTCTATTGCGACAATCCGCTGCAGGAAGCGGTCGAACTGGCCGACGGCAGCATCTGGCGAAATCTGATGACCGAGGAGAAGTCCAAGGTTGCCGAGACGCTGGCGGAGTTCCGGGGCAACTTCAAATACAACCTGCTGGACGAGAATTTGCGCGCCTTCAATGCCGCGGTGCCGATGTTCGCCCAGTGGGACGACCACGAGGTGACCAACAACTGGTTCCCTGGCCGTATGCTGGACAGCGACGACCGCTACACGGTCAAGTCCGCCTCCCTCTTGGCCGCCAGGGCCGCGCGCGCCTTCCACGAATACGTGCCCATCCGGCCGAACGCCGACGAGCCCGCGCGGGTCTACCGCAAGATCGCCTACGGACCCTCGCTCGACATCTTCATGATCGACCTGCGCAGCTATCGTGGCGTCAATGGCGACGGCATGGAGGCCCAACTGACGCCCGAGGCCCGGGTGCTCGGCCAGGAGCAGATGCGCTGGCTGAAGCAGGAACTGCTCGCCTCCAACGCCACCTGGAAGGTGATCGCGTCCGACATGCCCATCGGCCTGATCGTCTGGGCCAACTTCGCCACCCAGTCCGGTGTCGAGGCGGTCGCCAACGGCGACGACGGTCCGGCCGCGGGCCGCGAGCTGGAATTCGCCGACCTGCTGCGCTTCATCCACCATAACGACATCGCCAACACCGTCTGGCTGACGGCGGACGTGCACTACACCGCCGCCCACCACTATTCGCCGGAGCGGGCGCAGTTCCAGGACTTCGCCCCGTTCTGGGAGTTCGTTTCGGGGCCGATCCACGCCGGCACGTTCGGGCCGAACGCGCTGGACATGACCTTCGGACCCGAGGTGCGCTTCCAGGCGGTGCCCGACGGCGTCAACCTGCCGCCCTCCGCCGGCCTGCAGTTCTTCGGCCATGTCGCCATCGACGGCGACAGCGAGGTGATGACCGTCAGCCTGATGAACATCGCCGGCGAGACGCTCTGGTCCACCGACCTCGATCCGGCCTGAGGGCCACCGGGCCGGATCGATCCCCCTAGCGCGTGGGGGATATCGGGGGCGCCGATTCGTTCGGCGCCCCCTTTTTCGTGGCCGCCGCCCTTTCGCCGACTCTCAAGGCGCCGCGCCGGAGAGCTCGGCCCGGCTGGCCAAATCAGCGAAGGCGTCGAGGATCGCCGGCCAGTCCTCGGGCGCCAGGTCATGGCCGGCCCCTTCCAGCGTCAGCAGCCGGGCGCCGGGCACGGCCGCCGCCAGGGCGACGCCATGGGGATGGGGCAGGATCGGATCCGCCGTGCCGTGGATCACCAGCGCCGGCAGGTCGAGCGTGCCGAGCCGGCCGCGCCACGTCTCGCCCCCGGCGAGCCCGGCATGGTTGAACATGGCGAAAAGATCGTCCGCCCGGCGGAATTCGCGCCGCGCCAAGCTCGCCATGCGGGCCTCGTCGAAGGGTCGGACGCGGCCATTGGTGATGCGCGCGAGCGCAAGCTGGAAGGTTACCACCGACTCTTCGTCCTGCCAGTCGACGGAGTCCATCCCGTCGAAGGCCGCCAGGAAATCAGGATCGATGCCGGGCAGGTCCGGGTCCTCCGCGTCGAAGCGCGCACTGGCGATCATGGTCAGGCTGGCGACCCGCTCGGGCGCGATGAGCGCCAGCATCTGCCCAAGCATGCCGCCCAGCGACATGCCGATGACTTGCGCCCGTGCGATAGCGTAGTCGTCGAGCACGAGCAGGGCGTCGCCCGCCAGATCGTCCAGCGTGTAGGGCGTGGTGCCGTGCGGATAGGTGGAGGAACGGCCGGTGTCGCGGTTGTCGTAGCGCACCACGAAGAAGCCGCGCCCGGCGAGCCGGCGGCAGAAATCGTCGGGCCACCAGAGCATCGACGCCGTCGCGCCCATGATCAGCAGCACCGGGGGGTCGGCCGGGTCGCCGAAGGCCTCGGCGCAGATGCGCACACCGTCACGCTTGATCAACCGCTCGGCCATTATGCCCTCATTCCGCAATATATCCGATATCGGTTGTATCTCGTGCCCATCGCGGCCGCAAGCGTCGGCATCGCCGAGACCGGCCACGCTGCCCCCTTCGATCGGCCGATCTCGATCGGGTCGCCGATAGGGCCCTTGACATCGCGCGTGCCGGCGACACCTTCATCTAGACATTGTCAAGGAAGGGCGCCCATGACCGATACCCAGACCACCGTCCTCGTCACCGGGGCCAGCGGCTTCATCGCCAAGCACATCGTGCTCGACCTCCTGAAGAAGGGCTACCGGGTGCGCGGCACGGTCCGCGACAAGGCCAAGGGGGAGGCGGTCCGGCAAACCATGGAAGAGAACGGCGCCGACCCGGCCGGCCTCGACATCGCCGAGGCGGATCTCGGCAGCGACTCCGGTTGGGCCGGCGCTGTCGCAGGCTGCCGCTTCGTGCTGCACACGGCCTCGCCGTTCCCGATCTCGACGCCGCGCGACCCCGACGAGATCATCGTGCCGGCGCGCGACGGCGCGCGGCGCGTCGTCGCCGCGGCGCTCGATGCCGGGGCGGAACGGGTGGTGCTCACCTCCTCCATGGCGGCTATCGCCTACGGCCACCCGATGGAGCGCACGGCACCCTACACCGCGGACGACTGGACCCGCGTCGACCGGCCGGAGGTCGGTGCCTATGTCGCCAGCAAGTACCACGCCGAGAAGGCGGCCTGGGCGGTGGCGGCGGAACGCGGCCTGGAGGACCGGCTGGCGGTGATCAATCCGGCGCTGGTGCTGGGACCCATCCTCGACGCCGGCCACGGCACCTCCGTGGAGATCGTTCGCCGCCTGCTGACCGGAAAGATGCCGGCCCTGCCACGCGTCGGGTTTCCGGTGGTCGATGTGCGCGATGTCTCCGCCATGCATATCGCGGCCATGGAGACGCCGGCGGCCGGCGGTCAGCGCTTCCCATGCGCCGGCGGCTTCATGTGGCTCGAGGAGATCGCCGAGGCGCTGCGCCAGGGACTGCCGGGACAGGCCGGCAAGGTGCCCCGGCGCCGTATGCCCGACTGGCTGGTCAGGGCCGTGGCGCTGTTCGACCGCGACATCCGCACCATCGCCGGCGACCTCGGCCGGGTCCGCGTGCTCGACACCAGCAACGCGCGCAAGCGCCTGGGTTGGCAGCCCCGGCCGGACGAGGAGGCGGTGCTCGCCGCCGCCCGCAGCCTCATCGACAAGGGCGTGGTGACGGTCTGAGCACCCGCGCCCTCAGGTCTTGTTGATCGACACCCCGCCATCGGCGAACAGGGCGGTGCCGGTGACGAAGCTTGACTGGCCGGAGGCGAGGAACAGCGCCGCCTCGGCGATCTCCTCGGGCTCCGCCAGCCGCTTCAGCGCGTGCAGTCCCTCCACGAAGGACTGGGTCTCCGGTGCCGCACCCGGCAGTCGCGCCACGTTCATCGCGGTGTCGGTGCCGCCTGGCAGCAGCGCGTTCACCCGGATGCCGACCGCGCCGTACTCGACGGCCAGCGTCTGCACCAGGCCGAGCAGTCCCGCCTTGCTGGCTGCATAGGCGGTCATGCCCGGGATGCCGGCGGTGACGCCTACGAAGGACGAGGTGAAGATCAGACTGCCGCCGCCGCGCTCGATCATCGCCGGGATCTGCCGTCGCGCCAGCACGAAGGCGCTGGTCAGGTTGACGTCGATTGTCTCCCGCCAGCCGGCGATCGAGACATCGATGCCGGGTGCCATCTCGCCCAGCGTGCCGGCATTGTTGAAGGCGATGTCGAGACCGCCGAAGCGCTCGATCGCAAGTTCGGTCAGGCCGCTCGCGAAGTCCTCGTCCTGCACGTCGCCAGCGAGCGCGCAGGCCTTTCCGCCAGCCGCCTCGATCTCGGCGACGAGAGAGGCGAGTTCCGCTTCCCGCCGCGCGCCGACAACGACACTCGCACCCTCTCGCGCAAAGAGGTGTGCCGCCGCGCGGCCGATGCCGCTGCTCGCCCCGGTGACCACCGCCACCTTTCCTTCGATCCGTGCCATTCCTGGTTGCTCCCTGGCTGATTGCGATGCCCGACGGTGTGCCCGTCCAGCAGCGCCTCAGCCACCCGCTTCTTGCGCGGCGAGGCGAAATGCGCGACACCGCCGGCGATGACCGACACCGCCAGCCTTCCCGCCACGCTGGCCGAGGCCGCGCTCACGGTTCTCGGTACCGCCGACGCCCGCGCCAAGGCCGCGCTTGGTCGCGCCCTGGCGGCGGCATGGCACGACGGCGCGATCGCCACGATCGGCCAGGTCGCCGACGCCGCCCTGCCCGATCGGCCGGCCCGTCCGGCGCGTCCGGAACTGCGCCTGCCGCGCGACATGCCCCGGCGCCGCAAGGGCTTCAGCCAGGCCGGCCGGATCGCGCTCCTGCACGCGCTGGCCCATATCGAGCTCAACGCCATCGATCTCGCCTGGGACGTCATCGCCCGCTTCTGCCACGCCGGGCGCGCGGGCATGGACCTGCCGCCAGCCTTCGCCGACGACTGGGTCCGGGTGGGCGACGAGGAGGGCCGGCACTTCCTGCTGCTCAGCGACCGTCTCGCCGAACTCGGCGCCGCCTATGGCGACCTGCCGGCCCATGACGGCCTCTGGGAGGCATCTGCGGTGACTGCCGGCAACCTCGCTGCCCGCCTTGCCGTCGTGCCGATGGTGCTGGAGGCGCGCGGCCTCGACGTCACGCCGGCGATGATCGCCAACCTGCGGCGCGCCGGCGACGACGCCTCGGCCGGCATACTGCAGGTCATCCATGACGACGAGATCGGCCACGTGGCGATCGGCAGGCGCTGGTTCGAGCATGTCTGCACAGCGCGCGGCCTGCCGCCCGTCGAGACCTGGCAGTCCCTGGTGCGCCGCTACTTCAAGGGCGACCTGAAGCGCCCGTTCAACCACGAAAGCCGCGGGAAGGCCGGCTTCGCCAGCGCCTTCTACGAACCGCTGGGGGTGGGGTGAGGCGGTCCTATCCTCCCCTCATCCGCTGGCTCAGGTCTCGTGGCGCGATGAAGAGCCGCTTGCGCCCGCGATGAGTCTCCTCAAGCAGCCCGAGCTTCCAGAGCTGATCCAGGTCGCTGCGTGCGCTCTGGTAGCTGACGGCATGGGCGCGGGCATGTCCCTCGATGCTGTACTGGCCACCGGGGTGTTCGAACGCATGGCGCAACAACGCGATCTGGCGATGGTTCAGACGCTGAAACTCCGACCCCGTCAGCAGGCGTTCGACGTCCCTGAACTCGTGCGCCTTTCGCGTGAGATATGAATCGAGTTCATCAATCGCTCTGCGGATCACCTCAAGATGATAGAGTATGAAATAGGTAAGGTCGCCTTCGTCCGTCTCAGATAACAAAAACGCGTTCCCGTAGGCCACCCGGGCGCGGTCTATGACACGCGAGATCGGCGCGTACTCGATCAGCCAGTAGCCGTTGCGGGCCATCACCCAGTGAAACAAGGCGCGTGCCGTGCGACCGTTACCGTCGGGAAACGGGTGATCGTAGCCCATCATGAAATGCACGATGATCGCCTGAACGACCGGATGAACGAAGGCGCCGCCGGTTTCGCCGTTGGCAAAGCGGCAAAGTGCGTCGGTGCGCGCCGGCAATTCGTTCGAGGGAGGCGGTTGGTGAAGCACCTCGCCGCTGATCACATCTTCCACAACAACATCATCGCGTTCGCGGAGTGCCCCCGGCGCTTCATCTCCAATGAGTGTTCCCGCGACAACCACCGACTGCAGTTCTTGGATGAGAGGAACCGAGATCAACTGATTTTGGATCTCACGCACCATCATCATCGCGTTGTAGTTGTTCAGCACCATCCGCTCGCCATGTGACCGTGGCGGCCGGTTCTCACGCAACATCTCCTTGGCAACTGCCCGGGTCGTTGCCGCGCCCTCGATACGACTGGAGAAGAAGGCCTCCTCCATCATTGCATTGACCTTGAAGGTATCGGCGAGGTCGCCTGAGACGCCCGACTTTGGAAAGCCAATCATGCCGGCCGAGCGCTTGTCGATGTCGTGAGTCAGCGAAATCATCGGATCGGGGATGGTGAACCAGAACTGCGAGCCATCCTTCTGGAGCAGCGGCAGATCGCGCCGAGTGGCTGCTCGCGCCATTTTCATCGCCAGCCACCGCGTCTCGGCATGCTCCCCATCCGCGCTGGGCCGCCGCCGCAACTCATGCCAATGCAGGTAGCGCCCTTGGGCATCCGTTGGTCTGGCTTGCCCAAGCAGACGCACAATTTCGGCGTCGCCTTCACGTTGGGCGACACGGACCATCAACTCCTGCAATGCCGGCGGGGTGGTTGGAATTCTCATCCAATCCATGTTGTCAGAAAATGAAATTCTGACAATAGATGTCAATGGACTTGGATTAAATCATTCTTTTCAGGAAGTTGTGACGTGTCTTTCCCATTACGAGTAAACCAAGTTTCGGCGACAGCGGCTCAGAATTGTCAACCCTACCCCTCCCGCGTCGAGCCCACCTTGGCCGCCAGGGCGGCTTCCAGGAAGGGGTCGAGGTCGCCGTCGAGGACGCCCTGGCTGTTGCCGGTCTCCACGCCGGTACGCAGGTCCTTGACCATCTGATAGGGCTGCAGGACGAAGGAGCGGATCTGGTGGCCCCAGCCGATGTCGGACTTGGCGTCCGCCACCGCCTGTGCCGCCTCCTCGCGCGCCTTCAACTCGGCCTCGTAGAGCCGGGCGCGCAGCATGTCCATGGCCTGGGCCCGATTGCGGTGCTGCGAGCGGTCGTTCTGGCACTGCACCACGATACCGGTGGGGATGTGGGTGATGCGCACGGCCGAATCGGTGCGGTTGACGTGCTGGCCGCCGGCGCCCGACGCCCGGTAGGTGTCGACCCGCAGATCCTTGTCCTCGACCACGATGTCGATGGAATCGTCGATCACCGGCGAGACGGAGACCGAGGCGAAGGAGGTGTGACGCCGGGCCTGGCTGTCGAAGGGCGAGATGCGCACCAGGCGGTGGACCCCCGATTCGGATTTCAGCCAGCCATAGGCGTTGTGGCCCTTGACCTGGACGGTGGCCGACTTGATGCCGGCCACCTCGCCGCCTGTCTCCTCCAGGTACTCGGTCTTGAATCCGCGCCGGTCGCACCAGCGCAGATACATGCGCAGCAGCATCTCCGCCCAGTCCTGGGCCTCGGTGCCGCCGGCTCCGGCATTGACCTCGAGATAGCAGTCATTGGCGTCGGCCTCGCCCGACAGCAGGCTCTCGAGCTGCGCCTTGTCGGCCCTGGCCTTGACCTTGCGCAGCAGGCCCTCGGCCTCCTCGACGCTGTCCGTGTCCTCCTCGCTCTCGCCGAGCTCGAGCAGAGTCAGCGCGTCGTCGTAGTCCTGCACCAGCGCCTCGTAGGCGCTCAGCGCATCGTCGAGGCGCGTGCGTTCCTTCAGGATGGACTGTGCCTTTTCCTGGTCTTCCCAGAGGCTCGGGTCCTCGGCGAGCGCGTTCAGCTCCTCCAGGCGCTTCTTCGACTGGTCGTAGTCAAAGAGACCTCCTCAGCAGATCGAATGTCTGCTTGATCTCGTCGGACAGGCTCTGCATCTCGGCGCGCATCGTCGGGCGGCCTCCTTCGGACATAGCGACGTGTGGAATGACAGGCCGGGTGGAGCCGACCCCTCGGATAGCCGGTCTAGCGCCTGGACCGGCGGCATGTAAAGCCGGCGCGGCGGCTCAGTAGAGGCCGCCTGTCCCCTGCGTGGACTGGCGCACCGTGTCGCCCCCCACCGTGGTCGGCCCGCCAAGCGCCTCGGCCGTCGTTTCCGTCGGCGCCGTGCCGGCGGCGAAGGGCTGCATGATGGCCCGGTCGCCGTCCACCGCGCGCAGGCCCGTCGCCGCGTCCACGGCCACGAACTCGACCCCCGGGGGTACCGGGAAGTCAATCGGATCGGTGCCCTCGAGAGCCCGGCTCATGAACTCGCCGAAGATCGGCACGGCGGCGGCACCGCCGGTCTCCCGCGGGCCCAGCGTGCGTGGAGTGTCGAAGCCGACATAGACGCCCGCCACCAAATTGGGCGAGAAGCCGACGAACCAGGCGTCGTAGCTGTCGTTTGTGGTGCCGGTCTTGCCGCCCAGCGGCAGGCCGAGGCTGGCCAGGCTGGCGCCAGTGCCGCGCTGCACCACGCCGCGCAGCATGGTCTGCAGCTGGTAGACCGAGACCGGGTCGGTGACCAGCGGCCGCGAATCCTCCAGGATCGGCGCCTCCATGCCTTCCTGCCAGCCGGCCTGCGTCACGCAGGGCAGGCACTCCCGCTCGTCGTGGCGGTAGATGACCTCGCCGTGGCGGTCCTCGATGAAGTCGATCAGCGTCGGCTCGATCTGCCTGCCGCCATTGGCGATCATGCCATAGGCCGCCGTCAGGCGCAGCGGCGTGACCTCGCCGGCGCCCAGCGCCATGGAGTAGAGCAACGGCATGTCCTCGTAGATGCCGAAGGCCCGGGTCACGTCGCGCACCGGCTCGATGCCGATCTCCTGCAGGATGCGCACCGTCATCAGGTTGCGCGAGCGCTCCACCCCGACGCGCAGCGGCTGCGGGCCGAGCTGGTCGCCGCCATAGTTCTGCGGCCGGTAGTCCGCCTGGCCCACCTGCTCGATCGCCATGGGGATGTCGAGGATGATGGTCGAGGGCGTGTAGCCCTGGTTCAGCGCCGCCAGGTAGACGAAGGGCTTGATCGCCGAGCCCGGTTGCCGGGCGGCCTGGGTGGCGCGGTTGAATTCGCTGAGCGCGAAGTCGTAGCCGCCGACCATGGCCAGGACGTGGCCGGTGTGCGGATCCATGGCGATGAGGGCGCCCTGTACGTCGGGCACCTGCTCCAGCGCCCACAGATCGGCGGCCGGCGGGCTCTCGCTCTCGGCCAGTTCCTCGCCCTCGAACAGCACGTTGACCTCCGCCGGTGGCGCGCCGACGCGGCTGACCAGGATGATGTCGCCCAGCGAGACCACGTCGTCGACGCTGTTGGGCTGATTGCCCACCAGCTGGCCCTCGCGCCAGGGGGCGGCCCAGGAAACGCTGTCGAAATTCAGCACGCCGCGACGCTGCCCGGGCAGGCCGAGAATGGCCTGGCTGGCATTGTCCTCCGCGACCTCCAGCACGACGGCCAGCTCCCAGTCGTCATGCGCGCCCGCCGGCAGCTCCATCTCGTTGAGCTGCGCCGCCCAGTCGTTGAAGTCCTCCATCACAGCTATGGGGCCGCGATAGCCGTGCCGGCGGTCATATTCCTCCAGACCGTTGCGCAGCGCCTCCTGGGCGATTTCCTGCAGGCGCGGGTCCATGGTCGTGTGCACGGTCAGACCGCCCTCGTAGAGCTGCTCGTCGCCGTAGAGGCGTTGCAGCTGGCGGCGCACCTCCTCGGAAAAATAGGGCGCGCGCACGAACTCGGTCCGCCGCTCGGCGACCAGCAACGGCTCGTCAACCGCGACGTCGAACTCCTCCTGGGCGATGTAGCCGTCTTCCAGCATGCGCCCCAGCACGTAGCCCCGGCGCGCGATCGCCGCCTCGGTCTGGGTGACCGGGTTGTAGTTGTTCGGCGCCCGCGGCAGGGCCGCCAGATAGGCCGCCTGAGCCAGCGTCAGTTCCACCAGCGGACGGTTGAAATAGGCCAGCGCCGCCGAGGCGACGCCGTAGGTGCCTCGGCCGAGATAGATCTGGTTCAGATAGAGCTCGAGGATCTCCTCCTTCGAGAAGGCCTGCTCGATCCTGAGCGCCAGCAGGGCCTCGCGGATCTTGCGGCTGATCGAGACATCGTTGGTCAGCAGGAAGTTCTTGGCAACCTGCTGGGTGATGGTCGAGGCGCCCTCCAGGCGCCGGCCCTCCACGATGTGGCCGATATTGGCGACCATCGCGCGCGCCACGCCCTGCCAGTCGACGCCCGGGTGCTCGTAGAAGTTTTGGTCCTCGGCCGCCACGAAGGCGTCGATGACATGCTGCGGAATCGCCTCGATCGGCACGAAGACGCGGTTCTCGATCGCGAACTCGGACATGATGCGCCCGTCATCGGCGTGCAGGCGCGTCACCACCGGCGGCTGGTAGTTCTCCAGCTGCGAGAAATCGGGCAGATCCTGCATGTAGTGATGCACGATCCCCAGCGAGGCGACGCCGCCGAGCACGCCCAGCGAGCTCAGCACCGCGAATATCCATCCGATAATGCGCAACTTCGGTCTCTATCCTACGCAGGTCATGGAGCGGTCGCCCGGTGCCCGACACCGCGGCGGCCGATCCGGCGGCCATTCAGAGTATTGCGGCTCCTGTCACCGGCGCGGCACTTGATACATGAGGAGCCTTTCCAAGAGAACGCGTAATCAAAGAATTTGTCCCTCGCATGGCTTCAATGCGGGCATCGCGCCCCGGTCGCGCTGTCCCCGCCCGGTTCAGTCGCGCCACGCGAAATAGTCGACGATGCCAGCCGCCAGCGCCCGTGCCACCGCTTCGTGATTGGCCGGATCGGCCAGGAATCGCGCCTCTTCCGGGTTGGAGAGATATCCCAGCTCAACCAGCACGGAGGGCACATCGGGCGCCTTCAGGACCACGAAGCTGGCATGCCGCCTTGCGTTGTTGACGAGGCCCATCACCTCGCCCATCGCCTCCAGGATGAATCCCGCCGCGGTCTCGCTCTCCGCCAGGGTGCGCTCGCGCGCCAAGCCGAGCAGGACGTCGAACAGTGGATCCTCGCTCGACGGCACCGGTACGCCGGCGATCCGGTCGGCCTCGTTCTCGCGCGAGGCCAGCAAGGCGGCCTGCTGGTCGCTGGACACTTCGGAGACGACATAGACCGACGCGCCCCGGACATAGCTCTCCGGCACCGTGTCGGCGTGCAGGGACACCAGAAGGTCCGCGCCGTGCTGGCGCGCCAGCGCCACGCGGTCGAGCAGCCGGACATAGACGTCGCTGTCCCGGGTCATCACCACGTCCACCGCGCCGGTTTCGAGCAGCACGTCGCGCAGGTGAATGCCGACCGAGAGCACGATCGTCTTCTCGTAGAGACCGGCGGGACCGGTGGCGCCGGGATCGACGCCGCCATGCCCAGGATCGATCACCACCAGCGGCCGCTCCCGCGTCGCAGGCTCCGCAACGAAGCTGGAGACCGGCCCCGGCACCGCGCCGGCCGCTGCCCAGCTGCCGAAGGTTTCGGCATTGACCGGCACCAGGGTCAGGACCAACCGCCTGTCGCGCCCCGGGATCGCCGGCAGGTAGGCAAGCTGGGTGACCTGCGCCGGCGCCGCCAGGTCCAGGACCAGGGCGATGCCGTTCGCCGACGGGGCAAGCCTGGCATCGGCGATGGTCTGGGAGTGGGCGGCGAGGTCGATCCGCGCCTCCCCGGCGATGTCGGCCGCCATGTCGAGGGTGATCGACAAGGGAGCCTCCGCCGCCTGCAGGTCGAGCGCGACAGGCGCGCTCAGCGTCAGGACGATTCGCTCGCGGCCGGGGTCCTGCACCAGTTCGGCCGCCAACAGCTCCGTCGACGGTTGCGCATTGGCCGACACCAGCCCTCCCGGCATGGCCGCCATGACGCAGGCGAACAGGAGCAGGCCTCGAAGCGCCTGCACCACCGCGGTGGCGCGGTGCGGACGCGGATTGCATGGTCGAGTCGGGTGGTGGCGCATCAGGCAGGATACACTTGTGACAAGGGACCTATTCCGATTTCTTCGATTGTTCTCTCCGCTGCGGACCGCTATGTTCCTGTCAGCGACACTTCGCGCAATACCGTTTCGGTGTATGGCCCCAGGCCGGCCGCCGTTCCGGTGCGGAAGGCGCCTCCCGACGGCGGGACTGGTCATCGGGTGAGTGATCCTCGATCAATATCGATGGTTATGCACCAATCAGCCTCATTCTCGCAAAACGAAGGCACCCTTCCGGTGCGGATGCCACGTATGGGAACCTATCGGAGTCGGTTCGGCCATCACACAATCATGGCCGGGCCCGATCAACGGGATCTCCCCTGCCGGACAGGCCCGCTGCATAAGCGCCGTCCGGAGAGGGGTGATCGGATGATCGCCGACTTCAGACATGAAAGGGCCTCGCTGAGGCGTCGCCGGTCGCTCGGCAAATCAGCGATTCGCCCTGGAGAAATTGAGAGTAATGGCGCGCAGAATGCTTATCGACGCCACCCATCCGGAGGAAACCCGGGTCGCGGTGGTGACTGGAAACCGTCTTGAAGAATTCGATTTCGAAACCGCGAGCAAGCAGCAACTCAAGGGGAACATCTATCTCGCGCGGGTGACCCGCGTTGAGCCCTCGCTGCAGGCCGCATTCGTCGAATATGGAGGAAACCGCCACGGCTTCCTCGCCTTCTCGGAAATCCACCCCGACTACTACCGCATCCCCATCGCCGACCGCGAGAAGCTGATCGCGGAAGCCGCCAAGGCCGAGGTGGAGGAAAATGGCGACGCTCCCCCCGAGCCCGCGGCGGAGGGGCATGGCGACGACCCGACCACCATCGAGGAGGTCGGCGGCGACGAGACCGACGAGGCGACGGAGCGGCGCAAGCGCCGCCTGATGCGGGAATACAAGATCCAGGAGGTCATCAAGCGGCGCCAGGTCATGCTGGTGCAGGTGACCAAGGAGGAGCGCGGCAACAAGGGCGCGGCGCTGACCACCTACCTGTCCCTGGCCGGCCGCTACTGCGTGCTGATGCCCAACACGCCGCGCGGCGGCGGCATCAGCCGCAAGGTCTCGAACCCCGCGGACCGCAAGAAGATGAAGGCGATCCTGGAGGACCTGACCGTGCCGGAAGGCATGGCGGTCATCCTGCGCACTGCCGGCGTGCAGCGCACCAAGATCGAGATCAGGCGCGATCTCGACTACCTGCTCAGGCTCTGGGAATCGATCCGCGAGCTGACCCTGCAATCGCTGGCGCCGACGCTGATCCATGAAGAGGCCAATCTGATCAAGCGGGCCATCCGCGACCTCTACTCGCGCGACATCGACGAGGTGATCGTCGAGGGCGACGACGGCTACAAGGTCGCCAAGTCCTTCATGAAGATGCTGATGCCCAGCCACGCGCGGAAGGTGCAGCAGTACCGGGACGAGTTGATCCCGGTCTTCCACCGCTACCAGGTGGAGAACCAGATCGAGGCGCTGCACAGCCCGACGGTGCAGCTGCGCTCCGGCGGCTATATCGTCATCAACCCGACCGAGGCGCTGGTCGCCATCGACGTCAACTCCGGCAAGGCGACGCGCGAGCGCAATATCGAGGAAACGGCCTACAAGACCAATCTCGAGGCCGCCGAGGAGGTGGCCCGCCAGCTGCGCCTGCGCGACATGGCCGGCCTGATCGTCATCGACTTCATCGACATGGAGGACGACCGCCACAACAGCGGCGTCGAGCGCCGGCTGAAGGAGGCGATGAAGCACGACCGGGCGCGCGTCCAGATCGGCCGCATCTCGCCCTTCGGCCTGCTGGAGCTGTCGCGCCAGCGCCTGCGCCCGAGCCTCGTGGAAGCCCATTTCGAGGTCTCGCCCTATTGCGGCGGCACCGGCATGATCCGCACCGTGGAATCCTCGACGCTGCTGGCGCTCCGGGCCATCGTCGAGGAAGGCATCCGTCAGCGCTCGGCGGAGATCAAGCTGACGGTGCCGACCAAGGTGGCGCTCTACATCCTCAACCAGAAGCGCGACGCGCTGGTGGAGCTGGAGCATCGCTACGGCTTCCGGGTGATGGTCGAGGCCGACGACGCCATGTACCTCCCGGCCTATCAGATCGAGCGGCTGCGCGGCGCCAGCGACGAGACGCGGGCCGCGCCCGTCGACGCCCAGCGCATCCTGCTCGAGAGCTTCGCCGCGGAAGACGAGGATGAAGACGAGACGGAGGAGGACGGCGCGGACGAGTCGATCAGCGAGATCGGCGACAGCCGGGCCGAGCAGGGCGAGGACGAAGGCGGACGCCGCCGGCGCCGTCGTCCCAAGCGCCGCCGCCGCCAGCCCGATGGCTCCATGCAGGAGGTCGGCGAGACCCGCCAGGCCGACACTGGCGCGACCGAGGAAGACGAGCGCGAGGAATCCGATGAGGACGCCGGCGCCGGGGCGTCGGAGGCGGGCGAGGACTCCCGGGAGGATGCCAACGCCAAACGCCGCCGCCGGGGCCGGAGGGGCGGCCGCAACCGGTCGCGCCGGCGTGACGAGACGCAGTCCGCCGGTCCGGATGGCGATGCCGCTTCGGCGGACGCCCTGCCATCCGACCCGCGGGACCAGGAAGCCGACCCGCGCGACCAGGATCCGCGCGATGCCGGCGAAGCGGCGGAGATAAGGGCCTCTTCCGGGCGTCGCCGGGACGGACGCGAGGCGATCGATGACGGCGCGGCCGGTGAGCCGAAGCCACGCAGGCGCCGCCGGTCGAAGAAGGAGATCGAGGCCGACAAGGCGGCAGCGTCCGATGGCGAGCAGGACGCCTCCATGGCCGGCTCCGCGGCGCCGGCATCTGCCGACGACGCCGTGACGGCTGCCGCCGAACCTCCGGTCGAGGATCGATCGCAGGCGACTCCCGAGGAGAAGCCCGAGGAGAAGCCCGAGGAGAAGGCCGAGAAGAAGCCGCGCCAGCGCGCCGCGCGCGCGCGCAAGCCCAAGGCGGAGGCGGCGGAGACCGCGCCGGCAGAGTCGGCGGAATCGACGCCCGCGGCGGCACCGAAGCGGCGTCCCTCACGCGCCAAGGCCAAGCGGGAGGAGACCGCAGAGCCCGCTCCCGCCGCCGAGAAAGCGCCGGTAAACGCGGCGCCGGAGGCGCCGTCCGAAGCCAATGGACACGAGGCCGCCCATCGCGGCAACGGCACGGCCGAGGCGGAGCGCCAGGCGTCGGAGACGGACACGCGCCGTGACGACGCAGCCTCCGCACCGGCGGAGAACGAGGCGGCCGAGGAGGCCGAAATCGTCAACGTGCCGCCCGAGCGCCCGCGCAAGGGCTGGTGGCGCCGCATCATCGACAACTGACCACGGCCGCGACCGGACGGGGCGACCGGACCGGGCCGGGCGGGACGGCGCGCCGCCCCGCTCCCCGCTCCCGCGCACCGGTCAGGTCGCGACCTGCCTGGCTTCAGCGGCCTGGCTTCAGCGGCCTGGCTTCAGCGACCAAGGTCGAGGCAGGTCAGGGCCGGGCGAACATTGGCCATGCGGCCGAGGATGATGCCGGCCAGGTTCTGCGTTCCCGGCCCCGGCTGACCGGCATCGCGTCCCAGCGGGTTGGGCAGAACGGCGGCCAGCAGGGCCGCCTGATAATCGCTGAGATCGGCCGCGGAGACGCCGAAATGGTGCCGCGCCGCCGCCTCCGCGCCGTAGATGCCGGGCCCGAACTCCACCGTGTTCAGATAGAGCTCCATGATCCGCTGCTTGGGCAGCACCATCTCCACGAACAGGGTCAGGTAGGTCTCCAGCCCCTTGCGCGCCAGATCGCTGCGCGGCCACAGGAACAGGTTCTCGGCCAGCTGCTGGCTGATCGTGCTGGCGCCCCGCAACCCGCCGCCCGCCTGCCATTCGTCGATCGCCACGCCGATCGCCCGGGCGTCGAAGCCCGGATGCTGGCAGAAGCGGTTGTCCTCCGAGGCGAGGATGGCGACCGGCAGCGCCGGCGCGATCGCCTCGAAAGGCACCCAGTCGCGGCTCCAGCCATGGCCGTCGAAGAGGCGGATCACCATCAGCGGCGTCGCCGGCACGGGCAGGAAGCGGTAGGCGAGCGTGACGCCCGCCGGCAGCACGACACCGACGATCAGGATCAGGGTGACCACGCGCCGGGCGATCCGCCGCAGCCGCCCGCCCCGACTGCTCCGTCGGCTGCTCATCCCAGCCAGCGCTGCAGGCGCGCCGCCGCCTCCGCCATGTCCTCCGTCGACCCGGCGAAGGAGAAACGCATGGTGCGGTGCCCGCGCGCCGGATCGAAGTCCACGCCGGGCGTGGCGGCGATGCCCGTCTCCTCCAGCATGCGGCGGCAGAAGGCGGTGCTGTCATTCGTCAGGCTGCCGATGTCCGCGTAGAGGTAGAAGGCGCCGTCGGATGGTGCCAAATCGGTGAAACCCGCCCGCGGCAGTCGGTCGAGCAACAGGGCGCGATTGGCGGCATAGCGCGCCAGATTGGCCTCCAGTTCCGCCCGGCAGTCGAAGGCGGCGAGTGCGGCGTGCTGCGAGATCGCCGTCGGCGAGATGAAGAAGTTCTGCGCCAGGCATTCCACGGCCCGGGTCAGGTCGTCCGGCACGACCAGCCAGCCGAGGCGCCAGCCGGTCATCGAGTAGTATTTCGAGAAGCTGTTGACGACGATGGCGCTGGGCGAGCAGGCGGCGGCGGTGGCTGCCTCCCGGCCGAAGGTGATGCCGTGATAGATCTCGTCGGAGATCAGCCGGATGCCAGCCTCGTGGCAATAGCCGGCGATCGCGCGCAACTCGTCCGGCGAGACCATGGTGCCGGTGGGGTTCGAGGGACTGGCCAGGATCAGCCCATCGACCTTCCGGTCGAGCGCGGCCAGCTTTTCCAGCGTCGGCTGGTAGCGGTCGCCCCGGTCGGTCGGCAGTTCGACCGGAACCAGGCCGAGGGCGGTGAGAATGTTGCGGTAGGCGGGATAGCTGGGCGATGCCAGCGCCACCCGGTCGCCGGCCTCGAAGGCGGCGAGGAAGGCGAGCAGGAAGCCACCCGACGAGCCGGCCGTCACCATCACCCGCTCCGCCGGCACCCGCGCGCCATAGGTCTCGGCGTAATGCCGGGCGATGCGCTCGCGCAGGGGCGTGATGCCGAGCGCCAGCGAGTAGCCGAGAACCTCGGCGTCGATCGCCCGCTTCGCCGCCTCGCGCACGCCTTCGGGCGCCGGCGTCGCCGGCTGGCCGACTTCCAGGTGCAGCACGTCGCCATGGATCCGCTGGCGCTCTGCCGCCGCCGTCATCACGTCCATCACGATAAAGGGCGGCACCTGTCCCCGCCGCGATACCTTCAGGCTCACCGGTCGTCCTCGCGATAGGCGCCGCCACCGCCCGCGGCGGCGTCGAGCACCACCCGGCAGGTGCGTTCCCGCTCGCGATCCCACTCGCACAAGAGGCCGGAGAGCCAGACGGCGAAATCGCTCTGCACCAGCGGCGTCACATCCTCATCGTCGAGGAAGGCGGCGACGGCCGGGTTGAGGCCGCGCGTGCCGTTGGCCGACCAGGCGAAGCCCACAGCGATGCCGCGCGGCTCGTTGCCGCCGAGCGCGAGGCCGAAACCGCCCTCGTCCTGCCGGCGTTGCGGGACGATGCCGGTGTCGCCCGCCGCCACGCCGTCGCCATAGCCGCCGAGCGATACGGCGCAGACAATGGCCTGGTCGTTGGGCGAGAAGGCCGCGAAGCCCAGCGCCGGCGGACCGTCGCCGCCGGCATCCGCCGGCCAGGCCTGGGCCAGTCTGGTGCCCGTCATGCCGGCGTTCGGGCCGAAGGCGAGGGTGTCGTAGCCGATCTCCACCGTCGCCGGCGCCGACCATTGCGGCTGATAGCCGATGATCGCCTCGCGGAAGGCCGGATCGCCGGACATCGCCTCGGCGTAGCGCCGGCCGATCTCGCCCTGGTAGAAGGCGGCCACGCTCGCGGTGCGGATCCGCGCCAGCGTCTCGGCATAGTCGGCGCGGTTCGGCGCCGCCGCGCCGAAGGCCTGGTCGGCCTGATAGAGGGCTGAGTATTGGTCGCCCAGCCGGGCGTGGTCCTCCGCCTCGGCCAGCAGGTCTGGCCAGCGCAGACGGCCATATTCCGCATGCAGCAGGGCGAAGCCGCGCAGATAGCCGGGCACCATTGCCTCGCCGGCCGGAAGGGCGGGGAAGTCCAGCGCCCGGATCGTCTGGCCCGGCGGATCCATGACCAGGCAGGCGCCGCCACCGCCGAGGCTGGCGCGCGACGGCGTGGTCACCGTCGCCAGCATGGCCATGGCCAGCACCGCGTCGGCCGCCGTGCCGCCGCGTTCCAGGATCTCCAGGCCATGCGCGGCGGCAAGCGCGTCGTCGGACAATGCCGCGTAGCGATCCACCCGGCCGGAGTTGATGGTGGGTGAGACGCAGCCGGTGAGCGCCATCACCATGGCCAGGCTGCCGATAAACCGGCACAATTGCTTCATAAGGTCCCCCTCAAAGTCGGCCTCACTGGAGAATCAGCCCCGTGCACTCGGCCCTGCGACCGGTCCTCGTCGCCATTTCCCTCGCTCTGAGCCTGATCCTCGCCACCGTTCCGGCACAGGCACAGGGCCTGCGACTGATCCGCGATGCGGAGATCGAATCCTATCTCCACGCGCTGTGCGAGCCGCTGTTCCGCGCCGCCGGGCTGAGCCCCGCGAGCATCGACATCTACCTTGTCGAGGACAATGCCTCAAACGCATTCGTGGCCGGCGGTCAGAACATCTTCATCCATACCGGGCTCCTGATGCAGGTCCAGAGTGCCGGAGAACTGCTCGGCATCCTGGCCCACGAGACCGGACACATCGCCGGCGGCCATCTCGCCATGAGCATCGACCAGATGGAGCGCACCGAGGCGCTGGCGATCATCTCCATGCTGGCCGGCGGTGCTGCCGCCGCCGCCTCGGGCCGCGGCGACGTGGCGGCCGGCACGATCCTGAGCGGCCAGTCGATGGCCGAGCGCTCGATGCTCGCCTATTCCCGCAATATGGAAGGCACCGCCGACCAGGCGGCGCTGAACTATCTCGACGCCGTCGGCTACTCGGCCGAGGGCTTGCTTGCCTATCTCACACGCATCGTCGACGAGGAGTTGCTGCCAGCCAGCCGGCAGTCGGAATATGTCCGGACCCATCCGATCAGCTACGACCGGCTGGAACAGGTACGACGCCATGTCGAGAGCTCGCCCGATACCGGGCGGCCGCTGCCGGGCTATGTCGAGGACCAGTTCCAGCGCATGCGCGCCAAGCTGATCGGCTACGAGAACCCGGCGCTCGCCCTCAACCTGTATGGCGGCGGCGACAGCATCTACGCCCGCTACGCCCAGGCCATCGCCCATTACCGCCGCGGCGACGTGACGACTGCGCTGTCCCTGGTCGACGGCCTGGTCTCGAGCGAGCCGAACAACGGCTATTTCTGGGAACTGCTGGGCGACATCCGCTTCGACTACGGTCAGATGGCCGAGGCGCGCCAGGCCTATGAGCGGGCGCACGCGCTGCTGCCCGGCGCCGGGCTGATCCGCATCGCGCTGGCCCGCACGCTGATGGACAGCGGCACAGCCGGCGACCTCGCCCATGCCATCCGCCTGCTGGAAGGCCTGACCCAGACCGGGCAGGAGGCCAGCCCCTTCACCTACCGCCTGCTCGGCACCGCCTATGGCCGCAACGGCGATATGGGTCTGGCCGCCCTGGCGCTGGCGGAGGAGGCGATCAGGCAGGGCGACCGCACCACCGCCACGCAGCAGGCGCAAAGGGCGATCGACCTGCTGCCGACAGGAACGCCCGGCGCCATCCGGGCGCAGGATCTGATGCGCGATGCCGAGCGGGAGTGACGCCAGGCACTGCCGGCCGTCCGGTTTCACGCGAATTTGAGCCGGGACTTGCCGGCTTGACCCCATCTGGGAAAGCAGCAATCTAACGTCCCGCACACCGGTCGGGCATGAAGGGAGAAAAGCGGACGATGCGACGGATGACGATGGCCCTCGGGCTCTGTGTCGCGCTGTCGATGGCGGCGGCGACCGCCCCGGCGCAGGCACAGTTCAGCGGCGAGGAGGAGCAGGCGATCCGCGACATCGTGCGCGAATACCTGATCGACAATCCCGAGGTGCTGGTCGAAGCGCTGCAGGAATACCAGGCGCGCCAGCAGATCGCCGAGGCGGAGCGCCAGCAGGAGAACGTGGCGCGCATGTCCGCGGCGCTGTTCGACAGCGATGCCCCGTCCTGGGGACCGGCCGATGCCGAGGTCGTGCTGGTCGAGTTCTTCGACTACAATTGCGGCTACTGCAAGCGCTCCCTGCCCGACATCCAGGCGCTGATGGAGACCCAGGACAATCTCCGCATCGTCTTCATGGAGATCCCGATCCTGGCGCCCTCCTCCGACGTCGCCGCGCGCGCCGCCCTCGCGGCCCGCGACCAGGGCCTCTATATCGAGATGCACAACGCGCTGATGAGTCATCGCGGCGAGCTGTCGGAAACGGTGATCCTGCAGATCGCCGGCGATGTCGGCCTCGATGTAGAGCAGCTGCGCCAGGACATGCAGTCCCCGGATCTGGCGGCGGAAATCTCGGCCAATCTCGACCTTGCAGAGGCGATCGGCGTGCGCGGTACACCGGCCTTCGTGATCGGCGACCGGGTCATCCCGGGCGCGGTCGGTCTGGCGGCGCTGGAAGACGCCATCGCCCAGGAGATGGAAGGAAGCTAGGACCTTGCGCCGCATACACATTGTCACGGCGGCGCTGCCGGCAGCGCTTCTCCTGCTGCCGGCGGAGCCCCAGGCTCATCCCCATGTCTTCGTCGACGCGCTGTTCAGCCTGGCCGATCCCGCCTCGCCGACGGTCGCGGTCCGCGTCACCTGGCGTTTCGACGAGGTCTATACCGAGTTCGTGCGCTCCGATTTCGACGAGGATGGCGACGGCACGCTCTCAGACAGCGAGATCGGCCAGATCGCCGACATGTTCTTCCTCGACCTGCCGGACTATGGCTGGTTCACCAGGCTCGCCATCAATGACGACTGGTTCGAGGACTTCACGGTCACCGATGAGCAGGTGGCGATGCATGACGGACGCCTGATCGCCAGCTTCGTCGTGCGCATCGAGACGCCGTGGACCGCCGTCGAAACGCTCGAGCTGATCCCCTTCGACGACGAGTACTTCATCGCCTATGCCGTGCCGGGGGTGGCGCCCGACGTGTTCGGCGGCGACCTCGCCTGCGACCGCCAGGCCTATGTGCTGGACTCCTGGTATGCCGGCCCGGTCGATGTGGATGGCCTGCGCTGCCTCGCCCCGTCCGCCGTGATTGCCGGCTGAGATGCGCGCGCTCGCGGCCTGCCTGACGACGCTTCTCGCCAACGCCACCCTCCTCGCTTCCGCCGGTGCCCAGCTGATCCCGCGCCAGGAACGTCCGGCCGACTCCGGCGCCGGCGAAAGCTGGCTGCCCTGGCCTCTCGACGCGCTGGCGCGCACGGTGAACGGCTGGCAGACCGAACTCGGCCGGACGGTGAACCAGACCCTGGGCGCCATGCAGGTCGACGGCTCCGCCGCCGCCTTTGCCACGCTCTGCCTGATCGGCTTCGCCTATGGCGTGATCCACGCCGTGGGACCGGGCCACGGCAAGGCCGTCATCGCCGCCTTCGCGGCCGCCCGGCGCATCGACTACCGGCGCACCGTCCTCGGTGCCTTCACGCTCGCCTTCACCCAGGCCGGCGTCGCCATCATCGGCGTCGGTGCGGCGGCGCTGATCCTCGGCGCCAGCGGCCCCGCCATCGACAGCGGCGCGCTGTGGTTCGAGCTCTTCAGCTACGCCGCCATCACCGGTATCGGCCTGTGGCTGCTGATCCGCCTCATCAGCGGCCGCGAGGCGGGCTGCGGCCACGATCACGCCCATCTGCCGCCCGCAGGCGATGGGCATGACGGTCACGAAAACCACGGTCACGATCGCGCGCACATCCATGATCATGACCATCGCCACGACCATCGCGACGGGCATGGCCACGCAGATGACGGCGGCAGGCCGGCGCGCGGACTCACCGCGCTGGCCATGCTGGCGGGGCTTCGACCCTGCACCGGTGCTGTCCTGATCCTGCTTTTCACCGCCGCAAACGGCCTGCTTCTGGCCGGGTCCGCCGCCGTGCTGGCGATGGCGCTCGGGGTCGGTCTGACGGTCTCGGCGGTCGCCATCGCCGCGGTCTTCTTCCGCGAACGCATGCTGGCGCTCGGCGGCCGCGAGGGCGGCCTGCGGCGGGGCATCGGCCGCTTCGTCAGCCTCGCCGGCGCCAGTGTGATCACCCTGACCGGCCTCGCCTTCGGTCTCGGCGTGCTCGACCGGCTGTAGCGTCCCGCGGCCCGTCGGTCCTCCTCGCCGACCGGTTGCCTGGAGCGGATCATAGCTTGACGGAATCGCGGAAGCGATTCCGTCAAGCTATGTGAATCCGCTCTAATTGATTGATCCTGTCTAGGCCGGCAGGTCCTCGATCAGCTTCAGCGCCACCGACTTGGCATCGCCCGCCGGGTCGGGCTCGTGGCCGAGATGCGCGGTGACGATCGCCCCCTCCTTCAGCAGCAGCAGCGCCCGGGCCCGCGCATCCGGGTCGCCAGCACCCGCGGCGGCGGCGATCTCCCGCAATTGCAGGAACAGCAGGCGCTTGTGCTCCGCAGCCTGGGCGTGGATCGGATGGTGCGGGTCCGGGTATTCCGAGGCCGCCTTGATGAACATGCAGGATCGGAAGGACGGCGTGGCGAACCACTCCGCCAGCGCGTCGAACATGGCGATCAGCTGCGCGCGTGGCGGCCCCGCCTGCGCCATCCGCCGGAACAGCCAGTTTCGGAACACCTGGTCGCGCAGCCGCAGCACCGCGAGGATCAGCTCCTCCTTGGTGCGGAAGTGCTTGAACATGGTCGTCTTCGAGATGCCGGTCTCCGCCGCCAGCTGGTCCATGCCGGTGGCATGGAATCCGTCGCGGTAGAAGATTTCCAGCGCCTTGTGGACGACCTCATCCCGTTTGCTTGGACGCATCGCAGCCTCATAACTGAACAGATTAGTATATTAATCTACGGCCCAAGGAATTTCAATGTCTCCATAAAATCATAACATTACCAACAGGATGCGAGGAGATTCAGGCGCCCGCCGAACGATCTGGCGGATTTTTCTCTTGCCATACTGCACCGATCGGTTCATATACGGCTCACGAATGTGAACCGAACTGTTCAGTTACAGGAGAGCAGCGATGGCGCGCCCCCCATTCCCTCCCTTCGATGAGGCGTCCGCGATCCTCAAGGTCCGCGCCGCGGAGGATGCCTGGAACAGCCGCGATCCGGCCCGCGTCGCCGCCGCCTACTCGGTCGGCACGGTCTGGCGCAATCGGATCGCGTTCCTCGAGGGACGCGAGGCCGTCGAGGCCTTCCTGCATCGCAAATGGCAGGTCGAGCTCGACTACCGGCTGATCAAGGAGCTGTGGAGCTTCACCGCGGCGCGCATCGCCGTGCGCTTCGCCTATGAGGCCCGCACGCCCGACGGCCACTGGTTCCGTGCCTATGGCAACGAGAACTGGGAGTTCGCGGCCGACGGCCTGATGGCCGTCCGCCGGGCCTCGATCAACGACCTGCCGATCGACGGCGGCGAGCGCCTCTTCCACTGGCCGCTCGGCCCCAGGCCCGCCGACCATCCCGGACTTTCCGATCTCGGCCTCTGACCGGCCGCCAGCCCCCATCGCACCGGGCGCCAGGCCCACCACCCAAGGAGAAGGCTCGATGACCACCTGCAGTCACGATCACGATCACGCCCACAAGGGTCACGGCATGGACCGCCGACACTTCCTGTCGGCCGGTGCGGCCGGAGTCGCCGCCGGTACCGCCGCCGCCACCGTCGGCATCGCCGTCGGACGCGCGGACATGGGCGGTGCCGAGGCCTATGCCGAACCGAATGACCCGGCCCTGCCGGCCTCGACCATGACGCTGGAACGCGGCCGGTCCGCCCTCCTCGTCGTCGACCCGCAGATCGACTTCCTCAGCCCCGAGGGCGTTACCTGGGGCGTGGTCGGCGAGAGCGTCACAGAACACAACGTGGTGCAGAACATCGCCCGTCTGTTCCGGGCGGCGAAGGCGATCGACATGCCGGTCGTCATCTCGCCGCACTACTACTACCCCCACGACCATCGCTGGGCCTTCGAGGGCGCCCTGGAACGTGTGATGCACTCGATCGGCATGTTCGACCGGCCGGGGCCTCTCGACGTCACCGGCCTGGAGGGCTCCGGCGCGGACTTCATGGCCGAGTACAGGGACTTCATCTTCGACGGCCGGACGATCATCGCCTCGCCCCACAAGGTCTACGGCCCCGAGCAGAACGATGCCGGACTGCAGCTTCGCAAGCTGCGGGTCGACCAGGTCGTGCTCGCTGGCATGTCCGCCAATCTCTGCGTCGAGAGCCACATGCGGGAATTCCTCGAGCAGGGCTTCGAGGTCGCGGTCGTGCGCGACGCGACCGCCGGCGCCAAGCTTCCTGAGGGCGACGGCTACCTCGCCGCCCTGATCAACTTCCGCATGATGGCGAACGCCGTGTGGAGCACAGACGAGGCCGTCGACCGCATCGCCGCGCTCGCCGCCTGATCCCGCAATTCCCAGTCACCGTCGCACCGGCCCGGCGCGTGTCCGACAAGCGGCCACGGGAGGACCTGCGACCGTGGCCGGATATCGCCGGCGGCTGCCGGCATTACCCCTGGCCCGACCGGTGCCAGCGGACAACCCGACCGTCCAGCCGACGGTCCCACACCCAAGGAGAAGAAACGATGAGGACCTTCAACACGCTTATCGCCGCCGCCGCCCTGGTCGGCGTGATCACCGGCACACCGGCCGCCATGGCCGACGACGAGTACAACGTCTCCACCGGCACCACCGTCAGCGGCGCCGGCGTGGCGCTGCGCGGCGTGGATGCCGTGGCACTCGCGACCGGCCTCGAGGTGGCGCCCGGCCGGGCGGTGTTCACCGTCGAGCATGACGGCGTCGCCTATTACTTCGCCTCGGAACAGAGCATGGCGCTGTTCTCCGAGGATCCCGATCGCTACCTGCCGCAGTTCGGCGGATTCTGCGCCTATGGCGTGGCGAACGGCCTGAAGCTGGATGCCAATCCGCACTTCGCCGACATCGTCGATGGCCAGCTCTACCTCTTTCTCAACGAGGTCGCCTTCGAGCGGTATCTGGAGGATCCGGCCGGCACCATCGCCCTCGCCGAGGAGAACTGGCCCGGCATGCACCACCGCGCCGTGGAGGACGTGAACGGGCTGGAGACGGCCTCCCGCTAGATGGCCGCGACCGGAACCCCGCCGGTGATCGCGCTCATCGGCGGGGCGCCGTCCCACACCCCTGTCAGTCCTCGGCGTCGGGCTGGTCACCCGGGGCGGTGCCCGAGAGCGCGGGCAGCGACAGCATCTCGGCGTTGATGCGGGCGATCGTCGGATAGGGCGCGATGTCGAATCCGAAACGCTCGGCATTGAAGACCTGGGGCACCAGGCAGGCATCGGCGATGGTGGGCCTGTCGCCGTGGCAGAAGCGGCCGGTCGCCGCGCTGCTGGACAGCATGCTCTCCAGCGCGTCGAAGCCTTCCTTCACCCAGTGCAGGTACCAGGCGTTCTTCGCCTCCTCGCCGACCTCCAGGGTCTTCACCAGGTAGAGCAGGATGCGCAGATTGTTCACCGGGTGGATCTCGCAGGCGATCACCTGGGAGAGTGCCCGCACCCGCGCCCGGCCGGCTGCATCGCCGGGCAGCAGCGGCGGCTCGGGCCGCGTCTCCTCGAGATATTCCATCTGCGCCAGCGACTGGGTCACCACCGTGCCGTCGTCGTCGATCAGGGTCGGCACCAGCCCTTGCGGGTTCAGCGCCAGGTAGTCGGGCGCCTTGTGCTCCTTGCGGCGCAGGTGGACGTAGTCGGCCTCGTAATCGATGCCCTTCAAGGCCAGCGCGATGCGCAGGCGATAGGCGGCCGAGGAGCGGAAATAGGAGAAGATCTTCATCGCTGGTCCATCTCGTTCACGGGGCGCCGCACTCCCATATCCGATGCCGGCGGCCCTGGCCAGTCACGGGGGCCCCGTCTCCGGCTTCATCGGCGGCGCCCGCTGCCGGAGTGAGGAATTGCCCTTACCTAGCCGCATTCTAAGATAGAGTGGCGGTGTGGAAAGTACCCGCCGCCAAACCGGGCCGAAGCTGAAAGGTTCATGATGAAGAAGCTCGTCACCCTACTCGCTCTCCTCGCGACGATCGGCCTCTCCTCCACCGCCTGGGCGGACATGGAGCGGGCCTACGACCTGCTGGACGCAGAACAGTACGAGGAAGCCTATCGCGAGTTCCTGCCGCATGCCCAGGAGGGCGACACCCGGGCGATGATCGAGGTCGGGCTGCTTTTCCTGAACGGCAATGGCGTGGAGCAGGACGACGCGCAGGCCCTGTTCTGGATCAACCAGGCGGCCAATGCCCGGGTGCCCTTCGCGCAATACGTGCTCGGCTTCATGACCCAGCACGGCCGCGGCATGCCGGCCGATCCAGTGGCCGCCGTGGTGCTCTACGAGCAGGCCGCGAACGAGGGCATCATCCCCGCCCAGACCGCACTGGGCAACCTCTTCGCCTATGGCGACGACGGCATCTCCGTCGACTACGAGACCGCCGACCGCTGGTACGCCCAGGCCATGCAGAATGGTGACGCCTCGGCCATGAACGCCTACGCCTGGTCGGTCGTGGTGCGCGGCGAGTCCGCACTGGAACGGGCGCTCGCCATTTCCGAGCTGTCGGTCGCGCTCGAGCCCGGGCGATCGGAATCGATCGATACGCTGGGCACGATCCGCTTGCTGATGGGCCGCTACGCCTCGGCGGTGAAATATCTCGAGGAGGCGGTCGCGCTCGACCCCGACTATCCCGCGTTCCATGCCCGTCTTGGCGACGCCTATGCCGGTATCGGTGACATGGACAAGGCCGAAAACGCCTGGCGCGCCGCGCTAGACGCGGCGGAAGACTACGAGGGCAGCCTCGACGAGCTCTGGAATCCGGAGGAGATCGCCGCCCGTCTCGGCGACGAGCCATCGCCGGAGGGAAGTGTCCCCGAGGAGAGCGATGCTGACGATAGCGATGCCGGGGAGAGCGATGCCGGGGAGAGCGATGCCGACGAGAGCGATGCCGGGGAGAGCGCTCCCCAGGCGGCCCCGTCCGAGGAAGTCGAGCCGGAGGCCAGCACCGCGCCCGATGACGGCGACGACACGGCCGAGGAGCCCGAGGCGGAGTCCGATGACGACGACGCTGGGCAGGACGGCGGCCGCTAGATCAGGCGCGGCACGTCGCGGCGCCGCTACGGCGTGTAGCGGGTGACCGTCTGCTCGATGGCGCCGAACAGGCTGTGGCCGTCCGGCGCGGTCATGTCGATGCGCACCCGGTCGCCGAAACGCAGGAAGGACGTCGCGGCCGCTCCCTGGCGGATCGTCTCCACCATCCGGATCTCGGCGATACAGGAATAGCCGAGCCCGCCTTCCCCGACAGGACGGCCCGGCCCGCCATCCCTGTCGCGGTTCGACACCGTGCCGGAGCCGATGATGGTGCCGGCGCCGAGATGGCGCGTCGCCGCGGCATGGGCGACCAGCCGGGCGAAGTCGAAGGTCATGTCCGTGCCCGCCTCCGGCGCCCCGAAGGACTCGCCATTGATCCAGGAGCGCAGCGGCAGATGCAGCTTTGCATCCTTCCAGGCCGGGCCGAGCGCCGCCGGCGAGGCCGCCACCGGCGAGAAGGCGCTGGCCGGCTTGCCCTGGAAGAACCCGAAGCCCTTGGCCAGTTCGCCCGGAATCAGGCCCCGCAGGCTGACATCGTTGACCAGCATGACGAGCTTGATGTGCCCGGCGGCATTGGCTGGATCGATGCCCATGGGCACGTCGTCGGTGATCACCGCGACTTCCGCCTCGAAGTCTATGCCGTGCGACTCGTCGATCGCCTCGATCGGGTCGCGCGGGCCGACGAACATGTCGGAACCGCCCTGATACATCAGCGGGTCGTGCCAGAAGCTTTCCGGAATTTCCGCGCCACGCGCCTGGCGCACCAGCGCCACGTGGTTCACATAGGCCGAGCCGTCCGCCCATTGATAGGCGCGCGGCAGCGGCGAGGCGACGGCGCCGGCCGCCAGCTGCGCGGCGAAATCGATGGCATCGCCGAACTCGCCCTGGTTGAGCAGCCGGTAGACCGAGGCCAGTTCCGGCTCCACCGTCGCCCAGTCGTCGAGGGCCGCCTGCATCGTGGCCGCGAGATCGGGGACGGCGCGCGCGCGCGTCAGGTCCTCGCCGACGACGACGAGTGTGCCGTCGCGACCGCCGGCCTTCAGGCTCGCCAGTTTCAGGGGTAGCGTCATGCGTTCGATCTCCATGCTGTCGGCATTGGCCGACCGTTCGGCCAAGCACCTAGCATCCGCCTGCACCGTTGTGAATGCCGCCAATGGGCGGCCAGCCGGTCGGGCCCGCCCCGGATCACGGGCAAGCGGACCTGGAAAGGCGAGCGTTTCCGCCGATTGCTTGCCGCCGATGGGACAATGTTCTAAGCAGGTGGCACAGAGGGTGTGGACGACGAGCGGACATCATCGATCATGGAGCAGCGCGAGGGCAGTCTTCTCGTCCTGAACGGACCCAACCTCAACATGCTCGGCACGCGCGAACCGCAGATCTATGGCACCGACACGCTCGACGACATCGAGGCGGCCTGCCACGAGCGGGCGGAGAGTCTCGGCCTGACCGTGGATTTCCGGCAGTCGAACCGGGAAGGCGACCTCGTCACCTGGACCCAGGAGGCTCGCGCGGTCCATGACGGCATCATCGTCAACGCCGGCGCCTACAGCCATACCTCCATCGCCCTGCACGACGCCCTGCTCAGCGCCGAGCTGCCGGTGATCGAGGTGCACCTGTCGAACATCTTCCGGCGCGAGGCCTTCCGCCACCATTCCTATGTCAGCCTGGCGGCGCAGGGAATCATTTGTGGGCTGGGGCTGCAGGGCTATCTTCTGGCTATTGACGGCATGGCGCGAATCCTCGACGACACGGGCGCGAACTGATCCGAGACGACCTCCCCGAAACAAGGAGCTGGGGCCAGATGGCCGGTTTTTCCATCGACGACAAGACGATCCGCAAGCTGGCCGACCTGCTGAACGATACCGGTCTGACCGAGATCGAATACAGCGAGGGCGAGAAGCGGATCAGGATCGCCAAGCAGATCACCGCGTCGTCCGTGGCCGCTGTTGCCCCCGCTGCCGCGCCGGCCGCGGCCCCTTCCCCGGAGGCACCGGCCAAGCCGGCCGCGGCGAAGAACACGGTCAACTCCCCCATGGTCGGCACCGCCTACCTGTCGCCGGAGCCGGGCGCGGCCCCCTATGTCGCGGTCGGCGACACCGTGCGCGAGGGCCAGACGGTGCTGATCGTCGAGGCGATGAAGGTGATGAATCCGATCAAGGCGCCGCAGACGGGCACGGTGAAGGAAATCCTGGTCACCGACGCCCAACCGGTCGAGTTCGGTGAACCGCTCATGGTCATCGAATAAGGGGGACGCCCGCGACCATGTTCGAGAAAGTCCTTATCGCCAATCGCGGCGAGGTGGCGCTTCGCATCCACCGCGCCTGCCGCGAGATGGGCATCCAGACCGTGGTCGTGCACTCCACGGCGGACAGCGCCTCCATGCCGGTCCGGCTGGCGGACGAGTCCGTGTGCATCGGCCCGCCCTCGAGCCGCGAGAGCTATCTGAACATTCCGGCCATCCTGTCGGCGGCCACCATCACCGGCGCCGACGCCATCCACCCCGGCATCGGCTTCATGGCCGAGAACGCGCGCTTCGCCGAGATGGTGGAGGAGCACGGCTTCGTCTTCATCGGCCCGACGGCCGACCACATCCGCATGATGGGCGACAAGATCACCGCCAAGAAGGCGGTGGCCGGGGTCGGCCTGCCGGTGGTTCCTGGGTCGGACGGCGCGGTCACCTCGGCCGACCACGCCCTGGGTCTGGCCCGCGAGATCGGCTACCCCGTCCTCATCAAGGCCACGGCCGGTGGCGGCGGCAAGGGCATGAAGGTCGCCCATGACGAGAGCGAGCTGCGCGCCGCCTTCTCCATGGCCCGCAATGAGGCGCGCGCCGCCTTCGGCGACGACAGCGTCTACATGGAGCGCTACCTCGCCAAGCCGCGCCATATCGAGGTGCAGATCCTGGCCGACAGCCACGGCAATGTCGTGCATTTCGGCGAGCGCGACTGCTCGGTCCAGCGCCGCCACCAGAAGGTGATCGAGGAGGCACCCTCGCCGGCGCTCAACGCCAGCGAGCGCGAACGCATCGGCACGCTGGCCGCCCGCACCGCCAAGCTCCTCGGCTATCGCGGCGTCGGCACGATGGAGTTCCTCTACGAGAATGGCGAGTTCTTCTTCATCGAGATGAACACCCGCCTGCAGGTCGAGCACCCGATCACCGAGATGATCACCGGCATCGACCTGGTGCGCGAGCAGATCCGGGTCGCCACGGGCGTGCCGCTCGGCTACGACCAGTCGGCGGTGCGCTTCAACGGCCACGCCATCGAGTGCCGCATCAACGCCGAGAATCCCGACACCTTCATGCCCTCGCCCGGGCAGATCCGGAACTATCATGCCCCCGGTGGGCTCGGCGTCCGGGTGGATAGCGCGATCTACGACGGCTACCACGTGCCGCCGCACTACGACAGCCTGATCGCCAAGCTCATCGTCCACGGCGCCTCGCGCAACGAGTGCCTGATGCGGCTGCGCCGCGCCCTGGAGGAATGCGTGATCGGCGGCATCGAGACCACCCTGCCCTTGCATGCCCGCCTCGTCGGAGAGCAGGATTTCATCAATGGCAACTACGACATCCACTGGCTGGAGCAGCTGCTGATCCGGTAGCGGCCGGCGGATGCCGGTCGCCTTCCCCCCGGTGTCGCCGCAGCAACTGGTCGGATGTCCGTCGGATGAAGATCACGCCCGAATTGCTGCTGAAGGCCTATGCGTCAGGCTATTTCCCGATGGCCGAGACGGCTGGCAGCGCCGAGCTCTACTGGGTCGATCCGCCGTTGCGCGGCATCATTCCGCTCGACGGCTTCCATGTCGGGCGCAGCCTGCGCAAGGTCGTGCGCGCACAGCGCTTCGAGGTCAGCCTTGACCGCGACTTCCAGCAGACCATCGAGGCCTGCGCGTCGCCGCGCCACGACCGTCCGGATACCTGGATAAACGCGGAGATCAAGGCGCTCTACACCGAGCTGCACCGGCTCGGCCATGCCCATTCCGTGGAGTGCTGGCGTGACGGCGCCTTCGCCGGCGGGCTCTACGGCGTCAGCCTGGGCGGCGCCTTTTTCGGAGAGAGCATGGTCAGCCTGGAGACCGACGCCAGCAAGGTCGCCCTCGTCCACCTGGTGGCGCAACTGCTGAGCGACGGCTTCGACCTGCTCGACACCCAGTTCTCGACCGAGCACCTGGCGCATTTCGGTTGCATCGAGGTGCCGAAGTCGCGCTACCTCACCTTGCTGAACAAGGCACTGTCACGCCCCCGCCCCTTCGGCGCGACGGATCGGCGTGCGGCGCTGGAGGCGTTGGTGTCAGCCGCCCCGAAAGCCCGGTAGGGGCGCCGGTGGTGGCGGGTTGCCGGGCAGCGTGTACTCGACATCCCGGGCGAAGTCCTCAGGCGGCCGTGGCACCTCGTCGACGCAGCCCGCCAGCCACAGATCGTAGACCGGGTGGCTCATGAATGAGATCGCCCGTGAGGAAGAGAACATCCAGCCGGAGAACACGTCTTCGCGGTCACCGCCCGGTGGGTCGTCGCTCACCTCGAGAAAAACCGCGTTGTCGGGCTGGCGTACGTCGCCGGTGCTGCGGCAGGCCCGCACCGTGAAGCTGAGCGTCCCGAACGCGCCCGTCTCGCCCACGGCCACGCCGATCTGGCGCACCCGGGCGGTCACCTTGTCGAGCGCCATCACCAGCGCGAAGGGCTGGTCGACGGTCGCCTGCGGCTGATAGCGCGGCTCGGTCTCCGCCCAGGGTGGCGGGGCGGTCTCGTCCTCTTCGGCGATGCCTTCCAGCACGTTCTCCAGGCTGAGGCCGGAGCCGCCCCCGGTACCACCGGGCGACAGCTGCTGCTGGGCCAGCACACCAGCGCTGGTCAGTCCCGCCACCAGAACGCTCGTCAAGATCAAGCGCATCGCATCAGTTTCCCGAGAGACTGGGCAGACCGGCGCCGCCGCCACCGTCACCAGTGCCGGCATTGGCGGCGCCACCACTGCCCCCGCCACCCGAATCATCATTGCCCAGACTGAAGATCACCTGGCCGAGCAGCTGCTCCAGGCCGGGGGTCGACTGGGTGTAGAGGATCGTGCCTCCGGGCTCGACATAGTCATCCGCCCCGCCGGGCGACAGCGACATGAAACGGCCGCCCAGCAGGCTCTCGCTGGCGACGATGGCCATGGTGTCGGTCGGCAGCCGCACCGACGGGTCGACGGTCATCGTCACTTCGGCCAGATAGGTCTCCGGATCCAGGCGCTGGCTGGTCACCTGGCCGACCCGGACGCCGCTGATCATCACGTCCGCGCCCGGCCGCAGGCCGTCGATGCGGTCGAACCGCGCCACCACCTGATAGCCGCTGACGGAGCCGACATCGGTGCTCGAATAGGCGAAGAAGAAAAAGAAGCCGGCGACGGCCAGCACCACCGCTCCCATCACCGTCTCGATGACGTTTCGGCTCATCGTCTATCCCTTTCGCATGGCTCCGGTACCGGTCGATCGGGGCCGTCTGCTAGACGACAATCGTGTCGAAACCGGGCCGGTCAGATGGCGTCCGCCTATTCCGGCGTCCAGGGCTCGTAGTCGCCCGACGAGGGCGCACGGTCGCCGCCCTTCAGCACGCTGCCGGCCGGTCGATAGGCCGCCAGCGTCCCGGTCATGTTCGGCTCGTGCGCCACCTGCCAGGACCGCCGGTACGGGTTCTCCTTGTCCGGGAACTCGTTGGTCTGGTGATGCAGCCAGCCATGCCATTCCGGTGGCACGAGGCTCGCCTCCGACTCGCCCTTGTAGACGATCCAGCGCCGCTCGCGCTTGGTGCCGGCGAGCCTGCGGTCCCGGTAGTAGAGATTGCCGAGATTGTCCTCGCCCACGTATTCGCCGCGCCGCCAGGTCTTCCATTTCAGCAGCGAGCGCATGGACCATTCGTTGAAACTGAACGCCATGGTTTGCGACCGGAGGTCCCTTGATCGGTGAAGCGGCCTCGCCCGGAGGCCGCGTGCGGCGCGAATATGGCACCGCGTCCGCCACGCGTCCAGTGCGTCCGGACCGGCCGTGCGAACCGGGGCAACTGGCGGATCACGGCCGTTCGATCCATCGGATAGCATCAATGCTGCAGTGCAAAACGCTCGGCTGTTGCCGCGCCGGGATGGGCATATGTTCAGCCCATCACAACCACATGATGATCCGTCAAGGGGACTGCACGAAAATGAACACGCCGACCAATCGGTCGCCGGCCGAGACCGCGGCCTTCGCCAATGCAAGGATCGACGCCTGGTCGATCGAACGCAACGCCATGCGCATGCGTGCCAGTCATGCCGGGGGCATGCTGCGCGCTACCGCCCGCCTGTTGGGCTCCGCCTTCGCCGGCATCGCCGTCGCCCTTCGCCAGCGCCGCGCGATCGCGGAGCTGGCGCAGCTCGACGATCGCCTGCTTGCCGATGTCGGCATGCGCCGCGAGGATATCGTCGGCCTCGTCGCCGCCGGCAACCAGCGTGGACATTCGGCACCGCCGGTGGACGACCGGGTTGGCAGCAAGTCTGGCGTGGCGCCGATGCGGCCCTCCCAGATCGTGCCGGCACGTGCGGCGACCGCCGCCAATCACGACACGGCACCGGCCGCCGACCGCAAGGTCGCCTGACGCCGGCGGCGGCACAGCCGCCCAGCCGACCGGTACCGCCGCACCCGCCCGGCCGGCACCCCGCCCGCCGGGCGTTTACGTCGGCGGCGCAAGCCACCCCCCTGCCATCCGACAATCGATCCACAGAATTGTGTGGCCCGAGTCGGATTCAGGGGCTGCGACTTGCTATATTTTGTGCAAACATCTCCCGAAACCACGAGATAAGGGTAAGGCCACAAGCAGTGGCGATCCGGCGGTCTGCTGCCGGATGCCAGGCGGCGGGCCGGCGGGAGTGTCAGGACATGCGGATCGAGCGCCACTTCAGCAGCGACGGATGCGCGCCCGATGACGCGCATGACTGGCGGACCTTCACGGTCTCGCCCGGACCGGACGGCAACGGCCCCGACACTGTCGAGGCGCCGGTCACCTGGACCCTGGACGCCGTCGAGGCCCTGGCGCGCGGCGTCCTCTTCAACGGTCCGGTGCCGGGAGCGACCCGCCCGATCGATCCCGACCTGCCCGCCGCAATCGGGCCCCGCAGGCCCGAGGACACGGCCGCACTCGAGGCCGATGGCGAGGACTACCGGATCGGCGAGACCAGCCTCCGACAGGCGCTGGACCGGCTCGCCGGGGCGCTCGCCCATGCCGGCTGGCGGGGCGGCTATTTCGACCAGATCGCCGACGCTGAGGCCTTCGTCGACGAGCTGAAGGCGCTGATCGTCTCCCAGCGGGCCGCGCCCGATGCCCTGCTCTGGGCGCCTTGCGGGCTCGACTGGGCCTATGGCGTGGCACCGTCGGGCACGGGCGGCTGGCGCAACGACCAGGCGACCGGCCGGCCGGCGATCGCCACGGCTGCCGCCCCGCCGGCGACCTCGATCGCGGCAGCCGGACCGGCAGGCGATCGCGTGCTTGCCGCCTCCGGTGGCGAACTCGGCAGTTTCCTGCGACGCGCCCAGGCGGCCTACGACCACCACGGCCTGCGCCAGACCGGCGCGGCGGTGCTGCGCGTCGCCGGCGAGGTGCTGGGCGAGGCGGTCAGCCTGGGCCGGGGCACCGACCCGGACGCCAACCCACTGCTGAAGCGGGCGATCGTCGCCGTGCTCGAGCAGGGTGTACCGGACGGCTTCATCGCCCGCGTGCTCGACGGGATGGCCCAGGGTATCGCCCTGGACGACCTCGTGATGGACGACGACGACCTCGATCTCGATGTCGTGCCGCCACGCTTCCTCGTGCGCCTCGACGCTGCCTTCACCGACCGCATCGAGGCCGGCGAAGGCCGCGCCCTGGACAGGCTGCGCCGCATCGCCACATCGATCTGGGCCAGCGGGCAGCCGGACCTCGGCATCGAGGCTAATCTCGGCACGCGCGGCTTCGGCGATACCGCGCGGGACGCGCTCGATCTGCTGCCCGGGCCGCGCGGCCGTGCGGCGCCGAAGGTCACGCTCAATCTCGGCCGCTTCGTCGACGCCGACGGCGGGTGCGACGCGGTCGGCCTCGGCCGCGCGGTGCGCGTGCTCACGCTCGCGCTCGACCTGTTCCATGTCCTCGGCGCGCATGACGACCAATCCGCCGCGGAGCGGGCCTGGCAGGAGCGGCCGATCGCCTTGTCGCTGGCCAATCTCGGCGGCTACCTACGGCGCCGCGGCATCGCCTACGAGAGCGACGCCGCGCTGGCGGAGGCGAGTGCGCTGGCCAGCCTGGTGACAGGTACGGCGCTGGCGACCAGCGCCACGCTGGCCGAATATCTCGGGCCCTGCCCCGCCCTGCGGCCCGACATGGCGTCTCCGGGCGTCGTGCTGCGCGACCACTGGCGCGCCATCCGGGGGGAACCGAACGGCTACGAGGCCGGTCGCGCGCCAGCCATGCCGATCGATACGCAATCCGCGATCGCCCAGGCCGCGCAATCGGTATGGGACGAGGTCGTCAGCCTCGCGGGCGACCACGGGCTGCGCAATGCCGTGGCCACCATGGTCGCGCCGGCGCATGCGGCGGCGGCCATGCTCGACCTCGACGCGCCGGGCATCGAGGCCTGTGCCGGCCTGGTGCGCTGGCAGCGCAGCGACACCGACGGCTTCCGCCGGGTCATCGATCCCACGGTGCCCGCGGCACTTCGTCGGCGCGGCCACGATGCCGAAACCATCGATGCCGTGATCGACCACGTGGTCGGGCGCGGCACGCTGGCGGGGGCGCAGGGGATCAACCACACCACGCTGATGCAGCGCGGTTTCGGCGAGGAACAGATTGCCACCATCGAGCGGCTGCTGCCCGGTACCGCCGATCTGCGTTTCATCGTCACCCGATGGACGCTGGGCGAGGCGTTCTGCGAGCGGCTCTCCACCGCTCCCGCGGACGGTTCGGAATACGATACCGACCTGCTTTCCCATCTCGGCTTCACCGACGAGGAGATCGCGGCGGCGAACCTCCATGCCTGCGGTGCGGAGTCGGTGGAACGGGCGCCCGGCCTGAGTGCCGAGGACCGCGCGGTGCTGATCGTCTCGGGCGGCGGCGACAGCGCTGCCCCCGGCGTTTCGCCGGATGGTCAGGTGGCGATGATCGCCGCTGTCGAGCGCTTCCTGCTGGGTGGCGTCGGCAAGCCGGTGACCATGCCCATGACGGCCAGCGTGGACGACATCGAGAGCCTGATCCGCAGCGCCGTGCGGCTCGGTGTCGGCGGCCTGTCGATCGAGCGCGAGGGCGCGCGCATCGACCTGCCGCTGCCCGCGCCGCTCGCCTTCGAGATCGACGAAGCAGAGATCGCCGGGACGGGAATCGCCGAGACAGGTCCGGTCAGCGCCAGGCCGCAGATCATCGAGCGCATCGTCGAGCGGGTGGTCGAGCGTCGCGGCGAGTCCGCGCCGACGCCGCGCGAGAAGCTGCCCGACCGGCGCAAGGGCTATACCCAGAAGGCCATCGTCGGCGGCCACAAGGTCTATCTGCGCACCGGGGAGTATGACGACGGGCGGCTTGGCGAGATCTTCATCGACATGCACAAGGAAGGTGCCGCCTTCCGCTCGCTGATGAACAACTTCGCCATCTCCGTCTCGATCGGACTGCAATACGGCGTGCCGCTGGAGGAGTTCGTCGAGGCCTTCACCTTCACCCGTTTCGAGCCCGCCGGGGCCGTGTCGGGCAACGACACCATCACGCGCGCGACTTCGCTGCTCGACTACATCTTCCGGGAACTGGCCATATCCTATCTCGGACGCCACGACCTCGCCCATGCCGAGCCCGGCGACCTGCTGCCCGACGCGCTCGGCGGCGGCGACGCCCAGGCGGACCTGCCGGACAACCCGACGGTCGAAACGATCCGCCAGGTGGCGTCGAAGGGCTTCATCCGCGGCAATCTCCGCGTGCTCGACGGTGGCCGGGCGGAGAAGGACGAGGCGCTGTTGGAGCAGGCCACCGGCACCGCGACCTACCTCGCGCGCAATTTGGCCGGCGATGTCGGCGGCGCCTATCGCGATGCGATCTCGACGACGGCCGAGCCGGGGCGCCGGCAGGCGGGTGCGGAGACACCGGACTACGAGGGCGATCCCTGCCCAGTCTGCCAGAACATGACGCTGGTCCGGCGCGGCAATACGGTCAATTGCGAGACCTGCCAGGCACGCTTCGACGCCGCGCCCTGATCCCGCAGGGGCACCTTACCGGCTCAAGGCCGGGTGGCGAGCCGCTTCTTGGTCAGGGCCGTCGCCTCGGCCTGCAGCGGATCCTCCGGCCAGGGATGCTTGGGATAGCGGCCGCGCATCTCCTTGCGCACCTGCGGGTAGGCCTCGCGCCAGAAGTGCTCGAGATCGCCGCTGACGGCGAGCGGCCGCCCGGCGGGCGAGAGCAGTTCGACGGTAAGCGGAGCGCGCCCGTCGGCGATCGCCGGGGCGGTCTGCCAGCCGAACAGCTCCTGCAGCTTGGCGGCCAGCACCGGTCGGTCCGGGTCGGCGTAGTCGATCGCGGCCGGGCGGCCGGAGGGCAGCACCAGGCGCTCCGGCGCCAGCACATCGATGGTCTCCCGCCGCTGCCAGCCCACCAGGTGCATCAGGCCGGCGGCAAGATCCAGCCGGCGCAGCGCAGCCATGGTGCGGATACCCTCCAGATAGGGCGCAAGCCAGTCTTCCAGCCTTGCGGTCAGGGCCGTGTCACCGACATCGGGCCAGTCCGCCGGCATGGCCTGGTGCAGGAAGGCGAGCCGCTGGCGCAGGCGGGTCGCTGACGCGGGCCAGCCGAGCGCGCCGACCCCGGACCGCTTCAAGGCCTCGACGAGGGCCGCGCGGAAATCCGCGTCGCTGGCGTCCCGCCAGGGGTGACGGGCCAGCACGATCGCGCCCAAGCGATCCTCCTCGACCGCCTGCAGCCGGTCGCTGGCGAAATCGATGTCGATACCTCGCCGCGTGTGCTGCAGGTGGCGCGTGCGATCCATCACCACCGCCGCGTCGGCGACCGCGCCCCGCCTGACCAGGGCATCGCCACCCGGTCGCATCGCCAGATCGGCCGCGACGATCCATGCCGCACCGGTGAGCCGGCTTTCCGGGGCCAGCGCGACACCGCGGCCGGACAGGGTCAGATAGCGGTCCTCGCCGCCGCGGCGTCGCCGGGCGATGCGGTCGGTGAAGGCCTCGGCCAGCAGCCTGCCGGCGAGCCCCGGCGGCACCCTTTGGGGCAGCCGACCGAGGCCGAGGCGGCGGCACAGCATCCCGGCGTTCTTCAGGAGCGGCCCGTGAACGCCCGGGTGTTCGACGGCGGCGATGAGGTCGCGCTCCAGATCGTCATTCGCACCGCCGCGCGGACGCTCCTCGACCAGCATGGCCAGCACGAGGGCGGCCGATCCATGCCCCGACGCCTGGCCCGCCAACACCATGCGGGCCAGCCGCGGGTGCAGCTGCATGGCGGCGATGGCCCGTCCCGCGGCCGTCACCCGGCCATCGGCGTCGAGCGCGCCGAGGTCGGCCAGCACCGCCTCGGCCTCGCGATAGGCCGCGGCCGGCGGCTGGTCGAGCCAGCGCAGCGCCTCCGGGCGGGCGCCCCAGCAGGCGAGATCGAGCGCCAGCGGCGCGAGGTCGGCGACAGCGATTTCCGGGGGGTCGAACGGGACAAGGGCGCGATCCTCCGGCACACCCCACAGGCGCAGGCATCGTCCGGGTCCGGTCCGGCCGGCGCGACCGCGCCGCTGGTCGGCGCTCGCCCGGCTGATCCGCACCGTTTCCATGCGGCCCATGCCCATGCCCGGGTCGTAGCGCAGCCGCCGCGCCAGGCCGGAATCGACGACCTGGTCCACGCCCTCGATGGTCAGGCTGGTTTCGGCGATGTTGGTGGCGAGCACCACCTTGCGCTGGCCGGGCGCGGCCGCCGCGATGGCCGCATCCTGTCGGGCGAGCGGCAGACCGCCATGCAGCAGGTGGACCTGCAGCCGATCGCTCTCCAGATCGGCCAGCGCCGCCCCGGCATCCGCGATCTCGCGCAGACCGGGCAGGAAGGCGAGCACACTGCCCTCTCCCGTCGCCAGCGCGTGACGGACCGCCGCGGCCACCTGTGGCCCGATACGCCGGCGTTCGGATGGAGAGACGGCGAACCGGGGCAGCCACTCGGTCCCGACCGGGAATGACCGGCCGGCCGCTTCGACCAACGGTGCGTCGTCGAGGAAACGACCGATCCGCTCCGTGTCGAGCGTCGCCGACATCACCACGAGGCTCAATTCCGGGTTGAGCGCCGTGCTGTCGAGCGCCAGGGCGAGGCCGAGATCGCCGTCCAGGCTGCGTTCGTGGAACTCGTCGAAGACGATGCAGGCCACGCCGTCGAGCGCCGGGTCGGCCTGGATCATGCGGGTCAGGATGCCCTCGGTGACGATCTCGATCCGGGTGTCGGGGCCGACCCTGGTGTCGAAGCGCACGCGGTAGCCCACGGCGCCGCCCACGGCCTCGCCCAGCTCCGCGGCTATCCGCCGCGCCGCCGAACGCGCCGCCAGACGGCGTGGCGCCAGCACCAGCACCTTGCGTCCCGCCGCCCAGGTCTGCCGGGCGATGAAGGGGGGAACCCGCGTCGTCTTGCCCGAGCCGGGCGGTGCCGCGAGCACGGCAAAGGTGTAGCGCGCCAGCGCCGCCTCCAGGGCCGGCAGGGCGTCGTCGATCGGCAGGGGCGCGCGCTCGGTCATGCTGGGCGACGTTGTGCCTGCCGCAGGCGCCGCTGCCAAGGGCCACGACGGATGTCCCGCCGGCGCAAGCCAGGGGCAGGCGCTAAAAAGAAGGCCCCGCCACGAAGGCGGGGCCAGGTCGAACAGGGAGGCTACGGTCTGAAGCAGACCGTGGACGTCACATTAGCGTCACTTGAC
>JAVKFF010000247.1:0-17210 GCA_040226215.1 Azospirillaceae bacterium
GCCTGGATTCCCGCGTTCGCGGGAATGACATGGAGGAGATTGCGAAAACATCAATAAATTCAGTCCACCACCCTATCCCGCGATGTCCGCGCGAGTGTCTAGAGTGTCACCCCCGATCACGATTCCCCTCACATCGCCACCACGCCGGTCTCCACCGCCTCGAGGTCGAAGGCGGCCTTGAACAAGGCCTGGGTGTAGGGATCCTTGGGGCGCTCGAAGACCTCGTGGGCGCTGCCGTGTTCCACCACCTTGCCGTTCTTCATGACGATGATCTCGTCCGACAGGGCGCGCACCACCTTCAGGTCGTGGCTGATGAAGAGGTAGGCCAGGCCGTGACGCTTCTGCAGGTCGCGCAGCAGGTCGACGATCTGCGCCTGCACCGACATGTCGAGCGCCGAGGTCGGCTCGTCCAGCACGACCAGGCTGGGTTTCAGCACCATGGCCCGGGCGATGGCGATGCGCTGGCGCTGGCCGCCGGAGAATTCGTGCGGGTAGCGGTGCCGGGTCTCCGGATCGATACCGACCTCGCGCAGCACCTCGATGATCATCTCCTCGCGCGCGGCGTCGTTCGCCCCGATGCGGTGCACCTTCAGGCCCTCGGCGACGATCTCGGCGATCGACATGCGCGGGCTGAGACTGCCATAGGGGTCCTGGAAGACGATCTGCATCTCGCGCCGCAGCGGGCGCATGCCGGAGAAGGAGAGGCCGCTGATCTGCTGATCGCCGAAGCGGATGTCGCCCTGCGACGAGATCAGGCGCAGCAGCGCCATGCCCAGCGTCGTCTTGCCCGAGCCCGATTCCCCGACCACGCCGACCGTGTGGCCCTTGCGGATGGTGACGTCGATGCCGTCCACCGCCTTCACGTGGTCGACGGTGCGCCGGAGAAGGCCCTTCCTGATGGGGAACCAGACCTTGACCCGGTCGCCCTTCATGACGACCGGCGCGTCGGCCGGGGCGTGGGCGGGCTCGCCCTTGGGCTCGGCCGACAGCAGCATGCGGGTATAGGCATGCTCCGGATTGGCGAACAGGTCCCTGGTCGACTTCGCCTCGACGATCTCGCCCTTGTTCATGACGCAGACATGATCGGCCATCTTGCGCACGATGGAGAGGTCGTGGGTGATCAGCAGCAGGGCCATGCCGAAGCGCGCCTGCAGATCCTTCAGGAGCTTGAGGATCTGCGCCTGGATGGTGACGTCGAGCGCGGTGGTCGGTTCGTCGGCGATCAAGAGGTCGGGCTCGTTGGCCAGCGCCATGGCGATCATCACGCGCTGGCGCTGGCCGCCGGAGAGTTCGTGCGGATAGGCGTTGAGGCGCTTCTCGGGCTCCGGCAGGCCGACCAGGCGCAAGAGCTCCAGACAGCGGTTGCGGGCCTGCGCCCGGCCCAGGCCCTTGTGCACGAACAGCACCTCGGAGACCTGCTTCTCGATGGTGTGAAGCGGGTTCAGCGAGGTCATCGGCTCCTGGAAGATGAAGGAGATCTTGTTGCCACGCACCTCGCGCAGCTGCTTCTCCCCGGCGCCCAGCAGCTCCCTGCCGCGGAAGCGGATGGAGCCCGTCGGGTGGGTCGCCATGGGATAGGGCAGAAGCTGCAGGATGGAGAGCGCGGAGACCGACTTGCCCGAGCCCGACTCGCCGACCAGCGCCAGGGTCTCGCCCTTGGCGATGGCGAAGTCGATGCCGCGCACCGCCTCGACCGTCTGGCCTGGCATCTCGAAATGCACGCGGAGGTCGCTGACCTCCAGCAGCGGGCCGCTGCTGGCATCCGCCACGCCGGTCCGGCGCGCCTCGGCGGCGGTCGGGCTGTCGATTCCAGCCGTCATGCGGGCGTGGTCTCCTCGGCCTTCTTCCCCGGCTTGCGCCTGCCGGCCTTGAGTGGTTTGGCGCCGCCGCCGAATGCCTTACGCGGGTCGAAGGCGTCGCGCAACGCCTCGCCGATGAAGACGAGCAGGCTGAGCATGATGGCCAGCGAGAAGAAGGCGGTGAAGCCGAGCCAGGGCGCCTGCAGATTGCGCTTGGCCTGGTTGATCAGTTCGCCCAGCGAGGCCGAGCCCGGCGGCAGCCCGAAGCCCAGAAAGTCGAGCGCCGTCAGCGTTGTCACCGAGGTGGTGACGATGAAGGGCAGGAAGGTGATGGTCGCCACCATGGCGTTGGGCAGCACATGGCGGAACATGATCACCCGGTCGGGCTGGCCCAGCGCCCTGGCCGCGCGGACATAGTCGAAATTGCGCGCGCGCAGGAATTCCGCCCGCACCACCGCGACGGGACCGGTCCAGCTGAACAGCAGCATGACGATCAGGAGCAGCCAGAAGCTCGGCACCAGCACGGCGGAGACGATGATCAGAATATAGAGGCCGGGAAGACCATCCCAGATCTCGATCAGGCGCTGGAAGATGAGGTCGGTCCAGCCGCCGAAATAGCCCTGCACCGCGCCGGCGGCGACGCCGACCACCATGATGCCGACGGTCAACAACAGGCCGAACAACACCGAGATGCGGAAGCCGTAGATCAGCCGCGCCAGCACGTCGCGTCCCTGGTCGTCGGTGCCCAGCCAGTTGACGCTGTCCGGCGGCGACGGGGCGGGCTGCGGCAGGTCGTAGTTGATGGTGCGGTAGGAGAAGGGGATCGGCGGCCAGAGCGCCCAGCCGCCCGCGTCGATCAGCTCCTGGACGTAAGGGTCGCGATAGTCGGCCTCGGTCGGGAAGTCGCCGCCGAAGGCGGTCTCCGGATAGGTACTGAAGACGGGCGTGTAGATCTCGCCCTCGAAGTAGACGACGAGCGGCCGGTCGTTGGCGATGAACTCCGCCCCGAGCGTGACGAAGAACAGGATGGAGAAGATCCAGAGCGACCAGTAGCCCCGCTTGTTGGTGCGGAAATTGGCCAGCCGGCGCTGCGTGATCGGGCTGATCCTGATGAGCCCGAGGAAGCGCACCGGCCGGCTCGGCGTCACGCCCTGAAGGTTGCCGCCCGCCTCAGACACGCCGGGCCTCGAAATCGATGCGCGGGTCGATGATGGTGTAGACGACGTCGGTCAGGATCTTGATCAGCAGGCCGATGAGCGTGAAGAAGTAGAGCGTGGCGAAGACGATCGGGTAGTCCCGGTTGACCACCGCCTCGAAACCGAGCAGGCCGAGGCCGTCGAGCGAGAAGATGGTCTCGATCAGCAGCGCGCCGGTGAAGAACACGCTGAGCAGTGCCGCCGGAAAGCCGGCGATGACGATCAGCATGGCATTGCGGAAGACGTGGCCATAGAGCACGCGCCGCTCGGTCAGCCCCTTGGCCCTGGCGGTCATCACGTACATCGAGTTGATCTGGTCGATGAAGGAGTTCTTGGTCAGCATGGTCAGCGTGGCGAAGGAGCCGATCACCATGGCAAGCACCGGCAGCGTCATGTGCCAGGCATAGTCGGCGATCTGGCCGAGCAGGCTGAGGCTCTCGAAGTCGTCGGAGACGATGCCCCTGAGCGGGAACCAGTCGAGATAGCGGCCGCCGGCGAAGACGATGATCAGCAGCACCGCGAACAGGAAGTTGGGAATGGCGTAGCCGACGATGATGGCGCCCGATGACCAGACGTCGAAGCGCGAGCCGTCGCGCACCGCCTTGCGGATGCCAAGCGGGATGCACACCAGATAGGTGATCAGCGTCGTCCACAGGCCGAGCGAGATGGAGACCGGCATCTTGTCGATGATCAGGTCGACGACGCGCTGGCCGCGGAAATAGCTCTCCCCGAAATCGAAGGTCAGGTAGTTGCCCATCATCAGGAAGAAGCGCTCGTGGACCGGCCGGTCGAAGCCGAACTGGCGCTCAAGCTCCGCGATGAACTCCGGCGGCAGGCCCTGGGCGCCGCGATAGCGCGAGGTGGCGTCGCCGCCACCGCCGCGATCGGTCTGCTGCTGCTGGGCCTGCTGCAGGTCGCCGCCGCCACCGCCGGTGAAGCGCGCCGTGGCGTCCACCGCCGTGCCCTGGATCTCGGCGATCATCTGCTCGATCGGGCCGCCCGGGGCGAGCTGCACGACGAAGAAGTTGATCACCATGATCCCGAACAGCGTCGGGATCACCAGAAGCAGGCGGCGGACGATATAGGCGAGCATTCAGATGGCTGTCCGATCCCTGGGTTCAGCGGTTGCGCGAGGTCGGCAGGGCCGCTGCCCGTTCCGGGTCGTACCACCATGTCGTCGGAAAGCCGATGCCGAATTCCGGGCTCTCCTCCGGCTGGCCGAAGATATCCCAGTAGGCGATGCGGTAGTGGTCGAGATAGTAGGACGGGATGATCCAGTGGTCACGCAGCAGCACCCGGTCCAGCGCCCGCACCACCGCCTGCAGGCGTTCCTCGTCGCGTTCCTGGCGGACCGTGACGATGTCGTCGAGCAACTGGTCGACCGCCGGATCGGCGATGCCGGGCCAGTTGGCCGAGGCCGGATCGTCGACCGCGGCGCTCTCGAAATAGGTCCTGAGCTCGCCACCCGGCGGCGGGAAGAAATTGGCGCCGATATAGATCATGTCGTAGTCGAACTCGTCGGTCCGGCGCTCCCACTGCGCCGGGTCGACGACGCGCAGGCTGGCGTCGATGCCCGCCGCCTCCAGGTTTTCCACGAAAGGCAGGATCACCCGCTCCAGGGTCGGTCCGTTGACCAGGAACTCGATTTCCATCTGCTCGCCGGTCTCCTGGGAGACCAGGCGCCCCTGCCCGTCGATCTCCCAGCCAGCCTCGCGGAACAGGCCGAGCGCGGTGCGCAGGTTTTCGCGGATGCGCCCGGAGCCGTCGGTGGACGGCACGGTGAAGGGCTCGGTGAAGACGCTTTCCGGGATCTGCTCGCGCAGCGGTTCCAGGAAGCTCATCTCCTCCTCGGTCGGCAGCGGGTAGTCCTGCGTGCCGTAGTCGGAGTTCGGAAAGTAGGAATAGGCGCGCGCATACTGGCCGTAGAAGATGTTGGCGCGGGTCCACTCGAAGTCCCAGAGATAGCCCAGCGCCTCGCGCACGCGGATGTCCTGGAACTGCGGCCGGCGGGTGTTGAAGACGAAGCCGACATAGCCGCGCGGCGAGTTGTCGGCGATCGAATCGTCGCGCACGATGGCCCCGTTGTTGACCGGCTCGACGTTGTAGCCGGTGGCCCAGCGGCTCGCCTGGTTTTCCGACCAGAAGTCGAACTCGCCGGCCAGGAAGGCCTCGAACATCACGTCGACGTCGCGGAAATAGATATAGGTGATGCGGTCGAAATTGTTCTGGCCGACATTCACCGGCAGGTCTTCCGCCCAGTAGTCCTCGACCCGCCGATAGGTGATCCGACGGCCGGGATCGACGCTCTCGATGGTATAGGGCCCTTCGTAGAGCACCGGTTCGAGATAGGATTCGACCGGGTCGCGGCCCGACGCCTCCCACCAGTGCTGGGGCCAGGGCGACAGGCCGGCGGCGAGGCCGACCGTCGCCCAGTTGCCGGTGGTCGCGAACTCGACCCGGAGCTGCCGGTCGTTCAGCGCCTCGACCGAGACGAGGTCGCGGTAGAACTCGCGCAGCAGCGGCCGGGCGTGCTCCTTGATGATGTCGAAGGCGAAGACGAAGTCCGCGGCGACGATGGGCTCGCCATCGTGCCACCTTGCTTCCTCGCGGATGGTGAACACGGCGTAGGACAGGTCGTCGGGCAGCGCCACGCTCTCGGCGATCGAGGCGTAGTAGTCGTCCAGCGCGTCGGCGGTTCCGGTGAACAGGCTGTCGCCGGTCAGCCCGATGCCGGCCGGCCAGGTGCCGCCGATGGTGATGGTGTCGAGCCGCTCGAAGGTGCCGTAGGCGCTGAGCACCAGGTGTCCGCCACTGGGCGCGTCGGGATTGACGTAGTCGAAATGCGCGAAATCGGGCGGGTAGACCGGGTCGCCGAACTCCGAAAAGGCGCCGTACACGGTCAGGCCCTCGATATTGGCGTCGAGCGCGGCCTGGTCGACCTCCTGGGCCCTGGCAGGGGCGGCCAGCACGAGGCCGGAGATCAGCGCGGCCGCCAGGGCGGCGGCGGTCGGTCGGCGAAGCATGGTCCCCTCCTTCACCTGTCCATCGGGTCGTTTCGGCTCAGCATACGCGAAGACGCGGCCGGCCGGCCCACACAAACGCCGGATCATGTCGAGCCGCATGCGCTCAGCGTCCGGCCTGTTCGAGGGCGCGGTCGCGATCGGGGTCGATCCACCAGGTTTCCTGGTAGCCGATCGAGTTCACCCGACCGATATCGAGGCGCGGTTGGCGCTCGGGAAAGCCGAAGCGGTCCCAATGGGCGATCCATACCTCGTCGGAATGCCAGTGCGGCACGACGTACCAGCCGGCCATCAGCACCCGGTCGAGGGCGCGGGTCAGCGCCTGCTTCTCGGTGATGTCGTTGGCGGCGACGATGCGTGTCAGCAGGTCGTCGACCACCGGGTCGGCGACCCCGATGATGTTGGCCGAGCCGTTCTCGTCCGCCGCCTCGGAATGGAAGCGGTTGCGCTCGAAGCTGCCGGGTGGCGGGTAGAACGAATAGGCGAAGGAGATGATCTCGAATGCCCGGTCCTCGTAGCGGCGCTGGTACTGCGCGGAATCGACGATGCGGATGCCGGCGTCGATGCCGATCGCGCGCATCTCCTCGATGAAGGGCGCCGTGTGGGGCTCCAGTACACTGGAGGAGAGCAGGATCTCGGCACTCATCTGCACACCCTCGGCATCGACCAGGCGGCCGGCGCCGTCGAGGGTCCAGCCAGCATCCACCAGCAGGTCGAGGGCGATGCGCCGGTTGGCGCGCGGCACCCCCGGCCGGTCGGCATTGGCGCTGTCGGGCAGGACGATCGGCTGGTCGAAGATCCAGTCGGGCACCTGGCCCCGATATTCCTCGAGAATCTCGAGCTCCCGCCCTTCCGGCACCCCGCTCTGCGAATAGTCATCCGAGCCCAGGAAGTAGGAGGTGATGCGGTCGCGCAGGCCGTACATCACGTTCTGGCGCACGAACTCGAAAGGATAGAGATAGTTCAGCGCCTCGCGCACCCGGATGTCGGCGAATTGCGGCTGGCGCGTGTTGAAGAAGAAGCCCTGCATGCCGCGATAGCTGATGGCCGGAAGCTCGAGGCGCTGCAGGCGGCCGTCCGCGACCGCCGGCGTGTCGTAGCCGATGCCCCAGTTGCGCGAGGAAAGCTCCACCTGGAAGTCGTAGGCGCCGCCGAGGAAGGCCTCGAACATGATCGTCCGGTCGCGGTAGAAGTCGTAGACGACGCGCTCGAAATTCCACAGCCCGCGGTTCACCGGCAGGTCGCGGCCCCAGTAGTCCGCGACCCGCTCATAGGTCAGGGAGCGGCCGGCGTCGACGTCGACCAGGCGGTAGGGACCGCTGCCCAGCGGTGGCTCCAGCGTGCTCTCGGCGAGGTCGCGTCCAGCCGTGGTCCACCAGTGGCGCGGCAGGATGGTCATGCCGGCGAGCTGGGCGATGGCCGAGCGCGTGCCGCCGCCATCGAACTCGAAGCGCGCGGTCCGGTCGTCCACCACCTGGGCGCGGCTGACCTCCTCATAGGCCGCCTGCAGGAAGGGACGCGCCAGGTCCATCTCCACCACCGCCTCGTAGGACCACACCACGTCCCCGGCGGTCACCGGCTCGCCGTCGTTCCAGCGGGCGTCGGGATGCAGCACGAACTCGACCCAGGCGAGGTCCTGCGGATAGCGGACGGTCTCGGCGAGCCGCGGATAGAAGACGCCGACCTGATCCTGGCTCTCGACCAGCAGGCTGTCGTAGAGCAGGCCCAGCGAGCGCGGATATTCGCCGCCGATCGGCACGAAGTTCAGGGAATCGAAGCTGTTAAAGGCAGACAACGTGATGGTGCCGCCTTGCGGCGCCTCCGGGGCGGCATAGGGCAGATGGTCGAAGCCCGGCGCCAGGTCCGGCGTGTCGAACTCGCTGAAGAACGGTTCCTCGACGATCTGCGCCGGGGCGCCGGCCGGGGAGACGATAGCGAGCGCCGCGGCGAACGCCAGCAGGCGCAAAATGCGCATGGTCGGGCGATGGGAGGCGGCCGGCGCGGCAATCATGATGGGTGGTCTTCCAAGCTCCTGACGGGCCAATGACTCTATCGACCTCCACGGCGTCATCAAGTCCCGCGACCTTGCCGCTTCCAAGGCGCCGGAGTCCACCGGCGTCACGAAGCCGTCAAGATTTCCATGGCCTGACGATGGATCGCGGGGTCGCCGGCGGCGACTACCTGGCCCGGCGAGCCTTGTGTCAGCGGCTGGCCCCGCCAGTCCGTCATGATGCCGCCCGCCGCCTCGATCACCGGCACCAGGGCGGCGAAATCGTAGAGATTGAGCCCGGATTCGACGACGAGGTCGCACCATCCCGACGCCAGGCCCGCATAGGCGAAGCAGTCGCCACCATAGACCGCGGCGGCGCTTTCCCGCTCCAGGCGCTGGAAACGTGGCCAGTCGCCGGCGTCGAACATGGCCGGCGTCGTCGTCGCGATCACCGCCCGGGCGAGCGCGGCGCAGCGCCGCACCCGGGCCGCCTCGCCGTTCAGCGTCGTCGGATGCCCGGCACCGCCGATCCAGCGATCGCCCAGGATCGGCTGGTCGATGACGCCCAGCACCGGCACCCCGTCTCGCAGCAGCGCGATCAGCGTGCCGAAGATCGGCCGACCGGTGATGAAGCTCTTGGTGCCGTCGATCGGGTCGATCACCCAGACGTGGGCGGCGTCGGGGCGGTGGCTGCCATATTCCTCGCCGACGATGCCGTCGCCGGGCCGCTCGGCCTCGAGAATGCCGCGGATCGCCGCTTCCGCGCCACGGTCGGCCACGGTCACCGGGCTCGCGTCGGCCTTCTGCTCGACCGTGAAGGGCGCGCGGAAATGCCGGCGAACCACGGCGCCGCTGGCGTCGGCCAGGCGGTTGACGAGGTCGATCAACGCGGGATCGGCGGCGGTCTGGGTCATGGCGCCTGTCGGGCCCGCCTCCGGCCGGGTCAGCCGGCGTTGGCGTCGTCCCCGGAAGCGCCGTCGCCCGAAGGTTCGTCGCCCGAAGGTTCGTCGCTGGTCGAGCCCTCGTCCGACTGGCCGTCCTCGGCCTCGCCGCCGTCATCGCCCGCTTCGCCCCCGGCCGCGGCATCACTCTCACCCTCGGCACCCTCACCCTCGGCACCGGACTCCTCCGCGCCGCCGGGTTCGGCCGGGCCGGTCTCGTTGACCGCCACCTGCACGCCTTCGAGCGCGGCGGCCTCCTCGGCCGTGGGCAGCGGCAGCGGCGCGTCGGACTGCTGGTTCAGCCAGGCGATCAGGTTGGCGCGGTCCTCGGCGCTGCGCATGCCGGCATAGGACATGGAGGTACCCGGCAGGAACTCGCGCGGCTGGTAGAGGAAGCGGCTGAGGTTCTCGAAGGTCCACTCCACGCCCTGCTCGGCGAGCGCCTGGGTGGCGGCGGAGTAGTTGAAGTCCGGATTGTGCGCCACCTGCGATCCCACCACGCCGTAATTGTTCGGTCCCACGCCGTTCGGGCCGCCGGGCTGGAAATTGTGGCAGGTGGTGCACTGGCGCGTCAGACCCTCGCCGGCGGCCGGGTCGGCGCTGGCCAGCAGCGGGATGATCGACGGGATTGTCTCGACCTCCGGCTCCTCGACCTCGGCCGGTCCGGCACCGGTATCGATGACGTAGGCCGCCTGCTCCGGATAGTGCGGCGTCACCAGGCCGTCGGCGATGAAGCCCGTGGCCATGCCCAGAATGCCGGCCACCAGGATGGCGGCGAAAATCTTGTTCATTTCCATGCCGGGAGAGACCCTCTTCGACGCGAACGCGGCCGCGACCGGACCGTCATGACGCCTGTCGGTCCCCATCGCAAATCTGACGGAGCGGTGTTTATTGCGAAAGCCGCCACGGCGCAAGGGGCGGGGTCGCAATTGCGGCTTGACGCCACGCCCCCGCTGGCGCACGCGTTGGCCGACCCACTGGCCCGAACCCACGGGCCCGAAATCCGCCAGGTCCACCAATGGGCGACCGCCCTACCACCCGATGCCACGGCAGACACGACCCATGACCGCCCTCGTTCTCGTCCCCGCCCGGCTCGCCGCGACAAGGCTGCCCGACAAACCGCTCGCCGACATCGCCGGCATGCCGATGATCATCCGCGTCCTGCGCCAGGCCGAGGCGGCGGGGGTCGGGCCGGTCGTGGTCGCCGCCGGCGACCGGGCGATCGTCGAGGCGGTCGAGGCCGCCGGCGGCCGCGCGGTCCTGACCGACCCGGCCCTGCCCTCGGGCTCCGACCGGGTGCATGCGGCGATGCACATCGTCGATCCCGACGGCCGGTACGAGATCGTCGTCAATGTGCAGGGGGACCTGCCGGACATCGACCCCGCCACCGTCGCCGCGGCGGTCGAGGCGATGGCCGATCCGGCGGTCGACATCGGCACGGTGGCCGCGCCGATAACGGACGACAGCGAACGCGCCGACCCCAACACCACCAAGGCGATCATCGAGATGGCGCCGGGCGGCAGCGGTGGCCGGGCGCTCTATTTCAGCCGGGCGACGGCGCCGTCGGGCGAAGGACCGCTCTACCACCACATCGGCATCTATGCCTTCCGCCGTGCCGCGCTGGACCGCTTCGTCGCCCTGCCGCCCTCGGTGCTGGAAGCGCGCGAGCGGCTGGAGCAGCTGCGCGCGCTGGCCGCCGGCATGCGCATCGACGTCGCCATCGTTCCCGCCGCGCCGAAGGCCGTCGACACGCCGGCCGACCTGGAGGCTGCCCGCCGCCGCATTGCCGCCGCTGGCCAGGCCGCGGCGCCGGGGGTATAGAGGCCGATCATGAAGACCGGAAAGATCTCCTTCCAGGGCTGGGCCGGCGCCAATTCCGACATGGCCTGCCGCCAGGTGCATCCCGAGCTGAAGCCCCTGCCCTGCCCCTCCTTCGAGGAGGCGCTGGGCGCCGTGCACGCCGGCCATGCCGACCTGGCGATGATCCCGATCGAGAATTCGGTCGCCGGCCGGGTGGCCGACATCCACCACCTGATGCCCCATTCCGGCCTGCACATCGTGGCCGAGCATTTCCAGCCGGTCAGCCATCACCTGCTGGTCAAGCCGGGCGTCACGCTGGACCGCGTGCGCACCGTGCACAGCCACGTCCAGGCGTTGGGCCAGTGCCGCGGCACCATCCGGGCGCTGAAGCTGGAGCCGGTGGTGCATGCCGACACCGCCGGGGCGGCGAAGATGGTGGCGGAGAGCGCCGACGAGAGCCAGGCCGCCATCGCCAACAGCCTGGCGGCGGAGATCTACGGCCTCGACACGCTGAAATCGGGCATCGAGGACGAGAGCTACAACACCACCCGCTTCGTGGTCATGGCGCCGGAGGCCAAGTGGCCGGCCCAGGGCAGCGACTGCATCACCAGTTTCGTCTTCGAGGTGCGCTCGGTGCCCGCGGCGCTCTACAAGGCCATGGGCGGCTTCGCCACCAACGGCATCAACATGACCAAGCTGGAGAGCTACATGATCGGCGGACGCTTCCACCAGACGCGGTTCTACGCCGACGTGGAGGGCCATCCGCACGATCCCGGCCTGCGCTTCGCCTTCGAGGAGCTGGCCTTCTTCACCAAGAACTTCCACGTGCTGGGCTGCTATCCGGCCCATCCCTTCCGCCAGGACCCCAGCCAGCTCGGCGGCGACGACTGAACCGTTTCGACCCCTCACCAGCCGCAGGTTAGAGGCCTCAATGCTCGACCCGACCCTGTTCTCCGCCTACCTGGTCGCGCTCTTCGTCATCATCATCACGCCCGGACCGGACACGCTGTTCGTCTCCGCCCAGAGCCTGCAGCACGGCCGCTTCGCCGGTTTCGTCGCCTCGCTCGGCATCGCGCTCGGGGTGACGGTGCATGCCGCGCTGGCCGGTCTCGGCATCTCCGCGCTGCTGATCCAGCTGCCCTACGCCTTCGACGTGCTGCGCGTGGTCGGCGCGGCCTACCTGCTCTACCTCGCCTGGGACACCTGGCGCGCCAAGCCGCAGGAGCTGGCACCCGGCGAGGATCACCGGGCGCGCGCGCACCCGCCGCTGAAACGCATCTTCCGCCGCGGCTTCATCACCAACGTGACCAACCCCAAGCTGCTCGGCTTCTTCATCGCCTTCCTGCCGCAGTTCATCTCGCCGGACGGCGCGGCCTACTGGATACAGGTGGAGATCCTGATCGGCCTCTTCCTCGTCTGCGGCACGCTCTATCTCTGGGGCGTGGCCCTGATCGTCGGCTCGGTCGGCCACCGCCTGCGCCAATCGCCGACCCTGTCGCGCATCCAGCGCGGCACCACCGCCGCCATCCTCGCCGGCGTCGCAGTCTGGCTGTTCGTCGACGAACCGGGCGGGCGGGCCTGACGAGGCACGGTGTGCGGCGAAGACGGGCGCGGGGTTCCGCATCTCCGCTCGCGCTTCGTGCGGAACGACGGGCTTATGTTATCGCACCCAAATCACTTCCGTCCTGCCGCATCTCCGGATGTCGCCTGCGTGCGGAACGACGGTGGGTGTTTCACACTGAACCCAACCCCGTCGTTCCGGCCGACCAAAGGGAGAGCCGGAACCTCGAGCGGCCAGGCTGGGACGGGGGCGAAGACGGGCGCGGGATTCCGCATCTCCGCTCCGCTTCGTGCGGAACGACGGGCTTATGTTATCGCACCCGAACCACCTCCGTCCTTCCGCATCTCCGGATGTCGCCTGCGTGCGGAACGACGGTGAAGTTTGTAATCATAACCCCCTCCCCGTCGTTCCGGCCGAGCGCTAGCGAGAGCCGGAACCTCGCGGGGTCGGGGCGCGATACCTGCCTCACGCGGCGAGCGCCCGATCGACCGCCTGGCGCAGGCGGGGGTCGTCGGGGGTGACGTCGGGGGCGAAGCGGTCGACGACCTGGCCGTCCCGGCCGATCAGGAATTTCTCGAAGTTCCACACCACCTCGCCCGGCGCCGGGGCGGGCAGGCCGTAGCCTTCCAGCTTCTCGCGCATCGGGCCGTCGCCGGTCGCCGCGGGCCGGGTGCGGGTCAGGGCCTGGTAGAGCGGGTGGATGTCCTCGCCCTTGACGCTGATCTTGGAAAACAGCGGGAAGCTGACATCGTAGGTGGACTGGCAGAAGCTGGCGATCTCCTCGTCCGTGCCCGGCTCCTGGCCCATGAAGTTGTTGGCCGGGAAGCCGAGCACCGTCAGGCCGGCGTCCCTCTTCTCGCGGTAGAGCGCCTCCAGCCCCTCATATTGCGGCGTGAGACCGCATTTCGAGGCGGTATTGACGACCAGCAGCACCTGGCCGCGAAAGTCGCCGAGCGTGGCGGGGGCGCCGTCATTGCGGGTGAGCGGGATCGCGGAAATGGCGGTGTCGGTCATCGGAAAGCTCCAGGTCTGCGGGCGTTATTGTCAGGGAGATACTCGATCCCGGAGATATGGTTCCGGCGGACCGGGCTCAAGCGCTCTCCAGCCACTCGTCGATCAGCCGGCGGGCGATCGAGATCTTCGGCGACAGGCGGAAGGCGCCTTCCTCCGGCCGCGGATTGGCGACCTGGTCGCGAATCCAGTCGCGCTCGAACCAGCGCACGTCCTCCATCTCCTCCGGATCGGGGTCGAGCTCGAAGGTGGCGGCGCGGGCGTGGAAGCCGACCATCAGCGATTGCGGCATCGGCCAGGGCTGGGAGTGGCGGTAGGTGATCTCCGCCAGTTCCACGCCGGCCTCCTCGCGCACCTCGCGCATCAGGCAGCTCTCCAGGCTCTCCCCGGCCTCGACGAAGCCGGCCAGCGTGGAGTACATGCCGGGCACGAAACGCGCGCTGCGGCCGAGCAGGCAGCGACTGCCGCCATCGTGGATCAGCACGATCACCGCCGGGTCGTTGCGCGGATAGACGGTGGCGGCGCAGGCATCGTCGGTGCAGACGCGGGCATGGCCGGCCTCCGCGGAGCGTGTCAGGCTGCCACAGACGCCGCAATAGCGGTGGCGCCGGTGGAACCAGCCCAGCGCCCTGGCGAAGGCGCCGAGCCCCGCCTCCTCCTCCGCCAGCAGCAGGGCCGCGGCGCGCAGGTCCAGCGCCTCCGCCGCCTCCGCGCCCGCCGGCACCTGGTCGAGTTCGACCGCCAGCCAGTCGGTGTCGCCTTGGCGGCCGAGAAAGGCGAGGCGGTCGCCGGCAGCGGCGAAATGCGCGGGCGCGGCATCGAGGGTGAAAAGCACCGCCCGCTCGGCCTGGCGCACCACCAGCAGCCGGCCCTCGATCACCGGGATCAGCCGTCCGCCGCCGCCCTCGCTCAGCAGCCGCCGCCACCAGGCGGTGTCGCGCCGGCGCAGGGCGTCGCGGTCGAAATGCGGCAGGTCGAGTCGGTTGGGTCGGAACGGCGGCAGGTAGGGCATGGCCGAGGGAAGGTGGCACGCCCGCCGCGTGCCGGCAATCGCCGCCGGCACCGAAGCGCCGCACGGCAGACCTGCCGCCGGAGTCCGCCGGATTGAACAGAATTGTCACGTTATATAAAGATATTTTTATATTGACAAGCGAATGGGCATCGCCTCAAAAAAAGGGCTGTCCCATTGCGCTGCCCACCTTGGAGTGGGCCGGCGCCATGTCCGATATTCCAACCGATTCCCCGTTCGAAGGAGCACGCAACCGATGGTTACAGCCGCCAATCTCGGCTTCCCCCGCATAGGTCCGAAGCGCGAGCTCAAGAAGGCAACCGAGTCCTACTGGAAGGGCGAGATCTCCCTGGCCGACCTGGAGTCGACCGCCCAGCAGCTGCGCGCCCAGAACTGGCGCCTGCAGAAGGATGCCGGGATCGCGGTGATCCCGTCCAACGACTTCTCCTTCTACGATCAGGTGCTCGACACCACCGCCATGGTCGGCGCCGTGCCGCCGCGCTTCGGCTTCGCCGGCGACACGGTCGACCTCGACACCTACTTCACCATGGCCCGCGGGCGCGACGACGCCTTCGCCATGGAGATGACCAAGTGGTTCGACACGAACTACCACTACATCGTGCCCGAGTTCGCCGCCGACCAGGACTTCCGCCTGGCCTCGACCAAGCCGGTCGACCAGTTCCTGGAGGCCAAGTCGCTGGGCATCGAGACCCGGCCGGTGCTGGTCGGCCCGGTGACCTATCTGAAGCTCGGCAAGGCCAAGGGCGGCGCCTTCGATCCCGTCACCCTGCTCGATCGCCTGCTGCCGGTCTACGAGCAGGTGCTCAACCGCCTCGCCGAGGCCGGTGCGAGCTGGGTGCAGATCGACGAGCCGATCCTGGTGCTCGACCTCTCCGAGGCCGAGAAGGCGGCGCTGAAGACCGCCTATGAGCGGCTCGCCAGATCGGCCAGCCTGAAGATCCTGGTGGCCACCTATTTCGAGGCGCTGGGCGACAATCTCGACCTCGCTGCCGGCCTGCCGGTGGCCGGCCTGCATGTCGACCTGAAGCGCGCCCCGGACCAGCTCGGCGCCGTGCTCGACGCCATCGGCGGCGATACCGTGCTGTCGGTCGGCGTGATCGACGGCCGCAACATCTGGCGCGCCGATCTCGACCAGGCGCTGGAGCCGGTGAAAACGGCGGTGGCCAGGCTGGGCGCCGGACGCGTCCAGGTGGCGCCGTCCTGCTCGCTGCTGCACAGCCCGATCGACCTCGACAACGAGGAGAAGCTGGACGCCGAGTTCAAGTCGTGGCTCGCCTTCGCCAAGCAGAAGCTGCGCGAGGTAACGCTGCTGGCCGGCGCCGCCGACGGCAAGGCCGACGAGGCCGCCTTCGCCGACGCGCGCCAGGCCGCCGCCACGCGCCGCTCGAGCCCGCGCATCCACGACCAGGCGGTCAAGGACCGGCTGGCGGCGGTGACCGCGGAGATGATGAGGCGGGTGCCCTTCGCCGAGCGCCAGAAGGCGCAGGCGGCGAACTTCCACCTGCCGCCCTTCCCGACCACCACCATCGGCTCCTTCCCGCAGACCAAGGAAGTGCGCCAGAAGCGCGCCGCCTTCCGCCGGGGCGAGCTGTCGGCCGCCGACTACGACGCCTTCGTCAAGGCGGCGATCGACGAGGCCGTGCGCTGGCAGGAGGAGATCGGCATCGACGCGCTGGTGCATGGCGAGTTCGAGCGCAATGACATGGTCGAGTATTTCGGCGAGCTGCTCGACGGCTACGCCTTCACCCAGCATGGCTGGGTGCAGTCCTACGGCTCGCGCTACGTCAAGCCGCCGATCATCTTCGGCGACGTCTCGCGGCCGCAGCCAATGACGGTGAAATGGTCGGGCTACGCCGCCTCGAAGACCGAGCGGCCGATGAAGGGCATGCTGACGGGTCCCGTCACCATGCTGCAATGGGCCTTCGTGCGCGACGACCAGCCGCGCGAGGCGACCGCCAAGCAGATCGCGCTGGCCCTGCGCGACGAGGTGGTCGACCTGGAGGCCGCCAACATCAAGATGATCCAGATCGACGAGCCGGCCCTGCGCGAGGGCCTGCCGCTGAAGCGCAAGGACTGGGACGCCTATCTCAACTGGGCGGTGGAGGCCTTCCGGCTCTCGGCCTCCGGCGTGCAGCCGGGCAGCCAGATCCACACCCACATGTGCTACGCGGAGTTCAACGACATCATCGACTCCATCGCCGGCCTGGACGCCGACGTGATCTCGATCGAGACCTCGCGCTCGGACATGGAGCTGCTCGATGCCTTCGTGAAGTTCCGCTACCCCAACCAGATCGGCCCCGGCGTCTACGACATCCACAGCCCGCGGGTGCCCAACCGCTCGGAGATGGAGAACCTGCTGGCCAAGGCCGTGCGCGTGCTCCGGCCCGAGCAGATCTGGGTCAACCCGGATTGCGGGCTGAAGACCCGCGGCTGGGCCGAGGTCAAGCCGGCGCTCGAGAGCATGGTCGACGCCGCGCGGTCCCTGCGCCAGCAATACGCGCAGGCCGCCGAGTAGCGCTTTATGCGCAAACGCGGTTGCCGAAGGGCCGGGGTTTTCCCCGGCCCTTTTGCATTGGCGTCCGACCGCAGCGCCCGCGAAGACGACCTCGTGGTTCCGCATCTCCGATACGATCCGTGCGGAACGACGATATCCCATTTCACAAACCACTACCGTCTTTCCGGCCGACCGCAGGGAGAGCCGGAACCTCGCGCGGCCGGGCAGCGACTCGGGCGAAGACGGCAGGGCGGTCCCGGGTCTGCAGCGCATCACGACGTGCTGCGCTGCGCACGGGACGACGGGGAAGTTCCCAGAATAAGCAAGGCTGTCGTCCCGGGCGCGATGCGGCGCGTAGTGCCGCTTCG
>JAVKFF010000248.1:0-6211 GCA_040226215.1 Azospirillaceae bacterium
CTGAAGCCATTGCGCCCGGGGGCGGGCGGTCCTTTCGTCTCCATCCGACCGCATGACCGGGCAACCGCACCGCACGACCGGCGTATCGCCACAACCGGCGCATTCACGAATTCCGCGAGGGGAAACAGCAGGCCATGGCGCAGGATCCACCGCATCTCCTGATCGTGGAGGCGCGCTTCTACGACGACCTGTCGGACCATCTGGCGCAGGGCACGATCCGCGCGATCGAGGCTGCCGGTGGCAGCTACGACCGGATCAGCGTGCCCGGTGCACTGGAGATTCCGTCCGCGATCGCGATCGCCATCCGGGCCCCGTCGGACAACCACCGGGCGCGCCGCTACGACGGCTTCGTCGCCCTGGGCTGCGTGATCCGCGGCGAGACCTATCATTTCGAGATCGTGGCCAGCGAGAGCGCCCGCGCGCTGCAGGCGATCGGCGTCGCCACTGGCGCCGCGATCGGCAACGGCATCCTGACGGTGGAGACCTACGAGCAGGCCCTGGTCCGCGCGCGGCCGGACGAGAAGGACAAGGGCGGCGATGCCGCGCGGGCGGCGCTGTCGCTGATCGCCTGGCGGCGGCAGCTTGGCCTGACGCCGTGACAGCCGGATCCGGCAAGGGCAGGGCGACGGCCGCGAACGGGCCTGCCCCGGCCCAGCAACGGCAGCGCCGCCCGGGCGCGCGCACCTTCGCCCGCCTGGCGGCGGTCCAGGCGCTCTATCAGATCGAGCAGAACCGCAACCGGCCGGAACGGGTGATCGAGGAGTTCGAGCGTCACCGGCTCGCGCCACAGGCCGGGACCGGCGGCGAGGACACCGCCGAGGCGGCGGCACGCGAGGCCCGGCGGGCGGAGGCGGCCGCGGATTACGAGAGCGCCGCGTCGCCGGAGGATGCCCTTGCGGTGGAAGCCGACCGCGCCTGGTTCCGCGACCTGGTGACCGGGGTCTCGGCCCGCCAGGCGGAGATCGACGGCCATCTGAACGCGGCGCTGGCGGGGCGCCGCGACGTGATGCGGATGGAAGTCACCCTGCGCGCGATCCTGCGGGCAGGCGTCTACGAACTGCTGGCGCGGATCGATACCCCGACGAAGGTGGTGATCGCGGAGTATGTCGCGCTGGCCTATGACTTCTTCAACAAGACCGAAGCGGACCTTGTGAACGCGATCCTCGACCGGATCGGCCGCGAGGTGCGTCACGGCGCCTGATCTGCGGACGCATGTCGTGAACGAGTTCGATCGCATCGCCACCTATTTCGCGCCCCTGGCCCGGCACTCGGCGGCTGCGCTCGGGCTGGCCGACGATGCTGCCGTCTGGCAGCCGCCGGCGGGGCAGGATGTGGTGGCGACCACCGACACCATGGTCTGCGGCGTGCATTTCCTGGCAAGCGACGGTGCCGCGGCGATCGCCGCGAAGCTGCTGCGGGTCAACCTGTCGGACCTGGCGGCGATGGGGGCCAGGCCGGCCGGTTTCCTGCTGAACACCGCGCTGACCGAGGCGGAGGACGATGCCTGGCTGGCCGCGTTCGCGGCCGGGCTGGAGGCGGATATCGACCGTTTCGGCATGCCGCTGCTGGGGGGCGACAGCGTGGCCACCCCCGGCGCGATGACCTTGACAGTGACTGCCCTGGGGACCGTTCCGCGGGGCCGGGCGCTGCGCCGGTGCGGCGCGGCTGTGGGCGACGATGTCTATGTTTCCGGCACCGTCGGGGATGCGGGGCTGGGGCTGGCGGTGAAGCTGGGCAGCCTGGCCGGCCTGCCGGACCGTCTGGCCGCGCCGTTGCTGGCGCGCCTGCACTGGCCGACCCCGCGCCTGGCATTGGGCGCGGCACTGGCGGATGGGCTCGCCAGTGCCTGCATCGACGTGTCGGATGGTCTGTTGCAGGATCTCGGCCATGTTGCGCGGCAGTCGGATGTGGCGATCCGGATCGATGCGCCGGCGCTGCCGCTCTCGGAGGCGGCGGCGGAACTGGTGGCCGACCTGCCCGATCGCTTTCCCGGCCTGCTGGTCGCGGGCGACGACTACGAGCTTGCCTTCACGGCGCCACCGGCGGCACGGTCGGCGCTGGCTGCCCTGGCGCAGAGGCTGGAACTGCCGTTGAGCTGCATCGGCCGGGCGGAGTCCGGGCCGTCCGGAGATATCACCGTGCTGGACGCGGCTGGCACGCCGATGGAAATTGTCGGGCGCGGCTACCAGCACTTCACCTGAGCCGGGCCATGATCTTGAGGAGAACGCGATGATGCGTCGAGGCGCAAGCGGGACGGGGCTGGCCAGGGCGCCGCATGGCCTGGTGCTGGCGGCGGCAGTCATGCTGATGACGCTCGCCGGTGCCAGCGATTCGCTCCGGGCGGCCGGCGGCGGGCAGGACGCAGAGTCGGAAGAGGCGCCGGCGGCCGGCGCCGATGCCCAGCAGCTGGTGCAGCTGGATCCGATCTATGCGCCGATGTCGCCGCCGGATCGCGGCGGCCGGCCGCAGGCGGCGCTGACCATGCAGCTGGTGGTCGGCCCCGAGGGCTCGGCCCAGCAGATCCGCGCGCTGATGCCGCGGCTCAGGGATGCGCTGATCCGGGACTTCTTCGCCTATCCGATCACGCAGACCGGCGATTTCCCGGACGACATGCTGCCGGCGGTGACCAAGCGGGTGATGAACATCGCGACACGGGTCTATGGCACGGATGTCGTTTCCGGCGTGCTGTTCGCCCAGATCCTGAAGATCGGTTGCTGACATGGTGGCACGCAGCGAGGAGGCCGCCCCCGGCGCAGCCGAGGCCCCGGAGCCCAGGGTGTGGCGCAACGTGCCGATCCTGTCGCTGGCCCAGGCCCTGTTCGTATCGGCCATGTCGATCCAGATCTCGGTCGGCGGGCTGGTCGGCTACAGCCTGGCCATCGACAAGGGCACAGCCACCCTGCCGATCGCGGCGACCGTGGTCGGCACCGCCCTGTCCACCGTGCCGGCGGCCTTCTTCATGCGGCGCTTCGGGCGGCGGGCAGGGTTCATCACCGGCGGGGTGCTCGGCATCGGCTCGGCGCTGCTGAGCGCCTATGCGATCGACGCCGGCCACTTCTGGCTGTTCGTTTTCTCCTCGCTGCTGTTCGGCTGTTTCAATGCCACGGCGCAGTACTACCGCTTCGCGGCCGTGGACGGCGCACCGGAGCGGGTCCGGGCGCGGGCGATCTCGTTCGTCATGGCCGGCGGCGTGATCGCGGCCTTCGCGGGACCGGAGATCGCCAAGCATACCCGCGACCTGTTCGAGCCGGTTCTCTATCTGGGTGCTTATTTCGCGGTGGCGGCGATCAGCCTGCTGGCCTGCCTGCTGCTGACGGGCCTGCGGATTCCGCCGCTGTCGCTCGAACAGCGGGCGCAGACCGGGCGCCCGCTGGGCCAGATCATGATGCAGCCGGCGTTCATCGCGGCGGTGGTCAGCGCGGTCGTCGGCTATGCCACGATGAGCTTCCTGATGACGGCCACGCCGCTGGCGATGCAGATCTGCGGCTTTGCCTTCGATCCCACCGCGACGGTCATCCAGTTCCATGTGCTGGCGATGTTCCTGCCCAGTTTCGTGACCGGGTCGCTGATCGACAGGTTCGGCGTGCGGACCATCATCATCGCCGGTGCGGTGCTGAACCTTTGTGGCATCGCCAGCGGCTATGCGGGGATCGGCTGGTGGAACTTCTGGGGGAATCTGGTGCTGCTCGGCATCGGCTGGAACTTCATGTTTATCGGCGGCACCACCTTGCTGACCCGGACCTACACGGTTGCAGAGCGGGCGAAAACCCAGGCGGCCAACGACTTCCTGGTGTTCGGCGGGATGGCTGTCGCGTCCCTGTCCTCGGGCATGATTCTGCATGAGTTCGGCTGGGAAACGGTGGTGCTGGTGGCGGTGCCGGCCGTGCTCCTGTCGATCGTGGTGGTGGCGCTGCTCGGCGGCCGCCGGCCGGCACTGGCCTCCTGACCGGTCACGCCGTCGCGCGACCGCCGCCAACTTGTTGCGCGGGCATGACAAGTCTGGCATAAACCGGCGCGCTTTCGGCAGGGACCGGCGGTTCGCCGTACCCCGACGTCCATGGCATGGCCGGTTCCTTTGCCGGTTTCGGTTTGCCGCAGAACCGGCCGTTCCCGGAGCCCCGGCGTCGGCCGGTGGCGGCGGGCCGGACCGCGGACGCGACGGCGACTGGGTTGAGACACCTATCGGCGGCCTGCGAAGGCGGCCGGTCTGACACCGTTCGGTACCGATCCTTGCAATCCGGGCCGGCGGACAGCGCATCCTGCGATCTTCGGGGCTGGTCCAGTGCGGCGCCGGCCTTGCCGGTCCGGGATGCGCGGATACGAGAATGACGGATAAGAGAATGACTGGGGAATGTCAGCCGGCCGGGGCCGGACTGGCCAATACAAAAATAGCGAAGGGGTGCCACAGATGATCGTGGTCTGGTTCGCCATAGCATGCGCCGTCCTGGCCGTGCTCTATGGCCTTGTGACGACACGCAGCGTGATGGCTGCCGACACCGGCAACGAGCGGATGCGCCAGATCGCAGCCGCGATCCAGGAAGGTGCCAGCGCCTACCTGAACCGCCAGTACACGACCATCGGCATCGTCGGTATCGTGATCGCGGTGATCATCGGCGTGCTGCTCGGCTGGCATGTCGGCCTTGGCTTCGTGATCGGCGCGGTGCTGTCCGGCGCGACCGGCTATATCGGGATGAACATCTCGGTCCGCGCCAATGTCCGCACCGCCGAGGGCGCCCGCAAGGGCCTGGCCCACGGCCTCAGCATCGCGTTCCGCTCCGGCGCCATCACCGGCATGCTGGTCGCCGGTCTCGCGCTGCTCGCGGTCGCCGGCTATTTCCTGATCCTGCTGAACCTCGGCTTCGAGGGCCGCGGCATGATCGACGCGCTGGTCGCGCTCGGCTTCGGCGCCTCGCTGATCTCGATCTTCGCCCGTCTCGGCGGCGGCATCTTCACCAAGGGTGCGGATGTCGGTGCCGACCTGGTGGGCAAGGTCGAGGCCGGCATCCCGGAGGACGATCCCCGCAACCCGGCGGTGATCGCCGACAATGTGGGCGACAATGTGGGCGATTGCGCCGGCATGGCCGCCGACCTGTTCGAGACCTATGCGGTGACCATCGTCGCGACCATGGTGCTCGGCTCGATCTTCTTCTCCGCCGCCGGCGAGCCGGCGCAGGTGCTGCAGATCATGGGCTATCCCCTGGCGATCGGCGGCGTCTGCATCATCGCCTCGATCATCGGCACCTACTTCGTCCGCCTGGGCGCCAGCCAGAACATCATGGGGGCCCTGTACAAGGGCTTCATCGCCTCGGCGGTGCTGTCCCTGATCGGCATCTTCCTCGTCACCCAGCTGACGGTCGGCCTGGGCCAGATCGCCGGCCAGGCCTATACCGGCCTGGACCTGTTCTGGTGCGGCCTGACGGGCATCGTGCTGACCGGCCTGATCGTCTGGGTGACCGAGTACTACACCAGCACCGAGTACCGCCCGGTGCGCTCCGTCGCGCAGTCCTCGACCACCGGCCATGGCACGAACGTGATCCAGGGGCTGGCGATCTCGATGGAGGCCACTGCGGTCCCGGCGCTGCTGATCTGCGTCGCGATCATCGTCACCTACCTGATCGCGGGCCTGTTCGGCCTGGCCATCGCGGTGACCAGCATGCTGGCGCTGGCCGGCATGGTCGTCGCGCTCGATGCCTATGGCCCGGTCACCGACACTGCCGGCGGCATTGCCGAGATGGCCGACCTGGACGCCGAGGTGCGCAAGACCACGGACGCCCTGGACGCCGTCGGCAACACCACCAAGGCGGTGACCAAGGGCTATGCGATCGGCTCCGCCGGCCTCGGCGCCCTGGTGCTGTTCGCGGCGTACAACGAGGACCTGAAGTTCTTCATCGCCAACCCGCAGACCTATACCTACTTCGAGGGCGTGCAGCTCAACTTCGGGCTGGACAATCCCTTCGTCGTGGTCGGCCTGTTCATCGGCGGCCTGCTGCCCTTCCTGTTCGGGGCGATGGGCATGACCGCGGTCGGCCGGGCTGCCGGTTCGGTGGGGGAAGAGGTCCGTCGCCAGTTCCGCGAGATCCCGGGCATCATGGAAGGCACCGGCAAGCCGGAATACGGCAAGTGCGTCGACCTGCTGACCAAGGCGGCGATCAAGGAGATGATCATCCCCTCGATGCTGCCGGTCCTGGCGCCCATCGTGCTCTATGTCGTG
>JAVKFF010000249.1:0-5781 GCA_040226215.1 Azospirillaceae bacterium
GCGGTGTTGGTCGTGGAATCGTATTGCGGCGCGACCTCCACCACGTCGCCGCCGACGATGTTCGGCAGCCCGTCGAGCCCGCGCAGCAGGGCCTGCGCCTCGCGCGGGGTCATGCCGCCGACCTCCGGCGTGCCGGTCCCCGGCGCGAAGGCGGGGTCCAGGCAGTCGATGTCGAAGCTGACATAGGTCGGCCCGTCGCCCACCACCGCGCGCGCCATCCCGACGATCTCCGCGGCGGACATCGCCACGACATCCTCGATATGCAGCACGGTCATCCCGGCCTCGGTGGAGAACTCCCAGAGAAACTCCGAGGAGCCGCGGATGCCGATCTGGATGCAGCGCTCCGGGTCGAGCACGCCGGCCAGCACCGCCTGGCGGAACGGGGCGCCATGATGGAACTTCGACTGGTCGTATTCGCCGCCGGTGTCGCAATGCGCGTCGAAATGGACCATGCCGAGCGGCCGGTCGCGGCCCAGCGCCTTCATGATCGGATAGGTGATCGAATGGTCGCCGCCGACCGACAGGGGCCGCACCCCGGCCGCGCGGATCCCGTCATAGAAGGTCTCGATATCCTGGATCGAGCTTTCCAGGCTGAAGCGGCTGCGGAACGGCACGTCGCCGATATCGCGCACCCGGGCCTCCAGGGACGGCACCCGGTGGACCAGGTGGTGGTCGGGGCCGACCCGCTCGATCGTGCGCACCGCCCGCGGGCCGAAGCGTGCCCCGGGGCGGTTGGTGACGCCAAGGTCCATCGGCACGCCGACCAGCGCGATATCGACATCGGCCAGGTCCTCCGCCGGCGGCACGTCCAGGAAGGTGGCGATGCCCGAATAGGGCGCCCAGCGCCGGCCGTCCGCCTTGAACTGCACGTCGGTCAGCGGCTTGAACCGGGGATCGTAGACGCCGCCGGCGGGCTGGTCGGCAAACCGCTCCCGCAGCCTCTGGAGTTTCGCCTCGTCCACGGGTGCTCCCTTCGCATCATGCCATCGGCCCGGCCGGCCCGGCCGGCACAGCCTAGCGCAACAGGGACGTGCGGCAGAAGCCTGCCCGCCATGCGGCGCGGCCCGGCGGCGGCCGGGGATGCACATGGAAGCTGCCATGCGAGGCCGGCGGGATCGACCGCGTGTATATCGCGAAGAACAAAGACGCGAGCGCGGCGAGCATGCCGCAGATCATGCAGGCCGTGACGACGACGGTTTCGTCGGCACGCCGGAACAGCGCGCCGCATCCTCGTTTCTGCTGACCGCGAAAGGAGAAGTGTTCGCTACAAAAGAATATGACAAAAATACAAAAATACTTCAGCTAGAAACCTGTTCTCAGCAAAAAACTTATGCCTCTTCAGCAATCTGCTTTGCGGCGAACGCCAGTCTGGCCAATTTTGCTACGGACTTGATTCCGGTCTTTTTTATTATTGCTGCCCTGTGATTCTCTACGGTCCGCACACTGATCTTCATCTCGTCTGCAATTGTCTTGCTCGACGCGCCTGCGCTGACCCGTTCCAGGATCTGGCGCTGGCGGGGCGTCAGCACCGCAGTCAGTTTCGCTGCTTCCGCTGCGAAAGAGGAGTCCTGCGTGGTCCGGCGGGCCCGTTCCAAGGCCCGCTCCACTTCCGCCAACAGGCGGGGTCCGCTGACGGGCTTCGTGACAAAGTCAATCGCTCCGGCCTTCATGGCTTCCACGGCTGTGGTCACATCACTTTTGCCGGTGATCACTATGGCCGGCAGTTGATCGCCGGCTTCCCTGAGCCGGCGCAACAACTGGATGCCCGAGATGCCCGGCAAGTAAGCGTCCACCAGAAGGCATCCTTCGGTGGCCGGCCGATAGGATTCCAGAAAAGCCTCAGAGGTCTGGAAGTCCTTCACGGTCCAGCCGTTGCCTTCCAGCAGCTCCCGCAGGGCGGCACAGATGCCGGGATCGTCATCGATGATGTAGACGACAGCCGATTGCGGCGGCGTGATCATGCCATCGTCATGCGCGCCCTCGTTCCCGCCGACCGGCAGCGCGTCCGCAAGCAGATAATGGATTGCGTCAGACAGCTCCGCTCCGGTCACCGGCTTGGTCAGCACCTCGCAGTCCTGCGCCCGAATCTCGTGGATCGTGCCAGCCGAGATATGGCCGGTCAGCACGACCGCCGGCAGCTGGCGGTTCAGCATCTTCCGGAGCCGGGATACCACCATCAATCCATTGACCCCGTGCGGCAGGTTGTAGTTCACGAGTGCAAGGTCCAGGGGCCTGGTGTCCTCGGCCACAAGCTGAAGCGCAGTCCTGCCGTCGGGCGCCGAAATCACGCCATGCCCTTCGCCCGTGAGCTGCAGTTCGATGAGCGCGCGCATTTGCGCATCGTCCTCGACCACAACAATCGTGCCTGGCCTTGCCGGTCGGGGGCCAGGGCGCCGGGTCTGTGTGTCCGGCTCGCCTGGCGTCGCAACCGGCGCGGGGCCGGATGCGCGATCGACCTCCACGGAAAAGACCGATCCCTTGCCGAGCCGCGATTGGACGCCCAGCGGATGGCCGAGAACGTCGGCAAGCTGCCTGGCGATCGAAAGCCCGAGACCGAGGCCTTGGTTCTGCAGGCGGCTCGGATCGTCCAACTGATGGTATGCCTTGAAGATCGCGTCGTGCTGCGCCTCAGGAATGCCTGGCCCGGTATCCCATACCTGGATCACGACCTTTCGGGCATGCCGGCGGCAACCGAGCAGCACGGTGCCGCCCTGCGCATAGTTCAGGGCGTTGGAAACCAGGTTGCGGAGTATGTGTTCGAGCAGCCGCGGATCGGTGTGGATCGGCAGACTGCACGGGACCACGCGCAGGGTGGTCCCGTGGGTGGATGCCTGATAGGCGAATGCATCCTGCAGACGGTTCAGAATCTCGCCAACCCGGACCGGTGACTTGCTGGCACGAATCCCGCCGGACTCGATCTGGTTCAGGTCGAGCAGCGTGTTCACGATGTTCGACATGGACCGCAGGACTTGACCGAGGTTCGCGATCAGGGTGTGCGCCGGCTCATCCTTGACCAGCGCCGCCAGTTGACCCTGCAGCAATGTCAATGTCTGGAGCGGCTGGCGCAGGTCGTGGCTCGTGGCCGCGAGGTAGCGGGTCTTCGTCTCGCTGGACTGCGTCGCCGCGTCCACGGCCCGTTCTTGTCTCCCGGCAACGCGCCGGCGCTCGGTGACATCGGAGAATGTCACGACCACGCCCTCAATTCTCTTGTCCTGGGTATGGTAGGGCGTGACCCGGCGCATGAACCAGGCATCCCCTTCCAGCTCGATATCCCGCTCGCAGGGAATAAGGGTTTGGAGCACCTGTTCCGCGTCCTTCATCAAATCCGGGTCGCGGGCAATGCCATGCAGATCGGCGAATGGCCGACCGACATCGCTTTCTATGAACCGGAATAACCTTCTGATTGCCGGCGTGAAGAAGCGGATATTGAGGTCCCGATCCAGGAACAATGTCGCGACGTCCGTGCTGATCAGAACATTCTGCAAGTCGTCTGTCGTCGTCCGCTGGCGCTGCAATGCCTCCTGAATCTGGATATTGAGGACCGTCAATTCCTCATTCATCGACTGCAGTTCTTCTTTTGAAGCTAGAAGTTCTTCATTCGTGGCCTGGTGTTCTTCGTTCATGGACAGGGCCTCCGCAGCGGTGGCCTTGTACTCCTCGTTGGCGCTTTCCAGGTTGCGGATGGCGCTCTGCAGTTCGACACGGGTGGCGGCAAGCTCCCGTTGCAACTCGACAACCTGTGTCTGGTTGCCCGGAGCCGAGGGCGTTTCGGCCACTTCGGTGCCCCTGGGCAAGTCCACGAAACTGATCAGGAACAGCGTGACGCCTTCGCTCGGTACCGCCCGGACATCGATGCGAAAGGGGGCATCCAGGCCATCCTGGTCCGGTCTGTCGCCGAAAGTGCTGATGCGACCGCCGCCCTCTCGACATTGCTGGATCGATGCCCGGATCTTTGCGCGCAGCTGGATATCGACGAGCGAGAGCAGGTCATGACTGGGGGCGCCGGACTTGATACGAAGGAACCGCTCCGTCGGTCCCAGGAAGTGGAGACATTCATACGCGTCATTGATCAAGATCGATGCCGGGATATACTCTTCCAACAAAAGCTGGCGGCAGAGGTCGGCCAGTCTGACCGGATGCGTCCGCGCTTTTGTCGGGTCCGGGCTCAATGCGATACTTGGGGCGATACTCTGGCCCGCGGGCCGGCGGGCCACCAGCGAGATATCCCCCGGCCGTGTCTCGCCCTCACTGCGTCGGTAAATCCGCAAGTTGCTGGAGAGGCTCTCGAACCGGCCCGCAATGTTGCCGACCGTTTCCGCGCTGCCGAGAAGCAGCAGGCCGCCTGCGCGCAACGCAAAGTGAAACAGGGATATCGCTTTCGCCTGCGCTTCGGGGCGCAGGTAGATCATGAGATTCCGGCAAGAAACGACGTCCAGGCGGGAGAAAGGCGGATCGGCCAGAACGTCCTGGACCGCAAATACAACGGCAGCGCGCAACTGCGACGAGATCCGGTAGGCATCGCCGTCCCTCGTGAAGAAGTTGTCCAGCCGCTCCCGGGAGACGTCGGCCTCGATTCCTGCCGAATAGAGTCCCTCCCGTGCCACTGCAATGGCATCCGGGTTGGCATCGGTGGCGAAAATCTGCAGGCGCAGTTGGCGCTTTGCCGCCGCAATCTGCTCGTGAAAGAGTATGGCGAGAGAGAAGGCCTCCTCGCCCGTGCTGCACCCGGCCACCCAGATCCGTATCGGTTGATCCGCCGGCCAATTCTCGATCATGCCGGGGATCACCTTGTCCGACAGGTAGTCGAACATTGCCGGATCCCGGAAGAAGCAGGTCACATTGATCAGGAGCTCCTTGGCGAGAAGTTCCAGCTGCCCCGGATCCTGCTGCAACAGCTCCAGATAGCGTTGCATGTCGCCTGCCTCGACCTTGAGAAGAGACATGCTCCGTTCGATCCGTCGCTGCAATGTGCCCCGCTTGTATAGCCCGAAATCATGGCGCGTCCGGGCGCGCAGCAGGTCAATGATCTCCGAGAGCGTGTTGTTCTCCCGGCTCCACGGCGCTGTATGGCCTTCCATTCCAAAGGTCGCCCGCTGCGTGGACAAGGCCGTCAGGGCATGGGGGATCTTGGCGACCGGCAGAACCGCATCGACCATGCCGGTCAATATCGCGTTCTGCGGCATCGCGTCGAAGCCTGCCTCGTCCGGATCCTGAACGATCACCAGCCCCCAGACGGACTTGATGGCTTCCAGTCCGATACTGCCGTCTCCGCCGGTCCCAGACAGGATCACACAAGCAGCACGGGCGCCGCAGTCTTCGGCAAGCGTGCGCAACAGGAAGTCGAACGGGAGCCGGGCGCCATGTTGCGCCGGGGGCGCCACCAGGCGGAGGGCCCCGCCACGCACGGCGAGATAGTGGCCAGGGGGAATGACATAGAGATGGTCGCGCTCGACCGGCATGCCATCGACCGCTTGCTGCACGATCATCGAGGTGTGTGGTGCCAGCAGATCTGCGACCATGCTCTCGACGGTCGGATCGAGATGCTGCACCAGGATAAAGGCCATCCCGGCCCGATCGGGCAGTGCGTCAAGGAACCGGCGGCAGGCATCGAGCCCGCCCGCCGAGGCGCCGATCGCAACGACCGGGAAATCGGCGGCGTCGGCCTCGGGAACGCCGGTCGACGGGGTCGATCCGGTGCGCGTGGCAGGTGTCGGGGATGGCGGCATGGGGTCGCGCTCGGTCATGCCGGCGACATATCTTCGACTGTTCCCCTGGCCGTCC
>JAVKFF010000250.1:0-42760 GCA_040226215.1 Azospirillaceae bacterium
CACCAACCCGGCCCTGCTCGGCGCCAAGATCCTGGAGGCCGGGCGCGACTGACCGGGGTGTCGGGCGCGCCCGTCCGGCCGTCATGGCCCCGCGTCGCCGCTCATGCCGGGGAGATCCCGGCTCTCCCTTCGGGCGGCCGGGATGACGGTGTCAATCAGCGGGGGGTTGGCCGTCATCCCGGCTGGAGCGAAGCGGAGAGCCGGGGTCTCCCCGGATTCACCCAGGGCCCGCCACCATCACCTCGATGGCGCAGGGCCCCGGCCGGATGCTGACCGGGCAGGTGCCGCCGCGGTCGCCGTCGATCTGGGCCGGGACGGACCCGCCGTCGCAGTCGATCTCCGCCTCGGTGACCGGCAGCATCCGCAGGCCGCCGAGGCGCGGCAGCAGGCCGATCGGCAGGGCGGCCATGGCCTTCAGCGCGTTCCATCGTGTGGCGCGCGGGAACAGGCACAGCGTGAAGCCGGCGGCGCCCGGATCGGCCGAGGGCGCCAGCAGGAAGCGTCCGGCATAGAGCCGGCCCTTGGTGGCGATCACCGTGCCGGCGGTGAAGGTACGACCGTCCGGCAGGCGCACGGTGAAGCGATCCGCGGGAAAGCGCCACCACAGGCGCAGTGACTGGAAGACGTAGGCGAGCTTGCCCCAGCGGGCTTTGAACGGCGCGGTGACCGCGTCGACCACGCGGGCGTCGAAGCCCACGCCGACCATCTGGATCACGGCGCGCCCGTCCACCAGGCCCGGCCAGACATGGCGTCGCGCGTCGCCGGCCACGACCCGGCCCGCCGCCGCCGGGTCGAGCGGAATGCCGAGTTCGAGCGCGAACACATTGGCCGTGCCCAGCGGGATGACGCCCAGCGGGATGACGCCCGGCGACGGCACCTCGGCCGCGCGCTGCTGCAGTCCGGTGACCACCTCATTGATGGTGCCGTCGCCGCCGGCCGCGACGACCACGCCGATATCCGCCGCCGCTTCGCGCGCCAGCACGATGGCGTCGCCCGCCCGTCCCGTCTCCACCACCGTCGTCACCAGGCCCGCCTCGCGCATGGCGGTGACCGCGCGCTGAAAGCGCAGCAGCTTGCGCCGTCCGGCGACGGGATTGCGAATCACCAGCGCCGTGCGGGGTCGGGCCAGCGCCGGCACGATGCCGCTTCCGGCGCTCTCATCTGGCGAGTGTGACATTTTCATGAACTAATCGCTACGGAACTCGGACATTACTATTTCGCTTACGCGAATTTTCATGACCCAGATACTTAATGTCTTCCCAAGTGATTGTGAATCAAAACTTTAAGGATTATCCACAGGGCCATCGCGAGATCTTGGGGGATCACCCGGATGGACATCAACGCGCTGCAGAGGTTGGCGGAAGGTGCGGAGGAGGCCGACGATGATGCCCCGGTCCACCGCTTCCGCACCATCTTCATTTCCGACATCCACCTCGGCACCCGCGCCTGCCAGGCCGAACGCCTGCTCGACTTCCTCAAGCAGACCGACTGCGAGACCCTCTTCCTGGTCGGCGACATCGTCGACGGATGGCGCCTGCGCCGGTCCTGGCACTGGCCGCAAGCCCACAACGACGTCGTGCAGAAACTGCTGCGCAAGGGCCGCAAGGGTACCAAGATCCACTATATTCCAGGCAATCACGACGAGTTCGCCAGAGCCTTTCTCGGCCACGAGTTCGGCATCGTCTCCGTCGCCGACGACATGGTGCATGAGACCGCCGACGGACGCCGCCTGCTGGTCATCCACGGCGACCAGTTCGACATCGTGGTGCGGCGGGCGAAGTGGTTGGCCCATCTCGGGGACTGGGCCTATGTCGCGCTGCTCAATCTCAACACCTTCGTCAATGCGCTGCGCCGCCGCCTCGGCCTCGGCTACTGGTCGCTCTCGGCCTATCTGAAGCACAAGACCAAGAAGGCGGTCGATTTCATCGGCCGCTTCGAGGCGACGCTGATCGCGGAAGCCAGGCGCCGCGGGCTGGACGGCGTGGTGTGCGGCCATATCCACACCGCCGAGACCAGGACCGTGGACGGCCTCGTCTACTGCAATGACGGCGACTGGGTGGAGAGTTGCACCGCGCTGGTCGAACACCACGATGGCCGCCTGGAGCTGATCCGCTGGGGCGACCGTTCCCGGCAGGCGGAGGAACAGGCCGAGGCCGCGGAGATCGCCGCGGAAAGCCGCGTGGCGGCCTGAGGCGGCGGCACTCGACCGAGGGATCGCCACGCCATGCGCCTGCTTATCGTCTCCGATGCCTGGTTCCCGCAGATCAACGGCGTGGTGCGCACGCTCGACACGACGCGGCGGCTGCTCGGCGAGGCGGGCCATACGGTCGAGGTGATCGGTCCCGATCATTTCCGCACCGTGCCGACGCCGGGCTACCGGGAAATCCCGCTGGCCCTGCTGCCCAAACGCAAGCTCAAGCGCCTGTCGGCCGCCTTCCGGCCCGACGCCGTGCACATCGCCACCGAAGGGCCGCTTGGCTGGGCCATGCGGTCGATCTGCCGCCGGCGCGGCTGGCCCTTCACCACCAGCTTCCACACCCAGTTCCCGGAATATATCTGGCTCAGAACCCGCCTGCCGCTATCCTGGAGCTACGCGCTTATGCGCTTCTTCCATGGCCGGGCCGTGCGCACCATGGTGGCGACGCCGACGCTCGAGCGACGCCTGGCCGAGCGCGGCTTCTCGAACCTGGTGCGGTGGGGACGCGGCGTCGACATCGCGCAGTTCCGGCCCTATGGCGACCGGCTGATCGACGGGCCGGCGCCGGTCATGGTCTATGTCGGCCGGGTGGCGGTGGAAAAGAACCTGACCGCCTTCCTCGACCTCGACATCGCCGGCACCAAGGTGGTGATCGGCGGCGGTCCGCAGCTCGACGGCTTCGTGCGCCGCTATCCGCAGGTGCGCTTTCTCGGGCCCCGGACCGGAGAGGATCTGGGACGCCATCTGGCCAGTGGTGACGTCTTCGTCTTCCCCTCGCGCACCGACACCTTCGGTCTCGTCATGCTGGAGGCGATGGCCTGCGGCCTGCCCGTCGCGGCCTATCCCGTCCAGGGACCGGTCGATGTGGTGGAGCCGGGCGTGACCGGCTGTCTCGACGAGGATCTCGGCCGCGCCATCGCCGGGGCGCTCGCCACCGGTGGCGGCGCCTGCCGCGACCACGCGGTGACGCGGAGCTGGCCGGCGGCGGTGAACCAGTTCCTCGGCAATCTGGCACCTTTCGGCCAGGACGACCGGGTGCCCCTGCCTCTGCCGGCGGTCGCCCGCGGCGCACACCAGGCCGCCGCCGGCTCCTGAAGCAGCGGCGCGTCGTTCCGACCGGGCCTGATGCCGGCCATGGACGGCGCTCCCGGCGGGCGCTAGAAGCAGCGCTCATGATCGCCTGGTTCTACCGGGTCCTGACGGTTCTCGCCGGACCCCTCGTCCCCCTGTTGCTGAAACGGCGTGCCAGGCGCGGCAAGGAAGTGCCGGAACGGCGCCGTGAGCGCCTGGGCCGCGCTGCCCGGCCGCGCCCGGCCGGTCGTCTGATCTGGGTGCACGGCGCCAGCGTCGGCGAGACGCTGTCGATGCTGATCCTGATCGAGGCCCTGCTGACGCGCGACCGGGCGTTGTCGGTCCTGGTGACGACACAGACCGTCACCGCCGCCCGCCTGATGGTCGAACGCCTGCCGGAGGGAGCCTTCCACCAGTTCGTCCCCGTCGACCGGCCGGCCTATGCGCGCCGCTTTCTCGACCATTGGCGGCCCGACGCGGTCCTGTGGGTCGAATCGGAGCTCTGGCCCAACCTGCTCGACGCGATCGGACGCCGCGGCATTCCGGCGGCCTTGGTGAACGCACGGATGAGCGCCCGTTCCGCGCGCCGCTGGCGACGCGCCGCCGGATTCTTCCGCCATGTCACGGGCACCTTCGCCCTGGTCCAGCCGTCCGGCAGGGAGACCGCGGACCGCCTTGCCTCGCTCGGCGTCACGAGGCTGGGTCCGGTGGGGAACCTGAAATTCGCGGCCGTCCCGCCCGCGGCCGAGCCCGAGGCGCTGGCCGCCTTGCGGGCAGCGCTGGGCGAACGCCCGGTCTGGCTGGCGGCGAGCACCCATCCCGGCGAGGAGGAAGTCTGCCTCGAGGCGCACCGGCGCCTGCTCGCGGCGCTGCCCGATGCCCTGCTGATCCTGGTTCCCCGTCATCCGGAACGGGGTGCCGCGGTCGCCGCGCTGTGCGAGGCCCGGGATCTGACCGCGACCCGCCGGCACCTTGGAACCCTGCCCGGCCTGGGCCAGGCCGTCTACATCGCCGACACCCTGGGCGAACTCGGTCTCTTCTTCCGCGTCGCGCCACTCGCCTTCATCGGCGGGTCGCTGGTGGAGATCGGCGGCCACAACCCGATCGAGCCCGCCCTGCTCGGCTGCGCCATCCTGACCGGTCCGCATGTCGCCAATTTCCAGGAGGTGTATGCTGGGCTGATGGAGGAACGCGCCGCCCTGACCGTCGACAGCGCCGAGGCCATGGGCGAAACCGTCGCCCGCCTTCTGGCAGCGCCGGACGAGACCGCGGCGATGGCCGGGCGCGCCCGGCAGGCGGCGGAACGCCAGCGCGGCATACTCGACCGCCTGCTCGCCGCCCTCGCGCCGCTGCTGCCGCGAGGAGGATCCGCAGCGTGAAGGCACCGGGCTTCTGGTACCGGCCGCCGGGCCTGCTGGCGGGACTGCTGTCGCCGCTCGGTGCCGTCTACGGCTTCTTCACCCGCCGGCGACTCAGCAGCGTCCGTCCCTTCGATCCGGGCGTGCCGGTGATCTGTGCCGGCAATCTGGTCGCCGGCGGACAGGGCAAGACGCCGCTCGCCATCGCGCTCGCCGCCCGGCTCACCGCCCGCGGGCGGCAGATCGGCTTCATCACCCGCGGCTATGGCGGGCAGATCACCGAGGCGACCCGCGTCGACCCGCTGGTTCACTCGGCCGTCGATGTTGGCGACGAACCCCTGCTGCTGGCCGCCCACGGCCCCGTCTACGTGGGCCGCCGGCGACCGGCGGCGGCCCGGCTGGCGGTTGCCGACGGCGCCGACGTGCTGATCATGGATGACGGCTTCCAGAACCCGTCGCTGGTCAAGGACCTGTCGCTGGTGGTGGTCGATGGCGGCAGCGGCTTCGGCAACGGTCGCCTGATACCCGCCGGCCCGCTGCGCGAACGCGTGGCCGACGGCCTGGCCCGCGCCGACGCCGTGGTCATCATCGGTCGTGATGCGCTGGGGGTGGCGCGGCAGGTGCGCCAGCATGCGGGCGATCTGCCCATATTGCCCGGCGAACTGGTGCCCGACGACGACGCCCGGCGGCTCGCCGGTCAGACCGTCGTTGCCTTTGCCGGCATCGGCCGGCCGCACAAGTTCTTCGCCATGCTCGACACGCTTGGCGCCGATGTGATCAGCCGCTACAGCTTCGCCGACCACCACACCTACCGCCCGGACGATATGCAGCGCCTGGTCGAGATGGCGGCGGCGGCGGAGGCGATGCTGGTGACCACGACCAAGGATTTCGCCCGTCTGCCGCCCGACATCCGCAAGGTGGTGGAGATCGTCGAGGTATCGATCGCCTTCGCGGATGATGCGGCGGTCGATCGCCTGCTCGACCGGGCGCTCGGGCGCAGGGGCTAGAGCAGCGAGCCCTGCTGGTCGTCGCCGCCGCTCCTGTCCCTGCCGGGCGCGGGGCGGCTGGCGGGCCTCGGCGCCGGCCCTGGACCCTGCCCCCCCTCGCCGATAACCGCCTGCCGGCTGCCGTCGGCAAGTTCCAGGGTCACCGCCATGCCGTCGGCGAGCGCCGCCGCGCGACCCACCGGTGCGCCCGAGGCGTCGCGCACCACCGCGAAGCCGCGGTCGAGAACCCGGCGATAGGAGAAGCTCTCAAGCAGCTTGGCGGTTGCCACAAGCCGGTCGCGGGCGGACTGGAAGGCGCCGTCGCCGGCCCGGCCGAGGCGCTCCGCCCAGACGGCAAGGTCGCGCCTGCCCTGGCGCGCGCGGCGGCGGACGGGCTCGGCCGTCAGACGCCCGGCGAGCGGACCGAAGCGGTCCCGTGCCCGGCGCAGCCCGGCCAGCCTGGCACCCGCCAGCCGGTCGCCCCACTGGGCCAGGAGTTGGGCGCGCTGGGCGAGCTGCTGGCGTGGGTGCACGAGCCGGGCAGAGGCCTGGTCGAGCCGCGCCCGCCGGCGCTCCAGCAGGGCCGCTGGCGCCCGGTCGAGGCGCTCGATCCACTGGTCGAGACGCTGGGCGCGCGGCTCGAGCAGGCGGCGTGGATCGCCCAGCGCCCGGCCGAGGCTCGCCAGGCCGGTCTGACGGTGGCCGAGCAGGCGCACCATGGCGCCGATGCGCCGGCGTTCGCGGTCGGCGATGTCGGCCAGCAGTTCGGCCCGCACCGGCACGGCCATCTCGGCCGCCGCGCTCGGCGTCGGCGCCCGGCGGTCGGCGGCGAAGTCGATCAGGGTGGTGTCGGTCTCGTGGCCGACGGCGGAAATCAGGGGGATTCCGCTCGCCGCCGCCGCGCGCACCACGCTCTCCTCGTTGAAAGCCATCAGGTCTTCCAGGCTGCCGCCGCCGCGCGCCACGATCAGCACGTCCGGACGCCGAACCGGCCCCTCGATCGGCAGGGCGTTGAAGCCGGCGATCGCGGCGCTGATCTCCGCCGCCGCCCGCTCGCCCTGCACGGCAACCGGCCAGAGCAGCACATGGCGCGGGAAGCGGTCGGCGAGGCGGTGCAGGATGTCGCGAATCACGGCACCGGACGGCGAGGTGACGACCCCGATCAGCGACGGCAGGAAAGGCAGCCGGCGCTTGCGCCCCTCGTCGAACAGGCCCTCCGCGGCGAGACGCTTGCGGCGTTCCTCCAGCATCTTCAGCAGCGCGCCCTCGCCGGCCATCTCCAGCTGCTCGACGACGAGCTGGTATTTCGACTGGCCGGCGAAGGTGGTGACCCGCCCGGTGGCGATGACTTCGAGGCCCTCCTCCGGCGCCAGGGCGAGCCGTCCCGCCACGCCGCGCCAGATCACCGCGTCGAGCACGGCGTTCTCATCCTTCAGCGAGAGGTACACATGGCCCGAGCGCGGCCGGCTGACCCGGCCGATCTCGCCGCGCACCCGGACATGCTCGAACCCCCCCTCGATCGTGCGCTTGATGGCGCCGGAGATCTCCGAGACGGAATAGGGCGGCTGGTTGCCGTCGCCACCCGTTGACGGTGGCTCGGCTGGCGGTGGCATGAGGTCTTGTGTCATGGCCGGTCCGTCATGATACAAGACGCCGGTCTTGGCAATGTTTTGGGCAATCTCCGGGGCAACGCTAGGCGTCCCCGATTCCGCCGCCGAATTCGCCACCGACTCCGCCGCATTCCGATTTCAGGGACCGATCGATAGACCATGCGCATCCTCGTCGTCGGAGCGGGCGGCCGCGAGCACGCCCTGGCCTGGGCAATCGCCAGATCGCCCTTGACCAGCCACCTGTTCGCCGCACCCGGCAATGCCGGCATCGCCCAGATCGCCGACTGCATCGACATCGCCGCGGAGGATGTCAACGGCCTCGCCGCCTTCGCCCGAGATGCGCGCATCGACCTGGTCGTCGTCGGTCCGGAGGGGCCGCTCGTCCTGGGCCTGGTCGACCGGCTGCGTGCCGAAGGCATCCCGGTCTTCGGACCGACCGCGGCGGCCGCCATCCTGGAGGGCTCGAAGAAGTTCACCAAGGAGCTGTGCGCCCAGATGGGCATCCCGACCGGCGCCCATGCCAGCTTCCAGGAGCCCGAGGCGGCGAAGGCCTATGTCCGGCGCCAGGGCGCGCCGATCGTGGTCAAGGCCGACGGGCTGGCCGCCGGCAAGGGCGTGACGGTTGCGATGACCGAGGCCGAGGCGCTGGACGCCGTCGACGCCATGCTCACGGACGGCGCCTTCGGCGAGGCCGGTGCCACCGTGGTGGTCGAGGCCTTCCTGGACGGGCCGGAAGTCAGCTTCTTCGCCCTGGTCGACGGCAGGACGGCCATCCCCTTCGCCAGCGCCGCCGACCACAAGCGCGCCTTCGACAACGACGAGGGGCCGAACACCGGGGGCATGGGCGCCTACTCGCCGACCCCGCTGCTCGACGTCGCGCTGGAGCGCGAGGTCATGGAACGCATCATCCATCCCACCGTTCGCGGCATGGCCGATGCCGGTCGGCCCTTCGCCGGCGTCCTCTATGCCGGGCTCATCCTCACCCGGAACGGCCCCCAGCTCCTGGAATACAACGTCCGCTTCGGCGACCCGGAGTGCCAGGTGCTGATGGCCCGGCTCGACTGCGACATCGTGCCGGTGCTGCAAGCGGCGGCCGAGGGCCGGCTTGACCAGATCCGGATCGCCTGGAAGCCGGGCGCGGCACTGACGGTGGTCATGGCGGCGAACGGCTATCCCGGTGCCTATGAGAAGGGCAGCGTCATCCGCGGGCTGGAGGCGGCCGAGGCGCTGCCCGACGTGACCGTCTTTCATGCCGGCACGAAGCGTGGCGCGGACGGCCGCATCGAGGCCCATGGCGGCCGCGTGCTGGGCGTCACCGCCACCGGCGCCGACATCGCCGAGGCTCGGACCCGCGCCTACCAGGCTGTCGACCGCATCGACTGGCCCGCCGGCTTCTGCCGCCGCGACATCGGCGCCAAGGCGTCGGGTTGAGGGCGGCGGCCACGCACCGAAAGCACCGCCCTCACCCGTCGTTCCGCACGCAGCGCAGCGGAGATGCGGAACCCCGAGCCCGTCCTCGCAAACGCCTCAGCCCGGCCCCTCGAGGTTCCGGCTCTCCCTGCGCTCGGCCGGAACGACGGGGGATGATGAATGAAGAAAAGTCCCGTCGTTCCGCACGCAGCGAAGCGGAGATGCGGAACCCCGAGCCCGTCATCGCAATCGCCGCAGCCCGGCCGCGCGAGGTTCCGGCTCTTCCAACGGTCGGCCGGAACGACGGGGTGGGGTGCGTGTTAAAACCTCACCGCCGTTCCCGGAAGAAGCGGCGCAGCAGGTCGGCGCTGCGATCGGCGTGGCCGGGAACCGGGCCGACGACGACCGGCCGGTGGTGGCAGGTGGGTTGGGTGAAGAAGCGGCCGCCATGGGCGATACCGCCCATCTTCGGATCGGAGGCGGCGTAGACCAGGCGGCGGATGCGGGCGAAGCTGATCGCCGCGGCGCACATGGCGCAGGGCTCCAGCGTGACATAGAGATCGCAATCCGGCAGGCGAGGCCGGCCGCGCAGCACCCCGGCGGCGCGGATCGCCAGCACCTCCGCATGCGCCGTGGGGTCGGCGTCGACCTCCGTGCGGTTGCCGGCTCGCGCCAGCGCCTCGCCCGTTTCCGCCACTACCAGGACGGCCCCGATCGGCACCTCGCCCCGCGCATAGGCCGCCTCGGCCTCGGCGAAAGCGAGGTCGAGGAAGCGACGGTCGGCTTCGCTGGACGTGACGGGTTCGTCGGCCATGGCAGCGTCTTGATCCGCCGGGGTTGCGTGCGAGTCAAGCGGGGCCTGTCGCCAGTGCCGGCGCATTCCGGCCAGCGCTGTGCTATAGCGCGGCGATGACCGACGAGAAGACATCGACATCCGGCCCGGAGACCCCGGCCGGCGAGCGCATCGCCAAGGCGATGGCCAGGGCCGGGCTGTGCTCCCGCCGCGACGCGGAGCGCTGGATCGCCGACGGGCGGGTCAGCGTCAACGGCCGCGCCGTGAGCTCTCCCGCCCTCAACGTCACCGAGAACGACCGGATCGTGGTCGACGGCAAGCCCCTGCCGGAAAAGGAGGCGACGCGGGTCTGGCGCTACCACAAGCCGGCCGGCAGGGTGACCACGCACCGGGATCCGGAGGGGCGGCCGACGATCTTCGACGACCTGCCCACCGGCATGCCGCGCGTGATCACGGTCGGCCGTCTCGACCTCAGCTCCGAAGGCCTGCTGCTGCTGACCAATGACGGCGCGCTGGCCCGGCACCTGGAACTGCCGGCGACCGGCTGGACACGGCGCTACCGCGTGCGTGCCCATGGCCGGCCGGACGAGGCCAGGCTGAAGGCGCTGTCGCGCGGTGTCACCGTCGACGGCGTCGCCTATGGCCCGGTGCAGGCGGTTTTCGAGAAGCAGCAGGGCGCCAATGCCTGGCTGACCGTCGCCCTGCGCGAGGGCAAGAACCGCGAGGTGCGGCGGGTGATGGAGAGCGTCGGGCTGGAAGTGAACCGCCTGATCCGCCTCTCCTACGGCCCCTTCCAGCTCGGCAACCTGCCGCGCGGCGGCGTGGAGGAGGTGTCGCGGCGCGTCCTCAAGGACCAGCTGGCCTCCTTCCTGGTCAGGAAGAAGGGCTGAGCTGTGCCTGGAGAAGGGCTGCGGATCGTCGGCGGCCGCCATCGCGGTCGCCGCATCGAGGTGCCGCCGGGCGACGGCGTCCGGCCGACATCCGACCGCATCCGCGAGGCCCTGTTCAACATCCTGATGCACCGGGACTGGGGGCCGGATGGCGGCAGCCTGGTGGACGATGCAACCGTGTTGGATGCCTTCGCCGGCTCCGGCGCGCTGGCCCTGGAGGCGCTGTCCAGGGGAGCCGCCCGGGCCTTCGCCTTCGAAAACGACCGCGCGGCCGGCCGGCAGGTGCTGGCGAACGCCCGCGCGCTCGGCGAGGCCTGGCGGCTGACCCTGATTCCCGCCGACGCGCTCGACCCGCCCGCCGCCCGCGCGAAGGCCGATCTGATCTTTCTCGACCCGCCCTATGGCCGCGACCTGGTCGCCCCGGCACTGACGGGCCTGCGCCACCGGGGCTGGATCGCCCCCGGCGCGGTGGTGGTGGCCGAGACCGACAGGACAGAACGCCTGCCGCCGCTCGCCGGGCTGGAGCGACTGGCCGAGAAGACCTACGGCAAGACCAGGCTGGTCTTCCTGCGGGCGTGAGGTCGGGGGACGGAGAGGACGACCGACCGGTCCCGGGTCTGCGAAGCGGCACTTCGCGCCGCATCGCGCCCGGGACGACAGGCGCGTTCTCCATTTTGCTAAATTTAGTTTAGTCGTCGTCCCGTGCGCTGCGCAGCACGAAGTGATGCGCTGCAGACCCGGGACCGGCCGCCCGTCTGCACCGGCCTTCAGCACCGGCCTTCAGCGCCGGCCTTCAGCGCCGGCCGAACAGCTTCTCGATGTCCGCCAGCGAGAGTTCGACATAGGTCGGGCGGCCGTGATTGCACTGGCCGGCCCTGGGCGTTGCCTCCATCTGGCGCAGCAGCGCGTTCATCTCCGCCACGCCGAGGCGCCGTCCGGCGCGCACGCTGCCGTGGCAGGCCATGGTCGAGGCCACCCGGTCGAGCCTGTCGCGCAGCGCCGTCGCCTGGTCGAGCTCGGCGAGCTGGTCGGCGAGATCGGCGACGAGGCCGGCGACATCGGCCTGGCCCAGCAAGGCCGGCACGGCGCGCACGATGACGGCGCCGACGCCGAAGGGCTCGATCTCCAGACCGAGCTCGGCGAGCTCCCCGGCCCGGGCGGCGAGGCGGCCGGCATCGGCCTCGCCAAGTTCCACCACCTCGGGCATCAGCAAGCCCTGGGAGGGCACGCCGCCATCGATCAATGCCTGCTTCAGCCGCTCGTAGACGAGGCGCTCATGGGCGGCGTGCTGGTCGACGACGACCAGCCCGGTCTCCGTCTGGGCGATGACATAGGTACCATGCAGCTGGGCCCGTGCGGCGCCGAGGGGGAAGGACCGGAGATCGGCATCGTCGCCCGGGTCCTCCGCCCGGGCGCCGGGTCCGAAGGCGTCGCCGCGATCGACCGGCGGCGGGGACCAGGGCTCGGGCGTTTCGCGCAGGCCGGCCGGGGACTGGAACGCGAAGGCGTTGCCGAGTGCCGCATGCGACGCCTGTGCCGGCGGCCGTGCCTGGAAGCGGTATTGCGGGCCGTCACCGTGGCGTTCGGGTGATCCGTCGGATCGCATCGCGCCCAGCGCCGCACCGGCCAGCGTCGTGGAGGCGCGATGGCCGGCGGCGTCGAGCGCGTGGCGGATCGACCCGACGATCAGGCCGCGGACGATGCCCGGATCGCGGAAACGCACCTCCGCCTTGGCCGGGTGGACGTTTACGTCGACCTGCTCCGCGTCGAGCGAAATGAACAGGGCTGCCATAGCGTGGCGGTCGCGCGGCAGGACGTCGCCATAGGCACCCTTCAGCGCACCGAGCAGCGAGCGGTCGCGCACCGGACGGCCGTTGACGAAGAGGAACTGGGCACGGGCATTGGCCTTGTTCAGGGTCGGCAGACCGGCATAGCCCGTCAGGCGGATGCCCTCGCGCTCGGCATCGATCGGCATGGCGTTGTCGGCGAAGTCGCGGCCCATGATGCGGGCCAGACGGTCGAGCCGGGCGGCGAACAGCTCTCCCTGGGCCGGATCGAGGCGCAGCGAGGTCCGGGCACCGTCGCCCAGCGTAAAGGCGATGGCCGGGTGCGCCATGGCAAGCTGCTGCAGGCATTCCAGCGCCGCCTGGTATTCGGTCCGTTCGGTCTTCATGAACTTCAGGCGGGCCGGCGTGGCGTAGAACAGGTCGCGAACTTCGACCCTTGTGCCGGTCGGCAGGGCGGCCGGTTCCGGCGCGCCGACGATGCCACCCTCGACGGCCAGGCTCCAGGCGCTATCCGCGCCTGCGACGCGGCTGGTGATGGTCATGCGGCTGACCGCCCCGATCGACGGCAGCGCCTCGCCCCGGAATCCCAGCGTGGCAATGTGCACCAGGTCGTCGTCGGGCAGCTTGGAGGTTGCGTGCCGCTCCACCGCGACCAGCAGGTCGTCATGACCCATGCCGCAGCCATCGTCGGTGACGACGATGGCAGAACGGCCGCCGTCCCGCAGAATGACGTCGATACGCCCGGCGCCCGCATCGATGGCGTTTTCCACCAGTTCCTTGACCACCGCGGCCGGACGCTCGACCACCTCGCCGGCGGCGATCTGATTGACCAGCACGCCTGGCAGGCGCCTGATGCGGCGAAGGGAAGATATTGCGGTCTCGTGCATATCTGGCATCTATATATGGTAGCGACTGTGGCCATCCCTGTCACCGGGTCTTGCCTGCCACGGGCTTGCCTTTTTCGCCATGCCCGCTATGAGGGACCGAACCGAACCCGTGCCGCGGAGTCCTCGCCCATGCGGGCCCTCATCATCGCCCTCCTCCAGGTCATTGCCTATCTCGGAATTCTGGCCGGAATCGCCGTCGGCGCGCTGGTCGGCCGGGCCCTGGCACTGACGCCGGACTTCGACGGACTGCTGGGAGACCCGCTGATCGGCCTGGTGGCCGGATCGGTGCTCGGCCTGGCGGCGGGCGTCGCCGTCTTCGGACCCGTCATCCTGCTGGCCGACATCCGCGATCAGGGCCGCAACACCGCCGAGGCGCTCGATCGTCTGGCCCGGCGGCAGCGTCCGGAAACCGGCTATCGCGGCCGTCGCGAGCCACCGCTCGGCCCGGAGCCACCCATGATGGGACCGCGCCCGCCCGAGCCGCCGCCGCCACCCGAACCCCCGCGCGCGCGGCCGAGCCTGCGGCCCTAGAGCATCCTGCGCCCGAACGGGCGCAGACAAGATGCTCTAGGATATTGAGAATAGGGCAGATTTCTTGCGGCCGAGTGGGTCCATTCGGTCGCAATCTGCCCTAGCCGACCGCCGCCATCCGCTTCCAGGCGTTGATCAGCCCGTTCGTCGAGCCGTCGAAGTCCTTGACGGGGCGGTCGTCGGCGAGCGCCGGCAGGATGCCCTTGGCCAGCTGCTTGCCCAGCTCCACGCCCCACTGGTCGAAGCTGTAGATGCCCCAGATCACGCCCTGGACGAAGATCTTGTGTTCGTAGAGGGCGATCAGCATGCCGAGCCGGCGCGGATCGAGCCGCTCGAGCAGCAGCGAATTGCTCGGCCGGTTGCCGGGGAACAGCTTGTGCGGCAGCAGCTCGGCGATCGCCGTGTCGTCCAGTCCCTGCCCCTCCAGTTCCGCGCGTACCTCCTCCGCCGTCTTGCCCTGCATCAGCGCCTGGGTCTGCGCGAAGAAGTTCGACAGCAAAAGTCGGTGGTGTTCGCCCAGCGGGTTCTGGCTGACCGCCGGCGCGATGAAGTCGCAGGGGATCAGGTGCGTGCCCTGGTGGATCAGCTGGTAGAAGGCGTGCTGGCCATTGGTGCCGGGTTCGCCGAACACGATCGGCCCGGTCCGGTGCATCACCGGCAGGCCGTCGCGGCCGGCCGACTTGCCGTTCGACTCCATGTCCGCCTGTTGCAGATAGGCAATGAAGCGGGCGAGATACTGGTCGTAGGGCAGTACGGCGTGCGCGCTGGCGCCGAAGAAGTTGGCGTACCAGACGCCGAGCAACGCCAGGACCACGGGCATGTTGGCGGCGAGCGGCGCCTCGCGGAAATGCCGGTCCATGGCGTGGCCACCCTCCAGCAGGGCCTCGAAGTTCTCGAAGCCGATGGCGATGGCGAGCGAGAGGCCGATCGCCGACCACAGCGAGTAACGGCCGCCGACCCAGTCCCAGAAGACGAGCATGTTGGCGGGGTCGATGCCGAAGTCGCGCACCGCCGCCTCGTTCGTGGACAACGCCACGAAATGCCGCGCCACGGCCGCTTCCGGCGCTCCCGATCCCAGCAGCCAGGCGCGCGCCGTGTGCGCGTTGGCCAGCGTCTCCTGGGTCGTGAAGGTCTTCGAGGCGATGATGAACAGCGTCTCGTCCGGCGTCACCCGCCGCAGAGTCTCGGCGATGTGCGTGCCGTCGACATTGGAGACGAAATGCACTGCGATGTCGCGATCGCCATAGGGTCGCAGCGCCTCCACCGCCATCGCGGGGCCGAGGTCGGAGCCGCCGATGCCGATATTGACCACGTGGCGGATTGGCTTGCCGGTGTGGCCACGCCAGCGGCCCTCGCGCACCGCGGCACAGACATCGCGCATTTGCGCCAGCACCTGGCGGATCGCCGGCATCACGTCGTGGCCATCGACGGTCACGGGCTGGCCGCCGGTATTGCGCAGCGCCGTGTGCAGCACCGCCCGCCCTTCGGTACGGTTGATCTTTTCGCCGGCGAACATGGCGTCGCGCCAGCGCTCCAGCCCGGCGGCGCGCGCCAGGTCGACGAGCAGGTCCATCGTCTCCGGCGTGATGCGGTTCTTCGAATAGTCCAGCAACAGCCCGTCTTGCGACAACGAGAACCTGTCGAAGCGTCCCGGATCGTCGGCGAACAGGCGCCGCATGTGGGTGTCGCGCAAGGTGACGTAGTGCGCTTCCAGGCGGCGCCACGCCTCGGTTTCGCTTATCGGGGGCATGTCGGCCTCGCAACGCTGACTTCGATGGGAGACGCACCGGAAGGCCTGGCGCGCCCGGCTGACCCTGGTCGCCGAGACTAGCCGTCCCGGATCAGTTTGTCGCGAGTTCCTCGGCGGCCAGCGCCGCGGCGTCGAGCACGGTGTCGGGCCGGAGCTCGGCCCGGTTGGGGTCGCCGACGATGAAGACGGACAGCTGGTCGGGCCGCAGATAGGTCGCCGCCGCCGCGCGGGCGTCCTCCAGCGTGACGGCGCGGATCTCGTCGTTGCGCCGGTCGAGATAGTCGATGCCGAGATCCTCCACCTGCATGGCGACGAGCAGGTCGGCGATGCTCTCGGTCGAGGTCAGCGAGAGCGGGAAGGAGCCGGTGAGGTAGGTGACGGCGTCCTCCAGCTCCTGTTCTGTCGGCCCGTCGAGCGCCATGTCGCGCCAGATGCCGCGCAGGACGACCAGCGCCTCCTGGACGTTGGCGTTGGAGAGATCCGAGCTCGCCAGCAGCGCGCCGCCATGTTCGTAGGTGATCAGCGATGAGGAGACGCCGTAGGTCAGCCCGCGGGCCGCGCGGATCTGGTCGGTCAGGCGCGAACCGAAGCCGCCGCCGCCGAGGATGTGGTTGACCACGTAGAGCGGGTAGTAGTCGGGGTCGTCGCGCGTCAACGCCGGCTGGGAGACCCAGACCGTGCTCTGCGCCCCCTCACGGCGGACCAGCGTGGTGGCGGCGCCGGCATCGATGGTGATGTCGGCCACCGGCCGCAGGTCGGCTTCCGCCGGAAGCTCCCGGAACACGGCGTCGAGCCGGTCCGAAAGCGCCTCGGCACTGATCGCGCCGGCGACGCCGATCACCAGATTGTCGCGTGCGAAAGTGGCGGCCATGTAGGCGCGGAGATCCTCGTCGGAGATCGCGTAAAGGCTCTCCATCGTGCCGCGGGAGGAGCGACCGTAAGGATGGTCGCCGAACACCATGTCGGACCAGGCGCGCGCGGCGAGCCATTCCGGAGTGCCGACCTGGCGGCGGATGTCGCTGGCCACCGCGGCACGCATGCGCTCGATCGCATCGACATCGAAGCGCGGTTCCGTCAGCGCCAGGTGCAGCAGCTCGAAGGCACGGTCGGCGTGTTCCACGGTGGTATAGAGCTGGCCGTAGAACTCGTCCCGCCCGTCGTCGAAGGAGAGGTCGATGGCGTAGCGGTTGAGCTGATCCTGGAAGGCGGTGGAGTCGAGCTCGCCCGCCCCCTCGTCCAGCAGCAGGGACAGCAGGTTGGCCGTTCCCTCCAGTCCGTCGCGATCCTGGCTGTTGCCGCCGCGAAAGGCGAAGGAGACCGCGATCACCGGCACGTCGTGGGATTCCACGAGCCAGGCCTCGATGCCCCCGGGGCTGACCACCCTCTGTACCTCGGCAGCCGAGGCGACAACGGGTGTGCTGAACAGGATCAGGATGGCGATCACGGTGAACGGGCGGAACATGGGAGTGCGGTCCAGTCAGCTGGCGTTATCGTCGGCGGATGGCGGGAGAAGCGTGCCGGTGACAGAGCGGTCGGCGGCGAGGATTTCGCGCAGGGCGGCGCTGGCGGCCTCGGCGTCCACCGCGGCGATGCGCTCGGGCCAGGCCTCGAGCTGCTCCACCGTGCCGCCGGTGATCAGCGTGCTGCCGACCACGCGTGCCGGATAGTAGACGCTGTCGCGGGCATAGGTTGCGGCGATGATCAGCTGCTCGCGGGCGCGCGCCACGTCGTCTCCGCCCAACCCTGTCTCCAGCGTCTGGGCGACGACTTCCTCGATCGCCTGTTCCAGCATCTGCGGATCGACATCCGGCCGGGGCGTGGCATAGAGGATCACGTTGCCGCCGTCCCTGCCGTCGCTGCTGTAGTAGGCACCGGCGGAGGTGGCGAGCTGCCGGTCGACGACGAGGTCGCGGTACATCCGGCTGGAGCTGTCGCCGCCGAAGGCCTGAACCGCCACGTCGAGCGCCGGCGCGATGTCCGCCGGGTCGGTGACGTAGGACGGCGCCAGGTACCAGCGGCGCCATTGCACCTGGTGCACGCCGGGATCGCTGACCGAGACCCGGAAGTGGCCGGCGATATCGGGCTCCTCCAGAACGACGCGCTCCGGCACCGGCGCTGACGGGATCTCGCCATAGGCCGCCTCCACGAGCGGTCGCGCCGTCGCCGCGTCGATGTCGCCCGAGATCACCACGACGGCATTGTTGGGGGCGTACCAGGTCTCGTAGAAGGCCTGGAGATCGGCCGGTTCCAGGGCGGCGATCTCGTGCTCCCAGCCGATGATCGGCGTGCCGTAGGGATGGTTCATATAGAGCGCCGTGGTCATCAGCTCGGTCAAACGCGCCGAGGGGTCGTTGTCGATGCGCTGGCGGCGCTCCTCGACCACCACGTCGCGCTCGGTCAGGAACTCCGCCTCGTCGAGCTGGAGATCGGTCATCCGCTCCGCCTCCATCGCCATCACTTCGGCCAGACGGTCGACGGCGATGGACTGGAAGTAGACCGTGTAGTCCCAGTGCGTCTGGGCGTTGTCGTTGCCGCCGAGCCTGGAGACCTCGGCACCGAAATCGAGATCGGGGTTCTCGATGGTCCCCTTGAACATCATGTGCTCCAGCACATGGGCGAGACCGGAATAGCCAGGCGGCTCATCCGTGGCGCCGACGCCATACCAGATCATGTGCGTGACCACGGGCGACAGACGATTGGTCACCACGGCGACCGTCAGGCCGTTGTCGAGGGTAAACAGTTCCGGGTTGAAAACGCCGGTCTGCGCCGACATCGGTGATGCCGTGCCCAGCCCGATCGTCAGTCCCGCCAGGATCGCGGTTGGCTTCATCGCGGTCGACCTCCCTTGCCGTCACCAGCGGTCGGCCGGACGGCGCGTTGCATCGCGGCTGATGACTTGGTGCAGGGGATTGACGGAATAAAGGCAGGCGGGCGGCAAGACTTGCTTTCGCAGTCAGGCCCAGTCCTCTGTCGGATCTGGCGGTGAGGCGTGTGGCGCGCCGGCCGTCGCTACGCGATGAGGCCGCCGGCGCGGCGGGTCAAAACTCGAAAATGGTGTCGAAAAGCCCCGCGAGCGGCCCCTCCTCGGAGGGTTCGATGATCGGCACCTCGCCCTGGTTGAGCGGTGTGCCGGCGGCCTGGGCGGCGGCGATTCGCCGCGCCTCGGCAGCGGGATCGACGAGTGGGTCCGGGGATTGCACGGGACCGGTCAGAATGCCGGTGAGGATCGTCTGCTGTTGGAGAATCAGTTGCCGCGTCTCCTGCTCGACGATCTGCCGGATGCCGGGTTCCGCGTTGCCGGCGCTGGAAAGCAGCGCCTGCTCGCCGCCCGACACGCTCGCTGATCCGGTGCCGGCGCTGGAGCCGAAGACCGCCTGCTGCGCCTGGGTCGAGGTCGCGACCTGCTGCGGGCGCTGGGCGCCTGGCGTCGGCGGCGGCAGCGAGACGCCCTGTGGCACTTCCAGCCCCGCGCTCGGAACCACGTTGAATTCGTCGGGCGTGCCGCGCTCGAAGCCCAGGGATTCGCGCACATTCGAGCAGCCGCCGAGCAGGACGGACGCTCCGATGAACGACAGGACGATGACCGAACGCGCGGTTTTCACGATACCTCTCCGTCATTGCCGGCCCTACGGGCTTCCCCGGCTTCCGCTTGCGGATGTACGAGGAAACTGTCGACCAAAATAAGGCAGACCCCGATGGTGATCGCGGAGTCGGCGACGTTGAACGCCCAAAAATGATAACCGTAGGCGTGGAAGTCCAGAAAATCCGCAACCGCGCCGAACACGATCCGGTCGATCGCGTTGCCCACCGCCCCGCCGATGATCAGCGCGAAGGCCAAGGTCGGCAGGCGGCGACTGAGCCGTGCCATCCAGACCAGCAGGATCGCGGCGATGGTGAGGGAAAGCGCGACCAGCAGCCAGCGCGCGCCGCTGTCGCCGAACAACCCGAAGCTGACCCCGTAGTTCCAGACCATGACGAGATTGAAGAAGGGGGTGACCTCGATCGGCACCGCGCCCATGCCGGCGCGCACCGGCAGGGGCAGCTCGAAGAGGCTGGTCAGCACCCACCACTTGCTGGCCTGGTCGAGGGCGACGACCACGAGTATGGCGAGCAGCCCCAGGCGCCAGCGGGATCGCGCCACCACGCCTACTCCGCGGCCGCGCGCAGATCGCCGACCACCTCCGCGCAGCGCTGGCAGAGGTCGGGGAAGGCCGGGGTCTCGCCGACTTCCGGCAGCACCTTCCAGCAGCGCTGGCACTTGTCACCCTCGGCCAGACCCAGGGTCACGGCGACCTCGGGCACGTCGGCCAGCCGGAAGGCCTCGGCCGGCCCGTCGCCGACGCTGACGGTCGCCGCCGAGGTGATGGCGATATCCGCCATCTCGACGGAGCCGAGGAGATCGGCCAGCGCCAGGCTGCAATGGATCGTCGGATGCGCCTGCAGCGAGGCGCCGATCTGCTTGTCCGCGCGGGCCTTCTCCAGCGCGCCGGTGACCACGCGGCGTACCCGCCGGATCGCCGCCCAGCGCTGCGCCAGAGCCGCATCCCGCCAGGCGTCATCCAGACTGGGGAAAAGCTGCTCGTGGACCGAACCGGAATCGCGTCCATGCCGGGTCAGCCAGGCCTCCTCCGCGGTGAAGGCGATGACCGGCGCCAGCCACTTCATCAGGCAGTCGAGCGCGGTGTTCATCACCGTGCGCGCGGACCGCCGGCGCGACGCGCCCGGGTGGTCGCAATAGAGGCTGTCCTTGCGGATATCCAGATAGAACGCCGACAGATCTTCGTTGCAGAAGGCGTGGACGGCGAGGAACATCGCGTTGAAGTCGAACTCCTCGAGCGCGCGGCGCACCGTGTCGTCGAGTTCGCAGAGCCGGTGCAGGACCCAGCGTTCCAGCTCCGGCATCTCCGCCGCCGGGACCGCCTCCTCCACCGGGTCGAAATCGCCGACCGCGCCCAGCAGGTAGCGCAGCGTGTTGCGCAGGCGCCGATAGGTGTCGACCGTGGTCTTCAGGATCTCCGGTCCGATGCGCTGGTCCTCGGCATATTCGACCGAGGCCACCCAGACGCGCAGGATGTCGGCGCCGGACTGGGCGATCACATCCTGCGGCGCCACCTGATTGCCCAGCGACTTTGACATCTTGCGGCCCTTCTCGTCGAGCGTGAAGCCGTGCGTCAGGATCGCGTCGTAAGGCGCGCGCCCACGGGTGCCGCAACTCTCCAGCAGCGAGGAGTGGAACCAGCCGCGATGCTGGTCGGAGCCCTCCAGATACATCGAGGCCGGCCATTTCAGATCGGCGCGCTTCTCCAGAACGAAGGCATGGGTGCTGCCAGATTCGAACCAGACCTCGACGATGTCGGTGACCGGCCGCCACAGCGTGGCGTCGTATGCGTTGCCGAGGAAGTCGGCCGGATCGCGCGCGAACCAGGCGTCGGAGCCCTCCGTCTCGAAGATCGCGGCGATGCGGGCGAACACATCCGCGTCGGTCAGGACCTCGCCGGTGTCCCGGTGCACGAAGATGGCGATCGGCACGCCCCAACTGCGCTGGCGGCTGATGCACCAGTCTGGCCGGCCGGCGATCATCGAGGACAGACGGTTGTACCCCGCCTTGGGATAGAAGGCGGTCTCCTTCAGGGCCTGCATCGCCTTGCCGCGCAGGTCGTTCGTCTCCATCGAGATGAACCACTGCGAGGTGGCGCGGAAGATGAGCGGCGCCTTGGAGCGCCAGGAATGCGGGTACTGGTGCTCCAGCCGACCGACCGCGACGAGGTTGTCATTGCCGGCGATCGCCTCGATCACCGCCTTGTTGGCATCGCCCGAGCGGCCGTGCTGGTCGTAGATCACCCGGCCAGCGAAGAGCGGCACGCTCGGCATGTAGCGGCCGTCCTCGGCGACCGTCTCGGCGACCTCGAGCCCGTGCTCGAGTCCCAGATCGTAATCGTCGGCGCCGTGACCCGGCGCGATGTGGACGATGCCCGTGCCCTGCTCGACCGTCACGAAATCGGCCGGCAGCATCGGCACGTCGTAGTCGTATCCGCCGTCGGCGTCGGGATGGCCGGCCAGCGGGTGCCGGGCGATGGTGCCCGCGAGATCCCGGCCCTTCAGCAGCGTCTCGCGCTCGGCGGTGGCGATGCCCGCCTCCCTGGCGAAGCTGTCATAGAGCTCGGTTGCCACCAGAAGGCGGCTGCCGACGGCGACATGCCCGCCCTCGGCCAGCTCCGTTACCCGATAGACGCCGTAATCCACGTCCTCGCCATAGGCCAGCGCCCGGTTCCCCGGCATGGTCCAGGGCGTCGTCGTCCAGGCGACGACCGCCGCGTCGGCAAGCGACGGATGGCCGGCGGTGCTGACCGGAAAGGTTACGTGGATGGTGGTGGAGACGTGGTCGTGATACTCGACCTCCGCATCGGCCAGCGCGGTCTTCTCGACCACCGACCACAGCACCGGCTTCAGCCCCCGATAGAGACCGCCATTGGCCGCGAAGCGGTGGATCTCGCGGACGATCTGGGCCTCGGCGTCCCGGGTCATGGTCAGGTATGGCGCCGTCCAGTCGCCGACCACGCCCAGGCGCTGGAATTCCGCGCTCTGCACGTCGACCCAGTGCTGGGCGAAGTCGCGGCATTCTTGGCGGAACTGCAGGATCGGTACGTCGTCCTTGTCCTGCCCCTTGGCGCGATACTGCTCCTCGATCTTCCACTCGATGGGCAGGCCGTGGCAGTCCCATCCCGGCACGTAGTTGGAATCGAAGCCCATCATCTGCCGGGTGCGCACCACGAAATCCTTGAGGATCTTGTTCAGCGCGTGGCCGATATGGAGATGGCCGTTGGCGTAGGGCGGGCCGTCGTGCAGAACGTACTTCTCACGGCCGGCGGATCGTTCGCGCAGACGGCGGTAGAGATCGATCTGCCGCCAGAAATCGAGGATCTCGGGCTCCTTCTGCGGCAGCCCCGCGCGCATGGGAAAGTCGGTGCGGGGAAGAAAGACCGTCTCCTTGTAGTCCGTCTTCGCGCTCTGTTCGCTCATCTTGCTTCCTTAAGGCCTCTGCCGGCACTGCCGTGCCGGCGCGGCACCCAATCGTGGAACCTTGGTCGGCGTGGAACCATGGTCGGCGTGGAACCCTGGTCGGGGAAGAGCGCCGCGCGCGCTCGGCGACGGCGCAGGCATGATCGACGTCCCGGCCTCCGCCGGACCAATCAGGTCAGGAGGCCGGGTCGGTAATTCGCAGCCCGCGGCGCCTGTCGATGAGTGCTGTCATGGCGCCGGAACATAGCCGACGGTCCGACCACGTCAAGCGGCGCCAAGGCAAGGCTGGGTCAACGGTTCGACAGGATCGACCGGGCCTCGGCCGCATCCTGGTTCATCTGGCGGACCAGGTCATCCGTCCCGTCGAATGTCATCTCGGGCCGCTGGAAGGCGATCAGGCGGACCTCGACGTGACGGTCGTAGATGTCCGCGTCGAAGTCGAAGAGAAACACCTCCAGCAGCGGCTCCTCGGTGCGCCACATGGGGCGGAGGCCGATGCTCGCGACACCGCCGAGGGACTTCTCCCATCCCTCGATCACGACTTCGACGGCGTAGATGCCGAATGCCGGGCGCTGGTACTCGCCCAGGGCGACGTTGACCGTCGGGAAGCCAAGCGTGCGGCCGCGCCGGTCGCCATGCTGGACCCGCCCCTCGATCGACCAGGGCCGGCCGAGGATCTCCGCCGCCGCCGCCATCTCGCCATCGCGCAGGAGCTGGCGCACCCGCGATGAGGAAAAGACGTGACCGGTCTCGTCCCCGGCCTTGGTGACGATGGTGACGCCGAAGCCCTTCGCGCGGCCCAGCGCCGCCAGCACCTCCGGCGACCCGGCGCGCTTGTGGCCGAAATGGAAGTCGTAGCCGACGACCGCGTGCGCCGCCTCGAGGCCGGCAACGAGATGCCGGTCGACAAAGGCTTCCGGCGACAGCCGCGAGAACGGCTCGTCGAAGCTCAGGACCACGTGGAAATCGATGCCCGCCGCCTCGAGCAGCTGCGCCCGGCGCCGGAAGGGTGTCAGGCGAAAGGGCGGCGCGTCGGGCTGGAAGAACCGGCGGGGGTGCGGCTCGAAGCTCAGGACACCGAGCGGTACGTGCTCGGCCGCGGCAACCGCGCGTGCCTCCTCCAGCACCATGAGGTGGCCGCGGTGCACGCCGTCGAAATTGCCGATCGCGATCACGCTGCCGCGGAAGGCCCCGGTGACGTCGTCGATGTGTCGGAAAATCTGCATCGCTGGTTGGCGTGACCGGGCGCGTGTTGGTGACGCCGATATCGCCGCACGGCGTCGGCTTTCTGCCGCTGGACTATAGGGTGGCGGGATGGCGCGGGCCAGTGCGGGCGAACGGGACGATCGGCGTCAGGCCGACCGGCTCATCCGCGAGGGCAGCATCACCGTGGCGTCGCCGTCGATCACCGTCCTGTCGCCGACCATCACCATGGTCTGCATGATCGCCCGGTGCTTTTCCGGGATGATCTCGCGCACCTCGACCCTTGCCGTCACCGTGTCGCCCGGCCGCACCGGCGCCTTGAAGCGCAGATTCTGGCCGATATAGACCGCCCCCGGCCCTGGCAGCTTGGTGCCCAGCACGGTGGAGATGTAGGCCGCACCCAGCATGCCATGCGCGATGCGCCCCTTGAAGAAGCTCCGCTTGGCGTATTCCTCGTTGATGTGCACCGGGTTGGTGTCGCCCGAGACGCCGGCGAAGAGCACGATGTCCGCCTCGGTCACGGTCCGCTGAAAGCTCGCCGACATGCCGATGACGAGATCCTCGATGAAATGGCCGACGATGTCGTCGTCGGCCGCCGTGACGCTGTCCATCGCGTTGGCATCCTGAAGCGTTGTTGCAGCGCAATATATGGGGATGTCGCCGAGACCACAAGCACGCGCTTGCGCGCGGTCAGACGATGCGCGGCTCGATCGGCCGGGTGAGGGCCACGCCGAAGACCTCCTCCATCAGCCTTGCGGCGGCCAGCAGCCGCGCCTCGCGATGCGGCGGTGCCACCACCTGCAGGCCGACCGGCAGGCCGTCCTCGGTGAATCCGCAAGGAATGGAGATCGCGGGACAGCCGGTCAGCGTGATCGCGAAGGTGATGGCGATCCAGTCGATATAGGTCTCGAAACGGTGGCCGTTGACCTCGGAGACCGATGTCTTTTCCACATCGAAGGGCGGCACGATCGCGGTCGGCGCCAGCAGGAAATCATGCTCGGCGAAGAACGCCATCATCGCGTTATGGATGCGGCCGCGCTCCCGCTCGGCCCAGGCGACCTGCTCGCCCGTCAGCTTCAGGCCGGCCTCGATGTTCCAGACGACGTCCGGCTTCAGCAGGTCGCGATGCGTCTCCAGCTTCTCGCCATGGGCCGCGCCGAAGCCGACGGCGCGCAGCACCTGGAAGACGTCGCGGGCGGTGGTGAAGTCGGGGCAGCTCTCGACGACGGCGATGCCGAGCGTCTCCAGCTTGCGCGCCGCGGCGTCGGTCACCCCGGCGACGGCGGGATCGACCGGCACGATGCCGAGGTCGGCGGAATAGCCCACGCGCCGGCGACCGAACACGGTGCCGATTTCAGCGTTGTTGACCGCCTCCAGGTAGTCGAATGTGCCGGGGGGCGACTCGGTCATGGCGTCGAGGAAGAGCGCGACATCGGCGACCGTCCGGCCCATCGGCCCCTCGACCGACAGCGTGTTGAACGGCAGCGCTGCGGGGCCATGCGGCACCAGGGCGATGCTGGGGCGCAGCCCGACAACGCCGCAGAAGCTGGCCGGCGTGCGCAGCGAACCGCCGAGATCGGAGCCCTGGGCCAGCCAGGCCATGCCGGTGGCCAGCGCCACGGCGGAACCGCCGGACGAGCCGCCGCAGGTCTTGCGGATGTCCCAGGGGTTGAGCGTGCGGCCGAACACCTCGTTGAAGGTCTGCGCCCCAGCGCCGAATTCCGGCGTGTTCGACTTGGCGATGACGACGCCGCCGCGCTGCTCGATGCGCTCCACCATGAGGTCCGATCGTTCGGGCACGTGCGCGGCGAAGATCGGCGAGCCGAATGTGGTGCGCACGCCCGCGACCTCGGTCAGGTCCTTGATCGCCAGCGGCAGACCGGCCAGCCAGGGCAGCGCCTGCTCGGCCTCGATGCGGGCGGCGTGGGCCAGCGCCCGGTCGATGCACAGGGTCGGCAGGGCGTTCACCTGGGGATCGACCGTGCCGATGCGCGCGGCCGCGGCCTCGACCAGCTCGGTCGGGCGCACCTCGCCCCTGGTCAGCGCCGCGACGGCCTCGACCGCCGTCAATTCCGTCAGCGTATGATCGGCCAAACGTCCACTCCCGACTCCAGGTCCAGGCTCAGCGGGGTCTCCCGCAACTGCACGAGATAGAGCGTCGGCCCCGGGGCGTTGTGGGTGACAACGAAGCGGAATGTCGCCCACTCGCCCGGGGCGACGAGTCCCCGCTCGAATAGCAGGCTGTCGGCGGGTTCGTCGACGATTCGGATGTCGGCATAGCGGTCGGCCTCGAAGACGCGCTGGGGGTCGCGCTCCTGGCCGAAGGACAGGCCGTCATTGTAGTCCGACGGCCGGTCGATCTCCTCGCGCAGCTCCATGCGGAAGCTCTGCCAGTCGTCGTCGGTGGCATTGATCACCCGCTTGACCACGACGAAGCTGGCGAAATGGTTGGACCGTGCGCGGTTGCCGAAGCCCGGGACCACACCCTCGATCACCAGCACCGCCGGCGCGCTGCCGGTGATCCGCTCGGTGATGACGAAGGGATCCTCCAGCGTGCCGTTGCCGGTGACGCCCAGGAGTTCGAAGCCACCCTCGCGGTCGGAAAAGACGAGGCCGCCGGCGGCGATGTCCTCGGCCAGCACCGGCGGTGACGACATCGCCAGGGCGAGCAGCGCCGCGAGCGCGACGCGGTCGCGGGCGGGGCGCCTAGGCGGCGAGATCCTCACGCCGCACCAGATCGTCGCTCGGTCCGAGAGCCTCGCTCAAGGCCCGGATCGAGCGGCCGTCGAGCGGGTGGACCCAGTCGCCGGCGATGTCGCTGGCCGGAATCAGCACGAAGGCCCGCTCCGTCATCCGCGCGTGGGGGATGGTCAGCTCATCGCTCGTGATCGCCTCGCCGCCATACATCACGATGTCGAGATCGATGACCCTGGGACCATAGCGTCGGCCGGACACGCGGCCGAGGCGGGCCTCCAGCGCCTTCAGCGCGCGGAGCAGGTCGTGCGGCCTGAGCGCCGTCTCCGCGGTCACCGCGACATTGAGGAAGGCGGGCTGATCGGTGACGTACATCGGCGCGGTGTCGTAGAGCGGCGAGACGGCGGTGACATGCATGAACCGCCCAAGGCCGGCGAGGGCGGCGCGCAGATTGGCGGCGCGATCGCCCAGATTGCTGCCCAGGCTGAGGAGGATCGGTGTGGTGGCCACGGCGGGAATGCGTTCCTTGTTCATGCGGGTCCGGCCGAACCCGGGAGGCGGGGACAGGGCGAACCGGCGGTCGCCAAGGTCGCTGCGGGCTGCCAACGTCCCGCTCTGCCGAAGAGAGCTAGCACACAGGAAGGCTGCGGGCGATTCAAGGCTGAAGTGCGGCGGGTGTTCCGGCGGCCGGGTTGTCTGGCGGCGCCGGCTGGTCTAAGCAGACGCCCGCCTGCCTGCCTCATCACCACCTGCCTCATCACCGGGAGATCGCGCGATCGTGCCGAGCCACCCTCCGGATCCGCCGGGCGCCGTCCCGATCAAGGGCGCGCCGCTCGCGGCAGAGCTCAAAGCCGACATCGCCGCGCGTGCCGAGCGCCTGACGGCGGGCGGACACCAGCCGGTCATGGTCGCCGTCGTCGGTTCGAGCGACGGCGCGGTGCGTTCCTATGCCGAATCGAAGGCGCGCGCCGCGGCCAAGCTCGGCATCGCGCTGCGCCTCGTGGAGATGGAGGACGGCACCGACCAGGCCTCTCTGGAACACGTGCTGACCGGCCTCTCAGAAGACCCGGCGATCCACGGCATCATGCTCGAACTGCCGCTCGACGCCCGCTTCGACGAGAACCGGGCGATCGCCTGCCTCGACCCGGCCAAGGACGTGGACGGCCTGACGCCGATCAATCTCGGGCTCATCGCCGCCGGGCGGGAAGCCGAGGCGCTGGCACCGGCTACACCGCTCGCCTGCATCCGCCTGGCGGAGACCCAGGGGGCGCTGCGCGGCCGGCCGGTGGCGGTGATCGGCCGCGGCCGCACGGTCGGCCGGGCGTTGATCCCCATGCTGATCAACCGGGACGCCACGGTGACCGTCTGCCATACCAGGACCCGCGATCTCGGCGCGGCGCTGGCGGCGGCGGAGATCGTCTTCGTGGCGGCCGGACGCCCCGGCCTCCTCACCGCGTCTCTGGTGCGGCCAGGTCAGATCGTCATCGACGCCGGCATCAACCCGACGGAGACCGGCATCGTCGGCGACGCCGATCCCGCCATCGCGGCGGTGGTCCAGGCCTTCACGCCGGTGCCGGGCGGTGTCGGCCCGCTGACCAGCACGCTGATCTTCGACAACCTCCTCAGGGCCATGGCCCTGCAGGGCATTCCGGGAGCCGCCCCATGAGTCTCTGGCATCTGGGTCTTGCCGACTTCCGCGACCGCACGGCGAGCGACCAGCCGACCCCCGGCGGCGGCTCGGTCGCCATGGTCAGCGCCAGCTTCGGCGTCGGGCTGGTGTTGATGGCGCTGCGCGTCTCCGCCCGGCGCGCCGAGGATAGCGGCGCCTTCGACGCGCTGATCCTCAAGGGCGACCGCCTGCTCGACGAGGTCTCCCGCCACGCCGACGCCGATGTCGATGTGTTCGAGGCCTACATGGCGGCGATGCGCATGCCCCGTGAAAGCGACGAGGACAAGACGGCGCGCCGCGAGGCCATGCGCCAGGCCGCAATCGCCGCCACCGAGGTGCCGCTGAACGGCGCCCAATCGGCGCTCGAGGGGCTGGACCTGGCCCGCCAGGCGGTCGATGTCTGCGATCGCACCATCGTTTCGGATGTCGGGGCAGGGGCGGCCCTGCTCGCCGGCGCGATCGAGGCGGTGCTGCTGAACGTCGATATCAATCTCGGCGCCATCAAGGAGACCGCCCGGGCCGCCGACTACCGCAAGAGCCGCGAGCACCTTGCCGCCAGCGCCGAGGCGCGCCATGGCACGGTCCGCCGGGCGGTCGCCGCGCGGCTCGCCGCCTGACTGATCGCCTGACTGGCCGGCAACCGGCCTTCAAGCGAGAAGCCGGCAAAAGAAGAACGGGGCGCCGAAGCGCCCCGTTCCTGACCCCACAAAAACCTTAGACGGTCGCGGTACCTTACGGCATCAGGACCTGGTCGATGACGTGGATCACGCCATTGTCCGCCTCGATGTCCGCGGTCACGACCCGGGCCGAGCCGCCGATGTCGCCGAGGCGCACGCCGGACTGGGTGGTCCAGACGTTGAGGTGACCGAAGTTCATCATGTAGAGGCTGTGAACCTCGCGGTTGCGCAGCGCCGAGGACGGGATCTCGCGCAGCACCACATGGTACATCAGCACCTCGCGCAGGGCCTCCGGATCGGCCAGAAGCGCGTCGATGGCGTCCTGGCCGAGCGCCGCGAAGGCCTCGTCAGTCGGTGCGAAGAGGGTCATCGGGGCGCTGGCGCCGCCCGCGAAGAAATCGGCCATGCCGGCAGCCTGGGCGGCGGCGAGCAGGGTGTTGAACGTGCCGGCCTCGGAGGCGACGGTCACGATATCCGCTGACTGGGCCGGCGCGCTGGCAAAGGCCGCGGCGACGGCGAACAGGCTGGCGGAGATAAGATTGCGAGTCTTCGACATCAGTCACTCCTTCCTGACTTTTTTCACGCAGCGCCTGCAGGCGTCACGCAGCTGTAACTTGTCCCTCGAACGAAGCGACCCAATTTGCGACGGAAATACAGCCAACTATCTCCGCCGCGACCGCAGTCGCGCTACACCCACTTTATTCTATGAATCGGGTCGCGCAAGCAACGGCTTTTTTACAGAATCGCACGATTTTCCGCCGCTTGAGGGCTTTGCTTGGCACGGCGTCTCGCCTGTCGGGCGGCCCTCGCGCGCGTCTCTTGCATCCCATCGGAGGCTGATCTAAACAGCCACGACCCTTCCGTGCGCGGATGTTTTGCATGACCGAGATCGCTTACAGGCCGCTGCGCGAGAGCGAGATGGCGGGCCACATCGCCCTGTTGATGTTCACCTTCGGCAGTCCGGATGCCTACCAGGCGGGCTGGCGCCGGGCCGTCGGCGACGCCAATCATCGCGGCCTGTTCGCCGGCGACGACCTGCGGGCCGCCCTGTCCTGGATCCCGTCGGCCCACCACCTGCATGGCCGTCCGGTCCCGGCCGGCTGCCTGACCGGCGTCGCCGTCGCCGCCGAGGTTAGGGGAGCCGGCGTCGGCCGGCGGCTGATCGCCGAGGGCATCCGCGAGGCCGCTACCAACCGCTGGGGCCTCGTTTCGCTGTTCGCCTCCAGCCCCGCCTTCTACCGACGCAACGGCTTCGCCAATGCCGGCCATTTCACCGTCTACAAGGCGGACACACTGCCGCTCGACGCCGTGCCGAAGGCCGAGGGCTGGCGTGTCGAGGCGCTGGAGATTCCCGAGGACGCGTCCGCCCTGGCCGATCTGCATGCGCGCTGCGAGGCGATCCGTGCCCGCTGGCAGGCGCAGGGTCAGGGCTTGCTGGAGCGCGTGCCCTTCCTGCGCTGGCGCCAGTGGAACCGTAACGAAGGCCATCGCCGGCTGTTCTTCCTCACCGGCCCCGACGGGGAGGCGGCCTATGCCGTGCTCACCCGCAGCCGCAACACCCTGATGCTGGTCGATCACTGCGCCCCCGGACCCGGCGGCCCCGCCGCCGTGCTGTCGCTGCTGGCCGGCCACCGCACCATGGCCAAGGAAGTCGCGTGGTGCGGTGCCCCCGTCGACCCGCTGGTGGAGGCCCTGCCCGACGCGCAGTGGCGTGTGCACGAACTGGAGCCCTTCATGTCGCGGGTGACCGATCTTAAGGTGGCGCTGACCGCCCGGGGCTATCCCGAAGGCGCCCACGGCAGCCTGGTCCTGCGCTACGACGATCCGCTGCTGACCGACCAGTCCGGCAGCTACCGCCTCGTCGTCGCTGACGGGAAGGCGACGTTGGAGCGGCTGGGCGACCGGGACGCGATTGCCGGCGACGGGGCTGTGACCCTCGACCTTCCGGTCGCGGCCGCGGCACCGCTCCTTACCGGCCATCTCGGCGCCGGCCGGCTCGCCGCCATGGGGCGACTGTCCGGACCGCCGGCAGCGATCGCCATGGCGGAGCGGCTGTTCGCCGGCCCCGCACCCTGGGTCGAGGAGTTCTTCTGACCCCGGCGCCGGCCGTCCGGCGTCACTCGGCGTGCTGTTCCTTGGTCTTGAGGAACTTCAGCGCCTTCCAGCTGCTCTGGGCGTCGTCCAGGTGCCAGGCGTTGCGCGCCAGGAAGACCGGCGTGCCGTCGTGGTCATAGGCGACCGCGCTCTGGTTGGCGTCGACGAAGCGTTTGAGCTCCCGCGCGTCGTCGGCGACGATCCAGCGCGCGGTGTAGAGCGTCGTCGGCTCGAAGCGCACCGGCACCTGGTACTCCGTGCGGATGCGGTCGGCCAGCACGTCGAACTGCAGCTGACCGACCACGCCCACCACCCAGCTCGACTCCAGGATCGGCTTGAACACCCTGGCCACGCCCTCCTCGGCCAGCTGTTCCAGGGCGCGGCCCAGATGCTTGGCCTTCATCGGGTCCTCCGCCCGCACCCGCTGCAGCATCTCCGGCGCGAAGGAGGGGATGCCGGTGAAGCGGATGTCCTCGCCCTCTGTCAGCGCGTCACCGATCCTGAGCGCCCCGTGATTGGGCAGGCCGATGATGTCGCCGGCCCAGGCATCCTCCGCCACCTCGCGGTCCTGGGCCAGGAACAGCAGCGGCGCCGAGGTATTGACCGGCTTGCCCGAGCGCACGTGTTTCAGCTTCATGCCGCGGGCGAAATGGCCCGAGGCCAGGCGCACGAAGGCGATGCGGTCGCGGTGCTTGGGGTCCATGTTCGCCTGGATCTTGAAGACGAAGCCCGAGACCTTCTTCTCGTCCGGCTGTACCTGCCGTTCGGCGGCCGGCTGCGGCCGCGGCGGCGGGGCGATTCGGGCCAGGCCCTGCAGCAGCTCGCGCACGCCGAAATTGTTCACAGCCGACCCGAAGAAGATCGGCGACAGATGCCCCTCGCGATAGCTCGCAAGGTCGAAGGGCGGCAGCAGGCCGCGCGCCATCTCCACCTGCTCGCGCAGCTCCGCGACGGCGTAGTCCGGCAGCATGGCGTCGAGCTTCGGATCGTCCAGCCCCTCGCAGGGCGTGCCCTCGCCCGGGCTCTCCTTCTCGCCCTTTGGCATCAGCACCAGGCGGTCGTCCAGCAGGTTGTAGACGCCGAGAAACCCCTTGCCGGAGCCGATCGGCCAGGAGGCCGGAGTGACGTCCAGCGCCAGTTCCTGCTCGATCTGGTCGAGCAGGTCGAAGCTCTCCCGGGCGTCGCGGTCCATCTTGTTGATGAAGGTGATGATCGGCACGTCGCGCAGGCGGCAGACCTCGAACAGCTTGCGGGTCTGCGCCTCGATCCCCTTGGCCGCGTCGATCACCATGACCGCGCTGTCGACCGCGGTCAGCGTGCGGTAGGTGTCCTCCGAGAAGTCCTCGTGGCCCGGCGTGTCCAGCAGGTTGAAGATGCGCCCGCCGAAATCGAAGGTCATCACCGAGGTGCCGACGGAGATGCCGCGCTCCTTCTCCACCTTCAGCCAGTCCGACTTGGCGCGCCTGGCGTCGCCCTTCGCTTTCACCGCGCCGGCCAGCTGGATGGCGCCGCCGAACAGCAGCAGCTTCTCGGTCAACGTCGTCTTGCCGGCGTCCGGATGGGCGATGATGGCGAAGGTCCGCCGGGCGTCGATCGGCCCCAGCGCCTCCTTCTCGAGCGTGGCGGTCAGCGTGTCTGGCATGGCGCCGCAAATGGCCCCTCCTCCCACGCCTTGTCAATCGCCGCCCGCGGGTCGGGGGATTGCAGACGGCGCAGGTCGCGGGCGGCGAAGACGGGCTCGAGGTTCCGGCTCTCCCTGCGGTCGGCCGGAACGACGTGCTAGCATCCTATCGATAATTTCCATCGTCATCCCGGCCGGAGCGCAGCGGAGAGCCGGGATCTTCCGACCGTCTTCACCTATTCTTTTGTTTGATTTGCATGGCGATTAATTCAACTTAGGAGAATGTCTCGCCAGTTCCATGTCTATATCCTGACAAACCGGCCGCGCGGCACGCTCTACACCGGCGTCACCGGCAACCTTCCCGCTCGTATGATGCAGCATCGCGCCGCCGATCCGCGCAGCTTCACGGCCCGCTACAACCTCCACCGCCTCGTCCTGGCCCTGCCCTTCGAGGACAGCGCCCCGGCCATCGCCTTCGAAAAGCGCCTCAAGCGTTGGGCTCGGGATTGGAAGATCGCTTTGATCGAAAAGCACAACCCAGGCTGGGACGACCTGTTCGAGGAGCTGAACGCGTGAGTTGGAGCAGGCGACCCGGAGATCCCGGGTCTCCCTCCGGTCGCCCGGGATGACGGTCTTGTTTTCTATTGATGATTTCCATCGTCATCCCGGCCGGAGCGAAGCGGAGAGCCGGGATCTTCCGATCGTCACCGCCGCCGTCATCGCCCCAGTCAGCGCCCCCCGTCAGCGCCCGTCGTCAGCGCCCGCTGTCAGCGCCCCAGCCTCCCTACCCCGCCATCTCCCGGCCCTCGAAGGGGTGCCAGCCGGCGCGGTGTTCGATCTCGATGACCCAGAGGTCGGGGTCGCGGGCGGTGGCGCGGGCGATGTAGTCGCGGGCGTCGGCCTCGGCCATGGTGCCGCCCTTGCCGGCCGGCATCCAGACCACGTGGCCGTCGAGGTCCCGGGACTGGACGAGCAGGCGCGAGGAGCCGTCGAGCAGGTCGAGCTTCAGCAGCACCAGCCCGCCCATGGCCTCGCCGCGCTTGACCACATAGGCCGGCACCGCCTCGGTATTGCAGCGTCCCAGGGCGGCGGAGACGATGAGATGGGTCGGCAGGCGGGGATCGGGGTCGTCGCTCATGCCGGCCGCTCCCGCCGCGTGGCGCCCGGACTACCGCCATTCGTGAACGGACGGCATACTGCCGCGCCTTGGAGATCGGTTCGAATCGGGAGGGGGAGACATTCCATGAGGACCATCATTGCATCGGCGGCCGTCTATTTCACGGCCATCACGCTTTCGCTCGCCACGTTGACCGGCGCCGTGTCCGCGCAGACGACCGGTGACGTCACCGCCGCCTGTTCCGCCGGCACCAACCTGCCCGCGCCGGTCTGCGACTGCATGGGCGAGCGTTCGGAGGCGTTCAGCGAGCAGCAGCGCGAATTCATGGTGGCGGTACTGCGCGGCGAGTCCGATCTCGCCAACCAGTTGCGCACCGGCATGTCCGTCGCCGATCTGGTCGCGGTGACCAACTTCATCGGCAATTCGCCGCTGGAGTGCCTGCAGGGGGGCTGATCCGCCCGCACACGGCGGAGGCGCCGTCGCGTCCCGCCAGCAACCGTGCCCTCTTCCCGGCGACGAGCCGATACCGCCCGCCTCTTGCGGGCCACGGCCGGCTCGTGCCGATGGAGACCGGAATACTTGTGACCGACACCGCGCCGGAGCCGCATGGCTTCCTAACGAGCATACTTTCGTATAGGATGCGTGCAGTCCTCTTCGCGGCAGCGACGCGAAGCGTCTTGGCCGACAGGATTTTCAGGTGGGGAGTGTTGCCATGCTGCGCGTTACAGGCTCTGTGCTCATCGCGTTGGTGACTTTCGCGGGCGCTCAGGCGCAGTCGATTGACCAAGACCTGACCTCGATCGTGCCAGGTCACTCCGTCTGCGACGAATGCCAGGATCTGGTGATGGCGCCCTTCTCGATGAAGGAAGTGATTTCCACCTTTATCTCCTGGCCAAACCGGCCCTGATCGGGATCACGCTTTGACGGCGCCGGCCCACGGTTCCATCCGTTCACCGTGAAACCTGTCCGCTCGCGCTTTCTTCCAGCACCCGGGCCAGCACCCGCGCCACCTGCGCGGCAATTGCGGGACCGGTATCGATCCAGGTAATGGTGCCCGCGCCAAGCGCCATCGCCGCGCCCTGCAACTCGCGCAGCAGCAGCGGATAGTGGGTGCAGCCCAGCACCACGGTGTCCACAGGCGGGCCTGCCCGCTGGAACAGGGGGGCGATCTCGGCCATCACCGCCGCCCGGTCGACCGGCGCGCCGGCGAGCTTGGCCTCGGCGATGGCCGCCAGGTTGCGGCTTCCCACCGGCACCACGGTCACCTGGCCGGCGAAGCGGCTGATCAGGTCGGCTGTATAGGTGCGCCCGATGGTGCCGCCGGTCGCCAGGAGGCCGATCACGCCCGTCCGCGTCGCCGCCACCGCCGGCTTGATCCCCGGCACGGTGCCGATGAAGGGCACGGCGTAGGCCGCCCTCAGCGCGTCCAATGCTACCGTCGTGGCGGTGTTGCAGGCGATGACCACGGCGTCGGCCGGAATGCGGTCGAGCGCCTGGCCGACCACCCGGACGACCCGGTCCTTCAGCGCGGCCGCCTCCCAGTCGCCATAGGGAAAGCCTTCCCGGTCGGTGACGAGGTTTATCGCCACCTCCGGCAGGCACCGTTCGATCGCATGGGCGACCGAGCGACCGCCGACGCCGCTGTCGAAGACGATGATCCGGGCCATGGCGGTGCCAACCGCGGCGCCGAGACGAGGCTACTTCCGCCGCAACGTCGGAAAGGCGATGACGTCGCGGATCGAGGGGGAGTCGGTCATCAGCATGACCAGCCGGTCGATGCCGACGCCCAGCCCGCCGGCCGGCGGCAGGCCGTATTCCAGGGCGGTGACGTAGTCGCGGTCCATCATCTGCGCCTCGTCGTCGCCGGCCTCGCGCGCCTTCACCTGGGCCATGAACCGCTCGTACTGGTCCTGCGGGTCGTTGAGCTCGGAAAACGCGTTGGCGATCTCCCAGGCGTTGCAGAAGGTCTCGAAGCGCTCGGTCAGGCGCGGGTCGTCGCGGTGCGCCTTGGCGAGCGGCGAGATCTCGCGCGGGAAGTCGGTGACATGGGTCGGCTGGATCAGCATCGGCTCGACGAAATGCTCGAAGGCGAGCTCGATCACCTGACCCCAGTTCTCCTTGCCGGTCAGCGGCAGCTCCAGCTCCCGCCCCTTGGCGCGCGCCTTCTCCGCGTCGGGAATCAGAAGGAAGTCGACTCCGGTCTGCTCCAGGACGAGATCGGTCATCCGCGCCCGGCGATAGGGTCCGGCGAAGTCGATGGTGTGCTCCCCGAAGGCGACCGTGGTGGCGCCATGCAGCGCCCTCGCGCAGGCCGCGAAGAGGTCCTCCACCATGGCCATCATGTCGGTGTAGTCGGCATAGGCCTGGTAGAGCTCCATCATGGTGAACTCGGGATTGTGCCGGGTCGAGATGCCCTCGTTGCGGAAGTTGCGGTTGATCTCGAACACCCGCTCGAACCCGCCCACGGTCAGGCGCTTGAGGTAGAGCTCCGGCGCGATGCGCAGGTAGAGCGGCATGTCGAGCGCATTGTGATGGGTCTCGAACGGCTTGGCCGAGGCGCCGCCGAGGATCGGGTGCAGCATCGGCGTCTCGACCTCGAGGAAGCCCTTGTCCTCCAGCACGCGGCGCATGGTGGAGACGAGCTTCGAGCGCTGGCGGAAGACGCGGCGGCTCTCCTCGTTCATGATCAGGTCGAGATAGCGCTGGCGGTAGCGCTGCTCGATGTCCGCCAGGCCGTGATACTTCTCCGGCAGCGGCAGGATGGACTTGGCCAGCAGCTCGATGGTCGCGGTGTTGACGGTCAGCTCGCCGCGCTTGGTGCGGCGCACCTGGCCCTCGACGCCGACGATGTCGCCGATGTCGAGCAGCGCCAGCTTCTCCCGCTCGGCCTCGGCCATGAAGTCCTTGTGGCTGAAGATCTGGATCTTGCCGGTCTCGTCGTGCAGGTCGATGAACATGCCGGAATTGCGCATCGCCCGGATGCGCCCGGCCACCCGCACGGTCTCCCCGGTCTCCGTGTCGGCCGCCAGGTCGGCATGGCGCGCCTGCAGCTCGCCCGCCCTCGCCGTCACCTCGAAGCGGTAGGGGTAAGGATTGATCCCGGCCTCCCTCGTCGCCTTCAGCTTCTCCAGCCGCGGCGCCTTGAGCGGGTTGTCGCGGGCGTCGTGCGGCGCGACGAAAATCGGGTCGGCGGGGGCGTGATCGGTCATGATGCGGAGGCCGGTGGCGCTGGTGGTGGGCGTGTCGGTCGCCCGATTTAGGCCCCTCGGCAGTCGAGGGCAATGGGGGTGAGGGGCGGCGCTGGTCGGTGATGCAGCATTCGCATGGACAGGGCCGCCGGACCTCTGGCTAGGATGCCGGCCATGCTCGCCCTGCCGGACGCCGATCTCAGCCTCGCCATCGCCCTCCTCGCCGCCTTCGTCGGCGGCTGCGTGCGCGGCTTCACCGGCTTCGGCACGGCGATGATCATGGTGCCGGCCTTGAGCGTGCTCTACTCGCCGGTCTTCGCCATCCCCGTCGTCTCGCTGGTCGATTCCATCGGCACCCTGCCGCTGGTGCCCGCGGCTGTGCGCCGCGCGGCCTGGCGCGAGGTGCTGCCGCTCGCCATCGCCGCCAGCCTGGCCGTGCCGCTGGGCGTGTGGATCCTGCTGGTGGTCGACGAGACGACGATGACGCGGGCGATCGCGCTGTCGGTCATCGCCATGACGGCGATCCTCCTGACCGGCTGGCGCTATCGCGGCGCGCCGGTGCTGCCGGTGACGATCTCCGCCGGGGCCGCCAGCGGGCTGATGAACGGCTCGGTCGGCATGGGCGGCCCACCCGTCCTGCTGTTCTGGCTGGCCGGCCAGACGGCGAGCCCGACGGTGCGCGCCAATGCCATCCTCTTCTTCTTCCTGGCGACGCTGGCCAGCTGGATCACCTTCACTGCCAACGCCATGTTCACCGCCCAGGTCATCGGCCTCGCCGCGCTCTGCCTGCCGGTCTTCGGTATCGGCCTGTTCCTGGGCAGCCACGGCTTCCGCCGGGGCGGGGAACGGCACTATCGGGTGGCGGCGCTGACGCTGATCGGGCTGATCGGTGTCGCCGCGCTGATCACCGGCTGACGACGCCGCCCGCGCAAGGCATCCGCGACCCGTGATCGATTTCCCGCCCGCCGATCTCGACCTTTTCCTGGCGCTCGCCGCCTGCCTGGCCGCCGGCATGGTGCGCGGCTTCGCCGGCTTCGGCACCTCGCTGATCCTGATGTCGTCGGTTTCCGCGCTCTACACCCCGGCATTGGCCCTGCCCTTGATGATCCTGACCGACGCCGTTGGCACCGTCCCCCTGCTGCCCCGTGCCTTCCGCCGCGCCAACTGGCGGGAGGTGGTGCCGATGGTGCTGATGGCAGGGGTTTTCCTGCCGGTCGGCGTCTGGGTGCTGGTCTCCGTCGACCCGGTGCTGATGGCCGACGTCATCGCCATCCTGGTGCTCGTCGCCACCCTGGTGCTGGCCAGCGGCTGGCGCTATCGCGGCGCGCCGCGCCTGCCCGTCACGCTCTCGGTCGGCGCCTTCTCCGGCTTCATCAATGGCACGGCCGGGCTCGGCGCGCCGCCGATCACGCTGTTCTGGCTGGCCGGCCAGTCGGCGGTGGAGACGGTGCGCGCCAACATGTTCACCTTCTTCGCCCTGCTCAATGTCGTCTCGATCCCGACCATGGCGCTGAACGGCCTGTTCACCCCGCTCGTCTTCGGCATGACGCTCGCCGCCATCCCGCTCTACGCGCTGGGCCTGCAGATCGGCCAGGCGCTGTTCGACCGGTCGAGCGAGCGCTTCTTCCGGCGCATCGCCTTCACCGTCATCCTGGCCATCGCCCTGGTCAGCTTCCTCGCCTGAACCCGCCCGCACGGAACGGCGCCGGGTAGCTTCCGTCCATCGCCGGGCGATAGGATCGCCGTCATGGTCCAGTTCGCCGCGCCCGAATCGATCCGCATCCCGGATGCCGACATGATCGTCGCCAACGCCGCGACGGCGACGCTGGTGACGTCGGCGGGCGAGACCGAGACCCTGGCCGGCACCGCGCTCGCCCACCGCCTCGACGGTCCGCCGGTGCTGACCTGCCATGCACGGGCACTGGCCAGGCGCGCCGGCAGGGACTGGGTCCGTGCCTTCGACGTGCTGGAGCTGTTCGCCTTCGTCCATCCCGCCCAGTGGTGCCTGCCGACCCCGCGTGGCCTCGCCCAGACCCTCGGCCTCATGCTGCCGGGCGGGACGGAGGAGGAGGCGCTGGGCCTGCGCGACATCGCCGGCCGCCTCTTGGCCGACCTCGCCACGCGTGGGCGGGAGGCCTCCGACCCGGTCGCCATCGCCTTCCTGATGGGCCAGGCCGGCTGGGTCTGGGCGCCCTTCGTGCTGGCCGCGCTGGGCAAGCCGGGCGGTCCCGATCACGTCGCGGCGGAACGCGCGCTCAAGGTCTGGCGCCGGCTGCCCGAATGGCGCGGCGAGGCACCGCCGCCGCCGCCCGGCTCCAAGCCGGTGATGGTGGAAGAGGCGCGCGAGCGGCTGGTCCTGCTGCGCGGCGAGGCGGCGGAAGACCGCCAGGAACAGGACGCCTATGCCAGCGCCGTCGCCCACGGCTTCGCCCCGCGCGACCGCGACGACGGTCCGATCAGCGTGGTGGCGGAGGCGGGCACCGGCGTCGGCAAGACGCTGGGCTACCTCGCCCCGGCGACGGTGTGGGCGGAAAAGAACGCCGCGCCGGTGTGGATCTCGACCTACACCCGCAACCTGCAGAACCAGATCGACCGGGAGCTGGACCGCCTCTACCCGATCGCCGAGGACAAGGCGGCCCATGTCGTCGTCCGCAAGGGGCGGGAGAACTATCTCTGCCTGTTGAATTTCGAGGAGGCGGCGCGCCTGCTGCCGACCCAGCCGGCCTACGCCCCCGCCCTCGGCCTGATGGCGCGCTGGATCGCGGCGACGCGCGACGGCGACCTGACCGGCGGCGACCTGCCGGGCTGGCTGGTCGACCTGATCGGCCGGGGGCGCAGCCTCGGCCTCGCCGACCGGCGTGGCGAGTGCATCTACTCCGCCTGCGACCACTATCAGCGCTGCTTCATCGAGCGTTCGGTCCGGCGGGCGAGGCGGGCCCGCATCGTCGTCGCCAACCACGCCCTGGTGCTGATCCAGGCGGCGCTCGGCACGGTCGACGATCCCGTACTGCCCAGCCGCGTCGTCTTCGACGAGGGCCATCATCTGTTCGATGCCGCCGACAGCACCTTCGCCGGCCACCTGACCGCGCGCGAGGGGGCGGAGCTCCGGCGCTGGCTGGTCGGCTCGGACACCGGCCGGCGCTCCCGTGCGCGGGGCCTGCGCCGCCGGGTGCAGGATCTGGTCGCCGGCGACGCGGAAGCCGATGCCGATCTCGACGAGATCGACCGGGCCGCCCGCGCCCTGCCGGCGGAGGGCTGGCAGACCCGCCTGCGCGAGGCGTCGGCGGCGCCGGTGGAGGGGCTGGACTTGCCCGATCCGGGCGAGGGACTTCGGACATCCGAGCGTTTCCTCGCCCTCGTCCGCACCCAGGTCTACGCCCGGGCGACCGGCCGGGACGGCCCCTACGATTTGGAGATCGCGCCCGACGACCCGGTGCCCGGCCTGTTGGAGGCCGCCCGCGCGCTGAAACAGGCACTCACCCGCCTGAAGACGCCGATGCAACGCCTCGCCCGCCGCCTGCACAAGCGACTTGAGGACGAGGCGGGGGAGCTCGACAGCAATACCGTCATGCGGATCGATGCCGTCACCCGCGGCCTGGAACGCCGCGCCCAGGCGGAGCTGCAGGGCTGGATCTCGATGCTGGCGGCGCTGGACGGCGAGGCCACGCCGGATGTCGTCGACTGGTTCGGGGTCGAGCGGCTGGACGGCCGCGACGTCGATATCGGCTATTACCGCCACCACCTCGACCCCACCCTGCCGCTCGCCTCCGCGCTCGCCCGCCACCTCCAGGGCATGGTGGTCACTTCGGCCACCCTGACCGACGGCACCGAGGACGAGGAGGAGAACTGGCGCGTCGCCGAGGCGCGGACGGGGACCGCCCACTTCCCCGACCCGCCCTACCGGGTGCGTGTCGCCTCGCCCTTCGACTATGCCAGCCAGACCCGCGTGCTCGTGGTCCGCGACGTGCGCAAGGATGATCTGGGCCAGGTCGCCGCCGCCTATCGCGCCCTTTTCGAGGCCTCGGGTGGCGGCGCGCTCGGCCTGTTCACCGCGATCAGCCGGCTGCGCGCGGTGCACAGGCGCATCGCCGAGGCGATGGAGACGGCCGGCCTGCCGCTGCTCGCCCAGCATGTCGACGGCATGGACACCGGCACGCTGATCGACATCTTCCGGGGGGTGGAAGACGCCTGCCTGCTCGGCACCGACGCGGTGCGCGACGGCGTCGACGTGCCCGGCCGGGCGCTGCGTCTCATCGTCTTCGACCGGGTGCCCTGGCCGCGCCCCTCGCTCTTGCAGCAGGCCCGTGCCGACTTCTTCGGCAAGAAGCGCTACACCGACATGCTGACGCGCCTCCGGCTGAAGCAGGCCTTCGGCCGGCTGGTGCGCCGGGCTGGCGATCACGGCGTCTTCGTGCTGCTCGACCCGATGATGCCCTCGCGCCTCGCCGGCGCCTTCCCCGAGGGTGTCGCCATCGAGCGCATCGGCCTCGCCGAGGCGGTGGCGATCACGCGGGAGTTCCTTCAGCCGGGCGCGAGGGCCGCCGAGTAGAGCGCCCGATAGTCCCCCGCCGCCCGAGCCCAGGAGAAGTCCTGCGCCATGGCGGCCGCCTGGATGCGCTGCCAGATCGCTCGGTCGCGCCACATGTCGCAGACCCAACCCAGCGTGCCGGCCAGCGCCGGGGCCGTCGCGTCGTGGAAGACGAAGCCGGTCGCCCGCCCCTCGTCGACCGCCGCCGCCTCGGCGTTGACCACCGTGTCTGCCAGTCCGCCGGTGGCGCGCACCAGCGGCAGGGTGCCGTATTTCAGGCCGTAGAGCTGGGTCAGGCCGCAGGGTTCCGAGCGGCTCGGCACCAGGATCACGTCGGCCCCGCCGATGATGCGGTGGGCCAGCGCCTCGTCATAGCCGAGCCGCACAGCCACCTGCGCCGGATGCCGGACGGCGAGGGCCTCGAAGGCCGCCTCCAGCCCCTTCTCGCCGCTGCCCAAGAGTGCGATCTGCGCGCCACGCGACAGCACCGCCTCGGCCGCGGCGGCCAGCAGGTCCAGCCCCTTGTGCCAGGTGAGGCGCGAGACCACGCCGAAGAGCGGCACGTCGCTCACCGACTCCAGGCCGAGCTCACGGCGCAGCACCGTCTTCACCAGCGCCTTGCCGGCCATCGCGCCCGGCCGGTAGCCGCAGGGCAGGTGGGGATCGCGTTCCGGGCTCCAGATGGCGTAGTCGACGCCGTTGACGATGCCGGTGAGGTCCGCCGCCCGGGCGCGCAGCACGCCGTCCAGGCCGCAGCCCTGCTCCGGCCCCTGGATCTCGACGGCGTAGGTGTAGCTGACCGTGCTCAGCTTCGTCGCCGTCATCAGCCCGGCCTTTAGGTAGGAGACCTGGCCCCAATACTCCGCCCCCTCCGGCCCCCAGAAGGCGTCCGGCAGACCCAGCGCGGCGTAGCGTTCGGCCGGAAACAGCCCCTGATAGGCGAGGTTGTGCACGGTCAGCACGCTGGGCACGGCCGGCCGCTCGTGGGCGAGAAAGGCCGGCGCCAGGGCGGCCTGCCAGTCGTGTGCATGCAGCAGGTCCGGCCGCCAGGCCGGGTCGGCGCCTTGGGCGAGGTCGGCCGCGGCGCGGGCGAAGGCGGCGAAGCGCGCCCAGTTGTCCGGCCGATCGGCACCGTCCGCGCCGATATAGGGGTTGCCTTCCCGGTCGAAGAATTCCGGGATGTCGACCACATAGGCCGGCACCGCCAGCCCCTCCAGACGACCCTTCAGCAGTCGTCCCGACGCCCCGAAGCGCTCGGCGATCGGCGCGATTTCCGCGAGCCCGTCGCCCGCCGCCAGCACCCGGGGATAGCCCGGCACCACCACCATGACGTCGTCGCCGGCAGCCGCCTGCGCGGCCGGCAGGGCGCCGAGCACGTCGGCCAGCCCGCCGGTCTTGACCAGCGGAAAGATCTCCGAGGCGGCGTGGAGCAGGCGCATGGTGGGGCCGGGTCTCGTTGGCGGCAAGGGGGTTGTCCGCGAATGAAGCACGGGACCGCCGCCCCTGCCAATCGCTCATGCGGGCGACGCCGGCGATTCACCTCGCATCGGTGAGGACGGGAGACCGGTCCCGGCTCTCCGCTGCGCTGCGGCCGGGACGACGGGGTTGTTTCAACAAACGACCATGTCGTCCCGTGCGCGGTGCAGCACGCAGTGATGCGCCGCAGACCCGGGACCGGC